>JBGASF010000183.1:0-14510 GCA_044229835.1 Polyangia bacterium | reverse complement strand
GGCGATGCGGGGCCGCTGGGCGTTTCAGCTGAAACGTGTGCGGGGCGATGCGGGGCCGCTGGGCGTTTCAGCTGAAGCGTTTCGGAACCGGGCGGGCGCATGGTACGAGGGGGCATGCGCGCACGGGCGTCGCTGTGGCTGGGATGGTGCGCGGCGCTGGTGGTGGCGGCGGGCGGCTGTCGGCGCGAGGCGCCGCGGGCCGAGGTGCAGCTGTGGCACACGTTCGATCCGGCGGAGGCGGCGCCGCTGGGGCGGGCGCTGGCGGGGGCGCCGGTGCGGGCCGCGACGCGAGGGGTGGCGTTCGAGCGCGCGCAGAACGTGCTGCGCGCGGCGCTGGAGCGCGGCGGTGACGAGTGTCCGGACGTGGCGCGCGTGGATGCGGCGTGGATCCCGGGGCTGGCGCGGCGCGGGCTGCTGGCGGAGGCGCCGCCCGAGCTGCTGAGCGGCGCGGCGGTCGAGCCGGCGGCGGCGGCGCTGGCGGAGTACGAGGGGCGGCGCTACGGGGTGGCGCAGACCTTCGGGTGTCTGGCGGTGATCGAGCGGGGCGGTGGCGGCGGCGCGAGTGGCGGTGGTGGCGCGAGTGGTGGTGCGGTGCGGACGCTCGATGAGCTGGGCCAGCGGCTGGTCGACGGCTGTGTGGCGGCGGACGCCGATGGTGGGCCGCGCTGTGGGGTCGCGCTGGAGGCGGACGGCTTCTGGGCCCTGCCCTGGATCTTCGCCGAGGGTGGCGCGCTGGTGGATCCGGCGGCGCGCACGGTGTCGATCGACGAGGCGCCGGCGCAGCGCGCGCTGGGGCGGCTGGCGGCGCTGGCGCGCGGGCGCGCGCTGGCGGACGATCCGGTGGCGGCGCTGGCGCGCGGCGAGCTGCCGCTGGTGGTCGAGGGGCCCTGGGTGCTCGGGCGTCTGGGCGGGGCGGAGGTGCGGGTGACGGCGTTCCCGGCGGCGCCGGATGGGCAGCCGTCGGCGCCGGTGGTCGGGCAGATCTGGGTGGTCGGGCGCTGCTCGCGCGAGCCGGCGCGGGCCTGGCGCCTGGTCGAACACCTGGTGTCGGCGCCGGTGGCGGCGCGCTTCGCGCGCGAGACCTTCGCGCCGCCGGCGCTGGTGTCGGCGCGCGGCGAGGCGCCTGCGGTGGTGCAGGCCTTCGTGGCGGCGTGCCCGGCGCGCACGCTGCCGCGACACGAGATCTCGTCGGCCTTGTTCGATGATCTGACCCCGGCGGTGGGCGCGGTGCTGCGCGGCGAGGCCACCCCGGCCGAGGCGCTGGTCGACGTCGCACGCGGCTGGCGACGCCGGCTGGCCGCGCTGGAGGCGCCGTGACGACCGGGCGCCCAGGCCACGCCGCGCCGCCCCCGGCGCCGGAGCCGGCGCGCGCGCGCGGCAAGGGGCTCGGGCTGACCACGCGCCTGCTGGTGGCGCTGTGCCTGGTGGCGGCGGTGCCCACCGTGGTGCTGGGCGTGCTGGCGGTCGAGAACGCCTCGCGCGACGTCGAGCGCGAGGTGTCGCAGGGGCGCGCCGCGCTGGTGCGGGCGCTGGGCCATGACATCGAGCGCCGCCTCGATGCGGTGCGCCGGGGCCTGGAGCTGACCGGGCAGGCCTGGGTGCGCGCGGGGGCGACGCCGGGCGCGGGCGAGGGCCTGCTGGCGGAGCTGGGGCGGGTCTGGCCGCTGGCGGTGCGGCGCGCGCTGTTCACCGTGGGCCCCGATGGCGTGCCGGTGCGGGTCGCTGGTGATCCGCTGGGGGCGCCGCCGCTGGAGCTGACCTATGGCGGCTATGTCGGCGAGGTCGCGGGCAGCTCGCCGCGGGTGCCCATCGCGGTGCAGACCCGCGGGCGCACCGGCGGCGTGGTCGGCCTGCTGGTGGCGGAGGTCGAGCTCGGCTTCGTGCAGGCGGCGCTCGACGAGGCGCGGCTGGGTGAAGGTGGCAGCGCGCTGGTGATCGATGGTGCCGGGCAGGTCATCGCGCGGACGGCCGAGGCCGAGGCCGAGGCCGACACGGGCGCCCGCCCGTCGGCGGCCGTGCCGCGCGCGCTGGCCGAACCCGAGGAGGGCCACGCCATCCTGCGCGCGCGTGGCGTCGAGCAGGTCGCGGTGTACCGCACCCTGTGGCTGTTCGGCGGCGGCACCAGCCGCGCGGTGCGCTGGTCGGTCGTGCTGGAGCAGCCCACGGTGCAGGCCTTCGCGCTGGCGCGCCGCACCGCGCGCATCACCATCGCGGTCGGCGCCGGCGTGCTGGCGCTGGCGGCGCTGCTGGGCTTCTTCCTGGCCAAGCAGCTGGTGCGCCCGCTGCGCCGGCTGACCGCGGAGGTCGAGGCGCTGGCCGCACCCGAGGCGCCCGACCCGCCGGGCGGGACGGGCGGGACGGGCGGGCCTGGCGGAGCTGGCGGGCCGGCGGCGGCGACGGCCTCCGCCTCCCCTGCCCCGGCGGCCGCGCTGCCGCGGGGCGACGAGGTGCGCCTGCTGGCGGCGCGCTTCGCCGACATGACCACGCGCCTCGGGCGCACACGCGCCGAGCTGCTGGCGACCACGCGCCTCCTGGCCGATCTGGTCGAGCGGCTGCCCATCGGCGTGGTCGCGCTCGACGGCGACGGCGTGGTGCGCACCCTGAACCCGGCCATGGAGCGGCTGACCGGGCGCAGCGCCGCCGAGCTGGTCGGCCGGGTCGCGCGCGACGAGCTGCCCGCGCGCGACGGTGACCTGCCGCTGTACGAGGCCATCGTCAACGCCGCCGCCGGCGACGCCTGGGACGTCACCCGCGACGACGCGCGCACGCCCATGCTGGCCGACAAGGCGCGCCGCCTGCGCGTGCGCGTGGCCCCGCTGGAGCGCGGCGGCGCCGTCATCCTGCACGAGGATCTGTCGGATCGCGCGCGCCTGGAGAGCGAGCTTTTGCGCTCCGAGAAGCTGGCCTCGGTGGGGCTGATGGCGGCCGGGATCGCGCACGAGATCAACAACCCGCTGACGTCGATCCTGGGCTATGCGAAGTTGCTGCTGGAGGACAGACCCAGTGACGCGCCCGACCGCGAGGCGCTGGCGCTGGTCGCCGAGGAGGCGCGCCGGGTCCAGGACATCGTGCGCGGCCTGCTCGACTATGCCCGCGCCGAGCCGGGGCGCTTCGGCGCCACCGACGTCAACGCCTCGGTCACGCGCACGCTGTCGCTGATGCAGCCCGAGTTCAAGAAGCGCCGCGTGCGCCTCGACACCGCGCTGGATCCCGAGCTGCCGCGCATCGCCGCTGACGCCCGGCGCATCGAGCAGGTCTTCGTCAACCTGCTGCAGAACGCCGCGCAAGCCATGGGGGCCGCCAGCGACGGCGACGGCGCGCGCGGCGGCACCATGACGGTGACCACGCGCTTCCGTGACGACCACGTCGAGGTGGTGTTCGAGGACACCGGGCCCGGGATCGCGACCGCCGATCTGCCGCGCATCTTCGACCCCTTCTTCACCACCAAGGGGCCCGGGGTGGGCACCGGCCTCGGGCTGGCGCTGTCGCGCGAGATCGTGGTGCGCCACGGTGGTCGCCTGGAGTGCGACAGCACGCCGGGGACCGGGACCCGCTTCACGGTGGTCCTGCCGGCCGCTCCCGCGGTAACGTGACTCATGGCCGAGCGCATCCTGGTGGTCGATGACGAGCGTGGCATCCGGGCGCTGTGCAGCGACATCCTGCGTCGCGCCGGCCACACCGTGGAGGCGGTCGACAGCGGCGAGGCCGCGCTGGAGGCGGTCGCTCGCGCCGCCGACGCGCCGTTCGACCTGGTGCTGTGCGACGTCAACCTGGGCGGCCCCGACAAGCTCGACGGCATCGCGGTGTGCAAGAAGCTGCGCGAGACCCGCCCCGAGACGCTGGTGGTGCTGCTGACGGGCTTCCCGTCGATCGAGAACGCCGTGCGCGGCATGAAGGAGGGCGCGCGCGACTACATGACCAAGCCGTTCTCGCCCGAGGAGCTGCGCCTGGTCGTCGCGCGCGCCTTCGAGGAGCGCGCGCTGCGCCGCGAGAACGCCGAGCTGCGCCACCAGCTGGCCTTCGGCGACCTGCTCGGGAAGTCGCGGCCGATGCGCGACCTCCTGGCCACCATCGAGAAGGTCGCGCGCAGCGAGGCCACCGTGCTGGTGGTCGGTGAGAGCGGCACCGGCAAGGAGCTGGTGGCGCGCGCCATCCACTTCCACGGCGCGCGCGCGGCGCGGCCCTTCGTGGCCGTCAACTGCGGCGCCCTGACCGGCAGCCTGCTGGAGAGCGAGCTGTTCGGCCATGTCCGCGGCGCCTTCACCGGCGCGGTCACCGCCAAGCGCGGCCTGTTCGTGGCCGCCGACTCGGGCAGCCTGTTCCTCGACGAGATCGGCGAGCTCGGCCAGGAGCTGCAGCCAAAGCTCTTGCGCGTGCTGCAGGAGGGCGAGATCAAGCCGGTGGGCGGCGCCGAGACCCAGAAGGTCGACGTGCGTGTCATCGCGGCGACCAACCGGGTCCTCGGTGAGGAGGCGCGTGCCGGGCGCTTCCGCGAGGATCTGTACTACCGGCTGGCGGTCATCGTGCTGGAGATCCCGCCGCTGCGCGACCGCCGCGAGGACATCCCGCTCCTGGCCGAGGCCTTCGCGGCCAAGCACGCCGCCAAGGCGCGGCGCGCGGCGCCCACGCTGTCGCAGGCCGCGCTCGACTTCCTGAGCGGCGAGCCCTGGCCCGGCAACGTGCGCGAGCTCGAGAACGCCATCGAGCGCGCCGTGGTGCTGGCCGAGCGCGAGGTGCTGGAGCCGGCCGACTTCGCGGGCCGGCCGGCGGCGGCGCGGGCGACCACCGCCGCGGCGGCGGGGCAGGCCGCGGCGCCCTACCCGTTCGCGGGGCTGTCGCTGGAGGAGCTCGAGAAGGAGCACATCGGGCGCGTGCTCGAGCTGTGTCAGGGCCAGAAGGGGCGCGCCGCCGAGCTGCTCGGGATCAACCGCACCACGCTGTGGAAGAAGCTCAACCAGTACGGCTGGGAGTAGCCCGGGTCAGGGCTGGGCGGCGGGCGGCGGTGGCGCTGGCGGTGTCGCGGGAGGCGGCGGCGGGCCCAGCGCGACCACGGCCATGACGCCATAGTGGTCGCTCGGCCACACCCCCCCGACGGGCTGATCCAGCACCACGCGCGCGTCGAGTACGCGGCCGCGGCCGTCCTTGCGCTCCTGCCCGACCAGCACATAGTCGATGCGCCGGTCGCGCTCCAGCCAGCCCAGCGGCGCGGTGAAGGCGTTGGCCTCGCACCAGGTCCAGCCCGCCTCGCCGCTGTGCTCGGGGTGGCGGCTCTCCCAGGCGTCCTGCCAGTAGGTGCGCCGACCCGCCAGGCTGTGGCGCCCGCGCATGAAGCGAATCTCGTCACACTGCGGCGCCGCGTTGAGGTCGCCGCACAGGAGCTGCGGATGGTCGCCGGCCTCGCCGTAGGCGCGCACGTAGAGATCGATGGCAGCGAGCTGCGCGGCGCGCTTGTCGCCATCCATCATGCGGTAGTTGAGGTGCGTGGTGTGCACCCCCACCGGTCCCACCGGCGTGGTGATCACGGCCGACAGGAGGACGCGGGTCTCCAGCGGCACCGCGTGCGGCAGCCGCAGCCGGCGCACCTCGCCGAGCGGCCAGCGTGACAGCAACGCGACCCCCTCGTCGCCGCCGCCCCACGGCGTCGCCGGCGCGAAGACATGGTGAAAGCCCAGGCGCGCCGCCAGCGTCGCGGCCTGGTTGGGCACCTTGCCGGGGACGTCGCGGACCTCCTGCAGGGCCACGATGTCGGCCCCCAGCGCCAGCAGGTTGTCGCCGACCAGCTCGAGGCGACGCGGCCACGGCCCCTGCTCGCCCCACAGGTTCAGCGTCACCACGCTGGCCGGCAGCATGCCGTGCGGCAGGCGCGCCAGCGGCCCGTCCTGGAACATGCCGGGCGCCATGGCCCGCTACTCTTCGCCTCGATAGACGCAGCGCGAGTCGCAGGTCTCGAACACCGTGACCGCGCTGAGCACCGGCAGCTTGGCCTTGATGCGGTCCCACAGCCAGCGCGCCAGCAGCTCGCTGGTGGGATTCTCGAGGCCCGGGATCTCGTTCAGGTAGTAGTGATCCAGCTGCTTGCGCAGCGGCTCGACGATCTCGTCGAGCACGCCATAGTCGATGAACCAGCCGGTGTGGGCGTCGACCGGGCCGGTGATGGTCAGCTCGAACTTGAAGCTGTGGCCGTGCAGGCGCTGGCACTGGTGGCCGGGGGGGACGTTGGGCAGCCGGTGGGCGGCCTCGAAGCGATACTCGCGAACCAGATCTACCTTCATGACGCGCGGCAGCCTACCATGGGGCGCTCGTGACCGCTGCGCCGGCCTCCGGCGGGCCCTGGGCCCGCATCCGCACCACCTTCGCCGAGTATCGCTCGCTCGATCGGCGCGTGCACTGGCTGGCCTTCGCGCGCGCGGTCAACACCGTCGGCTTCTCGATCGTGCTGCCCTTCATGGCGGTCTACCTGCACAAGACCCGCGGCGTCTCGGGCTTCGGCTATGGCGCGATCTACTTCGTGGCCGGGGTGGCGTCGGCGCTGTCGCAGGGGTTGGCGGGCGAGCTGGCGGATCGCTACGGGCGCCGCGTGGTGATGCTGACCGGGCTGTGCTCGCGCGCGGTCAACCTGGCCGCGCTGGGGCTGGCCATCGAGCGCCACGCGTCGATCGCGGTGCTGGCCGCGCTGGTCATCTCCAACGCCACCCTGCGCGGGCTGTTCGAGCCGGCGGCCTCGGCGGCGGTGGCCGACCTGACCCCGCCCGAGCGCCGCGTGGCCGCCTATGGCCTGCAGAAGATCGGCGTCAACGTGGGCTGGGCGCTGGGGCCGGCCATCGGCGGCTACCTGACCTCGGCCTCGTACGGCCTGATGTTCTACTGCGCGGCGCCGGTGACGCTGCTGGCGGCGTGGGCAGCGGCGCAGGTGCGCGACGCCGATCTGCAGCGCCTGGTCGCGCGCCGCGGCGAGGTGCCGGCGCACGCGGGCATCAGCGACGGCGCCGGCCCGCAGAGCAAGCTGCCGACCGAGTTCCTGGTCCTGCTGGCGCTGGCCTTCCTGATGTCGGTGGCGACCACGCAGGTGTTCTCGACGCTGTCGGTCTACAGCGAGGAGCTCCTGCACGTGCCGCGCAGCAACGTCGGCCTCATCTACACCATCAACGGCGTCATCGTGGTCGCGCTGCAGATCCCGGCGGTGGCGCTGATCGGGCGCGTCGGGGTCGGGCGCGCGCTGGTGTTCGGGCCGGTCATGTATGCGCTGGGCTATGTGGCGTTCGGCTGGGCCGGGGGCTTCGGGCTGCTGGCCGCGGTGATGGCCTTCATCACCCTGGGCGAGATGATGCTGTCCCCGGCGCAGACGTCGACCGCGGCCGACCTCGGCGATCCCGCGCGGCTGGGCCGCGCCATGGGCCTGTTCGGGCTGGCGCAGCAGTTCGGCGTCTCGGTCGGCCCCGTGGTCGGCGGCCTGGCCATCGATCACCTCGGCCACAGCCACATCACCATGTGGATGACGCTGGCCGCCCTGCCCGCCCTGGTCGCCGTCGGCTACGGCGTGATGGCGCGGCGCATCGTGACCCGCGCGCAGCGCTGAGCCACGGCTCAGTCGCCGACGCAGACGCCGCGCATGCGCTGCGGGCTGTTCTTCGAATCGATGACGGCGCAGTCCCAGCCCTGGCCGAGGAACTCGCACTGGGCGAAGGCCGAGCACGGCAAGAGGCACACGCCGCCCTCGCGCGCCATGCAGATGGCGCCGCGGGTGCAGTCGCTGTCGCTGTCGCAGTTCAGGGTGCAGAAGCCGCCGGGGTAGTCGCGATCGGGCAGGCAGCGCTCGCTGCACTCGGCGTTGTTCTGGCAGCGGCCGCCGAGATCGGGGCCGAGGTCGCCGTCGGCGCAGCCCGCACCGGCGGCGGCGAGCAGCACGACCAGGAGCACCTTCCACATGTGCTCCACGATACACGCGCGCGGCGGTTGCTGCGACAGGCGGTGCGGGTAGACTGAGGGGGTGCGGCGCACCTTGGTTTCCCTGACGCTGGCGACGACGCTGACGCTGGCGCTGCTGACGCTGACGGGCTGCCCGACCCCCGGGGGGCGCCCCAGCGGCGCCTGTGTGATCGACGACGACTGTGGCGGTGGCGGCAGCGTGTGCACGCGGCCGTCGCTGTGCTCGGCGCGGCCGGGGGCCATCACCATCCGCTGGACGGTCGACGGCGTGACGCCGACGCTGGCGGCGCCCGCCGGCTGCACCGCGGTGGGCGATCTGCGCGTCGAGATCGTCTTCTCGGGCGGCTTCGAGCAGCTGGTGTATGCGCCGGTGCCGTGCGCGCCGGGGCAGACCCGGATCGACGACCTGCCGCTCGATCTGGTCGAGCAGGTGGTGCTGCGCCGGGTCTCGGGCGGCGGCGACGTGCTGGTGGCGCAGGCCGCCGACCTGGCCGCCAGGGATGACGGCGGGATCGGGTCGAGCGAGCTGGCCGTGAACATGCCGCTGCGCACGCGCTGAACCGCGCTCGCCGCGGTGGAAAAACCCTGCAACTTGGGTACAGTGCCCAGGCCATGGCCATCCAACCGCCGCCTCCGCGGCCGTCCCCGATCGCACCCGACGCTCCCCTCGCCCCCGCCACCGAGCGCAAAGAGCTGCTGGTGCGGCTGTATCGCCAGATGCTGGCCATCCGCCGCATGGAGGAGTCCTGCGCCAAGGCGTATTCGCAGGGCAAGATCGGCGGCTTTCTGCACCTCATCATCGGGCAGGAGGCGGTGTGCACCGGGTCGGTCGCCGCGCTGCAGCCGGAGGACTATGTGGTCGCGACCTACCGCGATCACGGCCACTGCTACGCCAAGGGCGGCAGCGCGCGCGCCATCCTGGCCGAGATGTGGGGCAAGAAGACCGGGATCTCGCGCGGCCTCGGCGGCTCGATGCACCTGTTCGACGCGCCGCACAACTTCCTCGGCGGCTACGGCATCGTGGGTGGCCACGTGCCGCTGGCGGCCGGGGTCGCGTTCCGCAACAAGTACCTGGGCGACAAGCGCGTGGTGCTGTGCTTCTTCGGCGAGGGCTCGGCCTCGATGGGGCCCTTCCACGAGGGCATGGCGCTGGCCGCGCTGTGGAAGCTGCCCATCGTCTTCGTGTGCGAGAACAACCTGTATTCCATGGGCACGCCGCTGTACCGCAGCCTGTCGATCGAGGACGTCTCGATGAAGGCGCTGGCCTATGGCATGGCGCGCGACCGCTTCGACGGCCATGACGTGCTGGCGGTGCGCGACCGCATGGCGGCCGCCATCGAGCGCGCGCGCGAGCTTTCCGAGCCGACGCTGGTCGAGGTGCGCACCTACCGGTTTCGCGGCCACTCGATGTCGGATCCGGCCAAGTACCGCACCCGCGACGAGGTCGAGGAGTGGCAGAAGCGCGACCCGGTGTCGCTGGCGCGCACCCGCCTGTCGGAGGAGCTGGGTGCAACCGACGAGGAGCTCAAGGCCATCGAAGCCTCGGTGCGTGCCGAGATCGAGGACGCCGTGAAGTTCGCCGACGAGAGTCCGGTGGCCGACCGCTACCTCGACTTCAACTATGCCGAGGACGCCGCCAAGCTCGACCAGAGCGGCCAGAGCGGGGAGTCGCGCTGATGCCGGTCATCCAGTACCGCGAGGCGCTCAACCAGGCCATGTCCGAGGAGATGGAGCGCGATCCCTCGGTGTTCCTGATGGGCGAAGAGGTCGGGCACTACCAGGGCGCCTACAAGGTGTCGCAGGGCATGCTGCAGCGCTTCGGCGAGCGCCGCGTGGTCGACACGCCCATCGTGGAGACCGGCTTTGCCGGGGTCGGGGTCGGGGCGGCCATGACGGGGCTGCGCCCCATCATCGAGTTCATGACCTTCAACTTCTCCCTGGTGGCCATCGATCAGGTCATCAACAACGCCGCCAAGATCCTGCAGATGAGCGGCGGCCAGTTCAAGGTGCCCATCGTGTTCCGCGGCGCCGGCGGCGCGGCCGGCCAGCTCGGGGCCCAGCACTCGCAGTCGCTGGAGTCGTACTACGTCCACTGCCCGGGCCTGAAGGTTGTCATGCCGTCAACACCTTATGACGCAAAAGGGCTGCTGAAGACGGCGATCCGCGATGACAACCCGGTGGTCTTCATCGAGAGCGAGCTGCTCTACGGGTCGAGCGGGGAGGTGCCGGACGGCGAGTACCTGATCCCGTTCGGGGTCGCCGACGTCAAGCGCGTGGGCGAGCACTGCACCATCGTGGCGTACTCCAAGATGGTCGGCCTCGCCGAGGCGGCGGCCGACAAGCTGGCGGCCGAGGGGGTCTCGGTCGAGATCGTGGATCCGCGCACGCTGCGGCCGCTGGATCTCGAGACCATCGTCACCAGCGTCAAGAAGACCGGGCGCTGCGTGGTGGTGCAGGAGGGCTGGCCGCTGTGCGGCATGGCCTCCGAGCTGGCGTTCCAGATCCAGGAGGCCGCCTTCAGCTGGCTGGACGCGCCGGTGGCGCGGGTCACCAACGAGGACGTGTCGTCGCCCTATGCCAAGAACCTGGAGGCGCTGGTGATGCCCAACCCCGACAAGGTGATCGAGGCGGTGCGCAAGGTGATGTACCTGGATGCACCGGCCAATGACCGCGGGGAGGGCTGAGATGGCGCAGATCCTGGGGCTGCCCAAGCTGAGCCCGACGATGGAAGAGGGCGTGCTGGCCAAGTGGATCAAGCACGAGGGCGACGCGGTCAAGCCCGGGCAGGTCATCGCCGAGGTCGAGACCGACAAGGCCAACATGGAGTTCGCGCCCGAGGACGAGGGCGTGCTGCTCAAGCTGCTGGTCGCGGAGGGCGAGACGGTGGCGCTGGGCGCGCCGGTCGCCATCCTGGGCGAGAAGGGCGAGGACATCACCGCGCTGCTGGCCGAGGCGGCGGCGGCCAAGGGCAAGCCGGCTGCTGCTGCTGCGCCGGCTGCGCCTGCTGCGCCCGCTGCGCCTGCGAGGCCGGCGGCACCTGCTGCGGCCAGGCCGCCGGTCGCCGCGCGCCCTGCCCCTGCGCCCGCGAGGCCTGCCGCGGCGCCGGCTCCCGCAGCCGCTCCGGCACCCGCACCAGCTGCACCCGCACCCGCGGCACCCGTCGGCAAGGGCAAGACCGCGCCCGCGGCTGCTGCGGCCGCCGACGGCACTCGCACCCTGGCCTCCCCGCTGGCGCGGCGCATCGCCGCCGAGCAGGGCCTCGATCTCGGGTCGGTCCAGGGCACCGGCCCGGGTGGTCGCATCGTCAAGCGCGACCTCGACGGCGCCCAGCCTGCCGCTCCTGTGGATGTTGAACCGGCGGCGGCTGCTGCAGCCCCGGCCGCGGCCCCGGCGGCTGCCAGCACGGCCTATCCCAGCGCGGGCTCACTCCCCGGCGACGTCATCGAGAAGCCGCTGTCGCTGATGCGCAAGACCATCGCGCGCCGGCTGACCGAGTCCAAGACGACCATCCCGCACTTCTACCTCACCGCCGACTGCGACGCCGAGCCGCTGCTGGCCTACCGCGCCATGCTCAACGACACCATCGAGGCGCCCGAAGGCCAGGTCCCGGACAAGGTCAGCGTCAACGACCTCATCATCAAGGCGGCCTCGCTGGCGCTACGCCGGGTCCCGATGGCCAACGCCAGCTGGGGCGGCGACCGCATCCTCATCCACAAGCGGGTCCACATCGGCATGGCGGTCGCGGTCGACGACGGCCTGCTGACGCCGGTCATCCGCGACGCCACCATCAAGGGGATCGCCACCATCTCGGCCGAGGCGCGCGATCTGGCGGCGCGCGCCCGCGAACGCAAGCTCAAGCCTGAAGAGATGACCGGGGGCACCTTCACGGTGTCGAACCTCGGCATGTTCGGCATCGATCACTTCGAGGCCATCATCAACCCGCCCGAGGCCGTCATCCTGGCCGTGGGCGCCGCGCGCAAGCAGCCCGTGGTCAAGGGCGACGCCATCGTGGTCGGCACCCGCATGGGGCTGACGCTGTCGTGCGACCACCGCGTGGTCGACGGCGCACTGGGAGCCAAGCTGATGCAGGCGCTGATCAAGATCCTCGAGAAGCCGCAGGCGCTGGCGCTATGAGTGAGGACAATTTCGACCTGGTCGTGATCGGCGCCGGGCCGGGCGGCTATGTCGCCGCCATCCGCGCCTCGCAGCTCGGCATGCGCGCGGCGGTGGTCGAGCGCGACGCCCTGGGCGGGATCTGCCTCAACTGGGGCTGCATCCCGACCAAGGCGCTGCTCAAGTCCGCCGAGGTGCTGGAGACCTGCAAGAAGGCGGCAGATTTCGGCGTGATCGTGAAGAACCTCGAGTTCGACTTCAAGGCAATCATCGACCGCTCGCGCAAGGTCGCGGCCACCATGGAGCGCGGCGTCACCTTCCTGTTCAAGAAGAACAAGATCCCGCACATCCCGGGCACCGCGCGGCTGACCGCGAAGCCGGGCACGGTCGAGGTCACCGGGCCCGACGGCGGCAAGCGCACGTTGACCGCCAAGCACATCATCGTGGCCACCGGGGCGCGCGCGCGCTCGCTGCCCGGCATCACGCCCGACGGCAAGCGCATCATCACGTACCGCGAGGCCATGGTGCTGCCCGGGCAGCCGAAGAGCATGATCATCCTCGGCGCCGGCGCCATCGGCGTCGAGTTCGCGTCGTTCTACCGCTCGCTGGGCACCGAGGTCACGCTGGTCGAGTACATGCCGACGGTGGTGCCGCTGGAGGACCACGAGATCGCCGACGTGGTCACGCGCTCGTTCAAGAAGCGCGGCATGCAGCTCTTGACCGCGACCAAGGTCACCGGCGCGCGCGCCACCGACAGCGGCGTCGAGGTCATGGTCGAGGACGCCAAGGGCGGCAACCCGCGCACGCTGACCGCGGACATCGCGCTGGTGGCCATCGGCATCCAGCCCAACACCCAGGATCTCGGGCTGGAGGCGGCCGGCGTCAAGCTCGACCCCAAGGGCTACATCGTGATCGACGACCGCACCTGCGCCACCAGCGCGCCCGGGGTGTACTCGATCGGCGACGTCACCGGGCCGCCCGCGCTGGCGCACACGGCGTCGCAGGAGGGCGTCAACTGTGTCGAGCTGCTGGCGGGGCTGAAGCCGCAGCCCATCGACTACGAGCGCATCATCGCCTGCACCTTCTGCCACCCCGAGATCGGGTCCATCGGCTACACCGAGGCGCGCGCCAAGGCCGAGGGCAAGGACTACAAGGTCGGCCGCTTCCCGTTCCGCGCCGCCGGCAAGGCGGTCGCCATCGGTGACGTCGAGGGCATGGTCAAGGTCATCTTCGACGCCAAGCATGGCGAGCTCCTGGGCGCGCACATCGTGGGGCCGGGTGCCACCGACCTCATCGCCGAGATGGGGCTGGTCCACGGCGCCGAGGCGACCTCGTACGACGTCATGGCCACGATCCACGCGCATCCGACGCTGGCCGAGGCGCTGAAGGAAGCCGTGGAAGACGCCTACGGCCATGCTATCCACATCTGAGTGAGCCATGCGTAGACTCCCAGTCGTGACCTCGGGCGGTGGCCCGTCGCGGGCCGGCCTGGCCGAGGCGGCGCACGAGGCCGAGCCGCGCAAGCGTCACCCCGACTGGATGAAGGTGCGCCTGCCGTCGAGCGGCACGTTCTTCGACCTGCAGCGCAAGGTGCGCGAGCTCGGCATCCACACCGTGTGCGAGAGCGCCAGCTGCCCCAACATCGGCGAGTGCTGGAGCCGGCAGGCGCTGACCATCATGATCCTCGGCAACATCTGCACCCGGTCGTGCCAGTTCTGCGACGTGCCCAACGGGCGCCCGCTGCCGCCGGATCCCGATGAGCCCGACAAGGTCGCCGCGCTGCTGGCCCAGCTGCCGCTGCGCCACACCGTCATCACCTGTGTCGACCGCGACGACCTCGAGGATGGCGGCGCGTCCCACTGGGCGCGGACGATCCGGGCCATCAAGACGCAGATCCCCGACATGACGCTGGAGGTCCTGACCGGCGACTTCCAGGGTCGGCTCGACCATGTCGACGTGGTGCTGGACGCGGCGCCCGACGTGTTCGCGCACAACCTCGAGACCACGCCCGCGCTGAGCCGCAAGGTGCGCGTGCAGGCGCGCTTCGATCGCTCGCTGGCGGTGCTGGCGCACGCCAAGACGCGCGGCGCCATCACCAAGACCGGCATCATGCTGGGCCTGGGCGAGACCGCCGACGAGGTCAAGGACACCATCGCGCTGGCGCGCCGCGAGGCCGCGGTCGACATCCTGACCCTGGGCCAGTACCTGGCGCCGTCCAAGCAGCACCTGCCCATCGCGCGCTATGCCACGCCGGCCGAGTTCGACGAGCTGGGGGCGTACGCGAAGAGCCTCGGCTTCGTGCACGTCGAGGCCGGTCCGCTGGTCAGGTCGAGCTACCACGCCGACGGCCAGGCCGGCCTGGTCGCGGCCGCCCGCGCGCGCTGATTTCATGCGATCCTGACGCCATGCGCATGGCGTTCGTGGTCGTCGTGTTGTCGTGTGGGTGGGGGCTCGAGGCCAGCGCCGCGCCG
>JBGASF010000182.1:0-14661 GCA_044229835.1 Polyangia bacterium | reverse complement strand
GGAAGCCCAGCGCGCCGGGCAGCCGCTGCGCCCAGTAGCCCTCGCTGTGCTGATGGCCAGGCGCCACCACGTGCAGGAAGTCCTGCCCCATGAGGTAGCCGCGGGCCAGGTACGCTTGCGCCAGCGCGCGCGTGTCGGTGACGCCGTCCATCGATGACCCGGCGTCGCCGCTGTCGACATACACCCGCAGCGGACGCACACCGGCGCCCGCGGCCGGCGTCGTCATCACGCGCGCGATGATGACGCGGCCATCCCACCAGGTCGACGGGGACATCGCGCCCACCAGGCCGAACGTCCCGGGCTGCACCACGCCGGCATAGGCCGACAGCAGCCCCCCGAGCGATGATCCCACCACCGCGGTGTCCGCGGGGCCGGGCAGCGTGCGCAGCATGGTGTCGACGCGCGGCTTGAGCTCGGTGCGGAGCATCTGCAGGAACTTGTCGGCGCCGCCGCTGGGATCGTACGAGGCGTCGAAGGTCGGGGTGTACTCGTAGATCCGCGCCGCTCCGGCGTTCTCGGGGGCGATCACGATGGCCTCGCGGAAGCTCTCGCAGCGCACCGCCGCGCCGCCCGCGCCGCCGCCTGGGTTGCAGTCGCCGTCACTCATGCACGCCTTGGCGCCCGCGTCCTGGCAGCGCCCGCCGGCCGCCGCGGCGTCCAGGGTCTCGTCGACCTGCCACTCGACGCCGCCGAAGGCGCGCGCCGCTTCGAACAGGTTCTGGCCGTCGTGCATGTACACCACCGGCAGCCGCACCGTGCTGTTCTCCAGGTACACCGGCGGCAGGTAGGCCCACACCACGCGCGAGTTGCCCAGCACGCTCGACGCGAACGGCGACGCGAACTGCATGACCTGCCCGCGCGCGGTCTTGAAGTGCGGGTACACATCGACGGTCTGCCCCGGCGTCACGTGATAGTTGGCACCCAGCGACCACACGTCGCCCAGCAGCGGCTTCCACTCCGTCGGCGCCGCCAGCGTCGTGGTCGAGTACGTCCACACGTCCGCGCCGCCGCCGCCGCCACCGCCACCCGCCTGCGTCGGCGTGTTCACGGTCCAGCCGCCCGGCAGCCCGGTCCCGCGCACGGTCACCACCTCGGCCCCCGCGGGATAGTGGATCCTCAGCACCGTCGCCGCCGGCCCCACCATCGCATCGCCCGCACCACCGTCACCGCCCCCGCCGCCGCCGTCGCCAGCTCCCCCGCCGTCATCCCCCCCGCCATCACCCCCGCCCCCACCGCATCCCGCAGCCAGGCCGCAGATCACCCCCACAGCCAGCCAGCTCGCCACCAAGCGCATGGCGCACTCCATAGCCCCCTTGCGCGGGCGCCGTCCACCCCTGTTTCGGGCTTCCAACCGCCCGCGCTCGTGGTAAACGTCGCGGTGATGCGCGCAGCACTGACCGTCCTGACCTCCTCGGCCCTGGCCGCCCTGTTTCTGCTCGTTGGCGCCTGCAGCAGCGACCCGGCCGCGGGCGACGACGACAGCGATGCTGGCCCGGTCATCCGGGACGACGGCGGCGTCATCATCAGCCCCGACGCCGCCCCCGCCGCGCCGCTGCTGGCCGAGGGCGTGCGCATCCGCGACATCGCGCTGTTCCAGTCCATCAAGCAGCCCCTGGTCACCGCCGGCCAGCCCGCGGGCACCCCCGCGGTGCCCGTGCTGCCCGGCCGCGGCGGCGCCATGCGGATCTATGTCGACGCCCTGCCCGCCCCGCGCACCGTCACCGCCGAGCTGACCATCGGCACCCGCAGCTTCACCTCGTCCGGCACGCTGTCGGCGGCCTCGTCGGACGCCGTCGCCGCCTCCGTGCTGTCGATCCCCATCACCCCCGACGCCTTCACCGCCGGCGCGCGCTGGTCGGTCCGCTTGACCGCCGCCGACGGCGTCGCCATCCCCACCGGCACCGCCAGCGACGCCCGCTATCCGCGCGACGGCAGCGACCTCGACCTGGGGGTCGCCGCACCGACCACGCTGCGCATCGTGCTGGTGCCGCTGCGCTACGACACCGACGGCTCGGGCCGCTTGCCCGACACCAGCCCGACCCAGCTCGAGCGCTACCGCGCGCTGCTGACCGCGCTGTACCCGCTGTCCACCGTCGAGTTCACCGTGCACGCCCCGCTGCCGTGGTCGACCAGCCTCAACCTCTCGGGCGATGTCCGCTTCGGCAGCATCAACGACGCCCTCATCGATCTGCGCGCCGCCGAGAACGCGCCGCGCGCCACCTACTACTACGGCCTGGTGGCGCCCGCGGTGAACTTCGGCACCTATTGCGGCAACGGCTGTGTCAGCGGCCAGAGCTACGTCATCACGACGCCCAGCAACTCCAGCACCCGCGTCGGCTCCGGCCTCGGCTTCGTGGGCGAGCGCTCGGCCTGGACCATGGCGCACGAGGTCGGCCACATCCATGGTCGCTCGCACGCGCCCTGCGGAGTGTCGTCGTTCGACGCCAGCTACCCGTACCAGAACGGCGTCACCGGCGTGTGGGGCTTCGACGCGCGCAGCGGCACCTTCATCGCCCCCACCGCCACCGACTTCATGGGCTACTGCGACGACGAGTGGATCTCCGACTACACCTACGCCGCGCTGTACCAGCGCATGCGCGCCCTCGAGGCCCTGACCCCGTAGCCACCAGGCCTGGCCCAGGTCACTTCGCCTTGGCCTCCGCGAAGTTCGCCTCCAGCGCCTCCACCAGCCCGAGCCCGATGCGCTCCGCGCCCGCCGAGTTCGGGTGGTTGAGCCCCGTCGTCCAGTTGCCCTCCTTCAACCACTTCCTCAGCGCGCCCTTGCCGCCCATCCACGCAAAGGTGTCCCAGAACGCGCACCCGGCCTGGTGCGCCGCGCGCCGCTGCGCCTCCACCGCGCCCGGGATGCCCGGCTTGGTGGTCACCACGCCGCGCGCCCAGAAGCCCGAGTCGGTCGGCGCCATGACCAGACACGACGCCTGCGGCGCCGCCGCGCGCACCATCTGGAAGAACTCCAGGTTGACCTCCTGGTAACGCTCCATCGACTTGGCGGTCGGCGCGAACCAGTCGATGCCGTTGCCGCCGAGGTGCACCACCACCAGGTCGACGTCGCGGTGCGCGTGCTGCTGGCGCAGCTGTTCGGCGTTCATGCCGCGCAGCGCCCGCGCCGAGTTCGACGCCAGCCCCAGGTTGTCGTAGGTCACGCCGGGCCCCGGGCGCTCCATCACCACGCCGAACACGCGCACACGCCCGCGCGTCACCCGCACCTTCAGGGTGTGCGCGCCGTCGGCCACCTCGAAGGCGTGGAACCCGCTGCTGACCTCGGGCCCCGCGGTGTCGACGGTGCCGTGCGGCTGGCCGTCCAGCGTCAGCTCCAGGGTGCCGCCGCCGGGCTGCACCAGGTACTGCAGCTCGTAGCGCGACACCTTGGTGCCCAGGGTCCCCTTCGCCATCGTCATGAAGGTGCTCTGCGCGCCCGAGGTGCCCTCGAAGGCCGAGCCGCCGATGCCATAGCGCCCGTCGGGGATGCGCTTGAAGGTGACGTTCTTGACCTTCCAGCCGCTGTGGGTGCGCTTGACCGTCATGTGGCGGAAGCTCGGCGACGGCAGCGCGAACGGCACCCAGCCGGCGCCGCCGTCACCGTGCAGCTCCTGCAGGCGCTCGCGCGCGCGCCGCGTGATGGCGTCGTCCGAGGTGAACGAGTCGCCATAGTTGACCACGCGCAGCAGCGCGCCCGGCTTGCCCGCCTTGACCTTGGCCAGGGCCTGGCGGAAGCGCTTCATGGCGTCCGCGGGATCCTCGATGCGCAGGAGCGGCGGCAGCTCCGCCCGCGGCGCGCCAGCCCGTGGCGCGCCAGCCCGCGCCACGCCCGCCGTCATCATCACCAGTGCCACCGCGAACGCGCGCATGCGGCGCACATTGTAGCGGGTACCATGCAGGGATGTCCCTGGTCGATCGCGCGCAGCTCGGCGACTTCTTCGCGGCCATCCACGCCGACCGCGACGCCGACGCCCCCCGCCTGGCGCTGGCCGATTACCTGACCGCCCGCGGCGACCCGCGCGGCGAGAACATCCGCCTGGAGTGCCAGCTGGAGTCGTTCGAGCGCGACGACCCCGCCCGCGCCGCCCTGGTCAGGCGCGCCGCCGCGCTGCCGCGCTTCACCTACTACATCGAGACGCCGCCCTGGAACACCGGCTTCTCGCGCCGCCGTGGCTTCATCGATGAGGTCGAGTGGCGCCCGGCACACTTCGCCGCCCACGGCGCCGAGCTCCTGCGCGCCGCCCCGCTGTCCGCCCTGCACCTCCTCGACTGCCATCGCCAGGGCGCCTTCGTGGCCGCCTGCCCCGCGCTGGCCGGGCTGCCGCGCCTGCGCCTGCCCACCATGCCGGTCGCCGACGTCTTCCTCATCCTCGCCTCCCCGCACCTCCGCGCCCTGCCCAGCCTGGAGCTGTCCAGCCTGCAGCTCGACGCCGCCCTCGCCAGCCGCCTGGTCATCGCGCTGCGCCCGCTGCACGGCCTGCGCCACCTCGACCTGTCCTGGGGCCCCATCGACGCCGCCGCGCGCGCCATCCTGGCCGACTACGCACGCAGCGCCGGTGTCACCATCCCGAAGCTGCTCCCGCCCCCGCCTGAGCCGCCGCGCCTGTCCCCACATGACCGCCTCGCGCTGCCCCGCTTCGGCCGCGCCAACCTCGGGTACCCCCTGCTGTCGCCCGCCGCCCTGACCGACCTGCTGTCCCGCGGCCCCTTCCCCGCGGTGCAGTCGATCTCCCTCGGCGAGGTCCCCGACGACACCGCGCCCGACCTGGTCGCGCTCCTCATCGCTTCACCCGCGCTGCCGGCGCTGCACACCATCGAGCGCTCGAAGACCTGGCGCATGACCGGTCGCGAAGAGCTCGAGCGCAGCACCGTCGAGCGCCCCGACGGCCGCAGCATCGACGTCCGCATCTGGCACTCGATCTGGCCCTGAAGCCGCCCTGAAGCCGGCCGCCCGAGCGAGCCGCCCCGAAAGGGTGGTACCATCGGGCTGCGCACGCGGTTGCGTCTGGTGCCGACCATGGGCCGACTCCGGAGCCTCCTCACGGTGATCACCGCCGTCCTGGCCCTGTCGTTCGTCGCCGCCGGCTGCGAATGCCTCGACGAGACCGGCAATACCTATACGTGCACCTGCACCAAGCGCTGCCAGGGCGCCACGTCGACCTACTCGACCGGCATCAGCTGCACCACCGGCAACCCCAGCGCGCAGGCCTCGAGCAGCTGCATCCGGAGCTGCTCACCCGAGGCCAGCTGCACCTCGTGCACCTGTACCAAGGGGCCGGAATGCACCATCACCCACAATTGCCGCTGAGGCTGAGCGTCGCGCTGGCGCTGGCGCTGGCCGTCGCCACCAGCGGCCGCGCCGGCGCCCAGACCATCTCGGCCGAGCTGCCCGCGCCGCGCCCGCCCGCGCAGCCCGATCCCTGGCGCCACCGCAGCCCCATCATCGCGGCAGCCCCCTCGGGCGAGCGCCTCATCGTCTATCACACCGCCACCCCGCTGCCGACCAACGCCGGCTCCATCGCGTCGGCGGTGCGGGTCGACGCCGCCGGCAACGTGCTCGATCCCATCGCGCTCGAGGTCGGCCCCAGCGCGGTCTCTTACAACACCCCCAACGATCCGGGCCCGACCTGGGCCACCCGCATGCAGGCGGCCTGGACCGGCTCGGGCTACCTGGTGGTCTGGCTGGCGGGCGGCCAGGTCCAGGGCCGCGTCATCCCGGCCAGCGGCCCTGCGGCCCCGATGTTCACCATCAGCACGACCCCGGTCGGCGCACGCTGGCCCTCGGTGGCGTGCTCGCCGACCGAGTGCCTGGTCGCCTGGTGGACCTTCGAGAACGGCGTCGGCCACCGGGTCTGGCTGGCCCGGGTCGCCGGCGGCGCCGTGATCCAGACCGCCTTCCCGGTGACCACCGCGGCGTCGGATCAGCACGAACCCGCCGTCGCCTTCGACGGCACCGACTACCTGGTGGTGTGGCGCGACATCCGCCGCCCCGACGGCGGCGACATCTACGCCACCCGCGTGACCACCAGCGGCACGCTGCGCGATCCCACCGGCTTCGCGGTCTCGGCCGCGTCGGGCGCCGAGTCGGAGGTCGCGCTGACCCGGGCGGGCAGCGACATCCTGGCGGCCTGGCTCGACACCCGCAGCGGCACGGGCAGCAACGAGCTGTGGAGCACCCGCATCGGCCCCGGCGCCAGCGTGGCCGCGCCCGGCGGCGTCCGCCTGGCCACCAGCGTCGGCGCCGACGGCCCCAGCCTGAGCTGGAACGGCACCGACTACCTGGCGGCCTGGCGCGCCCCCGGCGGCGTGCACACCATCCGGGTCAGCGCTGCCGGCGTGCCCGATCCGGCCGGCTCCAGCGTCCTCATCCCGACCGGGACCAGCCGCCCCGATCTGGCCAGCGTGCCCGGCGCTCACCTGCTGGTCTGGGTCGACAGCGCGCGCATGCCGACCGAGACCACGCTGGAGCGCCGCTTGCCCGCCACCGGCGCCGCCGGCCCCGACCTCGTCGTCGGTGGCGTCGCCTCGGCCGAGAGCGAACCCAGCCTGGCCTCGGATGGCACCCGCTATCTCTTGACCTGGACCGACACCCGCCACGGCTGGAAGACGATCTATGGCACCCGCCTCGACGAGGCCGGCACCGCCCTCGACGGCACCGGACGCCTGCTCAGCCCGGAGACGCGCGACGCCGATCGCTACGGCGCCACCGTCAGCTGGGGCAACGGCATGTACCTGTGCGTGTGGCAGCGCCGCCCGCTGATGGGCGCCATGACCATCGAGGCGACACGCCTCGGCGCCGACGGCACCGTGCTCGACCCCACGCCGATGCAGCTCAGCCCGGGCGTGTTCTTCGCCGACCGGCCACGGCCGTCGATCGCCTGGAATGGCAGCAGCTGGCTCGTGGTGTGGACCGGCTTCGACGGCATCGAGGGCGCCCGCGTCAGCCCCCAGGGTCAGGTGCTCGACACCACCCCGCTGGCCATCTCGCGCTCGACCAGCAACATCACGCGCGACCCCGTGGTGGCCTGGACCGGCACCGTGCACCTGGTGGTCTGGACCGACGGCAAGATGGGCTTCAACCGCACCTTCGGCGCGCGCCTGGGACCGACCGGCGCCCACCTCGACGCCGCCGACCTCTCCATCGGCAGCGGCAACTTCATGGGCGACCTCGACCCCGCCCTGGCCAGCGACGGTCAGAACCTGCTGCTGGTGTACATCCTCCCGGGCTCCTCACCCGACGCCGGCCGGATGTATGCGCGCCGCCTGGACCAGAACGCGATGCCCCGAGACGCCGCGCACATCGACATCACCGGGCTGTTCAGCGAGGTGCTGCGCCCCTCCGTGGTGTGGGACGGCGACAACTGGTTCATGACCTGGATGGCGCGCGACGCCGGCGCCCTGCGCGCGCTGCGCCTGACCCCCGCGGGCGCCCCGATCTATCCCATCGCCATGCTGCAGGCGGCGCCCGGCTTCGGACGGCCGGTGCT
The DNA here is from genome assembly GCA_044229835.1 of Polyangia bacterium. GTDB lineage: Bacteria > Myxococcota_A > Polyangia > Haliangiales > JADYYK01 > JADYYK01. Next base: position 7,174 of record JBGASF010000182.1, on the reverse strand, counting down.
GGCCTCCAGGGGTGGCGGCCACACCGCGGCGTTCTGGCAGCGCCAGGTGTCCTTCCACTTCCAGAACCAGCGCGCGCGCGAGGATCACGTCTACGGCGCCATCGCCGCCTGCGGCACCGGCCAGTGCATCGGGCCGCCGCCGCCGCCCGACGGCGGCCTCGAGGTCGACGCCGCGCTGCCTGGCCCCGACGCCGGCACGCGGCCGCCCAGCGGCGGCGGTGGCGGCTGCGACACCAGCGCCGCCGCCCGCCGGGGCGGCGCCCTCGCCGGCCCGCTGCTGCTGCTCGCCGTCCTGGCGCTGCTGGCCTGGGCGGGAGCAAAACGTTTCAGCTGAAACGTCCGCACTGCAGTACAACCGAGCCATGGCCGAGCCCAGCAATCGCCGCTTCCTCCTGCGCACTCGCCCCGAAGGTCGCGTCAAGCGCAGCGACTTCGAGCTGTCCGAGCAGCCGGTGCCGACGCCCGCCCCCGGCGAGGTCGTGCTGCGCACGCGCTACCTCAGCCTGGATCCCACCAACCGGATCTGGATGACCGACGTCGAGCAGTACATGCCGCCGGTCGCCATCGGCGAGGTCATGCGCGGCCTCGGCATCGGAGAGGTCGTGGCCTCGGCGTCACCCGACCACAAGGTCGGCGATCTCTTCAGCGGCCTGGTCGGCTGGCAGGACTACATCGCCGTCGTCCCCAAGGCCCCGAACTGGATCCAGCTGCCCAGCGGCCTGCCGGTGCCGCTGCCCGCGATGCTGGGCGCGCTGGGCATGACCGGCCTGACCGCCTATTTCGGCCTGATGGAGATCGGCAAGCCCAAGGCCGGCGAGACCGTCGTGGTCTCGGCCGCCGCCGGCGCGGTCGGCAGCGTGGTCGGCCAGATCGCCAAGCTGCAGGGCTGCCACGTGGTCGGCATCGCGGGCGGCCCCGACAAGTGCGCCTTCCTGCGCGAGCTCGGCTTCGACGCCGCCATCGACTACAAGGCACCCGACTGGAAGGCCGCGCTCGCCGCCGCCTGCCCGCGCGGCATCGACATCGACTTCGAGAACGTCGGCGGCGACATCATGAACACCGTGATGGCGCGCATGAACCTGCACGGCCGCGTCGTGCTGTGCGGCCTCATCTCGGGCTACAACTCGGACCAGCGTCCCACCGGCCCGTTCGACACCATCCTGATGAAGCGGCTGCGCGTCGAGGGCCTCATCATCCTCGACTATCTGCCGCGCGCCATGGAGGGCGTCATGCAGCTGGCGCAGTGGATGATGGCCGGCAAGCTGCGCCACCACGACACCATCGTCGACGGCCTCGAGCAGGCGCCCGAGGCGCTCAACATGCTGTTCGACGGCAAGAACACCGGCAAGCTGCTGATCAAGGTGTCTTGACCCGGCGGCGCGCTACTTCTTCGGGGACGGCCGCAGCCGGCTGTGCTCGCTCTCGATGAGGTGCTCGACGTTGATGACCAGGCGGGCGGCGTGCTCCGGGTGGGCGTCGCAGTAGGCGTCGAAGCGCGCCTGCGTCAGCGGCAGCGCGGCCACGTTGGAGAACGGCGAGAACGGCTGCACCTTGGCCGGTTTGCGACCCAGCAGCGCGTCGGGGTACACGACATGGCCGTTGCGCGCGCCGTCCAGGATCAGCCAGGCCACGTCCTCGCCGTCGATGGTCAGCGGCGCCGCTTGCTGGCGCGGCAACACGACCTCGGAGAGGCCGGCCAGCAGCTGCGCGATCGCGGCCGGGGCGATGCCCTGGAACAGCGGGCTCCCGGTCAGCACCGCCATGCGCTTGCGCCCGTCGGGGGACACGAACTCGATGTCCTCGGCCGGCTCGGGCTCGCTGACCGGCGCGGGCGTGGGCATCGCGGCCTTGCTGGTCACCGGGGTCGACAGCGCGGCCACCGCCCGCGCCGCCACCACCTCGGGCACCGCCTCCATGATGGGCGCCAGCGCAGGCGCGACCGCGACCGGCGGGGCCGGCTCGGGGGCCAGCTGCCAGGCCATGGTCGGTACCGGCAGCGGCAGCGGCAGGTCGATCAGCGGCGGCTCGACCCGCAGCATCAGCACGGTGATGTTGTCGGCCCCGCCGCGCTCCTTGGCCAGCTCGATCAAGGCCGCGGGGCCGACCTCGTCGCCGCGCGCGCGCAGCACCGAGGCCAGCTCGCGCGCGTCGGGGAAGTAGTCGGCCAGGCCGTCGGTGCACATCAGGATGCGATCGTCGGGCAGCAGCTGCACCGCGTAGGTGTCGACCCGGCACGCCGCACGCGGCCCCAGCGCCGAGGTCAGGCGCCCCTTGGCGGGCGGCTCGCCGGGCGCGGTCGGCGGCGCCTGCGAGTGATCGACGGTGAGCTGCTGGATGTCGCCGCCCCGGATGAGGTACACGCGCGAATCGCCGACATGGCCACACAGGGCGTGATCGCCCGCGATGACCACGACGTCGGCGGTGCAGCCCATGCCGCGCTTCTCGGGCTCGGCCTGACCGCGCTCGTGAATGATGGCGTTGGCCATGCGCATCGCGATCTCGATCACGCTCAGCGCCTCGCGCTGGTCGCTGTGCGCGTGCGTGGCCGCGAAGGCGTCGAACTCCGACGGCCAGACATCGAGGCGGCTGCCGATCTCCCACACCGCCATCTGGCTGGCGACATCCCCCGCCGCGTGCCCACCCATGCCGTCGGAGCAGATGAAGAACCGGCCGCGCGGATCGGCGTAGCCCGAGTCCTCGTTGAGCTCGCGCACCCGCCCCACGTCGGTGAGGTGCACGCCACGGATGCGAACCGCCATATCTCATCATCTTACGCGATTCCGCCTGCTAGCGTGGCAGCCTGCGCGCGGCGGCCTCGGCCAGCATGCGCGACAGCTCGGGCAGGCCGAGCGGCTTCCAGTGCAGACGCGCCGCCATGCGCTCGGCGAAGGCCGCCATGGTGGGCGGCAGCCCGCCCCCGGTCATGAAGCGCACCCGCGGCTCCAGCGCCGGGGCGTAGCGCGCGATCTGCTGGTACAGCTCGGCGCCGTTGCCGCCCGGCATCATCAGATCCGACAGCACCAGATCGACGTCGGGATGCTCGGCCAGCACCGCCAGCGCCTCGCCGCCGCTGCGCGCGGTCAGCACCACGTGCTGGTCGCCCAGCCAGCGCACCATCGAGCGCAGCAGCGGCTCCTCGTCGTCGACCAGCAGGATCTCGAGCTTGCGCGTCGCGGCGGCCGGCGCCGCGGGGCGCGGGCCACGCGCATGCGGCAGCGCCACCACCAGGCGCGTCGTGGTGTCGGGCAGCACCTCGACCCGGAGCTGGCCGCCGAGCTGCGCCACGATGCGCTCGCACACCCACAGGCCGAGGCCGCTGGCGGCGCCCAGCGGGCGCTCCAGGTTGAAGGGATCGAGCAGGCGGCGCACCCCGTCGGGGCTCAGGCGCTCGCCGTCGAAGCCGATGCTGGCCACGACGAAGTCGCCGTCGCCGTCGCCGAGGCTGGTCTCGACCCGGACCGCCCCGCCAGGCACGCGCGCCGCGGAGCGACAGGCGAAGGTCACGAGGTGGGTGAACAGCTGCTCCAGGCGGGCCGCATCGCCGGCCACCAGGGGCAGCTCGCTGCGCGCCCGCGAGACGTGGGTGCCCGGCCCGATCCGCGGGATCACCGCGTGCATGGCGCCGTCGATGGCCTGCTCGAGGTCGGCCCCGGTACCGGCGCCGACGTCGCTCCAGCGCGTCGCCACCACGCGCAGGTCGGCGACCACCGCGGTCAGGCGCTGCACCCCGGTGACCACGTCGGCGAGCAGCTGCGGCGCGCTGGCGTCCTTCATCTCCGAAGTGGTGAGTGCGTCGAGATTGCCAATGATGTAACTCAGCGGATTACTGAGTTCGTGCAGGACGCCGCCGATCAGGGTCCCCAGCGCGCGCTGCAGCTCGGACGAGGCCGCGTGCGGCAGCGGCCGGCCACCCAGCAGGGCCACCAGCAGGTCGGCCATCGCCGCCAGCTCGGGGGGCGGCAGCCGCGGCGCCACCTCGGCGCCCTGCCACCTGAACAGCAGGCCATGGTCGGAGCCGCCCTGGGCGGCGGCCGCCACCCAGCCCGGCCAGCGCCTCGAGTTCAGCGTCCCCGGTGCGGCAGGCGTGGCGTCGCCGATGGTGACCTGCAGCGCGGGTGTGCTGCCGCCGAGCACGATGGCGCCCACGCTGGCGCCCAGCGCCGCGGTGACCTCGGTCAACGTCGACATCACCAGCTCGATGCGCTCCGAGTCGGCCAGCGCGACGCCGGCGAGGCGGCCCAGGCGCAGGCAGGTGCCATGGGCCAGCGCCTGCAATCGCGCCGCAGCTTCGGACTCCACCAATCTCACGACGGCTCTCCTGCCTTCTTGTGGAACATGGTTATCACCTCTACGATGTTTGCAGGGATGGGAGTGTTGGCCATCAATGAAGCCCTGTATTTTGGTGGTCGACGATGATCCGCAGTTCGTGCGCGTGCTGCAGCACGGCCTGCACGGACCGTGGACCATGCAGCTCGAGACCACGGTGCACGGCGCCCTGGCCTGGATCGAGGCGGGGCAGTCGTTCTCGGCCGCGATCATCGATGTCCACCTGCCCGACGGCTCCGGTCTGCGCATCGTCGAGGCGGTGCGCGCGCGCGCCGCGATGCGCCCGGTCATCGTGATGACCGGCGATCACTCGGCCTTCCTGGTCAACCGGGTCTGGGCGCTGCGCTCCGAGTATCTGCTCAAGACCGACGTACCCGAGGTGCTGTCGCTGATTCGCCAGCGCTTCCTCGACGTCGCCGCGGCGCACCGCCAGGAGATCGCGGGCTACCTCGACAAGTACTGTGGCGGCAAGGGGCTGAGTCCGCGCGAGCTCGAGGTGCTGACCATGGCAGTGCTCGACTCCGATCGCGACGAGATCTGCGAGGTCCTCGACATCAGCGTGGAGACGCTCAAGACCCATGTGAAGAACATCCTCCTCAAGTGTGGCCACGCCCGCTTCGACGACCTGGCGCGCCGGCTGCGCATCAAGGCGCGCTCCCGGATCTCGGCGGCGATGACCAGACTCTGAGATACCCGCTCCGCGCGACGGTGGAAATCCCCCGGGCTGGGTGAGGCAGATCTGCGTGCGGGCGTGATATCGTCACGGTGTGAAGACCCGCACACGTCTGTCCATCACCGCCACCATCACCGTCATCGTCAGTGCCCTGGCCTGCGCGCTGCTGTTCGGCTGCGGGGGCAGCAAGCCCGGCAAGCCGACCACCGGGACGTCCGGGCAGGACAAGGGCGCCGCCACGCTGGCGCCCGGCGAGGTCAAGAGCTGCGAGGACGCCTGCGAGCGCGTCGCGCAGTGCTGGCAGAAGCAGTACGGCCAGGATGACACCGGCACCGAGCGGCGAGACTGCGAGTCCCGCTGCATGACCAGGACCGCGGCCGAGCAGGAGACCTACTTCCAGGCCATGGCCACCGAGACGAGCTGCGTCAAGCTGCTCGACATGTGATGGCGGGCAAGTCGCCACTGGCCGGGCGGCCGGCCCCGCGCTCGCTGCTGGTCGATGTGCCGGCGCTGATCGCGGCCTACTACACCACGCGCCCCGACGTCGCGGTGCCGGCGCAGCGGGTGGCCTTCGGCACCTCGGGCCATCGCGGCTCGGCGCTGGCAGCGGCCTTCAACGAGGCGCACATCCTGGCCATCACCGAGGCGGTGTGTCGCTACCGCGCGCGCGAGGGCGTCACCGGCCCGCTGTTCCTGGGCAAGGACACCCACGCGCTGTCCGAGCCGGCGCGGCTGAGCGCGCTCGAGGTGCTGGCCGCGCACGGCGTCGACGTCATGCTCGACGCCGCCGGCGGCTACACCCCGACGCCCGCGATGTCCCACGCCATCCTGTGCCACAACCGCGGCCGCAGCAGCGGCCTGGCCGACGGCCTCATCATCACGCCGTCGCACAACCCGCCCGAGGACGGCGGCATCAAGTACAACCCGCCCCACGGTGGTCCCGCCGACACCGGCGCCACCGGGTGGATCGAGCGCACCGCCAACGAGCTGCTGGCCGCCGACCTGGCCGGCGTGCGCCGGGTGCCGGTCGCGCGCGCGCTGGCGGCCGCGACCACGCACCGTCACGACTATGTGCGCGCCTATGTCGACGACCTCGGCGACGCCATCGACATGGACGCCGTGCGCGCCGGCGGCCTGCACCTGGGCGCGGCCCCGCTGGGCGGCGCCAGCGTGGCCTATTTCGGGCCCATCGCGGCGCGCTACGGCCTCGACCTCACGGTGGTCGACGACACCGTGGACCCGACCTTCGCCTTCATGCGCGTGGATGGCGATGGACGCATCCGCATGGACTGCTCGTCGCCGTCGGCGATGGCGGGCCTGGTCGAGCTGGCCGGCCAGTACGACGTGTCATTCGGCAACGACGCCGACAGTGATCGCCACGGCATCGTGGTGCCCTCGATGGGCCTCATGAACCCGAACCACTACCTGGCGGTGGCCATCGACTACCTGTACCGGCGCCGGCCCGGCTGGCGCGCCGATGCCGCGGTGGGCAAGACGCTGGTCTCGAGCAGCCTCATCGATCGCGTCGCGGCGCGGCTGGGCCGGCGCCTCATCGAGGTCCCGGTCGGCTTCAAGTGGTTCGTGCCCGGCCTGCTCGACGGCAGCCTGGGCTTCGGCGGCGAGGAGAGCGCGGGCGCGTCCTTCCTGCGCCGCGGCGGCGGAGTGTGGACCACCGACAAGGACGGCCTGCTGCTGGACCTGCTGGCGGCCGAGATCCGCGCCGTCACCGGGCGCGACCTCGGCGAGCTGTACCGCAGCCTGACCGCCGAGCTGGGCGAGCCGATCTACCAGCGCCTCGACGCCCCCGCGACCCCGGCGCAGAAGACCATCCTGAAGCAGCTGTCACCCGCCCAGGTCAGCGCCACCACCCTGGCCGGCGACCCCATCACCGCCAAGCTGACCCGCGCCGCCGGCAACGACGAGGCCATCGGCGGCCTCAAGGTGACCACCGACAGCGGCTGGTTCGCCGCCCGCCCCTCGGGCACCGAGGACGTCTACAAGATCTACGCCGAGAGCTTCCGCGGCGCCGACCACCTGGCGAGGATCCAGGACGAGGCTCGCGCCATCGTCAGCGCGGCGCTGGCCAGCCAGGGCGCGTGACGGCGGGAGCGTCGGCCGGGGCAGGCTTGCCCCGCCCGCCGCGACATCCGACCATGCCCGGGTGAGCGAGCTCAC
>JBGASF010000181.1:0-14685 GCA_044229835.1 Polyangia bacterium | reverse complement strand
GGACGGAACGGCGTGAACGAATCCATGAACCCCGGGGCGCAGGCTTCACATCGAAGCGCGCAGCGATGTCAGACCCCCATGCTAAGCTGCGCGCCTTCGCTGGACGCACGGATCAAAGCCAAAAATGTCCGATCAGCTGTCGCAAGATCTGAAGTCGCTCACCATCCCGCGCGAGGTCAACCCGGAGACGCGGGGGCGCACCACCCGCGTCCTCATCGTGCTGGCGCTGCTGGCCGTGCTGGGGGCGGTGGGCTGGTTCTATGTGTATCCCTACATCACGTCGCGGCTCTGGAAGACCGAGGTGGTGGCGACCGAGATCTCGCTGCTGTCGCCGTCCCAGGGTTCGACCGAGCTGAGCTCGACCGGCTATGTGGTGGCCCAGGTCACCGCCAAGGTCGGCGCCCAGCTGTCGAGCCGCATCACCAAGGTCCACGTCCACGAGGGCTCGGTGGTCAAGGCCGGCGACCCCATCGTGGACCTCGACGTGGCCATGAACGCCAGCGCCATCAACTCGGCCAGCTCGCGGGTCAACGCCGCGCGGGCCCGGGTCGGCACCGCGCAGGCCCAGCTGGAGGAGGCCAAGGTGCAGCTGGTGCGGGAGCGCGCGCTGGTCGATCGCGGCGTCGGCACCAAGGCCACGGTGGAGGATCTGGAGGCCCGGGTGCGCTCCCTGGGCGAGCAGGTCAAGGCGGCCGAGGCCGAGGTGCGCGCCTCGGCCACCGACGTGGCCTCGCGCCGGGTCGAGCTGCAGTACGGCCGCGTGGTGGCGCCCATCGACGGCACCATCGTCGGCAAGCCGGCCCAGGTCGGTGAGGTGGTGTCGCCGACGCTGAACGTCATCGCCGAGATGGCGGACTTCAACAGCATGCTGGTCGAGACCGACGTGCCGGAGTCGCGCCTGGGCCTGATCAAGGTGCCGGGACCCTGCGAGATCGTGCTCGATGCCTTCCCCGACCGGCGCTACCCCGGCGAGACGGTGGAGGTCTCCAAGCGCATCGACCGCGCCAAGGCGGCGGTCACAGTGAAGGTGAAGTTCGCGGATCCGATGGCGGACGTCATCAAGGGTGGCGTCATCCCCGACATGGCGGCGCGGGTCAGCTTCCTGACCGAGGCGCTGGATCCCGAGGCGCTGAAGGCCAAGCCCAAGCCGGTGGTGCCCAGGGACGCCGTGGTGGATCGCGATGGGCAGAAGGTCGTGTTCGTGATCGAGGATGGTGTGGTGCGCCAGGTCCAGGTCGTGCTGGGGCCCGAGCTGGGTGGTGGCTTCGAGGTCAAGGCCGGCCCGCCTCCGGGGACGCGCATCGTGTCGGCGCCATCCGCCAAGCTGAAGAGCGGACAGAAGGTCAAGGAGAAGAGCGAATGAGCGACACGCAGGCCGAAACCAAGGCGGCTGACGAAGCGGCCAAGAATCCCCCTCCGTATCGCACCCAGCCGGAGTCGCCCGCGATCGTCAGCATGACGGGCATCGGCAAGACCTTCTTCCGCGGCAAGGAGCCGGTGAAGGTCCTCGACGACCTCGATCTCGACGTGCCCGAGGGCTCGTTCGAGGCGCTGATGGGGCCGTCGGGTTCGGGCAAGTCCACGCTGCTCAACCTGATCGCCGGCCTCGACCGGCCGACGCGCGGCAAGATCACGGTCGCGGGCACCGATCTGACCAACGCCAGCGATCGCACGCTGGCCAAGTGGCGGTCGCAGAACATCGGCTTCATCTTCCAGGCCTACAACCTGATGCCGGTGCTGACCGCGCTGCAGAACGTGGAGCTGCCGCTGCTCCTGACCTCGCTGGGCGGCGCCGAGCGCAAGAAGCGGGCGCAGACCGCGCTGCGTGTGGTCGGCCTCGAGGACCGCATGCACCACTACCCGCGCCAGCTGTCGGGCGGGCAGGAGCAGCGCGTCGCCATCGCGCGCGCCATCGTCAACGACCCCAAGATCATCGTCGCCGACGAGCCCACCGGTGATCTCGACCGGCAGAGCGCCGACGACATCCTGACCCTGCTCGAGAAGCTCAACAAGGAGCTCAAGAAGACCATCTTCATGGTCACCCACGACCCGGCGGCGTCCGAGCGCGCGACCGTGCAGCGCCGCCTCGACAAGGGGAGGCTCAAGTGAACTTGCCGCTGCTCGCCGCGCGCAACGTGCTGCGCAACAAGGTGCGCACGGGGCTCACGGTGCTGGGGGTCGCGGTCGCCCTGCTGGCGTTCATGACGCTGCGCACGGTGCTGACCGCGTGGACCCAGGCCGAGGAGTACTCGCAGAAGGACCGCATGGCCGTGCGCAGCAAGATCTCGTGGGTCGTGCTGCTGCCCAAGAAGTACGTCCAGGAGGTCAGGGACATGGCCGGCGTCGAGGCCGTGACCTGGGCCAACTGGTTCGGCGGTCGCGACCCCAAGCACAAGGACGAGTTCTTCGCCAACACCGCGGTCGATCCGGAGTCCGCGCTGAAGGTGTGGGACGAGTTCCTGGTCAAGCCCGAGGAGCGCGAGGCCTGGCTGGCGGATCGCCAGGGCGCCATCGTCGGGGACGTGCTGGCCCGCAAGATGGGCTGGAAGCTGGGCAGCAAGGTGACGCTGACCGGCGGCGTGTACCCGTTCGACATGGAGTTCAACGTGCGGGCCATCTACACGGCCACACGCAAGGGCGCCGACCGTAACCAGTTCATGTTCCAGTGGGCCTACCTCAACGAGAAGCTCTCGTCGGAGCGCCAGAACCGCGTCGGCTGGCTGATGGTGCGCACCAAGCCCGGGGTGGTCAGCGCCGAGCTGAGCAAGAGCATCGACGACCACTTCAAGTCGTCGGGCATGCCCACGCTGTCACAGAGCGAGCTGGAGCTGAACCGATCGTTCCTGGCCGCCTTCACCGCCATCCTGACCGCGATCAACGTGGTGTCGATCGTCATCCTGGCCATCATGGCGCTGATCCTGGGCAACACCATCGCCATGGGGGTGCGCGAGCGCACCGGCGAGTATGGCGTGCTGAGAGCCATCGGCTTCTTGCCCAGGCACGTGCTGGCCTTCATCGTGGGCGAATCGCTGGTGGTCGGCATTCTGGGTGGCGGGGTGGCGCTGCTGCTGGGTTATCCCCTGATCAACATGGGCATGGGGCGCTGGCTGGAAGAGAACATGGGTGGGCTGTTCCCGGTGTTCGGGATCACGACCCAGACGGCGACGGCCGCGATGGTGCTGGCCGTGGTGCTGGCGGCGATCGCGGCGGCGTGGCCGGCGTGGCGCGCCTCGCAGCTCAAGGTCGTCGACGCACTGCGCAGGGTGGGGTGACGTCATGGCGATGATTCCGCTGAGCTACAGCTTGCGCAGCCTGATGGTGCGCAAAGCGACCACGTTCGCGACGGCGTTCGGCATCGCGCTGGTGGTGTTCGTCTTCGCGTCGGTCAAGATGCTGGGCAACGGCATCAAGAAGACGCTGGGGGCGTCGGGGCGCGAGGACACCGCGATCGTGATGTCCAAGGGCGCCCAGGCCGAGCTGGGCTCGACCATCCTGCAGAACCAGGTCGGCAAGATCGCGCAGATGGCCGGTGTGGCCCAGGGCGAGAACGGGCCGCTGGCACAGGCCGAGATGGTCGTCGTCATCACGCACCCCAAGGTGGGGACCAGCGGCGTGGCCAACGTGACCATGCGCGGGATGCCGGACAACTGGCTGAAGTTCCGCAGCGAGGCGCGCATCGTGGCCGGGCGCGAGCCCAAGGCCGGCACCCGCGAGGTCGTGATCGGTCGCGCCGCGCGCGGGCGCTTCCAGGGCTTCGACATTGGCAAGTCGTTCGCCATGGTCGAGAACCAGCCCTTCGACGTGGTCGGGGTGTTCGCGGCCGGCGGCGGCTCGCTGGAGTCGGAGGTCTGGGGCGACCTCGAGGTCATGCGCACCATGTTCGACCGGCCCGGACTGGTGTCGTCGGTGCACGTGCGGCTGATGACGCCGGGCAGCCTGCAGGCCTTCAAGGACGGCTTCAAGAACGATCCCCAGCTGCGCGAGTACGAGGTCGAACGCGAGACCAAGTACTACGAGAAGCAGGCCAACGGCCTGGGGCAGTTCATCAGCATCCTCGGCAACATCATCGCGTACTTCTTCGCCATCGGCGCCATGATCGGCGCCATCATCACCATGTACGGCGCGGTCGCCAACCGGCAGCGCGAGATCGGCACGCTGCGAGCGCTGGGCTTCTCGAAGCTCTCCATCCTGCTGGCGTTCCTGCTGGAGTCGCTGGCGCTGTCGGCCATCGGCGGGGTCGTCGGCGCGGTTGCGGCGATGGGGATGACGACGGTGAAGTTCTCGACCATGAACTTCGCCAGCTGGTCGGAGGTCGTGTTCAGGTTCATCCCGAACCCGGGCACCTTCTCGTCGTCGATCATCTTCGCGATGGTGATGGGGCTGGTCGGCGGGCTGTTGCCGGCGATCCGGGCGGCCCGGATGTCACCGATCAAGGCGATGCGGGGGTAGTCGCGGCGGCCGGGACGATGGTGGCGGCGGGGGCGGTGGTCGGCAGCGCTGGCGTCGGCGTGGTGACCAGGCCGTTGTGGTGCGGGTCGCCGCCCCACATGTGCCAGCCGTCCAGGCTGGCGTCGGCGACCTCGAGCGCGATGACCTGACCGTCGGTGGTGCTGACGTAGACCCAGCCCTTGGCGACGATGGGCTGGGCGACGATCTGGGCGCCGGTGGCGTAGGCCCACACGGTGTAGCCGGTGTCGATGTCGAGGCCGAAGACCTCACCCTTGCGGGTGGCGACCACCAGCTGCGAGCCGGCCACGGCGACCGCGCCGACCGAGCGCTGGTCCTCGGCCGGGGCGTAGCGGCGCACCCAGAGCAGCTCGCCGCTGGCGGCGTCGCTGGCCTCGATGCGGCCGCCCATGGCGACGTAGCGGACGCCGTGCAACACCGCGGGGCGCGAGCCCTCGAAGGCCCAGACCTTCTTCCAGTCGGCGAGATCCTTGGGCACGTCGCCGAGGTACTTGCCGTCGGAGCTGCCGTGGCTGGCGATGACCTCGCCGGTGGCGGCGGAGATGACGGCCTGGACCTCGCGCCCGCCGACCTTGCGGCTGACGTGCAGGCGATCACCGACCAGCCAGGGCGCGGTGGTGGCGCGCAGCCGGCGGGACCAGGCCTTGCGGCCGGACTTCAGGTCGAACCTGTAGGTGGTGCCGGCCACGCTGGAGGCGTAGACCGCGCCGTCGGCGATCACGGGCGCGGCCAGGAGCTCGCCGTCGATGCCGCGCGTCCACACCGGGTTGCCGTTCTTGATGCGGTAGGCGGTCAGCTCGTGGGCGCTGCCGCCGGGGTGGGCGGCGATGACCAGGCCAGCCGAGACCGCGGGCTGCGACAGCGTCGGATCGCCCAGGTACTTGAACCACAGCTTCTTGCCGGTGCGCGCCTCCATCACGAACAGGGTGCAGCTCTCGGTGTTGAAGACCACGCGTCCCTCGTCGTCGTCGGCGTCCCTGGCGATGTACAGCGGGGCGGTGGGGCCGTTGTCCTCCAGCGCCTGCGAGGCCCACTCGATGCGCCCGGTGGCGGCGTCGAGGCCATAGAACGACACCGACTCGAAGCCGCCCGAGACATAGATCCGGCCGCCGCCATAGGCCACCGAGGGCAGCTGGTTGGCCTCGGGGATGCGGGTGACCCAGCCGCGGCGCTCCTCGCCGAACGTGAAGCTGGCGGCGCCGCCGCGGGGGGGCCGCGGCAGCTCGATGGCGATGGCGGCGCGGTCGCTGCCGAGATCGAGCGGGGTGACCACCCGTGCGGGGCGCGGTTCGCCCGGGCTGGGCGGGGCGACCGGGCCGGTCAGGTCGGCGCCGGGCGCGGGCACCAGGGTGCCGTCGGCGGCCACACCCGGCGTGGCGCTGCCAGCGGCGACGCTGCCTGGGGTGGCGGTGTGCGCGCTGCCGGGCTGACCGCCGGCGCTGGCGCCACCACCGCCGCTGCCGCCGCCACGCGAGCTGCACGACGGGGTCAGCGTGGTCAGCGCCAGCGTGATGGCGAGGGACATCGAGATGCGCATGGCGGGCCTCATTTGCTGCTCACGATGGAGAAGGACACGCGGACCTTGGTCGGGCTGGAGGCGCGCACCGCGGTGGTGCGGCCCTTGCCCATCAGACACAGGTTCAGCGCTGCGTCCGGCTTGGGCGACGACAGCACCCGCACCGTCATGACGCCGGTCGGGCCGACGTCGAACTCGACCACGACCTTGCCGGTCAGCGCGGGGTCGCGCGAGCGCGCGGCGTCGAGGCAGGCGCGCACCGGGGCCAGCTTGGTCAGGGCGCGCTTGACGACGGTCGCCTCGGACTCTTCGCTGTCGCCGTCGCGGTCGCTGTCATCCGCGGGCGGCGCGGCGTTGCCGGGCGCCTTGTCGCCCTTGACGCCGATCTTCAGCTTGCCGGGCGTGGCTGCGGTCGGGGCGGCCGACGGCTCGTCGGCGCTGCGCAGCACCATCGGATACGACTTTTGCGCCACCACGTGCTCGACCGGCGCGCTGGCCTTGCTGGCCGCGCCGACCGAGTAGCTCTGCGACTGCATGCCCATGGTGATGCCGGCCGCCCCGTAGGCCACGCCACCGCCGCCCGAGCCGGTGCCGCTGCCGCCCCAGCCGCCGCCGCTGGTGCCGCCCGGGTGCTTGATGGCGTCGGGCACCTCGACCGGGACGTCGACCCGGGTCGCGGCGCCACCGGTGGTGATGCGCGAGGTGTCGACCGCGACGAACGCGGTGTAGCGGGTCATCAGGCGGTGCGCCAGCGCCAGCCGCACGATCTCGGCGCGCAGCGCGGGCGTCTCGCCGCGCAGCTGGGCGCGCGACAGGTCGGCGATGCGCGCGCGCGCCCACACCGTGGCGATGGCCGGCTCGGGGCGCGACTCGGGCAGCGTCACCGGGACGTCGAAGCTGACGGCGCGGCCGGCCTGGCGGCCATGCACCGTGATGGTGGCGGCGCCGGCGCTGGTGTAGCGGCCGCTCAGGATGATGGGCTGACCAGCGAACAGGTCGGGCACCTGGGCCGGGCTGAGATCGCGCACCGCCAGCCCCTTCCAGTCGATGCGCACGTCGGTCAACAGCGGCCTGGCCAGGCGGGCGTGGAAGCGCTCCACCGCGGCGGCCTCGTCCTCGTCGGCGCGCACCACCTGGGTGGTGCCGCGCCCGATGCGCGCCAGCTCCTCCAGCAGGTAGCGATTCACCGCGGAGCCGACGCCGAAGCAGAACAGGCGCGCCTCGCCCATGTGGCTGGCCACCGAGGCCAGGATCTCGTCCTCGTTGCCCACGAAGCCGTCGGTCAGGAAGACCACCACGCGCAGGCGCGCCGGATCGTGCGGCTGCGCCAGCGCGGCGTCGATGCCGCGCACGACCTCGGTGCCGCCACCCGCGACCAGGGCGTCCAGCCATTCGGTGGCCAGGGTCACGTTGCGTGCGCGGCTGGCCAGCGGGCGCGGACCGAGCGCGCTGGCGGCGTCGTCGAAGCGCACGATCTGGAAGGTGTCCTCGGCGCCCAGCCCCGCGAGCGTGCGCCGGATCAGCTGGCGCGCCTTGGCCAGCGGCGCGCCCGCCATCGACGACGAGGTATCGAGCACGAAGATGACCTCGCGCGGAGTCACCGCGGCGCCGGCGGCGGCCGCGGGCGGCTGCGCCATCAGGAAGAAGGCGCCATCGGGATCTGCCGCCGGGGCGTTCGAGATGGCGGGGTCACGGTGGGCCAGCAGCGCGAAGGCGGGGCGCGCGCCGGCGACCTCGTAGCGCAGCACGAAGTCCTTGTTGGGCACGCTGTCACCCGGGGCCAGCCGCAGCGCGACCTGCGACGGGCCGGTGGGCGCGCGGGTCGGCACCAGCAGGTGGGACGGCGAGCGGACATTGGCGATGGGCACGCCGGCGTCGAGGTCGACGGTGAGGCCGATGTCATGGCCCGAGCGCGCGCCCGGGGGCAGCGTCACCGGGGCGGTCACCACCGGGTCGCGGTCGGCGTCGGCGTCGGCGTCGGCGTCGGTCGCGCCGGGCGTCCCCGCGGGGGCGGCGCCCTTGCCGGCCGCGGCGGGCGTCACCGCGGGGGCGGCGCCCTTGCCGGGCACCACGGGCTGGCGCGCCGGCACATAGCGCGGACCGGCCACCATCGGGAACACGATCTCGTAGCCGCCGTCGTCATAGTCGAGCGCCTGCACGTAGCGCAGGGTGACGTCGATCTGGGCGCCCGGCTCCAGGTTGGCCACCGCCTGGGTGAACAGGTTGGGGCGCTCCTGGGTCAGCAGGGCGGCGACCTGGCCACGGGCGCGCGCGGCGCGGTAGATCCGGGTCGCCTCGGCGCGGGGCTGGATCTGGCCCTCGATGCTCTGCGTGCCGGTCTTGATGCGCATCGCGTTGACGGCGGCGCCGGTCGGCAGCGGGAACATGTAGACGGCTTCGATCTTGCGCGGGAAGGGGTTCTGGAAGGTCTGCACCACCTCGACGTCGGCCAGGTGGCCGCGGGCACGGATGGTGACCTCGGTGTGCGCCAGCGGGACCTCGATGATGCGCTTGCCCTCGCGGGTCGCCAGGGTGCCCTCGGTGGGCTGCCCGGCGGCGGCGCCGGTGGCGGGGGCGCTGGGCGGCTTCACGCCCGGGGCCTTGGTGGCCGTGGCTGGTGCGCCTGCTGCGACCTGCGCCCAGGCCGCCAGCGCGCCCGCGCACAGCCAGCCAGCGCGGCCCGGCGAGCGTGCGCTCGCGACCGTCCGTGACGACGACATCTTCGCCTCCTCGAGCTCGATCCTCGGACCTGGAACGCTTGAACGCCGCACGCGCGTGGAAGATCCACGCCCAGATCAGGTACGGCCACGTACGGCCCACGCACGGCCACGTGTGGCCCGCCCCCCACGGGGCGCGCTGCGAAACCGAGCCTGAGACACCCGGTCTCGCAACCAGGTTCCCGTGACGGCGCGCGATGTGACCGGCTGGTGCTCTAGCGGATGTGGTACTTGAGCAGCCGGACCTCGAGCGCGCCATTGAACAGGCGGTGCGAGATCTTGGGTTTGAGCCGCATCACGTGCTCGAACAGGGTATGGCCCGACAGCACCACGACGTCCCAGCCGGCGGCGCCCCGGAACGCGGCCGCCATGTCCTCGTACAGGCCGCGCAGCGCGGGATCGTCGTCGCCGCCGCGCCCGGCGTCACGGCCGTCCCGGCCGCCGCGTCCGCCACGGTCATCGCGCCCGCCCCGCCCCGGGGGCCCGCCGCGCCCGCCCGGGCGCTCGCCCGTGCGCGCCGCAGCCCGCGGTGGCGCCGACAGCCGCTCGCCATAGGGCGGGTTGCAGCAGATCGCCCCCGCCGCGCCCTCGACACGCAGGTCGCGCACGTCGCCCAGCTCGACCCGGATGTCCGCCCCGACCCCGGCCGCGGTGGCGTTGCGCCGCGTCAGCTCGACCGCCTCGGGCGAGCGGTCACGGGCCAGGATGGGCGCCTGCGCCGCCGGCAGCACCGCCGCGCGCGCCGCCTCCAGCAGGCGGTCCCAGCTGCCCTGCAGCGCGCCGCGGTAGCGCGGCCAGTGCTGGAACGCGAACGCGCGCCGGTGGCCCGCCGGCACCCGGCGCGCCGCCAGCGCCTGCTCGATGGCCAGCGTGCCCGAGCCACACATGGGATCGATGAAGGGCGCCTCGGGCAGCACGCCGCCCAGCGCCAGCACCGCCGCGGCCAGGTTCTCCTTCAGCGGCGCCTCGCTCATGCCGACGCGGTAGCCGCGCCGGTGCAGCGGCTCGCCGGCCAGATCCAGCGCCAGGGTGGCGCGATCACCGGCCAGGTGCAGCACGATGGGCACGTCGGGCGCGTGCGGGTCGACGTCGGGGCGATTCCCGGTCGCCTCGCGCAGCGCGTCGACCACGGCGTCCTTCACCTTCAGCGCGGCATAGTGCGAGTGCGTGACCTCGGAGTCGCGCACGCTGGCCTCGACCGCGATGGTCGTCTTCGGCGTGACCCACTCGGCCCAGTCGATCTTGCGCGCGGCCTCGTACAGCGCGTCGGACCCGGCGGCCTCGAACGAGCCCAGCTGCAGCAGCACGCGCACCGCGGTGCGCGAGTGCAGGCACACCTTCATGCCGGCCTCGAGGTCGCCCGCGAACCACACCCCGCCGCGGTCGCCGCGCACGCGGGTCACGCGCAGCGCCACCAGCTCGCGGCGCAGCGCCCCCTCGGTGCCCTTGGCGCAGGTCGCGAAGAACTCGAAGGGCGACGCCATCACATCCCCTGCAGGAACCAGGCGCTGGTGCCGAAGCGCACCACACGCAGCTCCTGCTTCTCGTCGCGCGCCTGACCGGCCATGGTGACCTGGAAGTGCACGCGCAGCTTGTGGACCTCGACCGGCACGCGCGCGGTGCAGCCCATGCGCTGCTCGCCGGCCTCCATGCGCGTCGAGCCGACATCCTCGGCGCCGCGCCAGGCCAGGCGCGCCCCGGCCGCGCGTCCGCGCTGCACCGACGCCGACACCTTCACGCGCTCGTCACCCAGCTCGCTGGCGGCCTCGTCGCCGGCGCACTCCAGGCTGCGCTGCACCAGGGTCACCGGCGGAAACAGCCGTCCCAGCGCCTCGGCGTCGCCGCTGTCGGCGGCGCGCACGAAGGCCTCGGCCAGCGCCTCGGGCGTGGTGGCCCCGGCGACGGTCTTGCCCTCGCGTGCACAGCCCGCGGGCAGCACCGCCAGCAGCGCGGCGACGCCAGCGAACTCCAGGGTCACGACGCCGACACACCCTCGGTGAAGCTGGGCAGCCGCGCGAAGCGCCCGAGGTGGAACTCCTCGTCGCCGAACAGCGTGGCCAGCACGTGCATGCGCTTGAAGTACAGGCCGATGTCGTGCTCGTCGGTGACGCCGATGCCGCCGTGCAGCTGGATGGCCTGCTGGGTGACATAGCGGCCGCTCTGCGCCAGCTGCACCTTGGCCGCGCTGACCGCGCTCTGCCGTGCCGGCGCCGCGGCGCCCTCGCTGACCGTCAGCGCCGCCAGCAGCATCATCGACTTGCCCAGCTCGCACTCGACGAACATGTCGACGGCGCGGTGCTGCAGCGCCTGGAAGGTCCCGATCTTGACGCCGAACTGCTCGCGCGTGCGCAGGTACTCGACCGTCATCCACAGCGCGGTGCGCATGATGCCGTAGCCCTCGGCGCAGGTCGCGGCGGCGCCCACGTCGAGCGCCTGCTCCAGCGCGGCCAGGGCGGCGGCGCCCGGCGCGCCCAGCAGCGCGTCGGCCCCGACCTCGACCCCGCGCAGCCCGACCATGGCGGCGTGCGCGCCGTCCATGGTCTTGACGACCTGGAGCTCGATACCCTTGGCGTCGCGCGGCACCACGAACAGCGCCAGGCCGGCGTCGGTCATGGCCGACACCACCAGGGCGTCGGCGGCGTGGCCGGCCAGCACCCAGCGCTTGTCGCCATCCAGGCGCCAGCCTGCGCCGGCCTTGACCGCGCGCGTGGCCACACCGTCGGCCGTGAAGCGCGTCGCGGCCTCGCTGTGCGCCAGCGTCAGCACCGTCTTGCCCTCGACCATCGGCGCCACCCAGCGGCGCTGCTGCTCGGCGTCGCCGGCGGCCATGATGGCGCTGCCCGCCACCAGCGCGGGGATCACCGGCTCGGGCACCAGCGTGGTGCCGAGCTGCTCGATGATCAGCGCGGCGTCCACGAAGCTGCCGCCCATGCCGCCCACCGACTCGGGGAACATGACCCCGAGCAGGCCGAGCTCGCCGAGCTGCTGCCACACCGCGGGCTGCCAGCCCACGGCGTCCTCGCGCAGGCCGCGCAGGCGGGTCACCGGGGACTGCTTCTTGACGAAGCTGGCCACGGTCTCGACGAGCATCCTCTGGTCATCCGACAGATCGAAGTTCATGGTCAGCCCAGCCCCAGGATCATCTTGGCGATGATGTTCTTCTGGATCTCGTTGGAGCCACCGTAGATCGTCGTGGCCCGCAGGTAGTTGAACGCCGACGGCACCCACTGTTCGAACGGGGGCACCACGCCGGGTTCGTTGAACCAGGTCAGCGAGTTCTCGCCCATGACCTCCATCGCCAGCTCGAAGGCCTGCTGCAGGATCTCCGACCCGCGCAGCTTCAAGATCGACGACTCGGGGCCGGGCGCCTTGCCCAGCTGGGCGCCCGCGATGGCGCGGTAGTTGGCCATCTGCAGCGAGCGCAGCTTGATCTCGAGGCGCGCGATCTTGGCGCGGAACCCGGGGTCGTCGAGCACCGTGCCGGCGCCCAGGCGGGTCTCGCTGGCGATGCGCTTGACGCGGCGGATGGCGCGCGCCGACTGGCCGACCGCGGCGATCATGGTGCGCTCGTGGCCGAGCAGCGCCTTGGCCAGGGTCCAGCCGCCGTTGAGCGGGCCGACCAGGTTCTCGCGCGGGACCACCACGTTGTCGAAGAAGGTCTCGCAGAAGGCCGGGGTGCCGCCGGTGGTCAGGAACGGTTTCACGGTGACGCCGGGCGTCTCGAGATCGATGAGCAGGAAGCTGATGCCGGCCTGCTTCTTGGCGTTGGCGTCGGTGCGCACCAGGCAGAAGATCCAGTCGGCGTACTGCGCATAGGTGGTCCAGGTCTTCTGGCCGTTGACCACGAAGTGGCCCTTGCCGTCGTCCTCGGCGCGACAGCGCAGCGAGGCCAGGTCGCTGCCCGAGTTGGGCTCCGAGTAGCCCTGGCACCAGACCTCCTCGCCGGCGAGGATCTTGGGCAGATAGCGCTGCTTCTGCGCGTCGGTGCCGAACTGGATGATGAGCGGGCCGACCATCGAGAGGCCGAACGGCGACAGGTGCGGCGCCCCGGCCAGCTCGAGCTCCTCGACCAGGATGAAGCGGCGCGCGGTGTCGAGGCCGGGCCCGCCGAGCTCCTTGGGCCAGTGCGGCGCGACCCAGCCCTTGCGGTACAGGACCTTGTGCCACTCCATGATCTCGTGCATGTCGAAGTTGCCGTCGACCGCGGCCTTGGCCTTGATGGCGGGCGGCATGTCGGTGCGCACGAACTCGCGCACCTGGTCGCGAAACGCCAGCTCTTCGGGGCTGAATGCGAGCTCCATGGGCCGCGAGCTTACACGCCCGGTTGCCGGTGTGCATCCCCCGTCGTACTTTGGCGCGACGGATCCGGACAAACAGGTGACAGGGGACAGGAAACAGGCAACAGGCAACAGGCGATGGGATCCTGTCGCTTGCGTCGTGCTGGCTGTGCTGGCGCTCGGTGATGTGCGCTGTCGCTGTGAAGACGCCGGGGCGCGGGTGCCCGAGCGGCCGCTGCCGGGGGCGCCGGCGCTGCCCGAGGCGCTGCGGGTCCAGCTGCACGAGGTCGCCGCGGCGCGCCGGGCCGCGGGCACGCCGCCGCGCACCCGTCATGTCGATGCCAGCGGCGCGCCGCTGTATGTCAACCGGCTCGCCCTGGAGACCAGCCCGTATCTGCTGCAGCACGCGCACAACCCGGTCAGCTGGTGGCCGTGGGGCGAGGCCGCCTTCGCCGAGGCGCGCCGGCTGAACCGCCCGGTGCTGCTCAGCGTGGGCTACTCCACCTGTCACTGGTGTCACGTCATGGAGGAGGAGTCGTTCGACGACGAGGCCACCGCGCGCGAGCTCAACCAGCGCTACATCGCCATCAAGGTCGACCGCGAGGTGCGCCCCGATCTCGACGCCGTGTACATGAACGTCGTCAGCATGCTGCACGGCAGCGGCGGCTGGCCGATGACGGTGTGGCTGACGCCGGACCGGCGGCCGTTTCACGCCGGGACCTACTTCCCGGGCACCGCGCAGCCGGGGCGACCGGCGTTTCGCACCGTGCTGACCGCGCTGGCCGACGAGTATGCCCGCGCGCCCGACACCGCGCGCGGGCGCGCCGCCGAGCGTCCCGGAGGCCGTGGCCTGGCCGGAAAAGGCCGGCGCGCCGTCCGCCAGCTCGAGATCGATGGGCCGCCCGTCACCCACGCGCAGCTGCGTGCTGCCCAGCATCAGCACGGTGCCCGCGGGCACCACCGCGCGCTCGATGCGCACCCCGTTGGCGAAGGTGCCGTTGGTCGAGTCGTGATCGACCACGCTGAGGCCCGCCGACGCCGGCGCCAGCTCGGCGTGAAAGCGCGACACCCGCGGGTCGCTCAGCACGAGGTCGTTGCCCTGCGCGGTGCCGATGGTCAAGGTCTCGCTGCTGGCCACCACCCCGCGGCCGGCGTCGGGTCCGGCGATGACCTCGACCGCCAGCGCGCGCACCGGCAGCACGGCGCGTCCATCAGGGAGGGTGTAGACGGTGCTCACCCCTCCATCTCTATCATGACTACAGCGCTGCGCCGTTGTGCCCGGCGCTGCCACCCCACATGTGCCAGCCGTCCATGGTCTGGTCGTCACCCAGCTCGAAGCCGATGACCTTGCCGCGCTGCCCCGCGATGTAGATCCAGCCCTTGGCCACCACCGGCTGCGCGGTCACGCGCTGGCCGAAATCGAAGCCCCAGCGCTGCACCCCGGTGCCGCGATCCAGCCCGTACAGCTCGCCCTTGCGGGTCACGAAGATGACCTGGGTGTCGACCACCACCACCGAGCCGACCGCGCGCCCCGACACCCCGCCAGGATGGCGGCGCACCCACAGCAGCTTGCCGCTGGCCGCCTCGCGCGCCTCGACACGGTCGGGCATGCCGGCATAGGCGACCCCGTCCACCACCACCGGGCGCGAGCCCTCGAACGACCAGAAGTCGGCGAAGCTGCTGGTGCCCGGGATGTCACGCCCACCCG
>JBGASF010000180.1:0-14916 GCA_044229835.1 Polyangia bacterium | reverse complement strand
CGCCGACCGCGAGCCGCAGGGCCTGTGGATGCCAGGCTCGGTGCGCCAGCTCGAAGAGATGATGCTCGAGGGCCGTATCCGGCTGCAGAAGAGCCCGGTGCTGATCTCGGCGATCATGTCGGCGGTCATCGAGGAGGACTGCAAGCAGGCCGACGCCAGCGCGGCCGCGGGCGGGGCCAGGGCGCATCGCAGCCAGGAGCCTTCCGCCGACGACCCGGCTGATCCGGCGCGCGCCGACCGGGCGCGCTCGGCTGCCCTCGCCAAGCGCGCCTGCGAGCAGGCCCGGGTGCAGCTGCTCCTGCGCAGCGCCGCGGGCAGCCAGCCGGCGCGCATCGAGATCGCCTCGGTCAAGCTGCTCGACGACAAGGACGGCCGCGAGCTGGCCGAGCTGGTCGCGCGCAACCCGCAGCAGTGGGCCGCCGCGACGTCGACCTACCAGCCCTGGGACAGCACCATCGCGCCGTCCCAGCAGCTGCAGACCAGCTTTGACCTGTCGGCGCCCGACTGGGACGCCATCGGTGGGGGCAGCCGCTGGAACACCCAGGGCATGAGCTTCCGGCTGGTGGTGACGCTGCGCATCGACGGCAAGGACAAGCAGACCCAGCTGACGCTGCGCTCGCCGTTCATCGTGCGCGAGCCGATGATGCGGACGTGAGCCGGAGCGGACCGGAACGGAACGGAGCAGATAGCTTCCTCGAACCGAAGGTTCGAGGAGGCTATTTGTAGTACTCGGCCTTGAGGATGTCGTCGTACTGGTCGGCGAACTTGCCGACCGCGCCCAGCATGAGGGCGAACTCGTTGGCGTCGAGGCCCTCGACGCCGCGGCCGAGCTGCAGCGCCACGGTGCCGTCCTTGTGCACCGCGAAGGCCGCGGTGCCGCCGATGGCGGCGTTGATCTCGAGCAGCGCGCGGTAGAACTCCTCGCGGCGCGCCGGCGGCGGCTGCGAGAACATCGGCGCGATGGCCACGATCCCGTTGCCCGCGGCGCCGGTGATCAGCGTGGCCGAGCCCCACTTGATCTTGTACATGCCATCGCCGACCTTCTCGGCCACGTTGGCCAGGCCGACCTGATTGAGGAGGCGCGCGACGACGTCGGTGGGTGTCTCAGCCATGGGCGGCTTCATATCATGGCCAGCCAGGCGGCTGCCAGTGCCGCCGGGCGCACCCCGACCGGGCGCAGGGTCAGCTTGCGCCCGCCCTCGGCCAGCTCCTCCAGGACGACCTCCAGGTGGTCGGGCGCGCGCACCGCGCACTCGGCGAGGCGGGTCCACCACTCCACCGCGACCACGGCGTCGTCGCGGCCCAGCACCTCGCCGATGCCTATCTCGCCCAGCTCGCGCGCGGACTCCAGCCGGTACAGATCGACGTGCACCAGGGCCAGGCGCCCGGGGTGCTCATTGATGATGGTGAAGGTGGGGCTCGAGACCCAGGCCGACGTCACGCCCAGGCCGCGCGCCAGCCCCTGCACCAGCGTGGTCTTGCCGGCGCCGAGGTCACCGACCAGGGCGATGACGTCGCCCGGCGCCGCGACCTGGCCCAGCGCCTCGCCGGCCCGCCCGGTGGCGGCGGCGTCTGCCAGCACACGCTCCACGGTCAGCCGCCGTGCGAGCGCCACTCGCGCGCCAGCACGCGCTCCTTGGGGATGTGCACCCGGAAGGTGGCGCCCTTGCCGACCTCGGACTCGACCTCGATGCGTCCGCCCATCTTGCGCACCAGCTCGCCCGAGACCGCGAGGCCGATCCCGGTGCCGTCGCGCTTGGTGGTGAAGAAGGGGTCGAAGATGTGCGCGCGCACCTCCTCGGGGATGCCGGGGCCGTCGTCGCTGACGGTGATGACGACGCCGTCGGCCTCGCCGTGCGCGCTGGTGACCTTGACGTGGTGGCGCGCGCCCGGGCTCTCGGCCAGCGCCTGCTGCGCGTTGGCCAAGAGGTTCAGCAGCACCAGCGTCAGCGGCGCACACTCGGTGGCCAGCAGCGGGTGCGCGCCTAGCTGCACCTCCAGGGTGGCGCGCCGGCGCAGCTGCGGGCCGGCCAGCGACGTCGCGGCCGCGACCAGGTCCGCAAGGGCCACTGGTGTTCTGGCCCTGGAGGAGGCGCCGCGGGCCAGCACCCTGAGGTGCTCCACGATGTTGGCGATGTCGCGGATCGAGCGCAGCGCGTCGTCCAGCGTGGGCTCGGCCTCGGCCAGGACCTCCTGCGAGTTGCGCCGGCCCGAGGCCAGATCCTCGAGGTGGCGGCGCACCTGCTCCAGCGCCAGGTTGACCGAGGCCGCCGGGGTGGCGACCTCGTGGCCCAGGCCCGCCGCGAACAGCCCCAGCGTCATCAGGCTGTCCATCGCCACCAGGCGGCTCTTGGACTCGGCCTCGGCGGTGACGTCGACCGAGATGCCGTCATAGCCGATGAGCTCGCCCTGGGGGCCGAGCAGCGGCGCGAAGGTGGTGCGCACCGTGATGATGCGGCCATCGCGGTGGCGCAGCTTGACCTCGGTCCAGTCGACGCCCTCGCCGGCGGCCAGCGCGGCCTGGATGGCGCGCATGCTGGGCGAGTCACCGGCATCGGCGACGTGGGTCAGGAAGGCGCCGCCGACGATCTCCTCCTGGCTGTAGCCGGCGATGGTGGCGCCGCTCTTGTTGATGTAGACCACCATGGCGTCGGGCGACAGGCGATAGATCGCCGCCGGCACGCGATCCAGGATGGCGTGGGTGTCGAGCGCAGCCCCGTCGGGTGGCGCCATCAGGCCCCGAACTGATCGCGCAGCTTGTCGTCCCACTCGTCCGCCACCAGCGCGATGGTGTGCAGCAGATCCTCGAACTCGTCGAAGTCGATGCCCTCGAGGCGCCGGAAGATGCGCAGGTACGCGACCTCGGTCTTCTTGTCGATGGCGAAGGCGGCGTCGGAGGTGGCCAGGAACGACAGCTCGAGCAGCTTGCGGTAGAACTCCAGCCGGTTGCGCTCGGGTACCTTCATGAGCGGGGCCAGGAACAAGAGGACCCCGTGCTCCTCGAGCACGTTGACGCGCACGCGCGCGCTGCCGCGGGTGATCTCGCAGTAGCCCTGCTCGTTGAGCGGGTCGAACGTGACGCCTACCCGCTCGCCGAAGCGCCGGATGTAGTCATCGACGGTTTCCCGGTGGCTCATGGTGGACAGCCTATCAATACCGGAAGGTCCACACCAGATCCACGCCGCCCTTGGCCGCATCGCCGGCAGAAACCTGCACATTCAGGCGTCGGCGCAGGCGCAGCTGCAGGCGCCCTTCATAGGTGTTCTCGTCCTCGATGGTCCCGGTGCGCACCGTGGTCTCGAACACGAAGGTGTCGGTGATGGGGATGCGCACGCCGTAGCGGCCGCCGGTGCTGCCCGACTGGCGCTCCTCCTCGGGCTCGATCACGGGCACGAACTTGATGGCGCGCGCGCCCGGGACGCGGTCGCGCAGGAAGGCCTGGGCCAGGGTGGCCACGGTGCGCTCGGCGCGGCGGCGCGCGGCGCCCTGGGCCTCGTTGGTCTCCCAGCCGGGGTCGCCGTGCAGGAGGAGGCCCAGGACCTGGGCCTCGGTCAGCGGCGGATCGGCGCGGAAGCGGATGCGCGGCGCCGACAGCCGGCCCGAGACGTCGATGTACACGATGGTGTCGGACTCGACGTCGCTGTGGGCGAAGCGCAGATCCAGCTCGGGATCGATGACCTTCTGGTTGGCGTCCAGGCTGATGACGCCGCGCTCGACGCGGAAGGACTTGCCGAGCAGCTCGACGTCGCCGGCCAGGGCGCGGATCTGGCCCGCCAGCTGCGGCGGGCGGCCCGGCCGCGTGGTCGCCTTGAGGTCGGCCATGATGGCCAGGCGGGTGTCTTGCCCGCGCACGATCCACAGCCGATCGGTGGCCAGCGTGAGCTCGGCGACCAGCGACTCCAGGAGGCCCGCGGCGCGCTTGGGCTCGCCGACCACGGTGACGTCGTCGAGCGGATCGAGCGACTGCACGTCGCGCGTGCTCTCGGGCGGGATGCGCAGCTGGGCGTCGACGAAGCGGGCGTTGCCGCGCAGCGCGCCATCCTGGTACTTGCCGCTGAGATCGAGCTGGCCGTTGATCCAGGCGCTGGGACCGGCCGGGCCCAGCAGCGGGAACTCCGAGAGCAGCAGCGTGCCGGTGACCTGGCGCATGCCGGTGACCCGCCCGGTCAGCCCGAGCTTGCCGTCGCCGGCGTACAGCGAGGCCTCCTTGATGACGACGTCCTGGCCGGCCAGATCGAGGGTGACCTTGATGCGGTCATAGCGCCGCGGATAGCCGCGCAGCGCGAAGGCGCCGTCGGTCACCGCCAGCCGCCCGGTCAGCGCCGGCAGCGGCAGCAGCGCGTTGACGAAGAGGCTGCCGTTGACGGTGCCGCGCAGCTCGCGCAGCGAGGGCACGAAGCCGCGCACCGCCTCGACGTCGAAGTCGCTGGCCTTGAAGGTGCCCGGGAAGACCAGGGCCGCCAGCGGCGAGCGCCCGCCGCCCAGGCGCGCCGGGTCGACCTTGATGGCGCCCACCAGGTAGCCGCGCCGGGTCTGCTCCAGACGCAGCGACAGCTCGACCGGCGGGCCGCTGCGCTCCAGCAGGGCGCCCACCAGGGTGCCGCCGTCGCGCCGGGCATAGGCGCCCAGGAAGGGCCAGCCCAGCAGGCCCGCGGCGTCGCTGGTCACCGCCAGCTGGCGCGGCGTCAGGTCGATGTCGATGGGGATGTACAGGCGGCCCAGCAGCCCGGGGAACAGGCGGCCGATCGATAGCCGCCCCTTGGCGATGGGCAGCCGCGCCGAGCCCGACAGCTCGAGCTTGCCGGTCGCGGTGGCGCTGGCCCAGCTCGGGGGCTGGGCCCCGAACGAGCGCAGCAGGCGCACCACGTTCACGGTGTCGATGCGCAGCGCGCCGGCCAGCTCGGCGGTGAGCAGGCGCTCCAGCCGATCC
The DNA here is from genome assembly GCA_044229835.1 of Polyangia bacterium. GTDB lineage: Bacteria > Myxococcota_A > Polyangia > Haliangiales > JADYYK01 > JADYYK01. The sequence goes on along the minus strand of JBGASF010000180.1, from coordinate 9,986 downwards.
GCGCGCGGCTTGAGCACGTAGGCCAGCACGTCGGCGACCGCGACGCGGGCACTGAGATCGAGGCCGAGGCGGCGATCGCCACGCCCCACCCAGGCGCTGAAGGCCATGCGCCGCACCACCTCGGTGGGCTCGGGGGCGCCGGGCGCGCGGTCATAGTCGGGCACGCGCAGGCGCACGCCGGCGTCGAAGGCGGGCCGGTTCGGGCTGCTCAGGCCGTGGGCGTCGAGGCTGAGGCGCAGCTCGGGCGCGCCCGCGGTGGCCGCCAGGTCGATGTGGCCCTCGACCTCGGTGGCCACCAGGCGGCGGTGGCGCAGCGCCGGCAGCAGCGCGGCCAGGGCGCCCAGCGGGCCGCGCTCGATGCTGATGCTGCCGCCCAGTTCGGCCGGCAGCAGGCGGCGCTGCAGCACGCGCAGATCGCCCAGCAGCAGGCGGTCGGGCGCGGTCAGGTCGCGCACCGTGATCCAGCGCCGCCCGTCCAGGGTCAGCTCGGCGCCGACCTTGCGGCGGCCCGGGTGCTCCAGGGTGACGCTGCCGCCCAGGGTCGGCTGAAGGCCGCGCAGGCGGCCGTCGACGAGGCCGAGCTTGCCGGTGACGCGCAGGCCGGGCAGGGGATGGCCGCCCGAGGGCAGCAGCGATGACACCGCGAGATCGGTCACGGTGACGCGGCCGGCGCGCAGCGGGATGCCGCGGGTCATGCCGCCGGGCAGGAAGGCGATGACCTCGCCGAGGTCGAGCGCGGCGCTGACGCGCGCGGTGCCGCGCATGAACCAGTCCAGGCCGGCGCTGACGCTGACCCGGCCCGACAGCACGTCGAGGCTGAGGCTGTCGGCGCGCAGGCCGGGGCCGACCGAGAAGCTGCCCTCGCCGCGCTGGCGCACCGCGACGCGGCCGCCCGACCGGGTCACGATGCGATCGAAGCTCCACCACGCGTGCGGGCGCGCGAACCACGACCTCAGGCGCACGTCCTGGGTCTCCACCGGGCGCACCGGTGTTGTCACGTCGTCAAGATGAACCAGCGCATCGAGAAGCGGATCCTCGATGACCCCGCGCAGGCGCGCGTCGGCCTCCAGGCGGCGCGCGGCCAGCCCCTTGTCCTGCATGGCGATACCGGCGGCGCGCACCACGGCGCGGGTGGCGGGGTCGAGGCCGCGGCCGTCGAGCACGGCGTCGACCTCGGCGGGGCCCGACAGCCCGACCGAGGCCGGCACCACCAGCGCGAGATCGTCGACCGAGGCCAGCAGGCGCAGCCGGTGATCGCGGCTCAGCGGGTCGACCTCGCCCGACAGGCGCAGCGCCGCGCCGCGCGCCAGCACCGCCAGCTCGTGCAGCAGCACGCGGCCGCCGCGCAGCTCGGCGTCGAGGCCGATGCGCCCGACCTTGATGGCCTGGAAGCCCAGGCCACGCAGCGTCGCGGTGACCCGCCCGGTGGCCGCGGTCAAGGGCGCGCCGGGCTCGGGGCCGCGCCCGTGCGCGCTGATCTCACCCGACAGGCGCCCCAGCTCGGACAGCGCGGGCTGCCCCAGCAGGCCGCCGAGATCGAGCCCGACGATGCTGATGTCGGCCCCCAGCGGCATGTTCGAGCGCAGCCGCCCGGGCAGCCGGCTCTGCACCCGCACCCCGCCGCCGCCCTGGCCGACCACGACCTCGAGGGTCACCGTGCCCGGGCGCACCCCGGGGCCGCCCAGCTCGGCGCGCGCGGTCAGATCACGCCGGATGGGCGACGCCGGCCACAGCGCGGCCAGGTCGGCGGCGCGCAGGTCGACCGCCAGCGCGGCGCGCCCGCGCAGGCGGCCCGGCTTGCTGTGCACCTCGCCGGTCAGCCCCAGGCGCGAGTGGCCGCTGGCCAGTCCGAGCGCGAGATCGCGGGCGTCGAGCGCCGTCGGTGTGCTCTTCAGGCTGGCGCCGAGGTCGATGCCGCGCACGGTGACCGGGGGCTGGCCGGCGCGCTCCAGGCGCAGCTCGGCCCCGACGACCTGCAGGCGGTCGATCACCGTGGTGCCCTTGGCGGGCGGGCGCGGCTTCATCAGGGTCGCCAGCTCGAGCTGCCCGGCGGCGTCCTGGCGCAGCACCACGCGCGCGCCCCGGATGGTCACGGCGCGGAAGCGCACGGTGCCGAAGGCGGCCTTGACCGCCGCCAGGGTGCCCCAGCTGACCTCGAGGTCGTCGACCGTGATGATGTCGCCGGCGGCGCCGCGCACGCTGAAGCCGCGCAGGTGCATGGTACCGAGCAGGTCACCGTCGATGCGCGCCAGCGTGACCTCGCCGTTCATCATCTTGCCGAGCTGCTTGACGATCTGCTTGCGCGCCAGGTCGCGCCCGACGGCAGTGCACGCCAGCACGCGCGCGGACAGCAGCAGGACGGCCAGCGAGCCCAGCGTCCACAGCGCGATCTTGCGCAGCCGGCGGCGCCTCGGCTTCGGCGTCGCCTGGGCCGGGGGTCCAGGCGCGGGCGGCGAGGCCGGCGGCTTGTCCATGCCGTCCGCCATCAAAACGCCTGCCCGAAGCTGAGGTGCACCGCGACCGGCGGCTCGGTGCCGAGGCCATTCTTGTTCTTGTCGCCGACGCGATAGCCGACATCCAGCCTGAGCGGCCCGGCGATGGTGTCGAAGCGCAGCCCCCAGCCAAGCGCCAGCTCCAGCTTCTGCAAGGTGAAGTCGCTGGCGGTGTCATCGGGCGCGCCGACCCGCCCGGCGTCCAGGAAGACCACGCCGCCGAAGCCCGCCGGGGTGCCCCCGAGCAGGAAGCGCCACGGCGTGGTGCGCAGCTCGAACGACGACTCCAGCAGGGTCTGGCCGCCGATCAGGAAGGTCTCCGACGGCCCGATCGGCGTGTCGGTGCACTGCGACGAGTCGTTGTCGGGGATGTAGCAGCGCGGCGACATGTGGCGAAAGCCGAAGCCGCGATGGCTCGAGGCGCCGCCGGCGAAGAAGCGCTGCGACACGTGCACGGTCTCGCCGGTGTAGCGCGGCCGGATCAGGCCGACGCGGGCCCGTCCGGCCACCGTCAGCCAGCGCCCACCCGCGCCCAGCACCGGCAGGTAGGTGCGCAGCTCGGGCACGAAGCGGTCGAAGCGGTAGCTGCCGCTGACCGAGTGGTCGGTGGTCAGCGCCAGGTACACGCCGCGCGTCGGATCCAGCGGATCATTGCGGGTATCCAGCACCAGCGAGGGCTCGAAGTACGACAGCAGGAAGCGATCCTCGACCCCGACCTCGAGCGCCAGCTGCGCCGGCACCGCCTTGAAGAAGTCGAAGCCGCGCACCTCGGCGCTGTAGGACAGCCCGACCGTGACCTTGCGCCGGAAGCGCACCCAGCGCCGCGCCACCCCGAGGTCGGGCTTGGCCCCGAACGAGCGGTACTCGTCGACCAGCTGGGTGTCGGCGCTGAGCCCCTGGCTGAAGTCGAGCAGCGCGCGCGTGCGCGCCGGCTCGATGGCGCGCGCCCCCGCGCTGGCGACCACGCCGTGCACGTCGGGCGCCACCACCGTGGGCAGCCAGGCGTAGGCCAGCCGCCCGGTCAGCTCCAGCGAGCGCAGCCCGCCGTGGAAGTTGCGGTTCAGCCAGCTGACCGAGCCGCGGGTCTCCTGCTGGTTGCGGTCGGAGCCGACGCCGACGCCGAAGCGCAGCTGGCGCGGCCGCCCCAGCGTGACCTTGACGTCGACCGGGACCACGCGCCCGCCGCCCGACAGATCGGGGTCGACCTCGACCTGCTCGAAGGCGCCGGTCTCGTAGAGGCGGTTCTTGGTCTCCTCCAGCTCGTCCTCGCTGTAACGGCGCCCCTTCTTGAAGGTGAGCAGGTTGCGCACCACCGCGGCGTCGTCGCCGGCCAGCGGCTTCTCGTCCTTGGGCGCGCCGACCGCGATGGGCCCGAACTCCGACAGCGCGCCCGGCTTGACGGTGACCTTGATGTCAGCGCTCAGGGTGCCGGGATCGACCAGCACCTCGCCGCTGACCTCGGCGTGGGCGTAGCCCGACAGGCGCAGCCGGCGCCCCAGGCGGTCCTTGCCGTCGAGGTAGCGCTGGTGCTCCATGGCGTCGCCCTTGCCGAGCGGCAGTCGCGCCGTCAGCCCCGGGGGCATGCCGGTGACCTCGACGCTGCGCACCCGGGTCACCGGGCCCTCGTCGATCTGCAGCACGACCACCAGCTGGCCGCCCTGCCACTCGAAGTAGCGCACGTCGGTGACGCGGGCCCCATAGTAGCCGTGGGCCCGGTACAGCGCGACGATGCGGCGCTGGTCGTCGGCCAGGGTGTCGGGGTCGAAGTAGCGGATGGTGCGGTAATCGCTGACCTCGGAGGCCAGCTTGCTGCGCAGGGTGGCGTCGGAGAAGCGGGTGTTGCCCTCGAAGTGCAGCTCCCACAGCGGGCGCGGGCGCTCCGACCCGGCGGTGGCCAGGCGCAGCGTGGGCTGCTGCACGCAGCCCGCCAGCGCCGCGGCGATCAGCGCGGCGAGCAGCGCTGCGGCTCGGCCCGAGAGCATCACGAGATGCTAGCAGGACGAGGGGCTAAAGCGGTGCATTCAGTGACGTTTGCCACGGTCCCGCCAGCTCGGCTGGCGGACCCGTGTCGGTGTCCGTTGTCGACTCCGATCACATCCGGACGTGCAGGGGGATCTTGCGCTCCAGGGCCCGCTTGGCACCCGCCGAGAAGACCTTCCACAGCGCCTGCAGGCGACGCTCGATGAGGGCGGCGACGGAGTCGTCGTCATCGTCATCGTCGTCCTCCTCTTCGTCCTCGTCCTCGTCTTCATCCTCGTCGTCGCCGTCCTCGTCTTCGTCCTCGTCCTCGTCGTCATCGCTCTCGAGGTTGAAGTCGTCCTTGAGCTCGGCCAGCGTCTCCATCAGGGTGACCACGCTGCCGGCGCGCAGATCGCCGACCTCGACGCGGCCCTCGAACTCGATGGGCAGGTAGATGTCGCAGGCGATCTCGTGCGCCTCCAGCCGATCCATGAACTCGGTCAGGGTGTCCTCGTCGAGCCCCGCGCTGAGCACCTTCTTGACCCCGTCATCTCCCTTGGGCAGCTTGGGCGCCGACGCGGCGGCCAGGGCCCCACCCAGCTCGTCGATCTCTTCGTCAGTCAGTCGATCCGATAGCGGTGCGATCTCGATGCTGGCCATTGCGTGTGTCCTCCGAGGGGACCCGACGAAACTAGAATCTTGGCGCAAGGGTTGTCAACGCGCGCGGCTCACCCTACCTTGATTGGGCATGGCAGCCCCGGTCCCTGGCGCCCCACCCACCAGCGCGGTCTTCGAGGCGCTGACCGCGGCGCGCCGGCAGCTCGCCAGCGATCTCGAGGCCAGCAAGGGCCCCCCGCGCGGCTTCGCGCTGGCCCGCGCCTGGTCGGACACCATGGACGCCACCCTGGCGCCGCTGCTGGAGCGCACGCTGGCGCAGCACGCCCCGCGCAAGGCCAAGGTCGGCATCGCGGTCACCGGCGGCTATGGCCGGCGCGAGCTGTCGCCGTCGTCGGACCTCGACCTCCTGGTGGTCACCGACCGGCCCGGCGATCCCGAGGTCAAGAAGCTCAGCGAGGCGCTGCTGTACCCGCTGTGGGACCTCAAGCTGGAGTGCGGCCACGCGGTGCGCGCGGTGTCCGACGCCGTGGCGCTGGCCAAGACCGACCTGGCCACCGCGACCGCGCTGCTCGACGTGCGCTGGCTGGCCGGCGACCGCGGGCTGGTGGGCACCCTGGAGCACGAGATCCTGCGCTCGATCGCGCCCCACGACGCCAACGAGTTCGTGGCCCGGCTGCGCACCGAGCTGTCGGATCGCCACGCCAAGTTCGGCGACGCCCTGTTCCTGCTCGAGCCCAACCTGAAGCACGGCCGCGGCGGCCTGCGCGATCTGGCCACCGGGCTGTGGGCGGCGCGGGCGCGCTGGCGGGTGCGCGACTTCCCCGATCTGCTCGCCATCGGCACCGCCACGGCCCGCCAGGTCAACGCCCTGTGCGAGGCGCGCGACTTCATGCTCGGGGTACGCGCGGCGCTGCACCTGGCGGTCAAGCGGCGCCAGGATCAGCTGCTGTTCGAGCTGCAGGAGCACCTGGCGCCCAGCTTCTACCCCGATCCCGAGGCGCGCCCGACCGCGCCCGAGCTGCACATGGATGTGCGCCCCGCGGTGGCGCGCGAGGTCGAGGCGCTGATGCGCGCCTACTACCTGCACGCCCGCGCCGTCGTGCACGAGACCGAGCGGCTGCTCGATCGCGCCCTGGTGTCGCGCCAGCGCAAGCCGTCGATCCGCCGCATCGACGCCACCTTCACGCTGTGGAACGGCCAGCTGTCGGTGGCCGACCCGCAGCTGTTCCGCGACCGCCCCAGCGAGATGCTGCGCCTGTTCCGCGTCGCGCTGGCCGAGAAGCTGCCCATCTATGGCCACACCAAGGAGGTCATCGCCGAGGTCGCCGCCGAGCTGGCGGCGCGCGGCGGCGCCGGCCTGACCGGTGACCCCGAGGCGGCGCGCCACTTCCTGGCGCTGCTGACCGATCCCGAGGTCAAGCGCGACCCCAAGCAGCCCAGCGTGCTGGAGGAGATCCACGAGCTCGGCCTGCTCAACCTGGTGATGCCGGAGTTCTCGCCGTGCACCGGGCGCGTGCAGCACGACCTCTACCATGTCTTCACCGTCGACCAGCACCAGCTGTACGCGGTGGCGCGCCTCAAGGAGCTGGCGCGCGGCGAGCTCGCCAAGGACCAGCCCCAGGCCACCGCCGCCATCGCCAGCATCGAGCATCCGCTGCCGCTGTACCTGGGCACGCTGCTGCACGACGTCGGCAAGCCGCTGGGCAAGGGCCACTCCGAGAAGGGCGCCCAGCTGGCGCACACCATCGGCACCCGCCTGGGCATGGGCGAGCGCGAGCTGGCGCAGACCGAGTTCCTGGTCCGCCAGCACCTGGTGATGGCCCACCTGTCGCAGCGGCGCGACATGCACGACGTCGCCATGATCGCGAACTTCGCCGCCGAGATGGGCGACGAGGAGACCCTGCGCCAGCTGTACCTGCTGACGCTGGCCGACATGTCGATGGTGGCCCCGGGCAACCTGTCGGAGTGGAAGGACCGCCTGCTGCGCGAGCTGTACACCAAGACGCTGGCCTTCCTGCGCCGCGGGCCCGACCTGCTCGGCGAGGGCCGCGGGCCGCTGGTGGCGGCGCGCCGGCAGCGCGTGGCCGAGCTGCTCGACGAGCCGGCCCTGGCGACCTCGCCCGAGCTCACCGGGCTGACCGATCGCTACTTCACGGCCAACTCGCCGCGCAGCATCGCGCGCCACATCCGGCTGGCGCGGCGGCGGCGCGAGCGCGGGGTGCCGGTGCTGCTCGAGGTCAAGCATCGCGCCCGGCGCGGCTACTCCGAGCTGTCGGTGACCGCGGCCGACGTGCCGGGCCTCCTGGCCAAGGTGACCGGCGTGCTGCTGGCGGCGCGGGTCGACATCGTGGGCGCGCAGGTCAGCTCGCGCGCGCCGCTTTCGCCCGGCGAGGATCCCGAGGCCATCGACGTCTTCGGCGTGCGCGATCGCTATGGCCGCGCCATCACCGACGCCGCGCGCTGGGCCAAGGTCGAGGCCGATCTGGCGGCGGTGCTCGCCGGCGACAGCGACGTCGAGGAGCTGGTCGCGGCGGCCGCCAGGCGCGAGGCCACCGGGCTGCGCCCGCGCGTGACCCCGCGCGTGGCCACCGAGATCGAGGTCGACAACGAGGTCTCGCGCGAGTACTCGGTCATCGACGTGTACACCCACGATCGCCTCGGCGTGCTGTATGCCATCACGCGCACGCTGTTCCAGCAGAACCTCGACATCGCGCTGTCCAAGGTCGCCACCGAGGCCGACCGCGTGGCCGACGTGTTCTATGTGCGTGATCGCGTCACCGGCGGGCGGTTGACCGACGAGGCGCGCATCCGCGAGGTCAGCCAGGCGCTGACGCTGGCGCTGGCGGAAGTCGGCGGCTCGGGAGGCGGGCCGAAATGAAGCGTCCGGGACCGGCCCAGACCGGCGTCGGCGCGGCCGCGCGGCGCGCCATGGGGCGCCTGGCCGGGGTGGTCGACTCGGTCGCCATGCAGGCCATGACGCGGGCCTTCTCGCGCGGCAAGCCGCGGCGCGGGCCCGAGGATCGCCGCGCCCAGGTCGACGCCCTGATCGCGGTGTATGGCGACCCCCGCCTGCTCAGCGAGCCGGAGCGCTACTTCGTGCCGCCGGGCGCGCCCGCGGTCGACCAGCGCGTGGAGTCGCGCGACGCCGGCGCCGGCACCGAGGTGGTGGACCTGGCGTTCCGCTCGGCCTTCGTGCCGTACCACGCGCCCTATCGTGACGAGTACCTGGCCCAGCGCGAGGCCCACACCGTGCACGGCCGCCTGTGGCGTGCGCGCACGCCGCGCCCGACCGCGATCCTGCTGCACGGCTGGGGCGGCGGCAGCTACTGGATCGAGGAGCGCGCCTTCGCGGTGCGATGGCTGACCCGGATCGGCCTCGACGTGGTGCTGCTGCAGCTGCCGTTTCACGGCCGGCGCGTGCCGCCCGGGATGCCTGCGGGCGCCTTCCCCAGCCCCCACGTCATCCGCACCAACGAGGCCTTCGCACAGGCGGTCAGCGACGTGCGAGCGCTGACCGGCTGGCTGCTGTCGCGCGGCGCGCCCGCGGTCGGGGTCGCCGGCATGTCGCTGGGCGGCTACACCACGGCGCTGGTGTCGACCCTGGACGACCGGCTGGCCTTCGCGGTGCCCATGATCCCCGCGGTCGACTTCGCCGATCTGCTGTGGCGCCACGGCGAGTCGTCGCCCGCGCGCAAGCGCGCCGAGGAGGCCGGGGTGCACAAGCACCACCTGGAGGCGCTGTTCCGCGTGCACTCGCCGCTGGCGCGCCCGGCCAAGGTGCCGGCGGCGCGCCGGCTGATCGTGGCCGGCGAGGGCGACCGGATCTGTCCGCCCGACCACGCTGAACGGCTGCGCGTGCACTGGGACGGCTGCGCCATCCACTGGTTCCCGGGCGGCCACCTGGCCCAGGTCGGGCGCGGCGCCGGCTTCCGCGCCGTGCGTCGGCTGCTGGTGGACACCGGCGTGCTGTAGTAGCGTGCGCGCATGCGCAAGCTCGTGATGCTGTCGTCGCTGGTCCTGGGGTTTTTGCTGGTGGGCTGCGGGCCCTGTGGCAAGCAGCCCGCGGGCTCGGGCACCGGGGCGGTCAGCCCGACGCCGACGCCGTCGCCGTCGGAGTCCCCGGTGGCGTCGCCCGAGCCGTCGCCTTCGGAGTCCCCGCTGCCCGATCCGGCCGACCCGGTGGTGTGCAGCAGCAACGCCGACTGCGGCGCCGGCGAGGTCTGCGGCGCGTTCGAGGGCTGCGGCCCGGCGGCGCGACGCTGCACGCCGGATCGCGCCTGCACCAAGGATCTGGTCGAGTACTGCGGCTGTGACGGCAAGACCATCCAGGGCTCGGGCTCGTGCCCGCCGGCGCCGTTCACGCACCGCGGCCCCTGCGAGTAGCGCTTGGCGCTGGCGCTGAGGACGGTCGCGGGCGACCCCGAGGGCGCCGACAGCCGTGCCATCTGGCAGTGGCGCAACGACCCGGTGACGCGCGCGATGTCGCGCAACACCGCCGAGGTGCCGTGGCCCGACCATGTGCGCTGGTTCGCCGCGGCGGTGGTCGATCCGCGCCGCACCCTCCTGATGGTGATGCGCGGGGCGGACACCGTGGGCGTGGTGCGCTTCGACGCGCTGGGGCCGGGCGAGGCCGAGATCAACATCAACCTGGACCCCGCGCTGCGCGGCCAGGGGCTGGGCAAGCAGGCGCTGGAGGCGGCCTGCGCACACGGGCTGGGCGGCATGGGGCTGGGGCGGATCTATGCCGAGGTGCGGCCGGAGAACCTGGCCTCGGTGCGCATCTTCGAGGGTGTCGGCTTCCTGTTCGCGGGTGAGCGGGACGGCCTGAGGACGTACTGGAAGACACGGGGGCAAGCCGGATGAGGGTGCAGCGCGGGGTCGTGGTCGGGATGGTGCTGGGGCTGCTGGTGGGGGCGG
>JBGASF010000017.1:0-74789 GCA_044229835.1 Polyangia bacterium | reverse complement strand
GGCATAGGTGGCGGCGGCGGTACCCAGCTTATGGGTGGCCAGGCAGGCTTGCTGACTCGAGGCGCTACTGATGGAGCACTCGGTCAGGGTGGCCAGGGAGGAACAAACGTACAAGCATGGGGCTGCGGCGGCGGCGGCGCGTAGTAGGGCGGCGGCTGCTGCACCTGGTAGTTGGGCGGCGGCGGGTTGGGCTGGTTGTAGCCGCTCTGGCCGTAGGGGCTGGCGTACTGCGCGCTGGCCGCTCCGCCGAGCAGGGTCAGGACGCCGAGGCTGGTGAGGACGATGTGCCGTGTCTTCATGGTCGCTTCCCTCTCCTTGGGTCCTAGAAGCCCTGCAGGCCGATGCTGATGCCGAGGCTGTCGAGCCTCAGGTCGTCGCCTTCGTTGTCATACTTCGCGCTCTGATACTGCAGCGCCATGGTGATGGCCGAGCGGCGCAGCGCCTGGACATCGACGCCGACCGCCAGCGAGAACGCGCCACCGTCGGCATTCGCGCAGCCGTCACAGCTGGCGCCACCGATCCCCGCGCGCAGCCACGAGCGCTGCCCGAAGTGCAGCTGCGCGGCCAGCCCGATCACGACCTGCTGCGCGCTGTCGTCGCCCGAGCCGTCACTCTTGCCGAAGCGGATCAGGTCGGCGGTCGCCAGCAGCGCCAGGCGCGGGAAGGCGTACATGCCGAGCTGCCCCGACAGCGTCATCGCGGTGCCGGCCTCGAGGTCGATGCCGTCCTGCTCCCCGCTCAGCGCGGTGACCCCGACCCCGACCCCGGCGGTGAAGCCCTTGCGCTGCGGGCGGGCGGGCGCCGCCGGCGCCTCGACCGGGGGCGGCGGCGGGGTGGCGAAGCCCGGGCCCACCGGCGCCTGCGAGAACGGCGTCACCGGCGCGACCGGCGCACCCGGCGCGCCAGCGGGTGCGGGCGCACCATAGGGATCGCCCGGCGCCCCCGGATTGGGGATGAACTGTGCCGCGGCGGACCCCGCGCCGACACACACGGCCAGGGCGGCCCCGATGCCCCACCAGCGTCTGCTCCGCATCGATGTTGACCTCATGAACAGCCCCGCAATCATAGCAGCATTCACCGGGGCCCGCATGACCGTGGTCACACCGCGGACGAAGCCCGCTGGTGACCCGAAACGTGCTAGAAGAGGACCCAGATGTGCGGAATCTTCGGCGTCTATGGCCACAGTGAGGCCTCCAACCTCGCTTATCTGGGACTCCATGCGCTGCAGCACCGGGGCCAGGAGTCCGCCGGGATCGTCTCGACGCACGGCGGCAAGATGTATGCGACCCGCCACATGGGCCGGGTCGGCGAGGCCTTCGACCAGAAGACCCTGGCCCGGGTCCCGGGCTCGAACGCCATCGGGCACGTGCGCTACTCCACCGCGGGCAGCTCGGAGCTGCGCAACGCCCAGCCGTTCTCGGTCGAGTACCAGCACGGCTCGATCGCGGTCGCCCACAACGGCAACCTGGTCAACGCCCTGGAGGTGCGCCGCAGCCTGGAGCGCCAGGGCTCCATCTTCGTGACCTCGTCGGACACCGAGGTCATCGTGCACCTGCTGGCGCGCGAGACCGGCGGCGACTCGCCGGAGCGGCTGACGCGCGCGCTGGCCCAGGTCGAGGGCGCCTACTCGGCGCTGTTCCTGACCGAGAGCAAGCTCATCGCGGTGCGCGATCCGCACGGCTTCCGCCCCCTGGTCATGGGCCGCCTCAAGGACGCCTTCGTGTTCGCGTCCGAGACCTGCGCCTTCGACCTCATCGAGGCCGAGTACATCCGCGAGCTCGAGCCCGGCGAGATCGTCGTGGTCGACCAGGCCGGCATGCGCTCGATGAAGCCGTTCCAGCCCGCGCAGCCCAAGTCGTGCGTGTTCGAGCACGTCTACTTCGCGCGCCCCGACTCGGTGGTCAACGGCCGCAGCGTGTACCGCTCGCGCGAGCAGATGGGGCGCGAGCTGGCCCGCGAGCACGCGGTCGCCGCCGACATCGTCATCCCGGTGCCCGACTCCGGCGTGGCGGCGTCGATCGGCTACGCCCGCGAGAGCGGCATCCCCTACGACATGGGCCTCATCCGCTCGCACTACGTCGGGCGCACCTTCATCGAGCCGCAGCAGTCGATCCGCCACTTCGGCGTCAAGCTCAAGCTCAACGCCGTGCGCGAGGTGCTCGAGGGCAAGCGCGTCATCGTGGTCGACGACTCCATCGTGCGCGGCACCACCTCGCGCAAGATCGTCAAGATGATCCGCTCCGCCGGGGCGCGCGAGGTCCACGTGCGCATCTCGTCGCCGCCGACCACGCACCCCTGCTACTACGGCATCGACACCCCGACGCGCTCCGAGCTCATCGCGGCGTCGCACAGCGTCGACGAGATCGCGCGCTACATCACCGCCGACAGCCTGGCCTACCTGTCGCCCGAGGGGCTGATGCGCGCGGTCGGCGCCCCTGGCGGTCGCGGCTTCTGCGACGCCTGCTTCACCGGCAACTATGCCGTCGGCTTCGCGCAGGACGGCGTGCCCACCGATCGGCTGCGTCGCGCCGGTCGGGTCTCGGGCGAGCACGCGCCCACCCAGGGCCAGCCCACCGGTGGCGAGCCGGCGCCCGCGACCACGCCCAAAGCGCCCAACTAGAGCCCGCCATGGAGCCAGCGCGCCTGCAGCGCTACGCCTGGCTGTCGATCGCGGCTGCGCTGACCACGATGGGGCTCAAGGCCGGGGCCTGGCTGCTGACCGGCTCGGTCGGCCTGCTGTCGGACGCCATGGAGTCGATGGTCAACCTGGTCGCGGCCCTGGTCGCGCTGTGGGCGCTGACCATCGCGGCGCGCCCCGCCGACGAGGATCACGAGTTCGGCCATGGCAAGGCGGAGTACGTCTCCAGCGGCGTCGAGGGCGCGCTGATCCTGGTCGCCGCGCTGGCCATCGGCTACACCGCGGTGCGCCGCCTCATCACCCCGGCGCCGGTCGAGTCGGTCGGCCTGGGCCTGGCCATCTCGGTGCTGGCGTCGCTGATCAACCTGGCGGTGGCGCTGGTCATGCTGCGCGGGGGCAAGCGCCACGGCTCGATCGTGCTGGAGGCCGACGGGCACCACCTGCTGACCGACGTGTGGACCTCGGCCGGGGTCGTGGTCGGCCTCGGGCTGGTGTGGGTGACCGGCTGGCGCTGGCTGGATCCGGTGGTGGCGCTGGCGGTGGCGGCCAACATCGTGCGCGTCGGCGTCGTGCTGCTGTACCGCTCTGGCAACGGGCTGCTCGACGTCGCGGTCTCGGCCAAGGATCGCGCCGCGCTGGAGGAGATCCTGAACCGCTATCGTCACGACGGCGCCAACTGGCACGCGCTCAAGACGCGCCAGGCCGGCATGCGCCGCTTCATCACGGTGCACGTCCTGGTGCCCGGCGCCTGGACCATCGAGCGTGGTCACGACCTGTGCGAGCGCCTGGAGGCCGAGATGCGCGCCACCCACCCGCGCACCACCGTGTTCACGCACCTCGAGCCGCTCGAGGACCCGCGCGCCCACGGCGATCAGGGGCTGGATCGGCCCGACGTCGACGTCGCCCCCGCGACCGACGCCGCCGGGGACGCCAACCTCAGCGGTTGAGCAGGACCGAGGCGGTCTGGCCCTGGCACAGGCCCGAGTTCGGCTCGGTGATGCGCAGCTTGGCGCCCTCGAAGGCGATGCCCACGCCGGTGTGGGCGCCGGCGCGATCGCCGACCATGCAGGGGGCGTCGCCGGAGCCGAAGGTGCACATGTCGGGCATGCACGAGGTGATGCCCTGGTAGGTCGCGGTGACGTTGCTGCCCAGGCCGATGACGGTGAAGCGCTCGACCTCCTGGCAGGCGCCCGAGCTATAGGTCAGCTGCACGCGGCAGCCGCCCTGGGCCGACGCGGTGATGACGATGGCGGTGGTCGGGATGCGCGCCTTGAAGGCGGCCGTGATGTCGGTGCCGGCGCAGGAGATGGTCTCCAGCGTGTAATTGCCCGAGATGTTGCAGCTGATGGGGCCATCCAGCATGGGGCCGCCGTCGGGGATGGCGGTGCTGGCGTCGGCCGGGCCGGCGTCCACGGTGACCGCGTCGTCGTCGCCACCACAGCCCGACATGGCCAGCACGGCGACCCCGAGCAGCATCCCACCCAGCACCTTCGCAGCCTTGGTCGTCTTCATGTGCCAACGTTATCATGGGTCGCTTTGTGCTAGAACCTCGCGCATGGACGCCGAGTTCGAAGCTGCCGTGAAGACGACCAGAAACCGCATTCGCGGGCTCGCCGACAAGCTGGGCGAGCTCGGGAGGCATCTTTGACATCGACGGCAAACAGCAAGAGGTAGACAAGCTCGAGGCGCTCGCCACCGCGCCCGAGTTCTGGTCGAACCAGGAGCGCGCGCAGAAGCTGTCGCGCGAGAAGGCGTCGCTGTCGAAGGTCGTCGACGGCTGGAAGGCCGAGAAGCGGCGCCTCGATGACGCCGCGGTGATGGTCGATCTGGCCGCCGAGGCCGCCGACGAGGGCGCCCTGCGCGAGGCCAGCGCCGACGCCGAGCGCACCGAGCGCGCGCTGGCCGAGATGGAGTTCCGGCGCATGATGTCGGGGCCCAACGACGCCGCCGACGCCATCGTCGAGGTCAACGCCGGCGCCGGCGGCACCGAGTCGCAGGACTGGGCCCAGATGGTCCTGCGCATGCTGCTGCGCTACTGCGAACGCCAGGGCTGGAAGGTCGAGCTGGTCGACGAGCAGTTCGGTGAAGAGGCCGGCATCAAGTCGACGACCTTCATCGTCAGCGGCGATCACACCTTCGGCCACCTGCGCGCCGAGGGCGGCGTGCACCGGCTGGTGCGCATCTCCCCGTTCGACTCCAACGCCCGGCGCCACACCTCGTTCGCCTCGGTCTTCGTGACCCCCGACATCGAGCAGGAGATCGAGATCGAGATCCGGCCCGAGGATCTGCGCGTCGACGTCTACCGGTCGTCGGGCGCGGGTGGACAGCACGTCAACAAGACCGACAGCGCGGTGCGCCTGACCCACCTGCCGACCGGGATCGTGGTGGCGTGCCAGAACGAGCGCTCGCAGCACAAGAACAAGTCGTTCGCGATGAAGGTGCTGAAGTCGCGCCTGTACGAGCGCGCCCGCAAGGAGCAGGAGGAGAAGATCAAGGGCATGCTGGCGACCAAGAAGGCGATCTCCTTCGGCAGCCAGATCCGGTCGTATGTGCTGGCGCCTTACCGGCTGGTCAACGACCATCGCACCGGGACCAAGCTCTCGAACGTCGACGCCGTGCTGGATGGCGACATCGACGGGCTGATCCGCGGCTATCTGCTGGCCGAGGCCACCGGCAGCGTGAAGGACGGCGGCGACGACGCCGACAAGGACGACAAGGACTAGCCATGGCGACCGACGACAGCGCAGCAGGGGTGGATGGGGCAGCGGGGGCCGAGGACGAGAGCCGGGTCATCGCGGACCGGCGCAAGAAGCTCGAGGAGCTGCGCCAGCTCGGCGTCAACCCGTTCGCCAATGGCTTCTCGCCCACGCACACCACGGCCGATGTCATCGCGCTGCACGACAGCGTGGACAAGCCCGCCGATCCGCCGCGCGAGCCCGCGCCGCTGCGCGGCGACGAGCGCTATGCCATCGCGGGGCGCGTGGTGGCGCACCGCTCGTTCGGCAAGGCCGCCTTCATCAAGCTGCGCGATCGCGCCGGCGAGCTGCAGGTCTACGTGCGCAAGGACAAGGTCCCCGAGGCCGCCTTCGAGGCCTTCAAGCGCGCCGACGTGGGCGACTTCCTGGGCGCGCGCGGCTTCTGCTTCGTGACCAAGACCGGCGAGCTGACCCTGCTCAGCGAGGAGATCGTGTTCCTGACCAAGGCGGTGCGCCCGCTGCCGCCGTCGTGGCACGGCATCAAGGACGTCGAGCGCCGCTACCGCGAGCGCTACGCCGACCTGGTGGTCGACGCCGAGAGCGCGCGCACCTTCCGCCTGCGCTCGCGCATGGTCTCGATGATCCGGCGCTTCCTCGACGCCCGCGACTTCCTCGAGGTCGAGACCCCGATGATGCACCTGACCCTGGGCGGCGCCGCCGCGCGCCCGTTCAGGACGCACCACAACGCGCTGGATCTCGATCTCTACATGCGCATCGCGCCCGAGCTGCACCTCAAGCGGCTGGTCGTGGGCGGCTTCGATCGGGTCTACGAGATCAACCGCAACTTCCGCAACGAGGGGCTGTCGCGCTCGCACAACCCCGAGTTCACCATGCTGGAGTTCTACCAGGCCTACGCCACCTTCAGCGACCTCATGACCCTGACCGAGGAGCTGTTCGCGCACCTCGCGCGCGAGCTGTGCGGCGGCACCCGCATCGTGTACCAGGGCACCGAGATCGACCTCGGCCCGCCCTGGCGCAGGCTCTCGGTCAAGCGCGCGGTCACCGAGATCGCCGGCGAGAGCGACGTGGTGTCCGAGGATCCCGTCGCCGCCGCGCTGGCCGCGGTGCGCGTCGGGGTGCGCCCCGACGAGGCCTGCCGCATGCTGGTCGAGGGCCTCGACGAGCAGGAGACCATGCGCGCGGCGGCCGAGGTCGGCGCCTCGGGCGCGACCCCGCACGCGGCCTCGCGGGCGCTGATCGAGCGCTTCGTCGCCAGCCCGGAGTCGCGCGAGCAGATCGCCACCAAGATCGCCAGCTTCATGGGCGAGGACGAGCGCCGCGAGCGCGCCGGCGGCCTCGGCATGGCCATCTTCGAGCAGACCGCCGAGAAGGACCTGGTGCAGCCGACCTTCCTGACCGACTTCCCGCTGGCGGTGTCGCCGCTGGCCCGGCGCAAGGACGACGATCCGGTGTTCTGCGACCGCTTCGAGCTGTACATCGGCGGGCGCGAGATGGCCAACGCCTTCAGCGAGCTCAACGACCCCGACGATCAGCGCGCGCGCTTCCTGGCGCAGCTGCGCGCCAAGGCGCACGGGGCCGAGGAGACCATGGAGTACGACGAGGACTACTGCCGCGCGCTGGAGCTCGGCATGCCGCCGGCGGCGGGGGAGGGCATCGGCATCGATCGCCTGGCCATGTTGCTCAGCGATCGGGCGTCGATCCGCGACGTCATCCTGTTCCCGCTGATGCGCCCCGAGGGGAAGTGATCGAAGGCTTCGAACGCTTCGTCGCCTGGCGCTACCTCACCGATGGTGGCCGGCGCAGCCGCGTGGCCACCCTGCTGGTCGGGCTGACGCTGACGCTGATCGGGATCGTGGTCAGCATCGCCGCCAAGGAGTGGGTCTCTGCGCCGCCCGAGGTGCCGCTGTTCATGGGCGGCTTCGACGGGCCGGTGGCGGGGCCCTACCAGTGGCTGCACAAGTGGTGGTGGGTGCTGGCGGCCGCCCTGGGGGCGCTGCTGCTGCTGCAGGTCGCGCTGTGGCTGTCGGGGCGGCGCCGGCGCACCGCGGGGCGGCTGGTGCTGGCGCTGCTGACGGTGGCGGCGGGCGTCGGCGTGTACCTGGCCCCGGGCGTCCTGCGCCAGGCCGGCGAGCTCAACTGGCAGCGCATCACCATGCTGATCGGTGGCGGCTTCCTGGTCGTCGGCGTGCTGGTCAGCTTCTTCGGCGTGCTGCTGCTGTTCTTCTCGATCTTCACCACCATCTCGACCTACGGCGTGTTCCTGGGCACCGGCGCGCTGGTCATCGTGCTGTCGGTGATGAACGGCTTCGCGGTCGACCTGCGCAAGAAGATCCTGGGCTCCAACGCCCATGTGCTGGTCAGCCGGGTCGATGGCCGCTTCACCGACTACGAGCGCGTGGTCGCCGAGGCGCGCAAGGTCTCCGGGGTGCGTGCGGCGTCGCCCTTCGTGTCGACCGAGATCGTGGTGTCGTCGCCGTCGAACTACCAGGGCGTCATCCTCAAGGGGATCGACCCGCGCACCGTGGGCGCGGTCAGCGATCTGGCCAAGAACCTGGTCGAGCCCGCGGGCGTGACCTCCGAGGACGTGCTGAAGTCGCTGTCGCCGCCGCCGGGCTGGGAGGAGGGCGGCCCGCTGCTGCCCGATCCCGAGGAGGAGGAGGTCGCGCCCGAGGCGACGCCCGAGCCGGCCGCCAGCCCGGCGCCCAAGGCGGACACCGCAGGCAAGGGCGACAAGGCGCCCGAGGTGCGCGTGCTGACGCGCGAGCAGCGCGACGCCTTGCTGGAGCCCGCCGACGGCGCCGGCACCGACGCCGACACCGACGCCGACACCGACGGCGCCAGCGCCGGCACCGACGCGGTCGCGGCTGGCGATGGCGACGACCCCGACGGCGGCGAGCTGACCGAGGCCGAGCTCGACGAACTCTACAAGGACGATCCGCTGGGCCGCCCGCTGCAGCAGCCAGCGCCGCTGTCGTCGCCCGCCGAGGCCACGCTGCCCGGCGTCATCATCGGCCGAGAGCTGGCCAAGAACCTGGGCAACGTCGAGGTCGGCGACGAGCTGACCATCGTGTCGACGCTACCGTCGCTGAACATCGATCGCACCTCGCCGAGCTCGCGCCCGGTGCGCATCGCCGGGATCTTCTTCAGCGGCATGTACGAGTACGACACCAAGCACGTCTACGTCATGCTGCCGGTGGCGCAGTCCTTCCTCGGCCTCAAGGCCGAGGGCGTCGATCCTGCGGTGACCGGCGTCGAGATCAAGGCCAACTCCATCGAGGGCACCGGCCCGGTGGTCGCCGCGCTGGAGGCCCGCCTGGGCCCCGAGTACAAGGTGCAGGACTGGAAGACGCTGAACCGCAACCTGTTCTCGGCGCTCAAGCTCGAGAAGATCGCGATGTTCATCGTGCTCACCATCATCATCCTGGTGGCGTCGTTCTCGATCATCTCCAACCTCATCATGGTGGTGGTCGAGAAGCAGCGCGAGATCGCCATCCTGAAGTCGATGGGCGCCTCGAACGGCTCGGTGCTGCGCACCTTCATGTACCAGGGCGTGTACATCGGCCTGATCGGGATGCTGGGCGGGGTCTCGTTCGGGGTCGGCGCCTGCGTCTACCTCAAGGAGGTCGGGCTGCCGCTCGACGCCGAGGTCTACTACATCGACAAGCTGCCGGTCGCGATGGAGCCGCTGGCGGTGCTGGCGGTGGCGGGCGCTGCGCTGGCGATCAGCTTCATCGCCACGCTGTATCCGTCCTGGATCGCCGCCGGGCTGCGCCCGGTGGACGGCCTCAGGAACGATTGAGGAGCCGTAGCGCCGAAGGCGCCTGCGGCTCCGAATCCGGCTCCGGCTCCGCCTCTACGGCAGCGTCGGGGCAGTCGCGAACGCCGGCGTCCCGGTCAGCGCCTCCAGGAAGGCCCGGAGCTGCTTCTTCTCCTCCGGCTTCAGCACGACCTCCTTCATCTTCTCGTCCATGTTGTCGACCTTGCCGGCGTTGGCGCCGCCCGCCAGCATGACGTCGATGGCGGCGTCCAGCGTGGCCGCGCTGCCGTCATGGAAGTACGGCGCGGTCAGCGCGACGTTGCGCAGCGGCGGGGTCTTGAACTTGCCGTCGTCCTGGTTGGCCTCGGTCTTGTCCTTGCGGCCGTGATCACGCTTGGCCTCGGGCTTTTCCCAGCCGACGCCGACCTGGTGGAACATCATGTCGGAGTACAGCGGCGGGGTGTGGCAGGCCGCGCAGCCGGCGTCGCGGAAGAGCTCGAAGCCCTTGACGGCGTCGGCGCTGACCGCGGCCTTGTCACCCTTCTCGTACCTGTCCCAGGGCGCATCACCCGCGGTCTGCGCGCGCAGGAACGCCCCCAGCGCCTTGACGATGGTGGCCTTGTCGGGATCCTGGGCGAAGGCGCGCCAGAAGTGGGCGCGGTACACCGGCACCGCCTGCAGGCGCTCGGCGATCTCGGCCTCCTTGTCCTTGGCGCCGAGCTGGCCCTGCCAGGCCGCCTCGACGGTGGCCTCGATGGTCGGCTTGCGGCCATCCCAGTACAGCGCGGTGTGGTAGCCGAGGTTCAGCACGGTGGGTGCGTTGCGCTTGTTCATGGCGCCGCCGACCTTGGCGTCGAGCGCGACCCCCGACGACCAGCCCTTGTCGATGTGGTGGCAGCCCTCGCACGGCATCGAGCCGTCGCCGGCCAGCCGCTTGTCGAAGAACAGCAGGTAGCCCAGCGCCACCTTCTCGGGCGTGGTGGGATTGTCGGGGTTCTCGGGGGGCGCGTTCAGGAACAGGGGCGCGGGCGGCAGGGCCGCCACGGGCGGCAGCTCGGGCAGGTCGGTCGGCTTGACCGCGGGCGCCGGTGCGGCATCCGCCGTGGGCCCCGCCGTCGGCGCCGCATCGACGCCGGTCCCCTGACCGCTGCCCGCCCCGCCGCCAGCCTGGTGCTTCTTCTTGCACCCGGTCACCGTCGCCACACCCAGCGCGGCGAGCGCCCACACCACCGCGAATCGCTTCATGGCAGGGACCGTACAAAAGATGCCGCAAGGGGGCAACCCGACGGCGGCCGACACGGTCGAAGCCTGCGAACCCATGGACCTCTTCGCCCCCCGGGGTTCGTTGACAGCACCCCCTCCCACGAGTAAGGTGGCGCACCTTTCGTCGACCATGTCCGAGCCCGAGCGAACTTCCCGAGATCAAAGCGATAGTCCGGCCCGGGCTGGGGGTGCGCGCGTCTCCGTCCGCGGTCTCGGCAAGGTCTTCGAGCATCATGGCCATCGCCTCGAGATCTTGCGCGGAGTCGACCTCGACCTGGCACCCGGCGACATGGTGTCGGTGGTCGGCAAGTCAGGGGTCGGCAAGTCGACCCTGCTGCACGTGCTCGGCACGCTCGATCTGCCGACCTCGGGCAGCATCGAGTTCGACGGCGTCGACATCACCAAGTTCGGCGCCTCCAAGCTGGCCGAGTTCCGCAACCGGTCGATCGGCTTCGTGTTCCAGTTCCACCATCTGCTGCCCGAGTTCACCGCGCTGGAGAACGTCATGATCCCGGCGCTGATCCACCGCGTCTCGCGCAGCGACGCCATGACGCGCGCGCGCAAGGTGCTCGACCGGGTCGGCCTGTCGCACCGCATCACGCACAAGCCGGGCGAGCTGTCGGGCGGCGAGCAGCAGCGCGTCGCCCTGGCCCGCGCCCTGGTGCTGGAGCCCCGCCTGCTGCTGGCCGACGAGCCGACCGGCAACCTCGACGCCGTCACCGGTGAGGAGATCCACGCCCTGTTCACCGAGCTGAACCGCGAGCGCGGCACCACCTTGCTGGTGGTCACCCACAACATGGAGCTGGCGATGCGCATGCCGCGCAGGCTGCGCATGACCGACGATCACCGCATCGAGGACTCCGCGGCCATGCCACCGGCCCCACCCGCGGAGTCGCCCCTCGAGCTGACCTCGGCGGCGGAGCCCGCGCCCGAGCCGGCCGACGCCGGCACCCCGGTCGCCGCCGTCGATCAGGTCTCGTCGTGAAGCGCCGCCTCGGCCTCGTCGTGCTGTGCGCCGCGGGCGGGGTCGCCCTGGCCCAGCCGTCCCCGAAGCCCTCGGCCCGGCCGGCCCCGTCACCGTCGGCCAAGCCGGCGCCGACCCCGGCCCCGGCGCCGACGCCGGCCCCGACCCCGTCGCCCTCGGCCGCGCCCGCGCCGTCACCCGCCGAGCCCGCGCCCGGCGGCAGCCCCGACGGCAGCCCGCGCCCGGCCGAGCCAGTCGCCCCCAGCGGCCCGTCCGAGGACGCCCAGGGCATCCTGGATCGCCCGGGCTCGCTGCCGGTCATCGACAAGATCTCGTTCCGCGGCAACAAGCGCACCGAGGACGACGCCATCATGGTCAACCTGGTGTCGCAGGTCGGCGCCCAGCTCGATCCCGCGGTGCTGCGCGAGGACGTGCGCGCGCTGTGGCGCACCGGCTTCTTCCAGGACGTCCAGGTCGACGCCGTCCTGACCTCGACCGGCACCGTCGAGCTGACCTACATCCTCCAGGAGAAGCCCTCGATCCGGAAGGTCTACATCGCGGGCAACCGCGGCCTCGGCATCGACAAGATCAACGAGGTCCTCGACCTCAAGATCGCCGGCATCCTCGACCACGCCCAGGTCCTGCGCAACCTCGAGAAGCTGCGCGATCTCTACATCGACAAGGGCTACTACCTCAGCGACGTGCGCTTCGAGCTGCGCGATCACTCGGCCGACGAGGTCGACATCTACTTCATCGTCAGCGAGGGCTCCAAGGTCAAGGTGCGCGGCGTGTCGTTCGTCGGCAACCACGCCATCCCGTCCGACGAGCTGCGCGGCGTCATGGGCACCCAGCCCGACAGCTACTTCTCGTTCATGAATGACGCCGGCAGCTACCGCGAGGAGGCCTTCGAGCGCGACATCGCCCTCATCACGGCCTACTACTACGATCGCGGCTACATCAACGTGAAGATCGGGACCCCCGAGGTCTCGCTGTCGCGCGACAAGCGCTACATGTACATCACCATCCCGCTCGAGGAGGGCCCCATCTTCAAGATGGGCAAGCTGTCCATCTCGGGCGAGCTGCTGCTCCCGAAGCAGGAGTACCTCAAGCGCATCCGGGTCCAGCCCGGCAACATCTTCAACCTGTCCAAGATCGGCCAGGACATCGTCGCGCTGCACGACGACTACCGCGACAAGGGCTACGCCTATGTCAACGTCACCCGCCTGACCAACATCGACCTCGAGAAGCGCCTGGTCGATCTCGCGCTGACCGTGCAGCGCGGCAAGCGCGTCTACATCGAGCGCATCAACGTGCGTGGCAACACCCGCACCCGCGACAAGGTGGTGCGCCGCGAGCTCAAGATCTCCGAGGGCGAGCTGTACTCGCAGCGCCTGCTCGAGGAGTCGCGCCGTCGCGTCATGCAGCTCGGCCTGTTCGAGAAGGTCGACATGTCGACCCGCCGCGGCTCCACCGAGGAGTACATCGAGGTCAACATCGAGGTCTCGGAGCGCCCCACCGGCACCTTCCAGATCGGCGCCGGCTTCAGCTCGGTCGAGAACTTCATCGCGCAGGCGCAGATCTCGCAGAACAACCTGTTCGGGCGCGGCCAGACGCTGTCCCTGCAGGCCCAGCTGTCGGGACTGCGCCAGCTGTTCGCGCTGCGCTTCGTCGAGCCCTACCTCGGCGACAGCGACTGGTCGGGCAGCTTCAACCTGTTCAACCAGACCCGCAACTTCGAGACCTTCAACCGCGACTCGTCGGGCGGTGATCTGTCGGCCGGCTATCCGCTGACCGACGACGTGCGCCTGTACCTGACGTACAAGTTCGAGGCCATCGACGTCTTCACCCGCGGCCGCGGCACCCTGCTGTCGGGCGCCATCTCGTCGCCCATCAACTCGTCGGTCATCTCCAACCTGTTCAACGACGGCATCACCTCGTCGCTGCGCGGCTCGGTGTCGTGGGACACGCGTGACAACCGCCTGTTTCCCAAGAAGGGCATGTTCCACAACGCCTCGGTCGAGATCGCCGACCCGTGGACGCTGTCGGAGAACGTCTTCACGCGCTGGAGCGCGTTCTCGCGCTACTACCGGCCCATCTACGGCCCCTTCATCTTCAAGGTCAACGCCGAGGCCGGCTACGTGCAGAGCCGCGATCCCTCGGGCGTGCCCATCTTCGAGCGCTACTTCGTCGGCGGCATCAACGACGTGCGCGGCTTCCGCCCGCGCACCCTGGGCCCGCGCATCAACGCGCTGACCTCGCCCGATCCCAACGCCGGCCTGTTCGGCTTCAACATCGGCGGCAACCTGCAGCTGGTGGTCAACAGCGAGATCGAGTTCCCCATCTTCGACAAGGTCGGGATCTCGGGCGTGGTCTTCTTCGACACCGGCAACGCCTTCAACACCGAGGAGCGCTACTGCTCCAAGAGCTCGCCGGCCGGCAACAAGAAGACCGACCCCTGCGTGGGCGCCACCCGCGTCCCCGACTTCGAGTCGCTGCGCTACAGCGCCGGCTTCGGGTTTCGCTGGTTCTCACCGATTGGTCCGCTACGCTTCGAGTGGGGTATCCCCCTCGATCGGCAGCCCGGTGAGGAGTCGATCGTCTTCGAGTTCACGATCGGCAACTTCTTCTAGGAGTCGGAACAGATGCGAAGGCTGATTCTGGTGGTGGTGGCGCTGGGCCTGTTCGAGGGCGCCGCCCTCGCGCAGAAGATTGGCTACGTCGACCTGCGCAAGGCGCTCGACAAGACGGCGGCGGGGGTGGCGGCCAAGGCGCGCGTGAAGGCGGTGTTCGACAAGAAGCAGGCCGAGCTGCGCAGCAAGGAGGACGAGCTGCGCAAGATGAAGACCGACTATGACAAGCAGCTGTCGATCCTCAAGCCCGACGCCGCCGCGGCCAAGGAGAAGGAGATCATGCAGCGCTATGTCGAGCTGCAGGAGGTCTACGTCAAGCTGCAGCGCGAGGTCTCGACCAAGGAGGTCGAGATGCTCAAGGACATCTTCGCGGCGGCCAAGAAGATCATCGACGAGATCGCGGTGCGCGACGGCTATGTGATGATCTTCGAGAAGACCGAGTCCAGCCTGCTGTACGCCGCGCCGGGGATCGAGATCACCGACGAGGTCATCCTGCGCATGAACGGCGCCAAGCCCAAGAGCGGCTCGGCGCCCTCGACCACGCCCAAGCCCAAGGTGCCCTGATGGCCGCCAGCTCCGACGCCACCGCCAAGCCCGCCCCCGTGATGGACGTGCGCCAGATCAGCGACATGCTGCCGCACCGCTTCCCGTTCCTGCTGGTCGACCGCGTCATCAGCGTGGACGACGAGAAGATCGTCGCGCTCAAGAACGTCACCATCAACGAGCCCTTCTTCGGCGGCCACTTCCCCGGCATGCCGGTGATGCCGGGCGTCCTCATCGTGGAGGCGCTGGCCCAGGCCGGCGCGCTGTACGCCGGGCGCATCGTGAAGTTCTCGGCCGAGACCCACGTGATCTTCTTCATGGCCATCGACAACGTGAAGTTTCGCAAGCCGGTGACGCCCGGCGATCAGCTGGTGCTGGAGTGCGTGCCGCTGCGCAAGGGCGGCACCATCTGGAAGCTGCGCGGCGAGGCCAAGGTCGACGGCGCGGTGGTCTGCGAGGCGGAGTTTCTGGCCTCGATCGTCGATCGCAAGAAGGCCTGACCATGGCCCTGCGGGCGGCGCTTCGGGGGCAGGTCGCGGTGGGCGTGCTGGCGCTGGCCACGGCCGCGGCCGCGCTGGCCGGCTGTGGCGGCAAGAAGCGGCGCGCCGGTGCCGGCAGCGGCGACGGCGGGGCCGGGGTGATCCTGGTCGATCCGCGCAAGCTGTCGCGCGCCGAGGTCGCCGAGGTCGAGCCCAACGACGACAAGGAGCACGCCCAGCTGCTGCCGCAGAGCGGCGCCGACCTGGGCGCGGCGGGCAGCTTCGCCGGGCCCAAGGACAGCGACTGGTACGCCTTCGAGATCGCCCCCGGCGCCGAGCGCCGCGTGGTCGCGGTGACGCTGCCCGGGGTGCCCGGCGTCGACCTGGGCTTTGCGCTGCTGGGCCCCGGCAACGTCGAGATCGCCAGGGTCGACGACGCCAAGCCGGGCGACGGCGAGGCGGTGCCCAACTTCGGGCTGGCGCCGGGACGCTACCTGCTCGAGGTGCGCCAGGTCCCGCTCAAGAAGAGCAAGAAGGGCGCCCCCGACGCGGGCGTCGTCGCGGGCGCGACCTACCACGTCGGCCTGCGCGTCACCGATCCGGTGCCCGGTGACGAGCTCGAGCCCAACGATGCCCCGGCGTTCGCCACCGCGCTGGCCCCCGGCGACGCCGTGTCGGGCTACCTGGGCTGGCGCAAGGACGTCGATGTCTACAAGATCCCGCTCGACGCCGTGCAGGCCGCCGGCGCGCTGCGCGTCGAGGTCGACGCCCCCGCCGGGGTGGCGCCCACGCTGACGCTGCTCGACGCCACCGAGGCGCGCCTGCTGGAGCGCACCGGGCGCGCCGGCACGCCGCTCATCGCGCGCGGCCTGGCGCCACGGCCCGGCGATCCCTACGCCTTCGTCGCGGTCAGCGCCGGCAGCGGCAAGAGCACCTCGGCCGAGCCCGATCAGAAGTACGTCCTGCGCGTCGAGATCGACACCGTGGCCCCCGGCGACGAGCGCGAGCCCAACGACACCCCGGAGTCGGCGCTGCCGCTGGTACAGCCGCCGGGCGACGCCGTCGCCGCAGTGCCGGCCGCCGATGTCGACGGCCGCGCCGCCGGCATGCTGACCGCGGGCGACGTCGACGTCTACAAGCTGCGCGTGGCCGCCGGCCAGCTGGCGCGCGTCGAGCTCGCGGTCGGCCCCGGCCCCGAGGACGCCAAGGCCGACCTGTCGCTGACCCTGCTCGGCGAGGGCGGCAAGGCGGCCCGCACGCTGGACGAGGGCGGCGCCAAGGTCAGCGAGATCCTGACCAGCTGGGCCTTCCCGGTCGAGGACGACCTCCTGCTGGCGGTGCGCGCCAAGGTCAAGACCGGTGAGGTCGCCTACCGCCTGACCTGGGCAGTCTCGACCGACGACGGCAAGCGCGAGCGCGAGCCCAACGACGACGCCGCCCACGCCACCCCGCTGGCCGAGGACAGCCCGGTCAGCGCCAGCATCGACAGCAAGACCGACGCCGACTTCTTCCGCATCGCCGGCGCGTCCTCGAGCGCCATCGCCCTCGAGCTCGGCGGCGTGGCCGGGCTGCAGCTCAACGCCCAGCTGCTCGACGACAAGCGCAAGCTGGTCACCGAGGTCGCCGGCGCGCCCGGCGCCGCCCTCATCCTGCGCGCCACCATCGATCCCGCACGCACCTACACCGTGCGCGTGGCCCAGCTGGCCGCCAAGGCCAAGCCGGGCCGCCCACAGACGCCCTACGAGATCACGCTGCGCGCCGAGTGACGCGCGTGACGTGCCCGTGGGCTTTGTGCAATAGTCCTCGCTTCCGATGAAGCGCTCCACCGCACGCTGGATCCTGCTGCTGTTGACGGCGATCAACTTCGTCAACTACATGGACCGCTTCGTCATCGCGGGCATGTACGACGCGCTGCACAGCGAGTTCGGCATCTCCAACGCCGAGTTCGGTCTGCTCACCACCATCACCTTCGGGCTGCACGCCGCCACCACCATCCCGTTCGGCTGGCTCGCCGACCGCTGGAACCGCCGCTGGCTGGTCTTCGGCGCCGTCGCCAGCTGGTCGGTCGCGACCATCTTGTGCGCCGTGGTGAAGGACTTCTGGATGCTGGCCGCGCTGCGCGGCTTCGTGGGGCTGGCCGAGGCCGCCTACGGCCCGGTGTCGATCGTCATCCTGTGCGAGATCTTCCCCGAGGAGAAGAAGGCCCAGACCATCGGGATCTACAACGTCGGCATGTTCCTGGGCACCGGCGTCGGCCTGGCCATGGGCGCCAGCCTGTCGCGCCACCTGGCCTTCATCGTGGTGGGCGCGCCCGGCCTGGCGCTGGGGGCGCTGGCGCTGATCATGCCGGTCAGCGCGACCCGCGTGGTGCAGGACACCCGGCGCACCTCGCTGCGCGAGAAGGCGCACCTGTTCTGGGCCCAGCTGACCCACCTGATGTCGCTGCGCACGCTGCGCTGGATGCTGGTCGGCGGCGTGCTGGTCAGCTTCTCGGCCGGCGGCTACATCACCTTCGTGCAGACCTTCGTGGCGCGCTTCAAGCCGGGCTTCACCGCGCAGTCCACCGGTCTGACCCTGGGCATCGTGTCGCTGATCGCGGGCGCCAGCGGCCTCCTGGTCGGCGGCATGCTGGCCGACAAGCTGCAGAAGAAGTACGCCTACGGGCGCCTGCTCGCGGTCGCGCTGGGCTTCCTCATCTGCACCCCGTTCGGCATCGGCACGGTCTACCTCGACGACAAGCTGCCTTTCCTGATCTCGGCCTTCCTGCTCATCTTCTTCATGGTCTGGTACAACGGCCCCATCAGCGCGGTGATCGACGACTGCGTCGATCCCAAGGAGGCGGCCAGCGCGCAGGCCGCGTTCAACTTCGTCATCCACCTGCTCGGCACCGCCCCCGCGGGGATCGCCATCGGCGCCGCCGCCGACGCCTCGCCGGCCGGCTCGCGCATCGCCTTCGTGCTGCCCACCATCGCGGCGCTGGCCGGGGTGGCCTTCTTCTTCGTCGGCTGCCGCCATGTCCGCCGCGACATGGACGAGCGCAACCGCCGCGTCGAAGAGGAGCGCGCGGCCGGCTTGCTACCTGCCGCCTGACCGCCGGGCCGCGCGAGCGGCGGTCGCGCGGCTACTTCGGCGCCAGGGCGTCGGCCTTGGCGCGCCAGACGTCGGCCTTGGCGCGGTCGCCGGTGGCCTGGTACAGCTCGCGCAGCAGATCGGCGACGTCGAAGCTGTCGGGCAGGTAGCGCGCCGCGCCCAGCAGCGCGGTCTCGGCGCCGATGCGATCGCCCTCGTTCATCAGGCGGCGCCCGCGTAGCAGCAGGCCGGCGCCGGCGGCGCGCTGGTGGCGCTGGTTGCCGGGGTAGATCTCGAGCAGTCGCGTGGTCCAGGCCAGGCACTGCTCGTCGTTGCCAAGGTGCAGGCACTGGATGTCGGCGATGCGCGCCGCCGCCTCGTGGTCGTTGGGGTAGCGGCGCAGCAGCGCCTGGTAGCGCTCGACCGCCTGCTGCCACTCGCCGCTCTTCTCGAAGCGCCTGCCGGCGTCCATCTCGGGCTTGCGACAGCCGCCGCGCAGATAGAACGCGAACCAGCCCAGCGCGGCCAGCGCCAGGATGCCGTACAGCAGGTGGATGGGCTTGGGGGGCGACTTGCGACGCCGGGAGCCGGACACGCGTGCAAGCTACTCGCAGTGGGGCGGTCCTTCAAGAACGAGTGACGCCGCGTGAAGTCGAGTAAACTCTCGGCGTGCGCGCGCGCCGTCTCGTCCTGCTCGCAGTCCTCTTCGTCAGCGCAGGCGCTGGTTGTGGTGGGTCGTCGCGGGCGCCCTACCGGGCGGTGACCGACTACGCCGCCGCGCTCGAGGCCGGGGCCTGGGATCGCGCCTACGATCTCATGAGCGAGGGCTACCGGCGCACCCACGCGCGCGCCGACTACGTGCGCATGATGCAGGCCAACCCCGACGACGCCCGCGAGACCGCGCGTCGCCTGCGCCGCACCGCCACCGAGCTCGACCTCAGCGCCAGCGTCGAGCTGGGGCCGGGCGAGAGCGTCGCGCTCAGCGCACACAGCGGACAGTGGCGGCTGGTCGACGATCCGTCCGACCTGTACAGCCAGCGCACCCCGCGCGACTGCCTGCGCGCCTTCGTGCGCGCCTGGCAGCGCAAGCGCTGGGACGTCATGCTCAAGCTCATCCCCGACAAGTGGCTGGGCGACATGAACGCGAAAACCTTGCAGGCCGACTTCGAGGGCGAGCACGCCGCCGAGCGCAAGGCCCTGATGGAGCGCCTGCTCGACCAGCTGGCGGCGCCCATCGAGAGCATCGACGCGAGCCACGCCATCCTGCGCTATGGCGATCGCTATCAGGTCGATTTCGTACGTGAACAGGGTGTGTGGAAGATCGGCGACCCGGACTGACGAAGCTGGGCCATGGGGTGACATTTCTGGTCACCAGGGCGGGGATTCGTGTCCTCAGAAGTGACCAGGCGAGTCGCCGGCGCCACACTCGGGCTACGCAAAGTTTACGCTGCCTCCGCGGGTCCAACTGGCTGTAACCGTGACGAGTTTCTTGCGACCCTGGTGCGAGTGCCAGACAATTGACCGCAAGCACGGCAGCCACGCCAGGGTTGCCAGCCCCGGTGGGCGATCCGGTGACAGGGTAGGGGTTGAATCAATCCAGCGTATTCCGGTCTGATCGGATGTTGCCAGCAAGGTTGTAAATGGTGGCTCGTAAGCTGCATCAGAAAGTCGTAAGAGAGGGGACGGACGCCATGACGAGACTCGACAAGGCCATGCTCGACCCCTGGGTGATCGACCAGATCCGCAAGCAGGAGCAGACCCAGAACGAATACCGGCCCGGGATCGAGATCCCGCTGATCCAGCCGCCGGACGAGCGTCAGCCCATCCGCCAGCCAGAAGCTGAAGAGGGTGAGCAGCGCGGGGTGTGCATCATCGACCTGGGCTTCTAGCCGCCAGGGTCACGGGACCGAAAATGAAGCGGGCGCCGCATCGGCGCCCGTTTCTGTTTTTCGGCGTCGCCGTGCGCGGTGACTACTTCGAAATTTCGGCCCAGCGCTCCTTGAGCTCGCTCGGGCTCCAGTCGTTGCCGTTCTTCGGGGTCACGCCCGAGGTCTGGGTCATGCGGTAGACCGAGACCTGGTTGCCCTGGATGCCGACGATGGCGCCGCTGATGTCGGCGGCCAGGTCGGAGGCCAGGAACAGCGCGATGGGCGCGATGTGATCGGGCGACAGGATCTCCTTGGCGTTGGGCATCGCCGCCAGCATGGGGAGGTCCTCGGTCAGGCGGGTCAGCGCGACCGGCGCCAGCGCGTTGCAGGTGATCTTGTACTTGGCGAGCTCCATCGAGACGGTGCGCGTGAAGCCGTAGATCCCGGCCTTGGCGGCCGAGTAGTTGGCCTGGCCGAAGTTGCCCATCAGGCCCGACACCGACGAGGTGTTGATGATGCGACCGCCCTGGTTGCGCTCGGCCATGTGCTTGGCAGCGGCCTGGGTCACCAGATAGGTGCCGCGCAGGTGGACCTTGACGACCAGATCCCACATGGCGTCGTCCATCTTCAGCATGGTCTTGTCGCGCAGGATCCCCGCGTTGTTGACCACGATGTCGAGCTTGCCGAAGGTGTCGACCGCGGTCTTGACCATGCCGTCGGCGCCGGCGCGCTCGGAGACGTCGTCATAGTTCGGCGCAGCCTGGCCACCGGCGGCCTTGATCTCCTCGACGACCTTCTCGGCCATCGTATTGCCCTTGCCGGTGCCGTCGCGAGCGCCGCCGAGATCGTTGACCACGACCTTGGCGCCCTCCTTGGCGAAGAGCAGGGCGTGCGAGCGACCGATGCCGCCGCCTGCGCCGGTGATGAGAGCGACCTTGCCGTCGAGCAGACCCATGGTGGTGCCTCCGTGGAAAATGAGTGACCGTTCAGCCGGTCGGTAGATTACGGAGGTGAATGGGTTAGGTCAACCACGGAGACGGACCGGAGCCGAGCCGGAACCGGAGCCGGAGCCGGAGCCGGAGCCGGAGCCGGAATAGCGCTCCTCGAAGCTGCGCTTCGAGGGGGCTAGTGCGCGTAGCGCAGATACAGCGTCGTGGTCAGCGCGCTGGTGTTGGCCAGGCTGGGGCCGAGCAGGTAGTCGGCGGTCAGCCCGAACGAGTAGTGCCGGTTCCAGGTGTGCCAGTCGAGCCCGCCCCCGCCGCCGAAGGCGAAGGTCGAGCGCACCTGCGGCGTGGTGATGCCGGTGCGGTCGAGCACGTTGGAGGAGAAGAACAGGAGGCCGCTGGAGCCGTGCGCGAAGATCCCCAGGCGCCCGATCGACAGCTGCAGGCGCAGCCCGGCCCCGGTGACATAGCTCTGGAAGTGCTGGTTCTCGGGCGGCGGCGGCGGGGTGGCCTCGTGGAACGAGCCCTGCGCATGCGCATACAGCGACAGCCACGAGAACAGGTCGTAGCCCAGGCGCAGCGCGAAGGCGGGGCCGGGCCGCGTGACCTTGCCAGTGTCACCCAGGAAGACGGTGGCGCCAATGTGGCCCTCGGTGAAGATCCCGCGCGCGAAGTGCGAGGTGCGCAGCTTGGGGCCACCGGCGGGGGGCTCGGCAGCGGCGCTGGCGGCGAGCGAGGCGAGGAGGAGGGCGGTGATCGAGGCCTGCGCGGCGCGTGGGGTCATTCTCTCAGGGGCCTGGGAGGCGCTGCTAGGGCATCGCCGCGGCCATCATAGCGCCGAACACCATCGGGGTGGGGTTGAACAGCGGGATGCGCACCATGCGGGTGTCGGGATCCTTGAAGCAGTTGACCGCGTTGCCCATGCCGCCCGCGATCTGCGTCGAGCACTCGACCGCGACCACCTTGTCGGTGCGCTCGCGCAGCCGGACCACGAAGTCGAGCACCATGTGGCGGTTGGCGTTCAGCGTGATCGAGACCCGGGTCATGCCGGCCACGAACTGGTCGGCGGTCATCGGCGACGGCCGCTCCAGGATGGCGCGGAACGGATTGCCACAGCGCGGGCAGATGGGCGCGACCTGCATGCCCGGCATGTTGGGATCGGGCATCGGATCGGGCGTGCGGCGGATGTAGTCGAGATCGAGGGTGGCCTCGTCGAGCTGATCCTCGCGGAAGGTGCCGTTGACGGTGGCGCCGGCGGCGACCTCGAACGGGGTGCCGCCGAGCAGCGCGGGCGGGGCGTCCTCGTCCTCGCCCAGCATCACCATGGTCGGCTCGTAGCGCACGAACTCGTTGGAGCCGTTGAGGACCACGGTGGCGGTGGCCGGCATGTCCTCCAGGTTCTTCAGCGTCCAGTCGACCTGGATGGCGAAGTCGCCGCGCAGCAGCAGGGGCACCATCTCGGGCACCGTGCCGGTCGCGGTGGCGCGCATCATGGCCAGGACGCGGTTGGCCTCGCGCCGGACCCGGAAGTCGTCGGGCATGTCGGTGTCGAGCTGGTAGATCGGCAGCACCGCCTCTTCGGTCGGCTTGCTGACGCCGGTGGGCATGCCGTTCTGATCCAGCGGCGAGACCTCGACGTTGCCGCGGGCGTCGGTGTAGGTCGGCTCGTTGCAGCCGGCGGCCAGCAGCGGGAGTACCCAGGCGAGTCCAAGAACCTTGCGCATACGTGCCCTCCTGAGAAGCTAGTTGGGCGGGACCAGCAGGAACGGATAGTTGACGACGACCTCGCCGCCGTCGGGCTGCGGGAACTTGAGGTCCTTGACGGCCTTGACGAAGCAGCCCTCGACGTCGGTGTTGTTGACCGAGGTCGACTTCTTGCGCACCGAGCCGCCGTTGACCAGGCCGTCCATCTGGATGCGCCACGAGATGACGATCTTGCCGCCCAGGTTGGGCGAGCGCTTGAGGCCGATGTCGTAGCAGGCGCGGAAGGCGCCACGGCGCTTGTTGATGGCGGCCTGGATCTGCTCGGGCGACAGGAAGCCGGCGCCCGAGGTGTCGGCCTTGCCGCCCGCGGTGACCTGGCGCTCGCTGAGGCCCTTGCCGCCGTCCTTGCCGGTGGCGATCCCCCTTGCGGCGCGGCCGCCGCCGGTGTCGATCTCGCCGTTGGAGACGACGTCGCCGATCGACTTGCCGCCGCCGCCGGGGCCGAAGCCGCCCGACTTGGTGTCGGTGCCGGTGCCCTCACCGGGGCCGACGCCGGTGCCCTTGCCCTTGCCGCTGCCGCGATCACCGCCGCCGTTGCCGAACTGCAGCGACATGCGCCCCGCGGCCGCGAACATGTTGGAGTCGAGCGTCTTGTCGAAGATCTTGCGCACGCCGACCGAGGGCGAGTTGAACTCCTTCACGAAGCCGGCGCGCTGGACCTCGGCCGAGACCTCCCTGGTGCCGGGGTCGGGGACCTTCTGGCCTTCGGGGCCGCGCAGATCGCCCTGACCGCCCGCCTTGCCGGCGGCGCCGTGGGTGACGTGGACCTTCTTGGGGTCGCCGTCGGTGCGCGGATCGCCCTTGGCGGCGGGGCCGACCTGCGCCTTCTCGGGCTCCTCCACCGGGGGCGGCTCGGTCTTGGGCGGCAAGTTCACGATGAACGAGACCAGCTTGTCCTGGTTGGTGAAGTCGTCGTCCTCGTCGTCACCGTCGTCGCCGACGCGACCCAGGATGAGGATGGCGGCGCACAGCACCAGGGCGAAGATCATCGAGTGGCCGAGCAGGGCGTCGAAGTCGGCGCGCTGCGGGGGCAGCCGCTTCTGCTCGACGAACTGGAAGAAGAAGGCGTGCTCGCAGGCGCTGTCGAGCGACAGGATGCCCCAGTCGCCTTCGTTGAGCGGCGTCGCCTTGAAGCCGCCCGAGCGCGTGTCCATGGTCGCGCTCTCGCGGAACTCCGAGGTCGAGCGCTCGCGACCGTCGAGCACCAGCTTGCCGCCCATGCCGGGGCCGATGGTGAGGACCCAGCCGCGCGAGGTCGGCGACAGCAGGGGGAACATCTCGGGCAGCTGGCTGTCGGCCGGGATGGTGAAGGTGGCCTTGGGGTCAGCGACGTCGAGGGTGACCGGCGCGGGCGGATCCAGGGTGCGCTCCGACAGCATGGTGCCGCGCCAGATCTGCGCGATGCGGAGGACCTTGGGCGCTGCTCCCGACGACTGCTGCTGTGCTGCGACTCGACCCACGCTCACCTCCTACAGCGCATCGTCATTGACCGAACGAGCCAGCTCGGGCATGAAGCTGCGCTTCTCGAGCTGCACCGCCTCGAGCTCCTGGCGGATGCGGTTCAGGAAGTAGAGGAGCTGCGGCGTGCGAATACGCCCGGACAGCGCCAGCCCGGTGAAGTCGATGACCTTCACCTTGGCATTCTCGGAGGTCTCGCTGGTGGCCGACTGGCCACCGCCGAGGTCGGTCTTCTCGACCTTGGTCTTGCCCGACCCGGGCTTCTTCTTGCGCCCCTGCGCTGCGGCCGGACCCAGGGTCATCATCAGGGCGAGGGCGGCGATCAGGGTGGCGAGAAGCTTCTTCATCGGGTCCTATTTGTCCTTCTTCTTGGGGGTTTTGACCCCCGGGCCAGAGCCCGCTTTGGGGGCTGGCGCGCCCGGTGTAGGTGGAGCTGGTTCTGGAGCAATCTCGCTGAGTCGGCTCTTTGCGTCGGCTCGCTTGGGGTGGTTCCCCGGAGCTACTTTCAAGAATCGCTCCAGCGGCGCGCGGGCCTTGGCGGGGGAGTCCTGGAAGTCCATGTACAGCACGCCCAGGTTCCACAGCGCGTCGGCGTTCCGGGGGTCCACCTCCAGTGCTTTTTCATACGCACCGCGTGCCTCATCGTACTTCTTTTTTCCTCGGTAGGCGACCCCGAGCGCGACCAGGATGGAGGCGTCGCGTGGATCCGCGGCCGTCGCGGCCTCCAGCTCGGGGGCGGCGCGGCTGTAGTCACCGGCGTCGAGGTAGACGGCGCCCTTGTTGAAGCGGGCTGTCGCGAACTGTGGGTCCAGCGCCGCGGCGGCGTCGAAGTGCGAGAAGGCCTCCTGATCCTTGCCCTGCGCCAGCGCGACCAGGCCCAGGGTGTTCCACACCACGGGGTCCTTGGGCACGATCACCGAGGCCTTGCGCATGACCAGCGCGGCCAGGTCGAGCTTGCCGGACTTGTAGTAGATGAGGCCCAGCTCGACGTAGGCGGCGCCGCTGGCGGGCTCCATGCGCAGCACCTTGCGCACCTCGGCCAGCGCGGCGTCGGACTTGCCCTGGTCGCGCAGCAGGGCGGCCAGGCGCAGGCGGACGGCGCCCTCGGTGTAGCCACCGGCGGCGCGCTTCTGCAGCTCGGCCTCGCGGGCGGCCTCGGCCTCGGCCTCTTTGCGCGCCTTCTCGACCTCGGCGGGGTCGGCGTCGGGGTCGGGGGCGGCGTCCTTGTCCTTGTCGGCCTCGGCGGCGGCGTCTTCGGGTTTGGCCTTCGGCCTGGCGGCCTCGATGGCGGCCAGCGCGCGCTCCAGCTCGGCGCGCGCGGCGTCATACCTTCCGAGCCGCGCGAGGACGTCCGCAAGGGTGAGCGCGGTGGGCACGCTGGCGGGCTGGATGGCGATGGCCTTGCCCAGCGCGGTGGCGGCGCCGGGCAGGTCACCGTCGGCGATGTCGATGAGGCCGATGTCGTGCCAGGCCTCCCACAGGCGGGGGTCGATCTCGACCGCCTCCATGAACTGCTTGCGGGCGCGCACGCGGGCGCGCGCCTGCTCGCGCTCGCCGCGCGCCACGCGCAGCTCGCGCACGCCGCGATCGAAGGCGCGCTTGGCGCTGCGCTCGACCTTGGGCAGGGCGCGCCGGATGGCGACCTTCTTCTTGGCCGCGCTGCCCGGGCAGCCGGTCAGCACGGTGCCGAGGCCGGCGCCCAGCACCAGCATGAGCGCGAGCCGTGACAGGCGCCTACTCGTCACGACGGATCTCCTCGATGAGGCCGTCCATGCTGGCGCCGGCGAAGCGGCCGCCGGAGCGCGCCGCCGAGCGGTTCTCGTTCTCGGGCGGGTAGGTCTGGTCGTTGACCCGGGTCAGGCCGCGGAACAGGTCGCGGGTGTTCTGGTTGAACACGCCGAGCTCGATGGCCTTGGCGTAGCCGACCTGGAAGGCATCGAGGGCGCTCTGCTCGATCTTGGTCACGAACTCGAGCAGCACGTCGGTGTACTCCTGCTGCTGGTCTTCCGTGAGCTCGGGCGGGGCAGGCGTGTCCTTCAGGGCGTTGGCGAAGCCTTCGTAGGCCTCGCCGACGCGCAGCAGGGCCGCGGTGCCGGCGTCGGCGTCGCCGAACGAGACCACGTCGGCGAAGGCGATCTTGGTCTTCTCCAGCAGCTCGCCCTTCTTCTCCAGGCTCTTCTGCAGGGTCTTGGGATCGACCGAGAGCTTGGCGCGGGAGAACTCGCGGAACACCAGCTCGCCCTGGAGGAAGCGCGCCTTGGCGGCCCAGGTCACGTGGCCGGCCTGCTCGCCGCGCGACAGCTTGCGGAAGCGATCCAGCGCGCGATCGGCCGCGGTGGCCGCCAGCTTGTCGTCACCGGCCTTGAGCGCGGCCTGGCCGGCGCGGGTGTAGGCCTCGATGGCGTGGACGCCGCTCTTGTGGCCGGCGGCGTAGGCCATGAAGGTGCGCGCGGCGCGATCGTCGTCGCCGCCGTCGGCATAGACGACGCCGACGCGGAAGGCGACCTCGTCGGCGTCCTTGCGGCCCTTGAAGCGCTTGGAGTAGCCCTCGTACAGCGCGATGGCGCTGGCCGGATCGCCGAGGGCCTGGCGCAGCACGCCGGCGTTGAAGGTGGCGTCGGCCGGCAGGTCGCCGTCGCCGCCGCCCTTGCCGACCACCTCGTAGGCCTCGGCGGCGCGGTCGAAGTAGGCGTTCTCCTCGTACAGCTTGGCGGCGATGAAGGCGCTCTTGGCGGCCAGCGGCGAGCGCGGGTACTTGTCGTTGATGCTGAGGTAGGTCACCGCGGCGCGCTCGGGCAGGCGCGCCTTCTCGTAGGCGGCGCCGGCGTTGGCCAGCGCCTGCGCGGCGCCCTCGCTGAGCGGCGCGATCTTCACCGCGCGCAGGAAGTGGGCGGCGCCGACCTCGAACTTCTGATCGGCCACCGCGACCTCGCCCTGCTTCAAGACGGCGTCGAGGATGAACTTGTCGAGCTTCTTCTGCTCGTCGGGGGCCTTGAACGAGGGCGCCGACTTCAGCTTCTTGGCCCACAGCTCGACGTTCGCGTAGTTCTTGCCGCGCGCCAGGGCGGCCAGGATGCGGTCACCGGCGGCGCCGGCGTTCTCGTCCTTGGGGTACTTGGTGACGAT
This sequence comes from Polyangia bacterium, assembly GCA_044229835.1. Classification (GTDB taxonomy): domain Bacteria; phylum Myxococcota_A; class Polyangia; order Haliangiales; family JADYYK01; genus JADYYK01. Next base: position 47,569 of record JBGASF010000017.1, on the reverse strand, counting down.
GAGGCCGAAGCGCTTGACCGCCTCGTCATAGTCGCCGGCGTCGAGGAAGAGCTGCCCGTTCTTGAAGATGATGGCGACGATCTTGGGATCGGCGGGGAACAGCTCGGCGTAGCGGTCGGTGGCCTCGGCGAAGCGGCGATCGATCGGGGTCAGCTCGCGCCGGGTGCCGGGCGCGGCCTCCTTGGGGCGCAGCGCCTCGTAGCTGGCGATGGCGCGCAGCAGGGCGTCCTTGTGGAAGGGGCCGACCACCTTGATGCGACCGATGCGCATGAACTCGTCGCCGGCCTCCTCGTACTTCTCCAGCTTGAAGTACAGGATCTCGGCGCGCAGGAAGCGCAGCTCGGTGGCGTCCTTGAAGCGGGGGAACTTGGACAGGTAGAAGGCGTAGGCCTCGGCGGCGGCGGCGTAGCGCTCCTTGTCGGGCTTCTTGCGGAACTTCTCGTCCTGCTGGGCCTCGTTGTGCAGCTTGCGCGCGACCGCGCGCAGCAGGATCTCGGCCTCCGACTGGGCACGCGCGACGGCGCGCGGGCGATCGGCGTTGGCCTTGGCCCAGGCGCTGGCGGGGCCGTAGTCCTCGGCCAGCTTGCGCATCTCGGCGATGGCCTTGATGGGCTCGTCCTGATCCTGGAAGGCCTCGACGATGGCCTTCTGGTGCCGGGGCGAGTCGGGGTGCATGGGATCCAGGCCGATGAGGAAGCGGCGCGCCTGGATGGCGCGCTCGTAGGCGGCGTTCTCGCTGAAGGCCTCGGCGATCTTGCCCAGGACCTCGCGGCCGTAGGCCTTGCCGTTGATGCCGGTCAGGAAGTTGTAGGCGTCCTCGGCCGAGACGCGCTCGTCCTCGGTGAAGACCAGGACCAGGTAGTCGAGGGCCTCCTCGCGCAGCTCCTGGCGGCGCTTGCGCTCGCTGTCGGTCTTGGCCACGCCGCGGGCGCCGCGGCCGGAGGCGATGTCGAGGACCTCCTTGAAGCGGCGCGCCGCGCGATCGGGGTTGCCGAGCTTCCAGTCGCACCAGGCCGACTTGAACAGCGCCAGCTCGTAGACCGGCGAGTCGGGGTGCTCGAGGACGTGGGCGTAGGCGGGCAGGGCGCCCTTGAAGTCCTGCTGCGCGAAGACGTGCTCGCCGATGGCCATCCAGGCGTCGGGCACCAGGCGCGACTCGGGGTACTCCTTGATCAGGCGCTGGTACAGCGCGATCGACTCGGTCTCGCCGGTGGCCTGGTCCTCGGTCGACTCTTCGCGCAGCGAGAACGCCAGCAGGTAGAGGACGACGTCCTCCTTGGGGTAGCCGGGGTGCTCCTTGAGCAGGCGGCGGTAGACGTTCTGGGCCCGGCTGAGATCGAGGCTGGGCGGCGCGCCGACCGCGGCGCAGCCCGAGCCCTGGGTGCGCGCGCCGGTCTTGTCGCGCTTGCCCTGGCAGCGCTCGCGCGCGACGCCGTAGCGGATGTTGGCGTCGACGAAGCGGCGCCGGGCGTCCTCCCAGTACAGCTCGCCGAGCTTGAACAGGGCCTCGGCGGCGCCGGGGCCCTTGGCGTGGTCCTTGAGGAACTGCTCGAGCAGGCGGATGGCCTCGTCACGCTTGCGCGCGGCCTGGCGCTCCTTGTCCTGGATCAGCTTCTCGAGCTCGGCCGGGGTGCCGACCGAGGTCTGCGACGACGGGCGCCGCGACATGTAGAGGTCGGACGACTCCGAGCGCGGCTCGTCGGCGTGCACGCGCAGCGCGCCGAGCCCCAGCAGCGCCGCGGCGGCCGCCAGGGACAGCCCGAGGCCGAGGCGGCGCCGGCGCGGCTGGCGCGGGGGCCGGAGCGGCCTCACCGGAAGCCCTCGTACTCGTCGCGCCAGAAGGTGCCGTCGAAGGGCCAGTAGATCTCGTCGTCGCCGACCGCACCCGAGGCGTACAGGCGGCCCAGCATCTCGGGCGGGAAGCGGCCCGCGGTGAGGTCCTCGATCTCGATCTCGAGCTTGCGCTTCTGGCCGATCACGGCGTCGATCTTGCCCAGGCGCGCCAGCTCCACCGTGCGGGTCAGGTCGTCGTCGAGCTTGCGGATGCCCTGCATGCCCAGGCGGGCGGCGGCCACGGTGGCCTTCTCCAGCGCGGCGCGGGCGCGGGCCGGGGCGGTGCGCGCGCGCTCGGCGTCGATGGCGGCCAGCTTGGCCAGGCCGGGGCCCTCGGCGGCGGCGGTCTGCTCGGCCTCCTTCTCGGCGGCCTCCAGCGCCAGCTTGGCGCCGTCGCGCAGGTCGCGCGCGCGGGCCAGCAGCTCGTCGACCTTGACGCGCTCGCCCTCGAGGTCGGCCATGGCGCCGATGCCCTTCTCGCGGGCGGCCTTCTCGATGTTCTTCTTGAGGTCGGACGCCATCTTCTCCAGCGCGGCGGCCTCCTCGATCACGGCGCGCGCGGGGGCGGTGGGATCGTCCCCGGTCTTGAGGCGGGCCACGCCGTCGCGGCCGGCGCCCAGGCGGGCCGACAGCTCCTGCCACTCGGCGGCCACGCGATCGGCGTCGGCGACCTCCTGGGTCAGGCCGCGGATGACCTCGTGCAGGCGGGTGAAGCGCGGGTCGATGCGCACGAAGCCGAGCAGGCGATCCTCCAGGGTGCCCTTGGCCTTGGCGGTGAAGCCGATCTCGCCGGTGGCCTCGCGCTCCAGGATCTTGTCGAGGAAGGCGCGGGCGCGCTTCGGATCTCGAAGCATCTCGTCGGCCTGGTCGCGCAGCGGCTCGAAGGTGGCGACCACGCTGTCGAAGCCGGTCTGGGCGTCGTCGAAGGCGCACGAGCGCAGGTCGGCGTGCGCGCGCAGCAGCGAGGCGTCCGGCATGATGGGCGAGTTCGGGAACTGCTTGACCAGCTCGTCGAGCAGATCGCGCGCGGTCTCGTCCTCGCCGCGGGCGTACATCGACCAGGCGGCCTCGAACAGCGCCTCGGGCAGGCGCTGCGAGTCGTCGGGGATCTGGAAGTAGTGGTAGTAGGCGTCGTCGTAGCGCGACTCCTCGTGGGCCAGGCGGCCCAGCGCCAGGCGGGCCAGGTCCTTGACCTTGAAGTAGCGGTCGTCGACGTAGAAGGTGAAGGTGTTCTTGTCGGGGGTGTCGACGATCTCGCAGAAGGCCTTGCTGGCGGCCTTGAACTGGCCGCGCCGGGCCTGGGCCACGCCGCGCAGGTACAGCGAGGCGGCGTAGAAGCGCGAGCGCTTGCCGACCTGGCTGAGCACGGTCTCGGCGGCCTCGAGGTCGCCGTCGTCGGTGGCGCTGCGGCCGCGCAGGTAGTTGCGCTCGGCGACCACCTCCTCGGGCAGGTCGCCGGTCAGCTTGTCGAGGTGGCCGAGGACCAGCTTCTCGTCGCGGGTCTCCAGCGCGATGTCCGACAGCCGGCGCACCGCGGAGCGGAAGTACAGCGCCTCGGTGCCGCGCGCCAGGATGCGCACGAAGATGGGGATGGCGGCGGCGTAGGCGTGGTTGCGCATCAGCGCGACGCCGAGGTCGTACTCGGCGTTCTGGTACTCCTCGGAGTCGGAGAAGTCGGTGTAGGCCGGGCTCTCGACCAGGCTGTACAGCATGGCGGCCGCCTTGGTGTAGCGCTCGGCGGCGAGCTCCTTCTCGGCCACCGCGAGGGCGGCGCGCAGGCGGGCCGGCGTGCCCGACTCGCGTGACAGCAGCCCCTCGCGCTCCATGGCCTGCAGGTAGGTCGCGACGTCGGTGGAGCCGTCGGCCTCGGTGCGCGGCGCCGCTGTTGGCGCAGGTGCCGGCGCCGGCGCGGGCTTGGTCGGCGCGGCGGGCGCGACCCGGGCCGCGGTGAGGGCCAGGGTGACGGCGGCGAGCGCGGCCAGCTGGTGCCGCCGCAGCGTCATTTCAGCGCCTGCGGCGAGACCTTGACCTTGAGGCGCACGTCATAGGTGCCGTCGGCGATGGAGCCGTCCTCGTCCATGCTGGCGGAGACCCGTGACAGCTTGCCGGCCTTGGCCTCGAAGGCGAAGGTGTCCTCGGTGATGTAGGTGAAGGTCTCGTCGTCCTTCGAGGTGGCCTCGACGCGGAACGACAGGGTGTGGCGGCCCGGCGCCAGGAAGCCCTCGAACAGCGGGCCCGCGGCCTTGGCCAGCCCCTCGGGGTCGTCGAAGATGCGGGCGCCGTCGAGCTTGATGATGAGGCGGCGCAGGGTGAAGAAGCGGCCGGCGCCATACTTCAGATCGACGGAGATCTTCGAGGAATACAGCGAGCTCGTGATGGTGCGCACCTTGGCGCGCGAGCGGAACAGCTCGTCGCGCACGGCGTCGGCCTCGCGGCGCAGGACGTCGACGTCGACGCCCTTGTCTCCGGCGCCGGGCTCGGGCTCGGGGCTGACCTCGGGCTCGGGCGACGGCGTCGGCGCGGCCGACGGGCTGGGGGCCGGCGGCGGCGAGGCCTCGGGCTCCGGGGTGGGCTCGGGCGTGGGCGAGGGCGACGGCGCGGGGGGCGGTGGCTTCTTCTTCTTCTTGCGCGCCTCGGCGTCGCCGGCGCCCAGCACCAGCAGGGGGATCGCGACCAGGGTGAGGATGACGTGACGCAGCCGCATGTTCAGAACCTCGTTGGCAGGAACACGCTGAGGCCGAGGCCCAGCGAGAGGTCGTTGACGAAGGTGCGGTGGTCGAGCAGCTCTTGCCGGTAGACCTGGTCGCGGACGTCGACCCGCAGCGCCCACGAGCGGGACAGGAACAGCTTGAGGGCCAGGCCGGCGTTGGCGGCGGCGCCGCGCGAGGTGTCGCTGTCGACCACGCCGACGCCGGCGGTCAGGCCCAGGTCGAAGTGGATGATGCGGCTCGAGAACAGCATCATCTTGCCGTGGATCGGCGACCACAGGAGGTTGGCGCCGGCCAGCAGGGTGCGGCTGTTGGTGTCCTTGATGAGGGTGGCGCGGCCGTCCTCGAGCACGCGCGCCAGCGGGGCGTCGGAGCGCGTGTAGTTGAACCAGGCCTCGACGCCGGCGTCCTCGGTCAGGTGGTAGGTGTACGAGGCGATGCCCAGGTAGGTCGCGGAGAACTCGTCCGACACGTAGTAGCCGCCGCCCAGCGACAGCTCGTGGCGGCCGACCTTGATGAAGTTGCGCTCGACCACGCCGCGGCGGCGGCGCTTGAGCGCGAGCTTCTCCTTGAGGACCTCGTCGACGCACTCGGCGTGCGCGGGCAGCGGGGCCATGGTGGCCACCAGCCCGAGCAGCGCCGCTGCGGCTAGAACCCGAACGGAACCCATACGCTCAGCCCCAGGGTGGCGACGATGTCGTTGGCGACCTTCTGCTGCGCCAGGGCCTCCTGCAGGATCACGTGATCACTGAGGTCGACGCGCAGGGTGAACCAGTCGGTGAAGTAGATCTTCCAGGCCAGGCCGCCGGCGAAGGTCAGCCCCTGCACGGTGTCGTTGATGGTGCGGCCCACGCCCGCCGACAGCACGATGTCGGACGGGATGATCGAGTCGCCCATCTTCATCTTGGCGTGGATGGGGCTGAACACGAAGTGGCCGAGCAGGATGTAGGCGTTGGAGGGCTTGAAGCGGTCCTCGTTGAAGAAGCTCTCCAGGGGCTTCTCGAGGTCGAGCTCCATGCGGGTGACGTCGAAGCTGGCCTCGAAGCCGAAGTCCTCCCACGGCCAGTAGGTCAGGGCGCCGCCATAGGTGTAGGACGACGACAGCAGATCCGAGGCGTACAGGCCGCCACGCCCACTGAGCTCGAAGCGGTGCGCCTTGAGGAACAGCTTCTGCTGCACGCCGCGGCGGCGCAGGCGCGCGCCCAGGGCGTCGGCGATCGAGCTGTCGAGGCAGTTGGGCAGATCGAGGCGGTCGGGCCGGCGACCCTCGTACAGGGTGGCGCCGCCGGGGAGATCGTTGCCCACGCGGGGTGGGCCGTCCTTGGGCGAGGGCAGCTTGGAGACCGGCGGGGGAGCCGGGGCCTCGCCACCGGGGGCGTCGCCACCCTCCTGGGCCCGGGCCAGGCCCACGCCGGCCAGCCCCAAAGTGAGGAGGCAGGCCACGGTTCGGGTGATGTCGTGTCGGGCTCGCAAGGCTCTAGGGTGCGGGTGCCACGTGAAGGTGAGGCGACCGCGCGCTAGAACAGTACCTTTTGGCGACGCATATCGTCAACGCACAACAGTGCCGCCGCCCCGCCCGGCTTCGCCCAGCGAGCGCTGAGGGGAGGGGGGGCGGGGGACCAGGGACACAGGACAACGGACAACTGCTGCGCGAAAAGGTACGATTGCGACGCGGCCAGGGATACCAACCACGCGGGCTCGCACGCTGCCATGACCAACCGGACCCAGCATCACCTCGAGACCCAGCACGCCGGCGAGCGCGCCGCGGTCAACCTCGCGCAGTGCAAGCTCGTCGTGATCAAGGGCATGCAGCGCGGGCGCGAGCACACCATCGCGTCGGACGTCATCCGCGTCGGCAAGAGCGAGGACAACGATCTGGTGCTGCCCGACGAGACGGTGTCGCGGGTGCACTTCGAGATCATCCGCGATCCCAAGGGCTACCTGCTGCGCGATCTGCACTCGACCAACGGCACCTTCCTGGATGGTGCCGAGGTGCGTGAGGCCTATCTGCGCACCGGGTCGCTGATCACCGCGGGCGGCGTGCAGCTCAAGTTCCAGCCCTTCGAGGAGCGCATCGAGATCCTGCCCACCGAGGCCAGCCAGCTCGGCGAGCTGGCCGGCGGCTCGCTGCGCATGCGCGAGATTTTCGGACTGGTGGAGCGCATCGCACCGACGGAAGCCACCATCCTGCTCGAGGGCGAGACCGGCACCGGCAAGGATCTGGTGGCGCGCACGCTGCACTCGCTGTCGCGGCGCAAGGCGGGGCCGTTCATCGTGGTCGACTGCGGCGCGGTGGCGGGCAGCCTCATCGAGAGCGAGCTGTTCGGCCACGAGAAGGGCGCCTTCACCGGGGCCGCGGCGGCGCGCCAGGGCGCCTTCGAGCTGGCCGCCGGCGGCACCATCTTCCTCGACGAGCTCGGGGAGCTGTCGCTGGATCTGCAGCCCAAGCTGCTGCGTGTGCTGGAGCAGCGCGAGATCCGGCGCGTGGGCGGCAACCGCACCATCAAGATCGACATCCGGGTGGTGGCCGCGACCAAGAAGGATCTGCGCAGCGAGGTCGAGAAGGGCAAGTTCCGCGAGGACCTGTACTTCCGCCTGAACGTCGTGCCCATCACCATGCCGCCGCTGCGCGAGCGCAAGATGGACATCCCGCTGCTGGCCAGGACCTTCCTGGAGCGGCTGCAGCAGAGCGGCGCGGTGGCCGAGGTGCCCGAGCTGTCCCAGGCCACGCTGTCGGCGCTGGAGGGCCACGACTGGCCGGGCAACGTGCGCGAGCTGCGCAACGTGCTCGAGCGCGGGGTCTACATGTCGGCCGGCATGGAGGGCGGCCTGCGCTTGCCGCTGATGGCGGGGGCGCCGGGCGGCATGACGTTGCAGGGGCAGGGCCAGGCCGGGCAGGCGGGGCGACCGCTCGAGGTCCTGGCTGGGGGCACGCCGGGGCCAGGTGCGGCGGGTGACCTGCCGCCCTTCAACCCCGAACTCAGCTTCCGCGACAACAAGGAAAAGTGGTCGGATGAGTTCGAGCGGCGCTACCTCAAGTGGCTGCTGGAGCGCAACCAGGGCAACATCTCCAAGGCGGCGCGCGAGGCCGACATGGATCGCAAGTACCTGCACAAGCTGCTCAAGAAGCACGAGATCATGTAGTTGACCGATTTGCCGAAAAGGGAATGGGAGGCGGCGCACGAATTCGGTTGCCGCTGATGGTCGTAGCCCGCTAATTTTCCTGCGATGTCCCTGGTCCACTCCCTTCCTGAGGTCGGCTCCCTGCTGGCAGGGAAGTTCCTGATCAAGGACGTGATCGGCCAGGGCGGCATGGCGACGGTCTACCGCGCCGAGCAGGTCATGCTGGGGCGCACCGTGGCGGTCAAGGCGCTGAACCCGGAGATCGCCGCCGATCCAGGGATCTCCGAGCGCTTCCTGCAGGAGGCCCGGGCGGCCAGCCGGATCAACCACCCCAACACCATCGGGGTGATCGATTTTGGCGAGAGCGCCGGCCTCTACTACCTGGTCATGGAGTATGTGCGCGGCCGCACGCTGGCCGAGGTCATCCACCAGGAGTTCCCGCTGCCTGACCGGCGCGTGGTCGACCTGATGTCGCAGATCCTGGCCGGGGTCGAGGAGGCGCACTCGATGGGGGTCGTGCACCGCGACCTCAAGCCCGACAACATCCTCATCGAGCGGCTGCGCACCGGTGGCGACCTGGTCAAGGTGTGCGACTTCGGCATCGCCAAGCTGCGCGAGGAGGCCGCCCCGGTCGAGATGGTGCAGGCCGGCGGCGAGGGCGGCAACCTGGTGTGCGGCACCCCGGAGTACATGTCGCCGGAGCAGATCCGGGGCGCCGATCTCGACGGCCGCGCCGACATCTACTCGCTGGGCGCCATGCTGTACGAGGTGCTGACCGGCGAGGCGCCGTTCGAGAGCGAGTCGCGCGTCGACCTCATGATGCGGCACCTCAACGAAGATCCGATGCCGCCCGTGCTGCGCCGCCCCGAGGTGTCGATCACGCCTGCGATGGAGCAGATCGTGATGCGCGCGCTGGCCAAGGATCCCGCCGACCGCTTCCAGAGCGCGGCCGAGTTCCGCGCCGAGCTGGGCTCGCTGTCGCCATCGGGGCTGGTGTCGCTGGTGCCGGTGACCTGCGTCGAGTGCGGCCTCCGGGTCTCGGGTGGCGCGGCCGGGGGCGGGGGGCGCCGCGCGCGCGCGCCCCGGGGGCGGCGGCGCCGGCGCCGACGGGGGCCCAGCACAGCACGCCGACCGCCGCAGCGACGCCGCTGCGGCGGCAGGCCTCCGCGCCGCTGTCGCGCCCCAGCCCGACCTCGGCGCCGACCTCGGGCTCGGGGCCGGTGTTCGGCTCGACCAGCCTGCCGGCCAAGCTGCCGCTGGTGGGACGTGGCGAGGAGCTCGCCATCATCGACCAGCTGCTGGCGCAGACCGGCGGGCGCTCGCTGGTGCTGACCGGGCCGCCCGGGGTCGGCAAGACCCGGCTGTGCGACGAGGTCGCCATCCGCGCCGAGCTGCGCGAGCTGCGCGTGGTGCGCGTGGGGCCCGATCCAACCGGGGCCGCCGAGTCGTGGTGGCCGGCGCGCCAGGCGGTGGCCGCGCTGCTGGGCACCTCGAGCAAGCTCGGCATGGTCGAGCTCAAGGAGTCGCTGGCCGAGGTCGGCGGCGACGATCGCGACCTGGTGCCCGGCCTGGCCGAGCTGTTCCGCATCAGCGGGGTCGACACCGGCCTCGAGCTGGCGGTGCGCCGGCGCGAGTGCGCGGCGGCGGCGCTGCACGCGCTGCGCGGGGCGCCACGGCGGCAGGCCACGGTGCTGATCTTCGAGGATGTCGATCGCTACGACCGACCGTCACGCGATCTGGTCGAGCGCCTCATCGAGGAGCCCGGGGAGGCGCCGCTGCTGGTCATCGCCAGCGCCAGCGCGGGGCGGCCCGGGGCCGGCGCGGCGGCGGGTCGCGACGACGCCTTTGACCTGGGTGAGCTGACGGCGACGCACTCGCTGGCCCTGGAGCCGCTGGGGCCGCCCGCCGTGATCGAGCTGGTGCGCCAGGTCGCGGGGGTCGGCACTGGCGCGGACGCGCTGGCGGCGCGGCTGATCGCGGTCGGGCCGCTGCCGCCGCTGGCGCTCAGCGAGGTGCTCAACGCGCTGCACGACGCCGTGGTGTCGGGCACGGGCGCCCAGGGCGGGCCGGGGGCGTCGGCGCCGCTGGAGCAGCTGTCAGCCGCCGACCTGATCCTGTCGCGGGTCGCGCTGCTGGAGCCGGGGCCGCGGCGCGTGCTGCAGTCGCTGTGCACGCTGGGGCGCGAGGCCACGCGCGGCCTGCTGGAGCTGCTGGCGCGGCCCGAGGACGAGGCGGCGTCGTCGATCGGGGTGCTGATCGCGCGGGGCCTTTTGACCCAGAGCGGGCAGGGCGAGGCGGCGCTCTTGATGCCGAGCCATCCGCTGGTGGCCGAGCTGGTCTATGACGACATCCCGTCGTCGGCGCGGCGCGAGCTGCACGGCCACATCTTCTCGGTGCTGGAGGGGCAGGGCACGCGCGCCGGGGTGCTGGCCATGCACGGCCACGCCGCCGGGGGCGGGCCGCGCGTGCTGGCGCTGTGCGAGCGCGCCGGGCAGGACGCCGAGGCGCAGTTCGACGATCACGGCGCCGCCATGCACTACCGCCGCGCCTGGGAGCTGGCGCGCTGGGACCTCCTGCGTGGCGAGGACAACGCGCCCGACACCCTGGCGCGCATGGCGTGTCGCCTCGGCGAGGCCATGCTGTGGAGCGGCGACGTCGCGGGCGCCGAGCCGGTGCTGCGCGAGGCGCTGGAGCACGCCAGCGGCACCCCGGGCACCGAGGCCAAGCTGCACCGGGCCCTGGGGCGCGCGGCGCTGGCGCGCGGCGACTCGGCGCGGGCGCGTGCCGAGCTGGAGCGCTCGACCGGGTCGGCGATCCGCCATGGCGATCCGGGGTTGCTCGCCGAGGTCTACCTGGAGCTCGGCACGCTGCTGGCCCAGCTGGGTGACGTCGCGGGTGCCGAGGCCGAGCTGGAGGAGGGGCTGGCGCTGTGCACCGGCGGCGAGGGGCTGCGCGCGCAGCGCGGGCCGCTCAAGCTGTGGCGCCTCTTGCTCAAGCTGGCCGAGGTGCGGCTGGGCGCGGCGGCGGGCAGCGAGGCCGGCGCCCGCGCCGCGCTGGAGGCGGCCCACGGCGCGCTCAAGCAGGCGCGCAGCGCGCCATCACTGGTCGGGCAGGCGCGCAGCCACGAGCTGCTCAGCGAGATCCACGCCCAGATCAACCTGCCGGCGCGCGCGGCCGAGCATCGCATGGCCGCCATCGAGGCCATGAAGAGCCTGGGTGATCGGCGCTCGACCGCGCAGCTCTTGCTCCGGCTGGCCTCGGACGACCTGGCGGCGGGCGCCTCGGAGCGCGCCAAGACGCACCTCGAGGAGGCCCGCGAGCTGGCCCACGCGGTGGAGTGGCGCGAGGGCACCCGGCAGACCAACCGCCTGCTTTCCGGGGTGTGATCGAGACTTCAAGCGTCGCTTGAAGTCTTGATCATGCCCCGGGGAAAGCAGTCGATCGTCCGGCTCCGGCTACCAGCGCACTCTGGCGCCGGCCTGGATGATGATGGCGTCGATCAGGCTGGAGTTGCGGTTCGGGTTGGGCGGGTTCGGGGTCAGGGCGTCATAGAACAGGAGGTCGCCCTTGGCGGTCAGCTCGGCGTCGTCGAACAGGCCCCAGGCCTTGCTGTCGCCCTCGGAGGTCGACAGCAGCGAGATCTTGGCGCCGACCATGAAGTCGCGGAACGGGCTGAGCTCGCGGTCGCCGGTCCAGTAGCCGCCGACCGGGCCGCCACGGGCGTAGTCCTCGGCGTCGCGGAAGAACACCGCGCCGTCCTGCTGGTAGATCCGGCCGCGCAGCGACACCAGCAGCTTGCGCCCCAGGTACTGGTGGTAGGTCAGGTCGAGGGTGCCCGACTCGATGGCCCAGGAGTCGGCGTAGAAGCGCGCCATCAGGTTGATCGCGGAGGCCACCGCGGGCAGCGCATAGTTGAGGCGCATGAAGCCCGACAGGCGCTCGCGCGACTCCGGCGTGACCTCCTGGACCTCGAGGTCGTAGACGCGCACCCGGCGGTAGGGGTTGGACTGGAAGCCGCGGATGACCTGGCCGTCGACGCCGAACTGCACCACCGCGACCGGCGACAGGTTCTGCGTCAGCGTGGCCTGGTAGTGATCGATGCCGATGCTGTGGGTGACCGTGGCCTCGGGGCCGCTGCGGCCGTAGCACGAGGTCGACTCGTCGAGGGCGCGGCGCTCCAGCGGCTCGCGGTCGGCGTTGTCGGCGTCGCACACGGTGTCGTAGTTGTGGCCGTAGCGCAGCCCCAGCGTGGTGTTCTTGCCGTTGAGCTCGGTGACCATGCCGAACGTCATGGCGTGCGAGCGGTAGTCCTCCTCGATGCCGTAGCTGTAGCCGGCGCTCAGCGTGGTCTCGCCGGTCTTGTAGGCGAAGCCGCCGCGGCCGGAGTGGCGGATGTCGGAGAACTTGGTCGCGCTGGACACCGCGTCGAGCGCGACGTCGTACACGCGCGGGGTGGCGCCGCTGACGATGTCGGCCTCGTAGCCGGCGTTGATCTCCAGGCTGGAGCCGAGGTCGAGGCCGATGTCGAGCTGCGGGTGCACGATGCGCAGCTCCTCGATGCCCTCGCCGGGCTCGATCATCAGCGTGGTCTTGGTCTCCACGCGATCGTCGGCCAGCGCCACGCTCATGCGCCCGCCGGCGCCCGCGCCGAGCGCGAGGGCGAGCGTGGCCAGCACGGCGGCGCGCCCTGTCAGTTGCAGCCGCACCCGCCTCCGCCTCCGCCGCGACCGCCGGTCGACCCTTCGCGGTTGGACATCACGTGCTCCTCGGCGTTGGCCTCCTGGCCATCGGGATCGATCTGCATGGTGCGATCGGCCAGGTGCTCCTTCTCGGTGGCGCGCACCGCGAAGCGACCGCAGCCGGCGCCGGTGAGGCCGGTGGCCAGCGCGACCAGCAGCGCTGCTGTCTTAAAAGAAGATCGCCAGTCCACCGGTGAACTCCTCCAGGTTGATGGCCAGCGTGCCGTCGAACAGCACGTACTCGCGGAAGTCGAAGCGTCCCGTGATGCGCTTCTTGAAGGTCAGCTCGACCCCGCCGCCGCCCGAGGTGGTCAGCAGGGTCTGCTCGCCGAGCACGAAGGCGTCGGACTTGGCGAAGGTGGTCGCGGCGCCGCCCGAGACGTTGAGGTAGGGCACCAGCGGCCCCTCGGGCCACAGCCGCAGCGTCCAGCCCAGGCCATAGAGCAGGATGGTGCCCTGCGCGCCCACGACCTCGCCGCCGTAGGCCTCCAGCGCGAAGCGCGGGTGCACCACGTAGGACGGGCGCACCAGGAAGGCGCCCTCGCCGCCGACGATGCCGGCCGAGAAGGCGATCCCCACGTCGGCGGTCTGGATCGGGGACGGCCCCAGGAAGGTGCGCGAGATGGCGCGCCCCATGCGGGTGAAGATGCCGGGGTTCGACTTGTCGACCAGCTCGTAGGGCGCGGTCTGGTCACCGAGGATCCAGCCCTTGCGACCGTCGGGCAGGCCGACCTTGAACCAGAAGTCCTTGCTGCCGCGCGCGATCACCGGCAGCGACTCGCCGCGCTCGGCCACATAGAGCACGCGGTAGGTGGCCCCGGGGCCGGTGCGCACGTTGGCGTGGTCGGTCAGCACGCGCGCATACACGGTGTCGGCGCGCGCCGGGCCGGCCAGCGCGAGCAAGGTCGCGAGGGCCACGGCCCAGGCGATCGCGACACCTTGGCCGCCGCGGCCGCGGCCGCGGGCGCTGGCGCGCTTCATCGGCCCGCCCACTTGATGAGCAGGAGCTCCATGCTCATCTGGTCGGCGCCGGCAGGGATGATGTCGCCGCCGCCATGGTTGACGCGGCCGGCCAGCGGCTTGGTCAGGAGCGGGCTGTCCTCGGGCGACGCGCAGTTGAGGAAGCGCAGCGAGCGCTGGTAGTTCTGGTCGATGGCCAGGGGGTCGCCGTTGACCACCTCGACCAGGCGGAAGGCGGAGCGACCGGTGTTGATGTCGTGGCAGCCGCCGGCGCCGCCGCCGGTGCGGCAGGTGCCCGCGCCGGGCCAGCTCTTGTCGAGCAGCATCGGCATCACCTCGTCGGTGAAGACGGTGCGGCTGGCGGCGCAGGCGCCCGGCTCGCCGGGCGGATCCCCGGTCTCCACCACCAGGCACCCGGCCTGGGACCCCAGCCCGAGCCCGGTCGCCAGCAGGGCGAGCCAGAGCCAGATGCGTGGAGCCGGGCGGACGGTGGCGCGGGGCAAGCGGTCGGACCTCCGAGCGGCATCGTAGCTCAGCGGCCGCGAGCCCGTCAGCAAAAAACACCCCGGGCTTGGGCAAGTGGGTACGCGTGCCCACGCGAGCCGGGCCCGGCCTCGGGTACAATGCCCCAACCCAAGTGCCGACCACACGCCATGGTAGTGACCAGTTCGCGGTGCGCGGAGTGCGCAGCCCGCTCGTCGGGCGCGCCCACGAGCTCGGGGTGCTGGCCGAGATCCTGGAGCGCGCGGTCACCTACGGTGCGCCGCAGCTCGTGACCGTGGTCGGCAACCAGGGCACCGGCAAGAGTCGCCTGGTCGCCGAGTGGACCAACCGCCTGGCGCGCACCGGCAACGGGCCGCGGGTCTATCACGGGCGCGCCTCGGAGCGCGGGCCGAGCTATGGCGCCATCGCGCGCCTGCTCCGCGATCGCTTCCAGCTCGGCGATGGCGAGGAGGCCGGGCGTACCCACGAGCGCTTCCGCGCCGAGTGCTCGCGCGTGTTCGGTGATCGTCGCGTCGGCGAGGTGCTGCACTTCCTGGGCTCGTACCTCGGGCTGCGCTTCGCGGACAGCCCGTTCGTGGCGGTGTTCGAGGACGATCCGGTGCAGCACGATCAGATCGCGCGCACCGTGCTGCGCCGCTTCCTGGAGCTCGACGCCGGGGGCTCGCCGCTGGTGCTGGTGATCGACGACGTGCAGTGGGCCGACGACGAGACCCTGAACCTCCTGCGCGAGCTCGGCGAGGGGCTGGCGGGCTCGCCGGTCATGCTGGTGGTGTGCACCCGGCCCGAGCTGTTCGCGCGCGCGCCGCTGTGGGGCACCGGGCAGGTTGATCACACGCGCCTCGAGCTGCGCAATCTCCCGGTGGACGACGCCGAGGCGCTGCTGCGCAACCTCCTGGCCCGCGCGGACGTCATCCCCGACGAGCTGCTCGAGGACGCCGTCGAGATGACCGGCGGCAACCCGTTCTTCCTGGAAGAGCTGGTCCGCGTCATGATCGCCAACGGCACCATCGACGTGTCGACGCCGCGCTGGCACATCGACGCCGAGCGCGCGCTGGAGACCGAGCTGCCCATCTCGGTCGAGGAGGCCATCGAGGCCCGCATCAGCGCGCTGTCGCCGGTCGAGCGTGACCTGCTGGCCAAGGCCTGTGTGCTCGGCAACGTGTTCTGGACCGGCGCGCTGGTGGTGCTGACCCGGCAGGACGACGTGTCGGCGCCGGTGGTGTTCGGGCGCGACGAGGTGCGCGAGGAGATCAGCCGCATGCTGGCCGATCTGATGGAGCGCGACTACCTGCTGAAGATGCCGGACTCGACCATCCCGGGCGAGGAGGAGTACGTCTTCAAGCACAACCTCGAGCGCGAGCTGATCGCAAAGCCGGTCGACCCTGGGCGCCTGCGCAGGCACAACCTGCTGTGCGCGCAGTGGTTCGAGGCCAAGCCGGGCGAGCGCAACGAGGAGCAGCTGGAGTTTCTGGCCCAGCTGTACGAGCGCGCGGGGTCGCGCCGGCGCGCCGCGGCGGCGTGGATCGCGGCCGGGGATCGCGCCCGCGAGCGCTACGCCAACGAGGCGGCCGCGGAGTACTACCACAAGGGGATCAAGCTGTTTTCGGGCTCCAGCAGCAGCGCCAGCGCCAGCCCGGGGCGGGGCAAGGCCGGCGCGGGTGCCGACCGCGGCGACCGCGGCGACCGCGACGACGCCGGCACCAACGAGACCCAGATCAGCGTCGGCGAGGACGCGCTGGCCAAGATCGAGGCGCTGCACAACCTGGGCGACGTCGAGTCGCGCCTCGGCGAGCACGACAAGGCGCTGGGCCACTTCCAGGAGATGCTGCGCATGGCCTGGCTGCTGGATCACCGCGCCAAGGGCGCGGCGGCGCACGGGCGCATCGGCCGGATCTACCGCGGCATCGGCGACTACGCCAAGGCGCAGGACCACCTCAAGCTGGCCTACCAGATGTTCACCCGCGAGGGCGATCGGCGCGGCGTGGCGGCGGCGCTGGACGACATCGCGCGGGTGGAGACGCTGCGCGGCGCCTTCGCCGACGCGCTGGAGCATGGCCGGCACGCGCTGGCGCTGCGCCGCGGCCTCGAGGACAAGCGCTCGATCGCGGTGTCGCTGTCGCACCTGGGCGGGATCTTCCAGGCCATCGGCGCCTTCGACTCGGCCATGGACGCCTTCCAGGAGGCGCTCGGGTTGCGCATGGAGGTCGGCGACAAGCAGGGCATCTCGCAGTCGCACCTGGCGCTGGGCACGACCTACCGCGAGCGCGGCGAGTACGTGCTGGCCAAGGAGGAGCTGGCCTCGGCGCTGGCGCTGGCGCGCGAGATCGGTGACCGCGGCCTGGAGGTGCAGGCCGCGGCGCACCTCGGGGCGGCGTGCGCCAAGCTGGGCGACGGCATCTCCGCCCAGCAGCACTTCAACCGCGCCGGCGAGCTGGCCAAGCAGCTCGGCAACGAGGTCGGCATGGCCGAGGTCGCGCGCCTGACCGCGGAGGCGCTGCTGGCCGCCAACGACGCCGAGACCGCGGGGGTGTACGCGCAGGAGGCGCTGACCATGGTGCAGCACGCCAACCTGACGCTGCCCGAGGGCGTGATCCGGCGCGTGGTCGCCGAGGTCGCGGCGGCGGGTGGCCTCGGCGCGGTGCCCCCGGCCGAGATCGTCGCGCACTTCGAGCGCTCGGTGCAGATCCTGGAGTCGACCGGCAGCGAGCTGGAGCTCGGGCGTACGCTGGCGGCCTTCGCGCGCTACCGCACCCAGCAGGGGCTGGGCGACAGCGCGACCCAGCTCGACCGCCGCGCGCAGGAGATCTTCCGCCGCCTGCGTAGCGCCAGCGAGGGCGGCCTGCGTGGTGGCCCGCGCGGCGGCGTGCCCGTGCATGTCGCGCGCTGAGCGCGAGCGTAGGGCGCCGGACCCTGGTAGAACCTGCCGATGAAGCCGCTCCAGGCCAGGGACATCGAGCCACGGGTGTGCGAGCTGCTCGCGCTGCTGGCGCGGCACGGCCACGAGGGCTATGTCGTCGGCGGCGGGGTGCGCGATCTGCTGCGCGGCAAGCCGGCCAAGGACTGGGACGTGGCCACCAGCGCGCGCCCCGAGGAGGTCATGCAGCGCTGCAAGGCGGCGCGCTTTCACACCGTGCCGACCGGGCTCAAGCACGGCACCGTGACCGTGCTGGTGGCCGAGCTGCCCATCGAGGTGACGACCTACCGCGGTGACGGCGAGTACTCCGACGGGCGACGGCCGGATCGCATCGAGTTCGTGCGCACCATCGAGGAGGATCTGGCCCGGCGCGACTTCACCATCAACGCGCTGGCCTATGACCCGGTGGCCGACAAGCTGGTCGATCCCTATGGCGGTCTGGCCGATCTCGAGGCCGGCATCATCCGCGCGGTCGGTGACGCGGCGGCGCGCTTCGGCGAGGACGGCCTGCGCACCATGCGCGCGGTGCGCTTCGCGGCCACGCTGGAGATGGCGCTGGATCCAGCCACGCAGGCGGCCATCCCGGGGGCGCTGCCGGTGTTTCGCAAGGTCTCGGCCGAGCGCGTGCGCGACGAGCTGACCAAGCTGCTGGGGGCGCGGCGGCCGTCGATCGGTTTGTACCTGATGCGCGACACCGGGCTGCTCGCGGAGGTGCTGCCCGAGCTGGCCAAGGGGGTGGGGCTGACGCAGAACCGCTTCCACGCGTACGACGTCTTCGAGCACACCGTGCGCGCGGTCGATGCCACGCCGGGGGACGCCATCACGCGGCTGGCGGCGCTGATGCACGACGTGGCCAAGCCGGTGACGGCGGCGCCGCGCGAGAGCGCCCCGGGCGAGAACTCGTTCTTCCGCCACGAGATCGTGGGCGCCGAGCTGAGCGACGTGGTGCTGCGCCGGCTCAAGTTCTCCACCGAGGAGCGCGAGCGCGTGGTCGCGGTGGTCAAGAACCACATGTTCTGGTACTCGGACGCCTGGAGCGACGGCACCGTGCGCCGGTTCCTGCGCCGGGTCGGGCCGGAGCGCATCCCCGAGCTGTTCGCGGTGCGCATCGGCGACGTGGTCGCGCATGGCAAGGGCAAGGATCCCGAGGACGAGCTGGGCGAGCTGCGGCGCCGCATCACCGCGGTGGTCGAGGCCGATCAGGCGCTGAAGACCAGTGATCTGGCGATTGACGGACGGGACGTGATGAAGCAGCTCGGGCTGCCGCCGTCGCGGCGGGTGGGCGAGGTGCTGGAGGCGCTGCTGGAGCGGGCACGAGCACGGGCACGGGCACGGGCACGGGCACGGGCACGGGGGTGGTGCGGAGGGTGCCGGGGCATCCTGATGGAGATGGTCGCAGCGGTGATGGCAGTGACGGAGGCTAGTTCGGCGGCGGGGCTGGTGGCGTTGATCGCGGGGGCCGAGGTCGCCGAGCGGATCTCGGCGCAGGCGGTGGACGGCGCGCTGCTCGACCGGTTGCTGGCGGCGGCCGCGCCGCGCGGGACGCCGTCGCCCGGCCACCTGGTGGTGGTCACCGGGGCCGAGCTGGCGCGGCTCATCACGCAGCTCTCGGTCAGCCTGGCGCGGCAGTGGCAGCTCGGCGTCGCGCGCGCGCGCAGCCTGGGGCCCGAGGAGGTGCTGGCCGCGCCGGTGTGGGTGCTGGCGCTGTCGAGGCTGCCGGCGTCGGAGGGGCTGGAGGGGCCGACCGCCATGATGGCGGCGCTGCAGAACCTGGTTTTGCTTGCACGTGCCCATGGTCTTGCTTGTCACCGTGTCAATGGTCCGACGCTGGTGCCGGAGACGGTGACCGATCTCCTGGCCGAGCACGTCGGCAGCGAGCTGCGCGGGTCGGAGCTGATCGCGGCGCTGGCGCTGGGCCACGTCGACCATGGCGTCCACGCCCCGGGCGGGCCGGAGCACGGACACGAACACGGGCGCGGGCACGGGCATGGGCACGGGCACGGCGGCGTTGCCGAGGCGGCGCTGTGGATCGGCGACGCTGGCCACCCACTGCGGGCGCCGTCGCGGGTGCCGGCCGAGGCCAGCACGCCGGCGCCGACCCCGGTGCTGCGCGCGCAGCGCAGCGAGCGCGTCCACATCGTCGATCCGCTGCCGCACAACCGCGACGAGGCCGCACGCCACCTGACCGCGGCTGGCTACCAGACCCGCGTCTTCGGCGACGGCCAGGCCCTGCTGGCCAGCCTGGGTGAGGCCGGTGCGGGGCCGGGCCCGGAGCCAGGGGAGGGCGGCGCGCTGGAGCCCGATCTGTTCGTGATCTCGGATGTGCTGCCCGATCTGTCGGGCTTCGAGCTGGTGCGCCGGCTGCGCGCCACGCCGCATGGCGCCGGGCCCATCCTGATGACCACTGCGCGCCGTGACAGCGCGTTCCGCATCGGCGGCCTGACCGCGGGCGTGCACTACTACCTGCGCCGCCCCATCAACCCCATCGAGCTCCTGACCGCGGTGCGCATCCTGCTCGACCGGCGCCGCCTGGTCGCCGAGCTGTCGCGCCTGAACGCCTTCCAGGACGCCCTGCTGTCGGCGATGCAGGACGTCGGCGTCATCGCGCTGGAGCCGTCGCTGCGCATCCGCTACCTGACGCCGGGCATGGCGCGCATGGTCGGCTACCGCGAGGACGAGCTCATCGGGCGCTTCCCGATGGAGCTGGCCGACGGCCTGGCCGCCATCGCCGAGCGCACCGCGGAGGGCGGCCTGGGGGCGGCGGGGGGCACCGGGCGCTCCGATCTGCGGGTGCGCCGCAAGGACGGCTCCCTGTTCGACGCCGAGCTGTTCCGGTCGACCATCCGCGCCCCTGGTGACGGCGCCACCACCGGCTACCTCGGCGTGGTGGTCGACATCACGGCGCGCAAGGCGGCCGAGCGCGAGGCCGCGCGCGCCAACGACGAGCTGACCCGCCTGCTCGGCGAGCTGCGCGCGGCGCAGGCCCGGCTGGTGCAGCAGGCCAAGCTGGCGTCGCTGGGGCAGCTCATGGCCGGGGTCGCGCACGAGATCAACACCCCGCTCGGCGCGGTGGTCTCCAACGAGGATCTGTTCCAGCGCTGCTTCGTGCGCCTGCGCGCCGCGCTGGCCGGCAGCGCGCTCGCGGCCGAGCCGGTCATCGCGCGTGATCTCGAGGCCATCGACGATCTCATCGGGGTCAATCGCACCGCGTGCACGCGCATCACCAACATCGTGCGCGAGCTGCGCGTGTTCGCGCGCCTCGACGAGGCGGCGCCGCAGCCGGTCGATGTGCACGAGTGCCTGGAGTCGACCCTGCTGCTGGTCGGCCACCTGGCCAAGGGGCGCGTCGAGCTGGTGCGCGCCTATGCCCAGGCGCTGCCGCCGGTCGAGGGCCACTCCAGCCAGCTCGGCCAGGTCTTCATGAACCTGGTGGTCAACGCCTGCCAGGCCATCGAGGGCCCCGGGCAGGTCGTGCTGGCCACCAGCCTGGACGGCGACTGGGTCCGGGTCGAGGTGCGCGACAGCGGCCCCGGCATTCGCCCCGAGCATCTCGGTCGCATCTTCGACCCCGGGTTCACCACCAAGGGGGCCGGGGTGGGCACCGGCCTCGGGCTGTCGATCTGCTACCAGATCGTCGCCGCGCATGGCGGCGAAATCCTGGTCGACAGTCCACCCGGACAGGGGGCCTGCTTCACCGTCCTGCTGCCGCGCCTGGCGAGCCCCGAAACGGCCTGAATCAGGGCTCCTGAACAAGCGGGAATCCGACGTGTTTGCGGTGGTTTAGCTGGCCGAGGCGGAGTGGTACAATCGCGCCCTGCCGCAGGAAGCTCCGCCGGCTTTCGACGGTATCAGGTTCGCCCGCAATCTCTGCCCCGTGGAGACCCGAATGCTCAAGGAACTCGAAGAGCTCGCCCAGCTCGACAAGCTCAAGCAGACCAAGAAGCTCGGCGAAGCTGCCGCTGAGGACGCCGCGGCTGCGGCCGCGACCGGTGCAGCTGGCGGCGCCGCCGCTGGTGCCGCTGCCGGAGCGGCGGGTGCGCACAAGGCCGCGCATGGCGCTGCGGCGGGTGTGCTGTCGCACTGGAGTGACGCGGGCAAGCAGGCGGCGAAGGCGGCCGATGCGCACGGCGCGCATGGCGCGCACGAGGCCGCGCATGCCGAGGGTGGCTCGCACGCGGGCAAGGGCGGAGCCGTGGCGGCGAAGGGTGCGGCGGTGGGGGCGGCGGGGGCGGCGGGGGCGGCGGGTGCGGCGGGTGCGGCGGGTGCGGCGGGCGCTGCCGGTGCGGCGGCGGGCGCTGCCGGTGCGGCGGCGGGTGCGGCTGGGGCGGCCGCGGCTGGTGTCGCGGGTGCTGGTGCGGCGGGCGCGGCGGGCGCGGCAGGCGCGGCGGGTGCAGCGGCGGGCGCGGCTGCAGCGGCGGGCGCGGGTGCCGCGGCTGCCACGGGTGCGGGTGCGGCGGCGGGCGCAGCGGGTGCTGCGGCTGCCGAGGGCGCGGCCGCGGGCGCGAGCGCAGGGACGGCCGCGACCGTGAGTGGCGCCGAGGCCGCGGGTGGCGCGGCTGGCAGCGCGGCGGCGGCGGGTGCTGGCGCGGTGAGCGAGAGCGCGGGCAGCGCTGCGGCGACGGCGGGGGCGGGTGCGGCGGCGGGCGCGGCGTCGGGCGCGAGTGCCGCGACTGCGCTGGCCGAGCCGGTGGGTACGGCGATCACCGGCGCGGCGGGCGGCGGTGCGGGCGCTGGAGCGGGTGGCGGTTCAGGCGGTGGTGCGGGAGCAGGCGCCGGCGCAGGAGCGGGCGCTGGCGCTGGCGCCGGTGCAGGCGCTGGCGGACACCTGGCCGGGGCGACGGCGGGCATGGCGGCGGCGACGGCGTCTGGTGCCCTGGCCGGCGGCATGTCCAGCGTGGTCGGCTCGGCGCTCAGCGCGGGCGCCGCGGCAGGGGCTGGCGCCGGCCAGACCCACAGCGCGCCCGAGTACACCCGGGGCGGCCGCGGGGCGGCCGAGGCGATGGCGCCCGAGTACACCCGTGGCCACATGATCTCGTCGCAGCTCGGCGGCCACGAGGCGGCGCACAACATCATGCCGATGGCGGGCAGCAGCTTCCAGGATGCCCGCGTCCACGAGCGCGCCGTGATGGACATGGGCGCGCGCGCCTTCGCCGGTGGCATGGGCGGCGGGGTGCACTACGACGTCGCCGCGCACACCACCCAGCCGCGGCACATGGCGCACGAGCTGACCCAGCTCCGGCAGCAGGGCGGCGGGCGCGACCGCGCCGCGGCCCGGCGTGGTCGCATCTCGAACGGCAAGCGCGGCAACAAGCTGCGCCCCGGTCAGCGCCCCGAGCTGAAGGCGCTGCAGGGCGGCAAGGCGGAGGAGCACACCCGCCACCTGGCCGGCGTCGACCAGCCCAGCATCACCTCGCCGCGCGATCCGGCCAGCATCATGTCGCCGCGCGATCCGGCCAGCATCGTGTCGCCGCGCGATCCGGCCAGCATCGTGTCGCCGCGCGATCCGGCCAGCATCGTGTCGCCGCGCGATCCGGCCAGCATCGTGTCGCCGCGCGATCCGGCCAGCATCGTGTCGCCGCGCGATCCCGCCAGCATCGAGTCGCCGCGCGATCCCGCCAGCGGCGTGTCGCCGCGCGACTTCAGCCCCGACACCGGCCAGGTCGGCATGATCAACCCCGACCTGCAGCGTCGCCTCGGCCCGGCCGGCCCGGCCGGCCCGGCGAGCACCCCGGACCTGGCGCAGCCGCACATCGGGATGATCAACCCCGACCTGGCCCGCCGCCACGAGTCCGAGAGCGCCGAGCTGCAGCACGAGGAGCTGCACCGCGTCGGCATGATCAGCCCCGATCTCAAGGCCCCCAAGGTGGGCATGGTCAGCCCCGACCTGGCGCAGCCCAAGGTCGGCATGGTCAACCCCGACCTGCGTGACGCCGACGGCAAGCTCAAGGTCGGCATGATCAACCCCGAGCTGAAGGACAAGCTCGACGCCAGCAAGGATCACGGCAAGGACGCCAAGGACGCCAAGGACGCCAAGCATCTGCTCGGCGAGCACGAGGGCAAGGAGCACGAGGGCGAAGGCGAGGGCGGCAAGAAGGCCGAGGCCGAGCACAAGGACGACAAGGACGGCAAGCCCGGCAAGGTCGTCAGCAAGACCGACAAGCTGCACGCCAAGGCGCTCAAGCTCAAGCCCGTGGGCCCCGACGGCAAGGCCACGCTGCACAAGCCGATCACCATCGACAAGCTGAGCGGCAAGGTCAACCTGCCCGGCACGCCCGGCATCAACGCGCCCGCCTCGGGCCTGGACGGCAAGCTCGACAAGCTGCCGGTCAAGCCGCAGGTCAAGGACGTCGGCAAGCAGCTCGGCGCCGAGGTCAAGGGTGCGCACACCGAGATCCAGCAGGTCGCCAACCAGCCCGCCAAGGCGGCCGGCGGCCCGCCGCTGACCGACGTGGCCAAGAAGCCCGCCGGCGGCGGCGGTGGTGGCGGTGGCGGCGGCGGCGGTCACGGCCCGGCGCCGGCCAAGGCGCCTGGCAAGCCCGCGGCGGGCGGCCCGGCCGGCGGTCCCGGCGGCAAGCCCGGCGATCAGCAGCCCGGCGGCCCCACCAGCGAGGCGCAGAAGAAGATGGCCGCGCTGCACGCCGAGGCGGCGTGGAAGAAGGGCGAGGTCAAGGCCGGCGCCATGGCCAAGGCCAAGCGCGTCAGCATCGCGTCGCTCGACAAGAAGGAGGACGTCGAGGCGCGCGCCAAGGCCAAGGTCAAGAAGGCCGAGGAGAAGGCCGCCGCCGAGAAGGCCAAGGCCAAGGAGAAGGCCAAGGAGGACGCCGCCACCCACGCGACGTCGATCACCGACCTCAAGGTCAAGCTGGAGGCCTCGGTCACCACCGAGACCCAGGACGTCAAGACCGGCCTCGAGAAGGCCAAGAGCGAGCTCAAGGAGAAGATCACCGCCGAGTCGAACACCCTCAAGACCGAGGCGGATCTCCAGGTCGCCAACCTGCAGGGTCAGCAGCTGACCGAGCAGAAGGCCACCATCAAGAGCCAGATCGAGCAGAAGAAGACCCAGTTCAAGGCCCAGGCCGACGCCTCGCACAAGCAGCTCGTCGACCAGTCCAAGGCCGAGAAGGAGAAGCTCTTCGCCGAGGGCGAGAAGGAAGAGAACCGGGTCAAGACCGACGGCGAGGAGAAGGCCAAGGGCGTCGAGAAGAAGGGCGAGACCAGCGCCGCCGACGTCAACAAGAAGGCCGCCACCGAGGCCGCCGACGTGCGCCAGAAGGCGCAGGCCAAGGCCGCCGCCACCCGCGCCGAGGTCGAGCGCAAGAAGCAGGACGAGAGCTGGTGGGAGAAGGCCAAGGGCTGGTTCTCGGGCGACCCCGGCGCCAAGGACGTCGCCGAGGGCGAGCGCATCGCCAGCGACATCATCAAGAAGGGCGAGATCAGCGCCAAGGACATCATCAAGCAGGCCACCAAGGACGCCGCCGACATCCGGCAGACCACCAAGGAAGAGGCCTTCAAGGTCGCCAACGCCAAGAAGCAGGCGGTGGCCAAGATCGATCAGTCGGTCGCCGAGGCCAAGACCAAGATGGAGCAGGCCGGCACCGCCTTCGTCAAGAAGATGGAGGAGGAGACCGCCAAGCAGTTCAAGGCGGCCGAGGATCAGATCAAGAAGTCGGTCGAGGAGATCCAGAAGAAGACCAAGGAGACGCAGGACAAGCTCGCCAAGCAGATCGAGGAGGGCGTCACCAAGCTCGAGACCGAGGCGCAGAAGAAGACCGAGGAGATCCAGAAGAAGGCCGAGGCGGCGCGCCAGAAGCTCGAGCACGCCACCGAGAAGGACCTCAAGGCCATGGAGCAGATGGTCAACAAGACCTGCTCCGACATGGACAAGACGGCGACCGAGGCGACCAACGCCATGGAGAAGACCGTCGACGCCGCGGTCGAGAAGGCGCACGCCGAGGTCCAGGCCCAGCTGCAGCTGATCGCCGCCGAGGCCGAGAAGGCGCTGGCCCTGATCGACTCGTCGACCGAGAACGCCATCAAGATCATCGAGCAGGGCGCCGCCGCCGCCGAGAAGCAGATCGCCGAGCTGGCCATGGCCGGCGTCAAGGGCATGGAGAAGGCCGTCACCGACGGCTCCGCGGCCATGAAGAAGGCGGCCGACGACGGCATCGGGAACCTCGCCAAGAAGGTCGAGGCCTCCAACAAGGCCATCGACGACAAGGTCACCAAGGCCTCGGGCGAGATCGAGAAGATGAAGGACGGTACGCCCGACAAGGCGCTCGAAGACTACAAGGTCATGGAGAAGAACGCCGAGCAGGCGGCCAAGGACCTCGACAAGGCCATGGACGGCTGGGGCACCGACGAGAAGGCGATCTACCGGTCTCTCAAGGGCAAGTCGCCCGAAGAGATCGAGATGATCAAGGAGGCCTACAAGAAGAAGACCGGCAAGAGCCTCGACGACGACCTCAAGGACGAGCTGTCAGGCGACGAGTTCAAGGAGGCCGCGGCGCACCTGAGCGGCGACAAGATGCAGGTCGCCATCGCCGAGCTGCGCAACTCGGGCGGCATCTTCTCGGGCGACAAGGAGAAGATGAAGGCGGCCATCGCCAGCGTCGATCCCAAGGATCGCCAGAAGCTGTACGACGAGTACGAGGCGCAGACCGGGCAGAAGCTGACCGACATGATGGCCGGCGAGCTGTCCAAGACGGACGCCGCCGAGCTGACCAAGGACCTCGGCGAGATCAAGGTCGAGAACACCAACTTCCTCGACGAGAAGAACCCGCCCCCGGCCCCGGCCAAGAAGGAGGGCGAGCCCGAGCCCAAGCCCGAGGACATCGTCAAGACCGCGGCCAAGCTGCGCGCCGCGATGGACGGCCCCGGCACCGACGAGGACAAGCTGCACGAGGCCCTCAAGGGCAAGTCGCAGTACGAGATCTACCTCATCCGCAAGGAGTACGCGAAGCACTACCACGTCAACCTCGACGACGAGATCGCGGGCGAGCTGTCGGGCACCGACCTCAAGGCGGCCAAGGCCGCGCTGAAGGCCGATCCGACCCAGGCCGCGGTGGCCGCGCTGGAGAACGCCGCCGACGGCGCCGGCACCAACGAGAAGGTCATCCAGGAGACCCTGGAGAACATCAAGGATCCGGCCGAGCGCAAGAAGGTCGCCGACGCCTACTTCAAGCAGACCGGCGTCAAGCTCGAGGACATGATCCAGGACGAGATGTCCGGCATGGACAAGGACCTCGCCCTGGCCTGCGCCGAGGGTGACGAGGCCAAGATCGCCGCGGTCAAGATGGACCAGGCCAACAACGGCGGCTTCCTGACCGACATCGCCGACGGCATCGCCGACACCGCGGGCATCGATCGCAAGATCGTGCGCGCCGGCGTCGCGGGCGCGGTGTCCGGCATGGTGTTCCCGGTCGGCATGCTGGTGATGCGCCACTACAACGGCGGCGACATCTCGGGCACCTCGACCGGCGCCGACGCCGAGAAGGTCTACGAGATCCTCGAGAAGATCGAGGACCCGCGCGAGCGCCAGCGCCTGTGCGACGAGTACAAGGCGCGCACCGGCAAGGATCTCAACGCCGACCTCGACCAGAAGCTGTCGGGCGCCGAGAAGGACGCCGCCAAGGCGTACATGACCGGCGACAAGGAGGCCGCCTCGGCGGCGCGCATCCAGGCCGGCACCGAGACCTTCTGGGGCACCGACGAGAAGGCGATCTACAAGCAGCTCGAGGGCAAGCCCGACTGGCAGCGCAAGCAGATCCTCGACGAGTACAACAAGAAGTACGGCAAGGCCGCCGGCGGCATGGACTTCGACGACAAGATGGCCGACGAGATGTCGGGCCTCGATCTCGAGAAGGTCCAGCTGCTCAAGAAGGACGGCAAGGTCCCGCCCGAGTTCGAGCTCGAGTACGCGATGGACGGCATCGGGACCGACGAGCAGGCCATCAAGGACGCCCTCAAGGGCAAGTCCGAGAAGGAGATCGCCGACATCAAGGCGGCCTACAAGAAGCGCACCGGCAAGGATCTCGACACCGCGCTGAAGTCCGAGATGGACGGCCGCGACGGCTTCGAGGTCGGTCTGATGATGGAGGGCGAGCCGGATCCCAACGATCCGAACTACGCCAAGAAGATGCTCGACCGCCAGAAGCGCAAGTACGAGTTCGATCGCGGCGCCGCCGGCGAGTGGTTCCCCGGCATGCACCACGTGTCGAACTTCGTCACCGACAGCTTCTCCAACAGCGGCAAGGATCTCGACGCCCAGCAGGCCGAGCTGCAGAAGCTGCAGGACATCCTCGACAAGGGCGGCGCGCTGACCCAGGCGCAGAAGGACGAGCTCGGCCTGGTCGCCAAGCGCCAGGACGCCGACCAGGAGAACTACGTCGAGGCCAAGAACGCGGTCACCAACGCGATCGCGACCGGCGCCACCGTCGTGGTCGGCGCCGCGGTGTCGATCCTGACCGCAGGCGCGGCGGCTCCGTTCGTGGTCGCGGCCGTCGCCGCCCTGGCCGGCGGTGTGGCCGGCATCGGCATCAAGATGGCCATGCAGGGCCAGGCCTACGGCATGGAGGACATCGGCATCGACGCCGCCAAGACGCTGCTCAACGCGGTCACTGCCGGCGGCCTCAAGTACGCCGGCCCCGCGCTCGACGCCGCGCTGAAGGCGGGCGGCCCGCTGCTGTCGGCCATGGTGCAGGGCGCGCTGTCGGGCATGATCGGCGGCGCCACCGACGCGGCCTTCGACGAGAGCGCGTCACGCGACCTCGGCGACTGGCTGAAGAACATGTCCAAGGCCATCGGCAAGGGCGCCCTCACCGGCGCCGCCGGCGGCGCGCTGGGCACGGTCGGCAACTCGGGCGGCAAGGGCGCGGTCACCAACGCCCTCGGCGATCCCAAGACCATGGGCGAGGCGGCCTGGAAGGGTGCCATCTCCGGCATGATCGGCTCGGTCGGCGGCGTGGCCATGGATCCCGCGGTCTGGGAGGGCCGCTGGGAGGACATCGCCAAGACCATGCTCAACGCGGCCGCGACCGGCGCCATCTCCGGCGCCGGCGACGGCATGAGCGACTTCAAGGGCCAGCCGCACGCCGAGGGCCTGACCAAGGCGGCCGAGGTCAAGAAGGCCGGCGGCAGCATCGAGCAGCAGAAGGCGGCCTACGAGTCGGCCTACCAGGGTGTGCTCGACGGGCGCAAGCAGATGATCGCGGACGCCCACGCGGCCAAGGCCGGCAAGGACACCACGCCGGCCGCGCCGCACGACGGCACCCCGACCGCGCCCGACGCCACCCCGGCTGATCCGGGCGCGCCGTCGCAGACCCAGCACGCCAAGCCGCCGACCGCCGATGGCCCCCACCCGCAGCAGCCGCACAGCGCGGACGGTACGCCGGCGGTCCCGCACACCAACCCCGACGGCACCCCGGCCACGCCGCACCTCAACCCGGACGGCACCCCGGTGCGGCCGCACGGTGGGCAGGAGCTCGGCCCCGATGGGCTTCCGGTGCCCCCGGGCCAGAGCGGCAAGCCGCACGCGGTCGACAAGGATGGCAACCCCATCCACCTCGACGCCAACGGCAACCCGGTCTACGCCGACGGCACGCCGGCGCCCAAGGACGCGCCCACGCCGCACGGCGCCGACAAGGACGGCCCGCCCAAGATGCCGGCGCCCAAGGACAACGACACCGGGGAGCCCAAGAAGATCGCCAAGTCGCATGAAGAGGCGATGGCCGACCTCAAGACCGCCATCAAGGAGGGCCACAAGCTCGACGACGGCAAGATCCGCGACATGTACCTGCACGCCGAGTCGCAGATCGAGCACCTCAACAAGCAGTGGGAGGCCGAGGGTGTGTCCGCCGAGGACCGCGCCAAGCGCGCCTACGATCTGCGCAAGGATGCCCGTGAGACCGCGCGCGACCTGATGCAGGACCAGGCCGCGGTGCAGAAGCTGCGCGAGCGCGACACCCTCAAGTACGGCCAGGGCGACGGCCCCACGTTCGAGCAGCTGCTCAAGAAGCACATGGACGCGGGCATGACGAAGGAGCAGGCCTACAAGGAGATCGTCGAGAGCTCGCAGCGCAGCGACAAGGCCACCAACGAGAAGCACGGCCTGAAGGGCAAGGACTCCAAGTCGGGCGATCAGGGCCCCAAGCTGCCGAGCCCCTTCGTGGCGCCCGACGGCACCCCGGTGGTGGCGGGCACGCCCGAGCACGCGGCCGCGGTCAAGGACGCGGTCAAGAAGATGCCCGGCGGTGGCCACATGGACGTCGTGGCCGATGGCACGCCGCTCAGCCCGGCCGACATCAAGGCCGGCAAGATCCACGCGTCCGACGCCGAAGCCTTCCACAACATGATGAAGACCGCCGAGTCGATCCCCGGCGGCATGGACGCCATCCAGTCGATCCTCGACAAGGGTGGCAAGGTCACCATCGGCGTCGGCGACGGGTCGTACCAGCATGGCGACACCATCAACATCGCCAAGGGCATGACGCCCGAGCAGATGGTCGGCGTGCTGGCCCACGAGGCGCACCACCTGCAGACCGCCGACGCGGACGTGCACTCGAAGATCCACGGCAAGAAGGAGGACTACGTCCAGGCCGCGCTGACCAACGAGGCGCAGGCGCAGGCCGCGCTGTTCGAGGCGCGCAAGCAGCTCAAGAAGCCGGATGGCTCGATCGATACCGCGCCCGAGCAGCTGGGCTCGGCCGAGTACCACGAGGCCTACAAGAAGGCGCTCGAGGACGCCAAGACCAACCCGAAGTACAAGACCGACTTCGAGCGTCGCGAGGCCGCCAAGCAGGCCGGCATCGAGGCCGTGGTCGAGGTCTTCAAGACCGACAAGGCCAAGCCGAGCACCAGCTACGACGAGCACGGTAACCACATCCCGGGCACGCCGAAGACCTACGAGGAGCTGTACGGACAGTTCCACGACGACGTCAAGACCGGCAAGGTCGCGGCCACCAAGCACGAGAAGATCGACGACGCCGCGCCGCTGGGACCCGACGGCCTGCCGACCACCAAGAAGGCAGCTGGCGACGGCACCGACGCCGCCGAGGGCGACAAGAAGAAGAAGTACGCCACCAAGAACGAGGATCCCGAGCACCGGCCGCCGGGCATGGATCTGCAGGAGGCGGCGGATCTCAAGGCCGCGGGCTACATCTTCAGCCAGCAGGCCGACGGCAGCTGGACCATCAGCGACCGCGGTGGCAAGGGCCAGCAAAAGCGCATGGGCCTCGACGAGGACGGCAAGCCCATCGCCATCGATCACAACGGCAAGAAGGTCGAGCCCAAGGTCAACCTCGACGATCCCAAGGTCGCGCACATCAAGGATCCGAAGGAGAAGGCCTTCGAGCTGCTGGGCGGCAACAAGGGTGACGACAGCGAGTTCGGCAAGTTCGTCAAGACCTCGGTCGAGGCCGGCATCCCGCCCTGCCACAAGACGATGGCCGACTACGGCATCGATCCCAGCGCGCCCGACGCCCAGAAGCAGCTGACCGACAAGCGCAAGCAGGAGCTCGTCGATCGCATCAAGATCAAGGACGGCGAGACCCCCAGCTTCGGCACCGTCCGCGATCAGATGAAGAAGGGGATGGCGGAGGAGATCGGGACGCACCTGACCAGCAAGGTGCTCGACGACATGAACGCGGCCCGGGCCAAGGCCGGTGAGCCGCCGCTGACGAAGGACTCGCCCGAGTTCAAGAAGGCCTCGTTCGAGGCCATGAAGACGATGACCGACAAGCTGGGCTCGGCCGATCAGGGCTCGCTGGTCGAGGCCTGGTACCAGAGCGTGCACGGCTCCAGCAAGGACACCACCCAGGTCAAGCTGAACCCGGCCGAGCACGGCACCAAGGTCGATCGCAAGCCCGACGTCATGCAGCCCAACATCGGGCCCGACGGCAAGCCGGTCAAGGGGCTGGTCCCGCTGCCCGACGGCCACATGGGGCCGCAGAACCAGGTCGAGACCGCGACCCTGCGCGACATCAAGTCGACCCGCGAGGGCCTGACCGCCAAGGACGTCGAGCAGCTGGGCGACACCATGCGCGCCATCCGGGCCGGCGCCGAGGTCGAGGGCAAGGACGGCACCAAGAAGCTGGCCACCGAGGCCGCCATCACCATGACCGACGGCGAGGCCGCGCGGAAGTCGGCCGCCAAGATGGCCGCGCTGATGCGCGACAACCCGGACATCCCGCTGTCGTTCGAGGTCTTCGGCCCCGACGGTCAGCCGCACTCGGTGCGCATGCGCGACGCCGAGGGCAAGCCGGTCATGAAGGGCGTGCCGCCCAACCAGCGCCCGGTCACGCCGGCGGACATCATCGCCGACGTCGAATCCTTGACCAAGACCGGCAAGCCGGCGACGCAGCCCAAGCCCACCGACAGCGCCGGGCCCAAGATGCCGGCGCCCAAGGGCGGTGACGTCGACACCACCAAGGACAACCACACCGCGTCGTCGTTCAAGCCCGAGGGCACCGATCCCAAGGGGCAGCGGCTGCTGAGCGCCGACAGCGAGCACGGTCCGATGCAGGCCAAGGTGGTCGGCGACAACGTGCAGCTGAAGTTCCCCGACGGCATGCCGCCGGACCAGCGCAAGGCCTACGCCGAGCAGGCCATGAAGAACCTGGGCTTCACGCCGGGCGACACCGCGGCCTTCCTGGCCAAGGTCAACTCGGGCGACAGCACGGTGTTCGTGAACCAGAAGCTGCACGCCAGCGACGACGTCGCCAAGACGCAGAACTTCGCCCAGGAGCTGGCCAACAAGAAGGTGGCGTCACTGGGCGGCGACCTCGCCCAGGGCGACTTCACGGCGGCCTGCTCCAAGGAGACCGTGAACTGGCAGAACAAGTTCGCGGCCCAGGGCGAGTTCGTGCCGATCATGGACTTCCCCGGCCCCGGCGGGGTCGAGGGGCACCGCTTCATGGTGGCGAAGGGCAAGGACGGCGAGGGCCTCATCATCGACCCGACCTTCGGCCAGTTCTTCACCGGTGATCAGAAGAAGCTGCCCAACGGGCAGAGCCAGTACGAGCCCTTCGTCGGCACCTACGGCGACATGAAGAAGCGCGTGCAGGAGGCCATCGACCACGGCCTGATGGACGGGGTCAAGCCGGGCACGCCGGCCGAGAAGGTGCTGCAGGACAGCTGGGGCATCAAGCCGCCCAAGAAGGACGGCTCGCTGGAGTTCGCCGAGGGCATGAAGCCCTTCACCGGCGAGGGCTCGGTCAAGACGCCGGAGGGCTACGAGCACCCCGGCGCGGTCAAGGCCAAGCCCGAGGACGGCAAGGAGATCGATCACCACGCCAGCCTGAAGAAGGAGCAGAACGCCGGCGAGGGGCCGGTCATGGCCAAGGAGCCCCTGGTCAAGGTGCCCGAGGGCGGGCTGCCCGGCGATCACGTCATCGATCACGTGACCCCCGATGGGCGCGTCATCAAGAAGAAGGTGTCCGATCTCGAGGTCCGCGAGTTCGTCCTCAAGGACGGCTCGGTCGAGCGCTACTACGTCGAGAAGGGCAGCTACGATCCGCGCAGGGATCCGACGCACCCGCACTACGACGGGCCCGATCCCAAGACAGTCAAGCGCAACACCGCCAACGACGAGCTGTTCATGCAGCACGTGCCGTCGACGGAGCACGAGATCACCATCGCTCCCGACGGCAAGTCGGCGCGCAGCATCGGCCCCGACGGCGTGTCGACGCTGCACCTGCAGCCCGATGGCAGCATGAAGCGGATCTACGAGGGCCCGCCCACCAACATGGACGAGGCCCACGCGCGCAAGAAGGTGGTCTTCGAGGAGTCGGCCAAGGTCATCGCCAAGCGTGACGCCTCGGTGCGGGACGCGGTCGACAAGAGCTTCGAGAGCGGCGCGGTCAAGACCCCCGACGGCACCCCCGCCGTGGTGGTCGACAAGGTCATCCTGGGCGCCGGTGGCGGCGCGGTGCAGGACTACAACACCCACACCGCGGAGCAGGGCGGCAAGGGCGCCACCGATCCCAACGGCGTGCCCAAGATCCTGTCGCTGGCCGCGGGCGCCGATCCGTGGCAGGGCCGTCACGAGCTGATGGGGCAGACCCCCAACCAGCTGTCGAACCCCGACAACGGCCTGCTGTCGCAGCCCAAGGACTACTCGCACACGCCGAACGACTTCGCGCGTTCGGATGACTACGCGACCGCGGTGGCGCACACCCGCGCCGAGTCGGGCATGGCGGTGCTGGAGTCCAAGATCACCAACGTGGTCAAGGACAACAGCAACCCGCCGGCCAAGTACCGCGTCGACATCGAGGTCACCAAGAAGGGCCCCGACGGCAAGCCCATCCTGGGGCCCGACGGCCAGCCGGTGCGCGAGAAGCGCGCGGTGTACTGCAAGGACGTCGACGTCGCCATGGGGCCCGGCCCGGATCGCACCCTGGCCAAGGACGGCGTCATGCACGCCGACGAGGAGAAGAAGCTGCGCGCCGCGGGCAAGCTGGCCTACGGCGACGAGGCGGTCGGCGCGACCTTCAAGCCGGGTGAGAAGGTCCTGGTCTCGGGCGGCGGCGCCAGCGCGGCCTGGGGTGCGCACCGCGCCAACGACAGCGACGCCAGCGTCGACTGGGTCGGCCGTCCGCACGCCGAGGTCGAGAAGGTGCTGCGTCCGATGGAGACGCGGCTCAAGGAGCTCGACGGGCAGCTGGCGGGGCTGCCCAAGAACAGCCCCGATCGGGTCAAGCTGGAGCAGGAGCACAGCCAGCTCACCGCCAAGCGCCAGGAGCTGTTGCTGGCCGACGCCTTCAAGGGCGCCAACCTGCCGCGCAACCAGGACATCGTCCACAACAAGGAGATCCAGAAGGAGGCCAAGTCGATCAAGAAGGTCGACGGTCCGCTGCCGGCGACCGATCCCGAGAACCCCGGCATGCTGAAGGTCACCTTCAGCGACGGCAGCACCGGCTACTACGACCGCATCGTGGTCTCGCACGGTCAGGACGCCAGCGGGGACAGCGGCGTGCACGCCATGCTGACCAAGCCCGGCGGCATCCTGGCCGACAAGATGGGCGGCCCCGACGGCAAGACCATCGTCGAGAAGGGCGAGAAGCTGAAGCCCATCGTGGGCGCCGACGGCAAGGTGCTCGGCATGCAGTCGGCCGACTCCGATGACGGCGGTGGCATTCGCCTGGTCGGCGCGGCGGCGACGCCGGGCGCGCTGCTCAGGCACATGGATCCCGAGGACGCGGCGCACTTCACCGAGCTCATGAACCAGCGCAAGTTCGGCGCCGACATCTCGCCCAACTCGCAGGGCGTCGATCCCGGCATCGAGGTCTGGGCCGACTCGTGGAAGGGGCTCAACCAGGGCCAGAACGACTTCGGCAAGCCGATCCCGGCGCCCGCCATGAAGCCGGCCAAGCCGGCCGAGGTCGCCAAGGTCATCAAGCTCGACGACGGCCGCGAGGTGCACATCTACGACGACGGCAAGACCATCAAGGTGGTCGACCCCAGCGCGCCGGCGCCCACGCCGACGCCGCCTCCCGCGCCGCTGATGCCGCGCATGCCGGCGCCGCGCATGGCCTCGCCGGTCAGCAGCAACGGCAATGGTAGCGGCGGTGCCAGCACGAGCAGCAACGGCAGCAGCGCGGTCCCGGCGGCGCCGCACCTGACTCCGGGGGCCAGCACGCAGAACCACTCGCGCATGATGTCCGCGGTCACTGACGAGATGCTGACCGGCAATGGCGCTGGCAATGGTCACGTCGCGGGGCACCAGCCCGCGGTCGAGCCGGCGCCGCCCGTGCGCGCCAACGGGGCGGGCGCCAACCCGGTCGAGGAGCACGGCGAGCAGGTGGCGCGGCTGCGCATGCGGCTCGACTCCGAGGCGTACTTCGACGCCGCCGAGAAGGCGGAGCTGGAGCAGCGGCTGGCGCATCACGAGGTCCAGCTGCGCAAGGCGCTCGCGAACGAGCCGGATGTGACCCCGGGGGCGTCCAGCGCCGGCACCTCGCACGAGCCGCCCCGCACCCTGGCCGACGCGCAGCAGAACAGCGCGCGCCGGCTGATGCCGGAGCCCGGCCACAGCGAGGCCGAGCTGCGCGACACCATGAATCGCTACCTCAAGGACGTGGCGGCCAGCGAGGGCAAGAGCTACTCGGCCGACTACGACGCCATGAAGGAGGAGTGCGCGCAGTTCCGTCGCGAGATCAAGAGCGGCCAGCGCGACTACATGGACGGCAACGTCGACGACGAGCACTTCGCCGAGATGAAGCACCACATCGACAAGATCTCGGACGAGCAGATGGCCGCGCTGCGCGGCTACACCTCGGGTGACTACGAGAAGATCAACGCCGTGCTGCGCAACCCGGCGGCCAACCCCGAGATGTACGCCAAGCTGCAGACCTACATCCAGACCGCCAAGGACGGCCTGGCCAACCTGCCCAACTTCGAGGGCACGGTGTACCGCGGCGCGCAGATGAAGCAGGAGTGGATGGGCTCGTACGAGCACGCGCTGCAGAACGGCGGCCTCATCACCGAGACGGCGTTCGCGTCGACCTCGCACTCGTTCCGCCAGGCCGACGCCTTCCTGGGTCAGCCGGTCAAGCCCGAGGATGGCCCGCGGGTGCCGACCATGTTCACCATCCAGTCGGCCACCGGCAAGCGCGTCGAGTTCCTGTCCTACAAGGCGCGCGAGGCCGAGGTGCTGTTCCCGCCGGGCACCCAGTTCAAGGTGCTGTCGATGGAGCACAAGAACGGCCGCATGGAGATCGTCCTCAAGGAGGTGCCGCCGCACGACGGGCCGACGCACCACTTCGACAATGACGTCGAGGCCGACGAGGACGAGGGCGAGGACTAGCCATGGCGGCCACGCTCACCGAGGCGGAGCAGCGCGAGCGCGATGCGCTGATCCGCAAGCGCGAGGCGGACCGGCAGAAGAACGCCGCGCTGCCCCGGGAGAGGACGCCGGCGGTGCCGCCTGACAAGTGGGCGGCGCCGCTGGGGCTCGACCCGGCCACCGGCCAGCCGCTGCCGGCGCCGGCCGGTGCCGAGAAGAAGGCGAAGAAGGACTAGGCCGCGGCGTCAGTCGGTGGGACGGACGCCGGCGAACATCACCGGATCGGGGCGCACATACTGGTTGTCGCTGGGGCGCCAGTGCAGCCAGCGCCGGCTGCCGTGGCGGGCCTCCAGCGCGGCCTGGTTCTCGGGGGTGTCGAACGAGTAGATGGTGTCGCCCTCGACACCGCCGGGCTGGTCGCACGGATCGGTGAAGCCGTTGTTGACCAGGTTGACCCAGGTCAGGCGCGGCAGGTGGGGCGAGGCCATCAGGGCGTCGAGGCCGGCCTCGCCGATGCCGCAGTAGCCGAGGTCGAGCCAGGCCAGCGCGCCGAGGTGCGGGCTGGCGGCCAGCAGGCGCGCGCCCTCGGGGCCGAGGTCCTGGTCGAAGCAGTTCAGCGACACGATGCGGCCCAGGTGCGGGCTGGCGAAGAAGGCCTCGAGGTCGGCGTGGCCCACGAGGTCGAGGTGCAGGATGGGGGCGAGGCGGAACAGCTCCTCGGCGCGGGCCACGAACTCGGCCGGGGTCAGCTTGACGCCGTCGATGAAGCCGCGGCGGAAGCTCGCCTTGCTGGTCAGCTTGGCGACCGGGGCGCTCCACTCGGCGCGGTGGGCGTCGAGCAGCTGGCGGGCACGCAGCTCCAGCGGCGCGCGGTCGACGCCGAGGCCCTGCTGTCGGTGCAGCTGGGCCAGGGCGAGCTGGGTGATGATGAAGTCACCGCGCGGGTCCTTGCGCTGCACCAGCAGCTTGCCGTAGGCGTGGCGCGGAGCGTCGTCTTCGGGGGCGGCCAGAACCTGCGCGAGCAGGACCGCATCTTCCTGGGCCATGGCGGCACGTTAGCAGAGACGCGCGTGGGCGGCGAGCGTCTGGTCCGGGTCGTGACGATGTGGTACCGATTGAACGCGAGGTGTGACTTGGCCGAGAAACGGACGCTCTACTACTGCTTTGGCAGCGATCAGCTCTCTGCCACTGCCCACGCCATCGTCGAGCAGGGCCTGACTCCGGTGGGTCTGCCCGAGGCGGTCGACATCAACATGAAGGACGTGACCGTCGACGACGAGTGGGTCGACAAGATGGTCAAGGGCGTCGGCAAGGCTCCTGGCGCCAGCTGGAACGGCATGATGGACAGCTTCGGCATCGAGCGCGACGGTGTGAAGGGGCTCACCAACGGGTACGAGCTCGATCCGCCCTCGCTGGTGCGCCGCCTGGGTCGCATCCCGTTCACGGTGGCCTCGTTCGGCCCCGTCCACGAGTGGGGCATGCGCTCACCGTCGCTGGGCCAGCTGCACCGGGCGCTGGGCTGGGGCTGCGCCTTCCAGGGCGCCGGCCATCAGCGCATGGTGTCGCGGCGCTGGCTGGGCACCGGGCCGTCACGCATCCTGCGCGGGCCGAACGACACCACGCTGGTGCAGTTTCACGATCTCGCGCTCGACATGGACGACGCGCGGGCGCAGGCGCAGGCCGCCCACGCCGACCTGATGGCGGGCTACATCAGCTACGAGCACAAGTTCAAGACCGAGCTCAAGGGGCTGCACAAGGGCAGCGAGCGCTCGCTGGTGTTCACGGTCCAGGGCCGCGCGGTGTCGGCGCAGGAGCTGCTCGACGCCGCGGCGGCGCGCCTGCTGCAGCCGTTCGGGGCCGACAAGCCCATCGACAAGGTGGTCTACGTCTTCATCGATCGCGCCGCCGCCGACGCCCAGCTGCCCACCATGTGGCGCTACGGTCACCACGTGCACCTCATCGGCGACGACGGCGTCGAGCGCCGCATCGACGACACCTACCTGCCGCGTGTCGACCGCCCCGAGTGGACCCGCGGCGACGCCGCCAAGGAGCTGCTGGCATGATCGTCCTCAAGCGCGAGGGGGTGTCGCTGCACCCCGACACCGTGGAGGCCATCCGCAAGGCCATCCTGGACGAGCGCCCCGATTTCGGGCCGCGCGTCGCCGGGCTGACCTTCCAGAAGAGCGTGCAGCCGTTCTTCGCCAAGCACACCATCGTGTACGCCAACTCGGCGGTGCCGATGCCAGCGCGCTTCGTGGTGCTGGCGCTGGGGCCGGCGGGGCAGGGCGCGCCGCTCCTGCTGACCAAGCACCTCGAGCGGCTGCGCGCGGTGGCGGCGGCAGATCCGCCGGCTGACCTCGGGCTGCAGGACACCGCGCAGGCCTATGCGCTGTATGGCGGCGGCTGGACCACGATGGCGGTCAACGGCGAGATGCGCCTGGAGTCGTTCGATCACATCCCGTGGTTCGAGCTCGACGCCGCGCAGAAGGCCGAGGTCGAGGCGCTGCGCAGCAAGTTCGCCGCGCGCATCCACCCCGAGAAGGTCATCCGCAGCGCGGCCGGCTGGGAGTTTCGCAGCTGGGTCATCGCCGACCGCAAGCTCATCGAGCGCACCATGAAGGTGCCGCTCGACGGCCAGCTCGAGCGCGTCGACGTGGTGCGGCACGAGCAGCTGCTGGTGCCCGAGGGCAAGCACTGGGGGACCCGCGACGGTCGCCACGTCCCGGTGGGCTAGTCCAGCGGAGGCTAGCCTTCCGAGAAGTCGACGGTGTCGCCGGTCAGCGAGCTGGCGCTGCCCTTGTCGCCGCCCACGCTGGGGTCGAGGCGCATGGCCAGACGGCCCATGTCCTCGAGCTCCAGGATGGCGGCGCGGCGCAGGTTGTCCATGCCGATGGGCTGGTCCTGGCTGACCGAGAGGAAGGCGGCGCGCACCATGGCGTTCTTGATGTAGCCGCCCGACAGCTCGTAGTCCTGTGACAGCGCGCTGAAGTCGAGGTCGTCGGCGCGCGGCGCCTTGTCGGGCAGGAACGAGTGCCACAGCCGCTCGCGCTCGGGCTGCTCGGGCACCCGCATGTGCAGGTGCAGTGACAGGCGGCGCTGCAGCGCCTCGTCGACCACGGCCTCCTTGTTGGTGGTCAGCACCGCGATCCCGGTGTACTGCTCGAGGCGCTGCAGGAGGTAGTTGACCGCCAGGTTGCCGTAGCGGTCGTTGGCGGTGGTGACCTCGGTGCGCTTGGCGAACAGCGCGTCGGCCTCGTCGAACAGCAGCACGGCGTGGGCGCGCTCGGCCTGATCGAAGACCTTGCCGAGCTGCTTCTCGGTCTCGCCGATCCACTTGGAGACCACGATCGAGAGGTCGACCTGGTACAGCTCGAGGTCGAGATCCTTGGCGATGAGGCCGGCCAGCATGGTCTTGCCGGTGCCGGGCGGGCCCGAGAGCAGGGCGATGATGCCGCGGCCATAGCCGATGCGGTCGCCGAAGCCCCAGTCGTTGTAGACCTTGTCGGCGTAGAGCTTGCGGCTGATGAACTCCTTGATGCGCTGCATGTCCTCGTCGGACAGCACCAGATCGGACCACTTGGGCGCGACGTTGATCTTGCGCGCCATCTCGCCGAGCTCGTTGCGCAGGCGGCGCTCGACGCCGGCGCGCAGATCGCCGTGGCCGACCAGGCGGCCGTCCTCGTTGTTGGCGATCAGGTTGGCCTCGCGCGCGATGTCGGCGATCTCGCCGGGCGTCATGTGGAAGCCGCGCGCCAGCTTGGGCAGATCGACGTCGGGGCTGGGGTTGGGCACCGCGCGCTGCCACAGCTCCAGGCGCACCGGCTCGGTGGGCAGCTTGAGCTCGACCTCCTGCACCGGGTGGTCGAGCTTGAGGCGAGGCGGCTGCATGGTCTGCACGCCGAGCACCGCGGCGCCGGGGTAGTTCGACATCGCGGCCGCGAAGTTCAACCCGGCGTCGGCCAGGAAGTCGAGCGTCATCGGCCCGACGTAGAGGATGGCGCCGCGCAGCAGCGCCTCGCGCTGGGCGCGCCGGATGAGATCCTCGAACAGCGCGCGGTCACCCACGTTGGGGTTGAACATCAGGAGCGGGCGGCCGGGGGGGCCCCCCCCCCCCCCCCCCCCCGCGCCGCGCACG
Source organism: Polyangia bacterium (assembly GCA_044229835.1). Taxonomy (GTDB): domain Bacteria; phylum Myxococcota_A; class Polyangia; order Haliangiales; family JADYYK01; genus JADYYK01. Next base: position 7,875 of record JBGASF010000017.1, on the reverse strand, counting down.
CCGTCGTCGCCGGTCACCGTGGCGGCCAGCGCGGGCGGCGGCTCGACCCGGTAGTTGACGCGCCGGTTCTGGCGGATGAGGCCCTCGAGGCAGTCGTGCACCGCGGCGCTGACCACGGTGTCGTCGCTCTCCAGGACGTAGTCGCGCAGCTTCTTCATCTCCTTCTGGGTGCGCACCAGGTTCTTGCGCATCTCCTCGAGGCGCAGCTGGTCACGCTGGATCTTGTCGGCCGCGATCTCGAGCAGCTCGTGCTGGAAGCGCAGCCCGAGCACCGGGTGCTCGGCCAGCAGGCGCTCCAGCGCGGCCGGCGCCACCGCGACCAGCTCGGCGCCCTCGCCGACGATGGCGCGGCACTTGCGGCGCAGGCCGGCGATGCCGCCGAGCTCGCCGATCAAGGTCGGCGCGCGCAGCTTGTACAGGTGCTCGCCCTCCTGCTCCAGGCTGACGGTGCCGGCCAGCAGGAGGTAGATCTGGGTCGCGGGTTCGCCGGCGCTGAACAGCGTGCTGCCGGTGGCCGCGGTGACCGGCTGGAACAGCGCCAGCAGCGGTGTCAGCTCACTGTCGGGGAGGCCACGGAACAGCGGGATGCCACGGAACCTGTCGAACTCGAGCGTCATGGCGGGCAGGGTACACCCGCGGGCGCCGCCGCGCTCAGGTCATGACCGGCGGCTCGACCATGATCGGGGGCGACTTGACCTTCACCTTCCTGGGCAGCGTGACCTTGCCAGTGGCGACCGAGGTCGCGTCCTGACCGGCCACGCGCAGCGTCACCCGCACCACGAAGGTGCGCCCGGCGGCGGCGTCGCGGCTGCCGCCCAGGCGCGACCAGTCGGGCGCGCTGAGATCCCAGGTCGTCTTGAGCATGGCACCCGGCGCGATGGCGCCGTCCCAGGCGTCGTACTGGCTGCCGGTCCAGTGCCGCGGGTTGCGCGCGGTCAGGTCACCCAGCGGGGCCTGGCCATCGGCGTCGAGCAGCTCGACGCGGGCGATCTCGATCGTGCTGCGGGCGCCGGCGCTGCCCGCGGTCAGCGTGACCTGCATCGAGGTCTGCTGACAGGCGCGCCGGGTCTGGCTGCGCGCGGGGGCCTCGCGCTTGCGCGTGATGCTGCTGCCGCCGGTCGGGGCCTGGGCCGCGCCGCCGGGGGCGTCGGGGACGTCCGCGGTCGACACCAGGGTGAAGCCCCGGGGCCGCGCGGGCAGCGCGCTGTGGATGGCGCAGTCGTCAGCCAGCGACACCGAGGCCACCACCGCGCTGACCTGCAGCGGCTCGGGCTCGGGCGGCGGCTTTGACGGCGACGCGGTCGGCGACGGTTCGACGGGCGGTTTCGCATCGCGCTGGTGGCGCTCGCAGCCCAGCGTCGTCAACAGGCCTCCCAGCAGCAGCAGACTCGCGACCCTCATCCGTGACCTCCGTGGGGAGTGCATACGCACCAGCGCGCTACAGGGCCTGCCGCCAGCGCAGCGCACCATCCCCGAGGCCGATCGCCATCAGCACGTGACCACTGCCCTTCCTGGCCAGGAAGACCACCTGGTCAGCGGGAAGATCCAGCCGGGCCGCGCCGTCGACCTGGCCGGGCAAGTCCACGGTCCAGCGCGGCGGCCCCTGACAGGGCAGCAGGCTGAGCTGGACCTTCTTGCTGGACAGGCTGACCCGGTGCGTGACCAGGAAGGCGTCCTCGCCCACCGGCGTGAGGAGATCGTCGGCGTCGAAGCGCAGGAGCTCGGGCAGCAGCACGGTCTCGCTCGACACCATGCCCGAGCAGGCCAGCGCGGCCCGCTCGGCGCCCTCGAAGCTGACCTGGTCGCCGCTCGGGAGGTGGCCCTGCCGGGTCGGGTCGTACCCGGTGATGGAGTCGAGCACCCCGGTGCCGCGGCGCTCGGTCAGGGCGGACGCGCTGCGCGCCTCCAGAGTCTCGGGGTCGAGGTAGTAGTGGCGGCCGTCATCGGCGCGCAGCGGGAAGCCGCCCGCCGGCTCGTGCAGCACGCCGCCCAGGTAGTCGAGCCGGCCCAGTGACTTGTTGCGCGACCGCCACGCGGCCTGGGTCAGCGTCACCGCCAGGCTGCGTCGATCGCGGCGGTGCAGCCCGGGGCCGCCGCGACTGCCGCTCTCGGTGGCGAACCACAGCCCCCCGGGGGTGACGCCGACCAGGCGGTAGTCGCGCCCCGTCGAGACGCGCGCGCTGCGCTGACCGGTCTTGCCGTCGCGCAGCTCCAGCCGGTGGCGGATGGTGGCGCCGCTCTCGCCACGCTCGTAGGCCCCGATGACCAGCAGCAGCTCGGGGCCGCTGTCGCCGGGGAGCCAGTAGGCTGCCTGGACCTCGCCCACGCCGAGGCTGGTGCGCAGCGACCACCACAGGAAGAGCGCCAGCGCGGCGGCGCCGACGAACACCAGGCCGAGGGTCTTGAGGAGGGCCCGGGTGCGCGCGCGCCTGGCCGGGCTGCCCTCGGCGGGGGCCCTGGCCTGGTCCTTGGCCTTGTCCTTGGCCTTGTCTCTCTCCCGGTCCTTCGCCCTGGCCTTGGCCCTGTCACTGGACTTGTCCCTGGCGGCCTGCTCGGCGCGTGCGGCCTTGTCGCGCGCCTCTGCGAGCTGGCGCTCGAGGTCCGCGATGCGCCGCTCGGCCTTGGCGGGCATGCTGGCGCGCTCCTGCTCGAGCTCGGCGATCTTGGCCTCCAGGGCCGCGATGCGTGCGTTGGCGGCGCCGAGGTCGTCGCGGAACACAGCCCATGGTACGCCAGCCAGCGGCTCAGCGCGTGAACGACTCCGCGGGGTGGTACTCGGCCTTGCGGCCGCCCATGTGGCGCGCGAACCAGCGCGCGCGCTCGTTGCGCGCGAACCGATCGGCCAGCGCCTCGAGCCCCGGCAGGTGGCGCCGCAGGGTCTCCGCCGCGAAGATGAAGGGCGCCTGCGCCAGCGGGTGCAGCGCCCACAGCCCGGCGCGCGGCAGCTGGTTGTGCCGGTATGCGCCGCGCGACAGGAAGAAGCGCGTGTAGCCGAGGTGCAGGCGGTGGGTCAGCGTCGCGCGCAGCCGTGCCGGCAGCGGCGCCGTGGCGTCGGGCGCGAACAGGTCGGCGTAGGACTGGCACAGCCGCTGGCCGTCGGCGCCGGCCTGGCGCGCGCCCTTGAGGCTGGCCATGAAGGCGAGCTGGCAGGCCTCGGTCAGCGAGGTCGGATACCAGCGCGGGCGGACGCCCATCAGGTGGCCGACCCAGCGCCAGAAGTGCATGGTGGCCTCGATGTCCCGCCGCGACGGCCGGTAGCCCATGGCTTGCATCGCGATCCCGGGCGCGAAGCTGCCGCCCATCAAGGTCAGCAGGGCGTCGGCCTGGCTGATGGGCACGCCCCAGGCCTCGAGCTTCCACTCCGGGTGCGCCAGCAGCCGCTTGCGCACGAAGACATGCATGACGCGCACGCGCAGCGCGGAGGCGCGCCCGGCCGCGCCGGGGTCGAGGCCGCCCGGCTCGGACACCGCGATCCAGAACGCCACCGTCTCCAGGAAGCGCTTCCGGGTGGTGGCACCGGCATAGGCGCCCGTCAGCGCCAGCGGCTTGGCCACCGAGGACTCGGCGTAGGCCTCCAGGGTGATGGCGCCGGCGAACTCGAACACCCGCGAGCCCCAGCGCCGGAACACGCGCGCGCCGTGCTCGACCAGCGCGGGGTCGAGCCAGGCCGGCCGGAGCTCGATGTCCTCGAACAGGCGGCGCAGCGAGGCCGGCGCGTCCGGCACCGAGTCGACACCGCCGGCCAGGGCCTGCTCCAGCATGGCGCGCCCGACCTTGGCGCCGCGGCCGAAATAGATCTCCTCGACGAAGGCCTCGGCCAGCGGATCGGCGTCGTAGTACATCGCCGCGAAGCTGTGCGCGACCTCGTCGGGTGGCGCCGGATCGAAGCCCAGGGTGGCGCGCACCAGCCTGCGCAGCGCCTGGATGGCAGGCCGCTCGGCGCGCCCGAAGTAGCGGAACTCGGTGGGCCGGCGCGGCTCGTTCATGGCCACGATGGTACACGAGCGCGGCGGCGCGACGGCAGCTCAGCCGCGCGGTATGCTGCCCGCGATGGGCAAACCACGGCTGCAGCGCTGCCCGGCCGGGCAGTGGACGGTGCTGATCTCCAACTTCGGCTCGGGCTATCCGCGCACCTTCGAGGTCCGCCTGCGCGGCGAGGCCGGCGGCCCGGTGTCGGGGCAGTACCAGGAGAAGCGCGCGACCTGGATCTTCCCCAACGCTCCGGTCACCGGCGCGCTGGCGCCCACGCTGTCGTTCCATCGCAAGTGGATCAACGCCATCTACAAGGTGTCGATCCGACCCGACCAGGACGTCGTCGCCGAGGTGCGCTGAGTGGCGAGCGCGGCGGGCTTCACGCTCGACTATGCCGACGGCAGCGCCAACCACTATCGCGTGGTGTGCGCCGGCGCCAGCGCCGAGATCACGTACACCCCGGTGACGCCACGCCAGAGCTCGAGCGGCAGCTACAGCGGGGGCGCGCCGTGGCAGGCGCACCTGGCGGCCGGAGATGTCCGCCTGGCCGCGCTGCTCGAGCAGGTGCAGGCGCTGCATGCCAACCGCGCGCTGCACACCGAGGCCCGCGGCAAGGGCAGCGGCGCGGTCACGCTGACCAGCGCCGCCGGGACGCACAGCTTCCTCGTCGCTCCCGGACCCGCCGTGCGCGCGCTCGACGCCGCGCTGGCGGCGCTGCGCGCCTCACCTGACCAGCGCCTCTAGCCCGGCAGCGGCTCGACGCGCGCGGTCAGGGTGACGCCGCGGCGGGCATACTCGGTCAGGAAGTCGTCGACCAGCCCGGGCTGTCCTGCCAGCAGCTCGGGCGTCCACACCCCGGGCTCGCTCCAGGCCCCGCGCGCCAGCAGGGTGACCATGCTGGTGGCCGCGTAGGCGGTGGTGCGCGACATGCTGCGCACGTCCTCGCGGGCGTCGTGCCGGTCGAGCAGATCCCAGGTCATGCGCACGCGGCGCCCGTGCTGCAGCCCGTCGGCCAGCACGCGCATCACCGTGAAGTCGGCCTCGCCGGGCGCGAAGGTCCATTTCGGGAACAGCAGCGCCGAGGTGACCTCCAGCGGGACCACGCGCTGGCCGCTGACCTCGATGGGCGTGCGCGAGAACAGGCCGAGCTCGCGCAGCACGCGCATCAGCTCGATGTGGCCCGGGTAGCGCAGCGTCTTCTCCTTCATGGCGGGCACCTTGAGCGTGTACGCCAGGCTGCGCAGGCCGTCGGTGTTGAAGGCCTCCAGGGTGCCCACGCCAGGGAACTCGATCAGCTCGGGCTCGCTGAGCGCGGGCCTGACCACGATGGCGCCGTGCTCGACCAGGCGCGCCGGCCGGGTGTACTCCTCGATGACGTCGCCGGGCGCGAAGCCGGCCTTGTACTCGAACGGCCAGTGCCGCGCCACCGGCAGGCCGCCGACGTAGATCTCGAGGTTGTCACACGGATCCAGCTGCAGCGCGGCGTGGCCGGCCAGCAGGTTGGAGACCCCGGGGGCGACGCCGCAGTCGGTCACCGCGCAGACGCCGCGCTCGCGCGCCAGATCATGCAGCGTGCGGGCGTCCTCGGGCATGAAGCTGATGTCGCAGTAGGTCTTGCCGGCGTCGATCACGGCGCGCAGCGTCTGCAGGCCGAGCGCGCTGGGCAGCGCGCCCAGCACCACGTCGGCGTCGGCCACCACCTGCGTGGTCGCGGCCGGGCTCGACAGGTCGGCGCACAGCGTGGCCACCCCGCGCGCCTGGGCGCGCTCCAGCACGGCCTGGCGCGAATCGACCAGGGTGACCTCGAGCGCGCCGATGCGCGCCAGATCCATCGCACAAGTCCAGCCCACCATGCCGCCGCCGAGGACGGTGACCCGTTTCATGGCGGCAGCCTAAACCATCGTCGGCCCGCTCAGGGCGGAATGGTGTCGCACGCCGCGGCCGTGGTGTCGCAGCGCAGGAAGCCCTGGGCCTGGCACTCACCGTCGCCGCTGCAGCGCGGCACGCAGGCGCCATAGGGTGCGCAGGTCAGCCCCGGGCTGACCGCGGTGCAGTAGGCGTCGGTGTCACACTGCTGGGTGCAGTAGGCGCCGCCGGTGGGCAGGAACAGGTGCACCGCGCAGGCGGCGTCGCAGCCGGCGTGGGTGGGCAGGGTGCGCAGGGTGCACGGGTCGGCCACCAGGGCGGCGTCGGGGCCGCCGCTGCTGGCGGCATCGGCGGCCGTGGCGGCGGCGTCGCTGGCGTGGGCGCCGGCGTCGGCGCGCGGGGCGGCGGCGTCAGCGGCGCCGTCGCCGTCGCCGGGGCCGCCCGCGCTGGCGGCGCAGCCAGCCGCCCAGACCAGCCAGGTCAGGCCGAGCGCGAGGGGGAGGTGGCGCGTCAACCGCAACCTCGAGCTGGACGTCAACGGGTGCGCTCCGCGGCGTCGCCGCGGCCCGGGCGCAGCTCGAGCGCCGACGGGCCGACCCCAGGCAGGTGTGGACGCGGGCAGCCCAGCGTGACCAGGCCAACCCACAGGCGCACGGCGCTCGGGCCGGGCAGCGCCGGGGGCCGCGGCGGCAACAGCGGGGTGCCGAGGTGCAGCTCGGGCCAGGCCTCGTGCGGGTGCGGCTCGGCGGTGCCGTCACCGTTGCCATCGGCGTCGCCGTGCACGTCGCTGAGGTCGAGCTCGGTGCCCAGGCGTGCGCGGGCGACCGCGATGGCCGGGGCGGCGTGGCGTGACGGACGCGCCGCGACCAGCACCGGGATCACCGGGGCCGGCGGCGCGACCACGGGCAGGGCGCGACCGCGCGGGCGCATGAACACGGACAGGCAGTCTTGTCGGGTCAGCTGCTGGGCCCTGGGACCGGGGCGCTCGCTCGAGGACATGGCCATGGACATCACAACCTCCATCAGCCCGGGAGCAGACCGCAGGCGGGCAGCGCGCTCCAGGGACACCGTCGTGACATCGCGGCCTGGCGTGGCGTGCGCGCGGGCGTCGCCGGGACCCGGCAGGGCAGGGCGGCGGCGCGCGGGCCGGGGCCGACCTGCTACAGTGATCAAGGTTGATCAGGGATGGCAAGCGAGCCCAAAGCCCTGTCGGTCCAGGCCGCCGCTGCGCTGCTCGGGGTCAGCCAGCAGACGCTGCGGCGCTGGGACCGCAGCGGCAAGCTGCCGGCGACGCGCCACCCGGTCAACGGCTACCGCCAGTACCTGGTCGCCGATCTGGAGCGGCTGCGCGGGCTGCTCGGCGAGGCGCCCGACGTCGCGGCCATGGCGACGCCCGCACACGGCGTCCTGCTGGGGCGCCAGCACGAGCTCGACACCCTGCGCGCACGCCGCGCCGCCGGGCAGCGCGTGCAGACCATCGCGGGACCGCCCGGGATCGGCAAGACCCGGCTGGCCCAGGCGCTGTGCCAGGTTGCCGGCGCGAGCGGCGGCGCCTTCCTGTGTGACCTCGGCGAGGCGCGCAGCGAGGCCGACGTGCTGCGCATGGTCGCCGGCGCCCTGGGTGTGCCGCTGACCGCCGGCGGCCAGGCGCTGGCGCCCAGCGAGCGGGTGCAGCGGCTGCTGGCGCGTCGCGACGGCGCGCTGCTGGTGCTCGATGGCGCCGACGGCGTGGTCGCCGCGCTGGCCACGCTGGTGGCGCGCTGGAGCGCCGCCGCACCCGGGGTGCACTTCGTCGTCACCTCGCGTGAGCACCTGCGCATCGCCGGCGAGCAGGTGCTCGAGCTGGCCCCGCTGGCGCTGCCGGCCCCGGGCACGCCGCCCGCCGAGGCGCCCGCGGTGCAGCTGTTCCTGGCCCGCGTGCGCGAGCTCCACCCCGGCCACCAGCCCGGCGCCGCCGAGCTCGAGCTGATCGCCGAGATCACGCGCCAGCTCGAGGGCGTGCCGCTGGCGCTGGAGCTGGCCGCGGCGCAGCTGGCC
>JBGASF010000179.1:0-14987 GCA_044229835.1 Polyangia bacterium | reverse complement strand
GGCGGGGGGGGGGGGTGGGGGGGGGGGCGGTGCGGGCGGGTGGGGTTTTTGCGGGGGTTCGTCCCGCCGCGGGGGGTGGGGGGGGGGGGGGGGGATGTGGGGGATGCGCCGGGGGCGACCGAGATCCTGTCGTCGACCTGTCATGGCTATCTGCTGCCGGTGCGCACGCCGACCGAGGTCGTGCAGGTCAAGCTGGGCGGCTGCTTCCACTGCGAGCTGGCGCCGGCGTCGGACGAGCTCCGCGCCAAGGTCGACACCCGGCGCATCGACGGCTATGCCCGAGCGCTGCGCGAGACGCCGGCGAAGTTCCTGAACGTCGCGCAGGTCGATCGGGTCGCGCTGTGCTGGCGGATCTGGATGGAGAACGCGACGGACGGCGGTGTCGCGCCGGCGGGGCTGCCCATCGGTGGCACCGTCGATCCGGGGCGCCGCGAGATCATGCTCAGCCTGGAGGCGATGGATGGCCTGACCGGCGCCGAGATCGTGCACCACGAGCTGTATCACGTGCTCGACGTGGTCTCCGACCCGCGCCGCGCCGCGAACGATCCCGAGTGGAGCAAGCTCAACCCCGAGGGCTTCACCTACCTGCGCCGCGACGGCGACGCGCCCATCCCGGGCTTCCTCAACGTGCACGCGATGGCCAACCTGCGCGAGGACCACGCCACCGTGTACCAGTTCGTGATGGCGCGCTCGGCCCGGCTGTGCGCCGAAGACCCCATCGTGCTCGCCAAGGCGCGCCTCATCCGTGATCGCGTCGCGGCCAGCCTGGGCGATGCCGGCTACATGATCGAGCGCGCGCCCTGCCTGGCGCCGCCGCCCTGAGACCGCGCGCGCACGCGCCGCCGCGTCAGCGCCGCGCGTCGAGCTGGGCGACCTTGGCGTGGGCGCCCCAGCGGGCGTAGAGGTCGCGCGCGGTGCGCTGGCGCAGGGCGGCGTCGTCGGGGCGACCGAGCAGGATGAGGCAGCGCGCCGCCAGCTCGTGGGCCAGCGCGATGTCGGGCAGCCACGACACCTCCTGGGCCTGGGTGATGCTGCGCTCGAGCAACGCGAGGGCGCCGGCCGCGTCGCCGTCGATGCGCCTGAGCTCGGCCTCGACCAGGCTGACGCGGTGGGCGAAGTTCATCGGCGCGTGCCGGGCCAGCTTGCCGAGCTCGGTCAGGCTGGCCTCGATGTTCGGGCGCAGCGTCGCGCGCGCGCCCGGGTCGAGGTCGTCCCAGGCGGCGCAGCCGGCCAGCGCGGCGAACTGGTGGAAGATCGGGATCAGCCAGCACGACGGCGCGGCGTCGAGGTAGGGCCGCGCGATCTCCAGGCAGGCCGAGGCCTCGGTGGCGCTGCCGAAGTGGTAGCGCGCCATGCCCATGACCTTGCGCGTGATGAAGATCCCGCTGCGTGAGCCCTCGGCGGCGGCGGTGGCCAGCACGGCGGCCGCGCTGAAGTGGGCGTCGTCGAGGCTGGCGGGGTCGGCCTGCGCGCCGGTCAGGCAGCGCAGCAGCTGCTCGAACGGCTCGTGCACGTGGATGGCGTTGATCTGGCCCAGCGCGCGCATCTGCTCGCCCAGGGTCAGCGCCTCCTCGAGCAGCGGCCCCAGCGGGCGGCCGCAGTACATCGCCAGATAGACCCAGGTGTGCGCGGCGTACGAGGCGTACTCGAAGTCGCCGGTGCGCCGGCCGATGTCGAAGACCTCGCGCGACGAGGCCAGGACGTCGGGCAGCGGCTGCATCCACGGACAGATCAGGTTGTAGACCACGTGGCGGGTGGCGGCCTCCAGGCTGCGGTCCTCCCAGCGCTCGATGAGGCGCAGCGCCAGCTGGCCCCACACGTGCGAGATGGGGAACAGATCCTGGGTGTTGAGGATGATGCCGAACAGCGCCAGCGCGTTGGGCGTGGCGGTCGACAGGCCGCGCTCGATCGAGGTCGTGATCAGGTTGCAGGCGATGATGGGCAGCAGCGCCGGGCGCGCGAAGTAGACCGCGGGGCTGAGGCGGACCTGGATGCGCATCGCGGCCAGCACCAGCGGGTCGTCGGCGTCGGGCATCGCCGCCAGCCCCTCGGGGCCGACACGGGTCAGCTCGGCCAGGGCGTGCTGGAAGGCCGCGCCGATCTCGGGCGGGCCGGGCTCGGCGGGCAGGTGCACCCCGAGCAGGCCGAGCACCTCGAGGCCGGCGGCGATCGACGCCAGATACTCGTGGCGGCCGGCGCAGGCGTCGATCTGGACCTCCCACACCAGCAGCTGATCGGCCAGCGTGCGCGCGTGCGCCTTGACCTCGGCGATGCGCGCATCGAGCGGCCCCCACTCGGCGCTCAGGTAGGCGGCCTCGGCGGCGCCGGCGTACAGGCCCAGCGCGAGGTCGTACTCGCGCGCCCAGGCGTCGGGCCCGAGCAGCGCGATCCCGCCCTCGAAGCAGCGGAAGGCCAGCGAGAACGCCGCCGACTGGCGCGCCATGCGGCCGGCCGCCAGGTGCAGGCGGGCCGCGGCCAGGCGCTCGGCGGGGTCGCTCAGCAGCTCGGCCGCCGCGCCCAGGTGGCGCACGGCGTCGAACACCCACGGGCCCAGCACCTCGCCGGCGTTGCGCTGCGACAGCGCGCGCCCCAGCATCAGGTGGTGCTCGCGAATCCGCTGCTCGGGTAGATAGGCAATCACCGACTCGCGGGTTCGGTCGTGGTAGATCTCCAGCTGATCCTCGGCGCGCACGCCGAAGCTGTGGATGAAGTGGCCGCGGCGCAGCGCGACCACGCTGTGCAGCGCGCCGTCCTCGATGTGCGCCGCCTGCAGGGCCACCGCCATCGAGATCGGGCTGTTGGCCACCGCCAGCACCTCGACCAGGGTGCGCTCGGCCTCGGGCAGCGCGCGCACACGCTCGGCCAGCACGGTGGCCAGCGCGACGGTGGCGGTCTCCGCCGCGACGCCGGCCTGGCGCTGCTGCGCGACCGAGTGCGCCAGCTCCTCGACGAAGAACGGGATGCCGGCCGACTCGGCGGCGATGGTCGGCACCAGCGACTCGGGCAGCTCCAGCGCGCGCAGGGTCTGGCGCGCCAGCTCGGCGGTCTCGGCGGCGTCGAGCGGGCCGACATCGATCGACACCCCGCGCGTCGCCGGCAGCCCGGCCAGGCGCTGCAGGTACGGCGTCAGCGCCGGGTTGACCGCGGCCTCCTTGGGCCGGAACGACAGCGCCAGCAGCAGGCGCGGCGGCGGCGCCTCCAGCAGCTTGAGCAGCAGCGCCGCGCTGTCGGCGTCGACCCACTGCAGGTCGTCGATCTCGAGCAGCAGCGGCCGCTGGGCCGCCAGGTTGCCCAGCAGCTGGCGCAGCGCCGCCAGGGCGCGGCGGCGCAGCTCGACCGCCGACACCGGCTCGGCGCCGGCCAGGCGGGCGGCGACCGCGGGCACCTGCGCCAGCACCGGGAAGACCTGGGCCAGCTCCGCGATCCACACCGGTAGCAGGCGCTGGGCCTCGTCGTCGCCGACCAGCGACAGCCGGCCAGCCAGCTCCTCGAGCATGCCGTCGAAGGCCTTGTAGGGCACCGACTCGCGCTCGTAGCAGCGGCCGCGCAGCACCAGCACGTCGGCCTGGCCACGCAGCTCGCCGAAGAAGCTGCGCAGCAGCGCCGACTTGCCCACGCCCGACAGGCCGCTGACCTGGACCACCACGCTGGCGCCCTCGCGCACACGGCGCAGCGCCTGCGCCAGCACCTCGCGCTCCCGGTGCCGGCCCACGAAGTGCGTGCTCGCCGCGGCGCCCACCGCGCCGTGCGCGCTCTCGAGACCCAGCGCGGCGCGCACCTCGGCGATGCTGGGGCGATCAGCGGGCGCTCGCGCCATCAGGCGGTGGCACACGTCGGCCAGCGCGGCGGGCACGCCGCTGACCCAGTCCTCGACGTGGGGCGCCTTCTGGGCCTGATCGAAGGTGGCCCCGAAGGGCAGCGCGCCGGTCAGCAGCTGGAACAGCATGCAGCCCAGCGAGAACAGATCCGACGACGGCGTCGCGGGCAGGCCGCGCCACTGCTCGGGCGACATGTACGCCGGGGTGCCGACCACGGTGCTGACGCCGCGCAGCGCCATGTTGTGGCCAATCCGGCTGGCCACCCCGAAGTCGAGCAGCCGGACCCGACCGTCGGCGCGCACCAGCACGTTGCTGGGCTTGAGGTCCTGGTGGACGATGCCGTGCTGGTGCAGATACTCGAGGGCGTCGAGCAGCTGCGCCAGCGCCGGGCCCAGGCGGCCGAGGTTGCACACCACCTCGGTGGTCACGCGCTCCGGGTGCGGCTGGCCGCCCTGCGCGCCCGAGCGCGAGCGCGGCGTGGCCGCCAGCGTCGCCGCCGCCTGCAGCGCGGTGGTGACCTCGCCCTTGTCGCCGGGGCTCTCGATCAGCCAGTCCATCAGGGTGACGCCGTCGACCAGCTCCATGGTGAAGAACCACAGATCGCCGTCACAGTTGAGCTCGTACAGCGGCACCAGGTTGGGGTGCGACAGGTCCGCCACATAGCGGAACTCGTTCTTGAACAGCAGCACGCGCTCGGGCGCGATGTTGCTCAGCGTCTTGAGCGCGACCTTGCTCGAGTGCTCGCTGATGGCGGCATAGACGTCGCCCATGCCGCCGACGCCGAGCAGCCCGGTGACCTGGTACTGCCCGACGCGCACCGGTCGCTCAGGCGTTGCATCCAGCAGATCTCGCGCTGCCACTTCGTACTCTCCCCCCGGAGTCGGTGCCGGATCAGGTTAGCACGCGCTCAGGGCACCTTGATGGGCTTGGCCTTGTCGCGCACGCGCTTGATGTAGGACTCGACCAGGCCGTCGTAGGCGCCGAGGTTCATGGCCACGATGGTCTTGATGCGCCGCCAGCTGAACAGGGGGCCGCGGGTGATGAGGCGGACCTTGTCATAGTAGGTGTGCAGGTCGGGGTCCTCGATGAGGTTCTTGCCCTGTTCGAGGGAGAGCTTGTAGCCCGGCGGCAGATCGCGCGGGAAGTGGCCGGGGTTCCACAGGCGCGGGAACTTCATCGGGATGCGTGACAGCAGCGGGTCGCACAGGCCGAGCGGATCGATGACGTACTTGCGCGGGCCGACCGCGAAGCCGAAGTAGCCCATGGCGCCGACGCCGTTGGCGCCGCCGACCTGCACCAGGGCGGGCTTGTCGTGGAAGGCCAGGCCGGCGCGGTACCAGGCGTGGTTGGGCGGCTTGGTGCTGCGCGCGAACTGGCTGGGCGCGGCGCCCTCGCGGGTGGCCAGGAAGCGGGTGTCGATGATGAAGGACTTGCCGGTGCCGTTCTTGCCCAGCGGCGTGTAGCTGCCCTTGAGCGGCGACGCCGGGGCGAACAGGATGAAGAAGCCGGTCAGCGCGGCGAGGCCGAGCTGGGTGCGCTGGTCGGGCTGCACCCGCGCGATGACGTGGATGAGGAGCAGCGCCGCCATCAGGTAGACCGGGGTCAGGAAGCGGCCGCTCATGTTGGAGCCCGAGGCGCCGATGACGGTGATGTAGAGGATGTACAGCGCGACCCCGCCGGCGGTCACCAGCGCGGTGCGCGCGCGGCTGGCGATGGCCAGCGCGACGGCGACGATGACGACGATCAGCGTGGGCGGATCCCACTGCAGGCTGTTCATCAGGTAGACGCCGCCCTGCTTGAGGTACTGGCTGCGCGAGACCCCGGTGGTCAGCGCCTTGGCATAGGCGGTGTTGGGATAGGGCGAGCCGTAATAGAACAGGGAGAAGGCCAGCCACGCGATGGCCGGGCTGAGGCCGAGCGCGGCCAGCCTGAGGGTGCGCCAGCGCAGGCGGCGCACGTGCAGCACCAGGAGGTACCCCAGCGCGGGCAGGTACATGAGGACGGTGTCCTGCCGGGTCACGAAGGCCAGCGCGGCCAGCACGGTCATGCGCACGAGCTCGCGCGGGGTGGCCTCGGCCCACGAGGTCGGGCGCGTGAGGAAGGCGGTGTAGAACAGCGCGATCAGCAGGTGTGACAGCGGGTTCTCCAGCCCCGAGGACACGAAGTCCATGAAGGCCTTGGAGGCCATCAGCAGGGCGAACAGCAGCGGGAAGGCCCACCAGGGGTAGTCGCGCAGGGCGCGCCGGCACCACCACAGCAGGAACAGGCCGAGCGCCAGCGAGACCGCGAGGCAGGTGAAGAACAGCTCGTCGGTGAGGTAGTAGACCACCGACATCAGGAGCATCCACAGCGGGTGCGTGTAGACCTGCACCCGCTCGCCGACGTTCCAGGTCAGCCCCTCGCCGCGCACGAAGTTGTCGACGCTGCGGAACGTGATGTAGGCGTCGTCGACCACCCACGCCGAGATGACGAAGACATAGACGAAGACCACGCAGAGCAGGACGAACAGCGCGACCGGCGTCGACGCCGGCGGCCCGGGTGTCCGCAGCCACGACCACACGCGCGACCACAACCGCCTTGCCCTGCCCCTGCCCGTGCCCGTGCCCCTGCCCGTGCCCGTGCCCCTGCCCGTGCCCGTGCCCGTGCCCGTGCCCGTGCCCGTGCCCGCGCTCGGGCTCGCGCTCGTACTCGTACTCGCACCCGCACCCGCACCCGCACCCGCCCCGGGCTCGTCCTGCTTCTCCCCCTCCTCCACGAAGCTCTCCTCAGCCCTCGAGCGGTTTGCCCTGCCAGTGTTCGCCCAGCCAGGCGCCCAGCGTGGCCAGACCGACCCCGGCGGCGACGCTGATCCCGACCGCCACCTGGTCATGCTGTAAAGCAAAATCAATCAAGAACCTGCGCTGCGCGAACCAGATCAGCAGGCCCAGCGCGATGGCCCCGGCCAGCGCCGCCTCCAGGACGGTGCGCCCCTCCGAGACCCGGCCGATGGCCAGCCCGCCGAGCAGGAAGCCCAGCGCCAGCGCGCCGCCGACCCAGGCGCTGCCGGCCTGATCGAGCGCGCTCAGCGGCGGGGTCGGGCGCTCCAGCACGCCGGCCGCGGTCAGCAGCATGATGATGAGCGCCGCCAGCGCCAGCATCAGGAAGGCGCCGCCGATGGTCCAGGTCAGCGCGAAGGCGCGCGACTTCTCACCGCACTTGCGGCAGAAGCGTTCCCCGGGAATGTGGCGCGTCCCGCACGCGTGGCAGATGCTCATGGATGTTCGGTCGTAACAGAAAGCTGATAGATTCGGGCGCCATGATACATCCTTCCCAGGCGGAGCGGCTGGCCTCTGCCTGCGCAAAGGTGGTCGGCAGCGCGCGTGTGTCGCGCGCCACATCGGACCGCCACTCCTACGCACGTGATCAGTGGCCGCGGGTGCTCATCGGCATGCGCGATGGCAAGGGCGCGCCCTTCCCTCCCGACGTCGTGGCCTGGCCGACGACGACGGCCGAGGTGGCCGCGCTGGTGCGCGTCGCGCGCGAGCTCGGCGTGCCCATCGTGCCCTATGCGGCCGGGTCGGGCGTGTGCGGCGGCGCGGCGCCGATCTATGGCGGCCTGGTCATCGACACCAAGCCGATGGATCGCATCCTGGCGCTCGACGCGCGCAACGCCACCGTGCGCGTGCAGGCCGGCATGAACGGCGAGCGCTTCGAGCGCGAGCTCAACCAGCGCGGCTTCACCCTGGGCCACTTCCCGTCCTCGATCTACTGCAGCACCGTGGGCGGCTGGCTGGCCGCGCGCGGCGCCGGTCAGATGTCGACCAAGTACGGCAAGATCGAGGACATGACGCTGGGCCTCGAGGTCGTCACCGGGCGCGGCGACATCGTGCGCACCGGGGTCGACGGGCGCGCCGCGGCGGGGCCCGACTGGACCCAGATCTTCATCGGCTCGGAGGGCACCCTGGGCGTGCTGACCGAGGGCACGCTGCGCCTGCGCAAGAGCCCCGAGCTGCGCATCCTGCGCGGCTTCGAGCTGCCCACCGTGGACGCCGGCATGGAGGCCATCCGCGCCGTCATGCAGCGCGGGCTGCGCCCCGCGGTGGTGCGCCTGTACGATCCGTTCGACTCCTTCCTGGCCATGCGCCACCGCGCCGAGGCCGCCGCAGCCGCGGCGGGTGAAGAGGGTGCCGGCTACGTCCCGGCGCCGCCGCCCGCCAAGGGGCTGGCCGGCCGGCTGGCGCGCTCGCTGGCCAGCGCCCGGCAGCGCGTGCAGGACACCTTGCTGGCGGGGGCGCTGGCGCGGCCGCGGATCCTGAACCCGGTGCTCGACTCGCTGGTGCCCAAGCTGGCGCGCAAGGGCTGCCTGCTCATCGTCGGCTGCGAGGGCGCCGCGCGCCGCACCGAGGTCGAGGCGCGCCTGACCTTCGCCGAGCTGGAGCGCGCCGGCGGCCGCGATCTCGGCGAGGGCCCCGGCCTGAACTGGCTCAAGAAGCGCTACGCGGTGTCGTACCGGCAGAGCACGCTGTTCGCGGCCGGCGCCTTCGCCGACACCATGGAGGTGGCCTCGACCTGGGAGCGCCTGCCCGACCTCTACGAGAGCGTGCGCGCGGCCATCGGTCGACACGCCATGGTGATGGCGCACTTCTCCCACGCCTACCCCGAGGGCTGCTCGATCTACTTCACCTTCGTGGCCCACGCGCCCGATCGCGCGCGCATGGAGCGCGTCTATGACGCCATCTGGTCCGACGGGCTGTCGGCCGCGGCGCGCGCCGGCGGGACCATCTCGCACCACCACGGCGTCGGGCTGTCCAAGGGCGCCTTCATGGCCGAGGAGCACCGCGAGTCGATGGCCATCCTGCGCTCGCTGAAGAGCGTGCTGGATCCCGACGGCGTCATGAACCCGGGCAAGCTCGGGCTGGCCGCGCCGCCGCGGCTGACCGATGTCGCGAGGGCGTCATGAGCCGCCATCCGCTGGAGCCGGCGCTGGAGGCCGCGGTGGGCGCCGATCATGTGCTGTTCGGCAAGCGCGCGCTGATGCAGATCGCGGGCAAGGCCGCGGGCGACATCGAGCCGCCGGCGCCGACCTGGGTGGTGCAGCCGGCCTCCGCGGCCGAGGTCGCCGACGTGCTGCGGGCGTGCTCGCGCGAGCGCATCATGGTGGTGCCCTGGGGCACCGGATCGACGCACGCGCTGCACGCGCGTGACGAGCGCACCCGGGTGGTGCTCGACATGCGGCGCATGACCAACGTGCTGCACCTCGACGAGACCTCGCTGGTGGTGCACGCGCAGGCCGGGCTGACCGCGCGCACGCTGGAGGAGCTGCTCATCCCGCGCGGCCTGACGCTGGGCGACTTTCCGCCGGTGGCGCTGGGGTCGACGCTGGGGGGCCTCTTGTCGGCGCGCGGCGCGGGGCGGCTGACGCCGCGCCATGGCTTCCTGGAGGACGCCTGCCTGGGCGTGTCGGCGGTGCTGGCGGATGGCCGCACCATCCACACCCGGGTGGCGCCGCGGCGGGCCACCGGGCCGGATCTGTCGCGCGTGCTGATGGGGTCGGAGGGCACCCTGGGCATCATCACGGGCGTGGTGCTGCGCATCGATCGGCGCCCCGAGTCGCGCCTGTATGGCGCGCACGCGTTCCCGCCCACGCTGGACAATCCCGTCGCCGCCGCCATCGAGGCGGTCAAGCGCGCGCTGGCCGAGGACGCCCGTCCGACCGCGATGGGCGTCTACGACCCGGCGGCGCTGGCGGCGCACTATGGCGCCGAGGCGGTGCCCGGGGATCTCGCCGGCGGCTGTGTGCTGGTGACCGCGACCGCGGGGCTGGTCGATCTGGCCGCGGCCGACCTGGCCATCATCGGCGACGCCGCCGCGGCCGGGGGTGCCCAGCCCCTGGGGCCGGCGCTGGCCGAGACCTGGTGGACCATGCGGGCGCGCGCCTACGGCATGGGGTATGCGGCGGCGGCGCCGCTGCCGCCGGGCTCGGACGCGCGGCGCTCGGCGCTGGAGGCCGCCAAGCTGGGCGGGCCCGGCGCGGCGGGCACGCTGCCGCCGGTCGACCTCGAGGTCCATGCCCGGCTGGACGATCTGCCCCGGCTGTATGCCACCGGGGTGGCGCACATCCGCGCCCAGGGCGCCGAGCCGCGGGCGCACATCGGGCGCTTCGACTCCGACGGGGGGATCTTGTTCCTGGCCGGCACGCCGGCGCTGGACCAGGCCGCGCGCGAGAAGCTGGCCGACGTGCTGGCGCCGCTGGGGGCGCGGCGGGCGCGCTCGACCTTCGGGGATCCCGCGCTGTCCAAGTACCTGCACGATCTGAAGCGCGAGCTGGATCCGCACGGCATCCTGAACCCCGATCGCGCGCCGCCGCGCGCCGAGGCCGCATGAGCGATTCCTCCCATCTTGCGGGCAAGAACGATCCCGCCACCGAACACTGCACCTACTGCCCCAAGCTGTGCCGCCACGCCTGCCCGGTGGCGGCCGCCGACACCCGCGAGGCGCTGGTCACGCAGCAGAAGATGCAGGCCCTGGGCGAGCTGCGCGTGGGGCGCCGGCCGTGGACCGAGGACGCCGCGGCGCCGGTGTATGGCTGCACCGGGTGCGGGCTGTGCACGCGCTATTGCTCGCACGAGATCCCGGTCGCGGAGACGCTGCTGACGGCGCGGCGCGAGCTTCAGGCGCATGGCGCGGCCGCGCCGGTGACGCACAACTTCGCGCAGCGCTTCGCGGCGCGCGACCGCGCGCTGGTGTCGGCGCTGCGCAGCCGCTTCGCGGCCACCGACTTCGCGCCGCGCGGGGCCCAGGGCAAGGTCGGGTTCCTGCCGGGTTGCGACTCGTGCGCCAGCGAGGATGGGCTGACCGACGTCGAGCGCACGCTGGCGCTGTTCCGCGCGCTGGGGCTGGACGCGCGGCTGGTCGACCTCGACCCGGCGGCGGGCCCGCTGTGTGGCGGCATGCCGCTGGCCTCGCTGGGCGACGACGTCGCGCTGGCCGAGCTGGCGCGCCGGCACGCGGCCTCGCTGGCGTCGTACGAGGTGGTGGTGATGTCGTGCCCGGGCTGTGTCGGGCTGATGCGCAACCGGTTCGCCGCCCTGGGCGCGCCGCTGTCCGCGCGCATCGTCCACCTGACCGAGTTCCTGGCCCCGCACACCGAGCGGCTGGCGCGCCAGGCCGGCACCGAGCCAGGGGAGCGGGTGCACTACCACGATCCCTGTCACCTGGGCCGTGGCCTCGGGGTCTACGAGGCGCCGCGCAAGTTGCTGGCGGCGGCCGGCATGGAGACCGCCGAGTTCGCCTGGTCGCACGCCGACTCGCAGTGCTCGGGCGGCGGGGGCCTCTTGCCCATCACCATGCCCGAGACCTCGCGCGCCATGGCCCGGCGCCGCCTGGGCGAGCTCGAGTCCAACCCGGACAACGGCGCTGGCCCCATCCGCGTGGTCACCGCCTGCCCGACCTGCAAGCGCTCCCTCGGCCGCGCCGCCAGCGGCCGGACAGAGGTGGAGGACATCGCCTCCATCCTGGCCCGCGCCCTCGGCGTGACCTGACCCGACCCAGGTTCGTTTGCGACCTGACCCGACCCAGATACGTTTGCGGTCGCCTGACCTGACCCAGGTTCGTTTGCGGCTAGCTGACCAGCCAACCCAGGTTCGTTGTCCCCGCGTCCGCTGGCCAACCAATCAGCCACCGGTTTGTAAGCTGTGGCCCTAAGTCCCCGCGGATTCATGATCTAGAGCGCTTCGCTGTCGTGGAATATTGCTACAGACTGTCGTCCTTTCAGACGACGATTCCGTAGAAGCCCGTATTTTTACAGGAACCCTGGCGCGGCACACTGCTTGCTGAAGCAGGGACGCGTCCGGAGGTCACCTAGAATGCGCATGAAGCTCCTCATCCCCTCCCTGCTTGCCGCGGTGTTGCTGGCCGCCCAGGCGTCCCCGGCCAGGGCCACCCTGGCGACCGAGATCCAGCTTCCGGCGATGACCGACAGCGCCGACCTGATCGTGCGCGGCACGGTCGAGAAGCGGCGCACCACCGACGAGAACGGCCGCCTCTTCACCCAGGTCACCATCAAGGCGACCGAGGTCCACAAGGGCACCGTCCCCGCCAGCGGTCGCATCGTCGTCCGCACCGTCGGCGGCGCCAAGGGCCTCATCATCTCCCGCGTCGACGGCGAACCCGAGTTCGCCCTCGGCCAGGAGGTTCTGCTCTTCCTCAACACCGACGGCTTCTACGCCCGCACCGTGGCCATGGCGCAGGGCAAGTTCGACATCGTCCGCGACCCGGTCTCGCGCGCCGAGCACATCGTGCGCGACCTCAGCGGGATCGCCTTCGTGACCTTCGACCCCCGCGGCGGCCTCGTCATCGATCACTCCGACAGCGCGACCGCCATCCCGGCCACCTACCCCGAGCTGGTCTCGACCATCCGCCGCCAGGTTGCGCGCACCGCCATGATGCGCGCCACCGCCCTGCGTGCCGTCGAGATTGCACGCGCGCAGACCGGGGGAGGTCGCTGATGCGCCGCCACCTCGCACTGGGAATCGCCACCGCCCTGCTGGTCGTCACCAGCGCCACCGCGCACGCCTACGTGCGCATGAAGGTCAGCGGCCAGGCCGTCAAGTGGCAGCGCCTGCCGGTGCCCTACAAGATCAACCCCACGGCCGATCCGCGCATCACCGACGGCTCGGACATCACCGCCATCAAGAACGGCTTCAAGACCTGGGACGACGCCAACTGCTCCGACTTCACGTCGTCGTTCGCGGGTGACACCTCGGCCACCGCGCCGGTGCGCAACGGCCAGGTCGAGATCATGTGGCCCTCGACCAGCGCCTGGGTCCACGGCAGCTGCGGCAGCGGCGGCTGCACCCTGGCGGTGACCAACTCGCAGTTCCAGAGCAGCGGCTCGACCTGGTACATCTACGACGCCGACATCGAGTTCACGCCCTACGTGCAGTTCGCCACCGACGGCAATCGCAGCCGGTCCGACCTGCAGTCGGTCGCCACCCACGAGATCGGCCACCTGCTCGGCCTCGATCACTCGCCGACCACCACCGCGACGATGTACTTCGCGACCGGCCCCGGCGACACCTCGCAGCGCACGCTCGACACCGACGACCTCAACGGCGTGTGCGCCATCTACCCCAACGGCGCGACCCCGATCGGCTGCACCAGCGCGGCGCAGTGTGACTCCGGCCAGCTGTGCATGAACAACGCCTGCGTGCCCGACCCCAGCGTGGGCGGCTACGGCACCGCGTGCCGCGCCGACGGCTCGTGCAGCCTGGCCAGCGGCTTCTGCGTCGAGTACCAGGGCAGCGCGGTGTGCACCCAGCCCTGCGGCGCGGGTTGCCCCAACGGTGACCAGTGCGCCTCGCTGTCGGGCGGCGGCAACGCCTGCATCCCGGGCACCGGCGGCCCGGTGACCCCGCCCAAGCAGCCCTTCGGCGGCGCTTGCACCACCGGCGCCAACTGCCAGAGCGGCGAGTGCGCGGCCAACATGTGCACCATGGTCTGCCAGACCGGCACCGCGGGCAGCTGCCCCGGCGGCTTCCACTGCGAGGTCCGCCCCGGCGGCGCCCAGCTGTGCATGCCCGGCGACACCCCCAAGACCACCCTGGGCGGTGGCTGCACCCAGGACGGCGACTGCGCCTCGGGGATCTGCGCCACCAGCAACACCAACCCCGACGACAAGTTCTGCACCGAGCTGTGCGAGCCCGCGACCGGCTGCCCGACCGACTTCGCCTGCATCGACGCCGGCGGCGGCGCCCACGCCTGCGTGCGCGACAACACCACGCCGGGCGGCCTCGGCATGCCGTGCAGCACCGGTGACCAGTGCAACTCGGCCATCTGTGTCAGCGCCGGCTACTGCTCGCAGATCTGCGACCCCGCCGCGGGCTGCGGCGCCTCCGGCTACAGCTGCGTGAGCGCGGGCGGCGGCCAGTTCGCCTGCGCCAAGGACGACAACGGCGGCGGCTCCTCGGGCGGCTGCAGCGTCGGCCCCGGCGCCGCCGGCCGCAGCCACGGCGAGGCCTACCTCGCCTTCGGCCTGCTCGCCCTCGGCCTCGTGCTCGCCATCCGCCGCCGCAAGTAGTCTCCCCTTCCTCCCCACCACAGCTCCAATCCCGTGCCCGTGCCCGTGCCCGTGCCCGATCCGAGCCTTTCTCCGCCTCTGCCCCACCCTCTCCTGTGCTAGCGTGCCGCCGTGCCCGACAACTTCCGCACCCTCGTGGTGGTGAATCCCAAGTCGGCGGGTGGCACGGTCGAGAAGAAGTGGACCGAGATCGCCCGCACCATCGCCGACAACTTCGGCCCCTTCGAGCACCGCCACACCAAGGGTCCGGGTGACGCCGCGCGGGTCGCCCGCGAAGGCATCGCCGAGGGCTTCGAGCTCATCGTCGCGCTGGGCGGCGACGGCACCATCTCGGAGGTCGCCAACGGCTTCTTCGAGGACGGCAAGCCCATCGGCAGCGCCGCGCTGGGCGTGCTGCCCTTCGGCACCGGCGGCGACTTCCGCAAGACCATGCTGATCTCGAAGGAGCTGGCCGCCAGCGCGCGCGCGCTGCGCGGGCGCAAGACGCGCATGATCGACTGCGGTCGGCTCGACCTGACCCGGCCCGGGGGCGGGCGCGAGACGCGCTACTTCGTCAACATCGCCTCGTTCGGGATCGCCGGCCTGGTCGACGAGCTGGTCAACACCTCGTCCAAGGCGCTGGGCGGGCGCGCCAGCTTCCTCATCGCCACCCTGCGCGCGCAGCTCAGCTACCAGAACCAGCGCGTGCGCCTGGTGCTCGACGACGGCGAGCCCGAGGAGATGCTGATCAACAACGTGGCGGTCTCCAACGGCCAGTATTTCGGCGGTGGCATGCACATCGCGCCCAACGCCGAGGTCGACGACGGGCTGTTCGACGTCGTCACCCTGGGTGACTTCAGCCCGCTCGAGCTGGTGCTGCACGGCATGCGGATCTACAAGGGCACCCACCTGACGCTGCCCAAGGTGAAGGTGCGGCGCGCGGCCAAGGTCGAGGCCTGGCCGGTGACGCCGGGTGACGAGGTGCGGCTGGACGTCGATGGCGAGACGCCGGGCGCGCTGCCCGCGCTGTTCACCTGCTTGCCGCAGGTGCTCCCGTTCAAGGTGAACGAGAGCTAGGCGGCGAGGCGGGCGATGGCAAAGAAGAGGAAGGGCGGCGGGAGCGGCGGGGGCGG
>JBGASF010000178.1:0-15005 GCA_044229835.1 Polyangia bacterium | reverse complement strand
TGTCGATCTTTACGGTGTCCTCGACGTTCTCGACCGCCAGGATCGGTGTCCCGGCGGCGATGCGACCCAGCAGCGGGATCTCCACCATGCTGTCGTGTAGCTGAACCGCCTCGAGGTTGCGCTGCCGCGTGTCCTCGCGCCCCGGGAAGTCCACCGGCACCACCGCGCGGGACTTCGACTCCTCGCGCGTGAGGTAGCCCTTTCGCTCGAGCGCCTTGAGGTGGTCGTTGACGCCGTTGGTCGACTTGATGCCGAGGAACTCGCCGATCTCGCGCAGCGTGGGCGGATAGCCGTGGCGCACGATGGAGTCCCGGATGTAGCTCAGGACCTCCTGCTGGCGATCGGTCAGCGGCTCGCGTGCACTCGCCGGAGCCCCACCTGCGGTCGTGATCTGAGACATTTCGCGGCCTCCCCTGTGTCCTCGGACGGTCGATCCTGAACAGCCGCAACGTACTGAACAGCCGGATGGGTGTCAAGTTTTCAGCCTGCCGGGCTTACGCACACGTCCCTGATTCAGCTCACTTGCAGAATGATTGTCATCGGTTACGATGATCACGTGCGCTGCCTTGCGATCGCCACCCTGTCGCTCGTGATCTCCACTGTTTCGGCGCTCGCGAAGCCCGCCTCCTCACCTGGGCAGCGCCTGGCCGCGGCCGCAGACGACCCTGCGCTGGCCGACGTGCTGGCCGCGCGCCTGCTTCCGGCCCAGGTGGCACGCGCGCTGCGCGGTCGCGACGACACCGCCCTGCGCGGCGCGCTCGCGGTCGCGGGCAAGCTGCCCGAGGGCCTCGCCGTGCTGCCCGAGCTGATGACCCTCGCCGCCAGCACGAGCGCCCACGCCGACGCCGCACTCGCGGTCGCGGCGCGCCTGGTCAAGCGCTCGCTCGAGGACCCCGCCGAGCTCATCCGCCTGGCCCCGGGCAGCGACGAGCGCGACGCCTTCATCGTCGCCGTCATCGGGCTGGCGCAGCGCTCCGAGCTGCCCGCCGCGCGCCGCGCCGCCGCGCTCGAGCTGACCACCACGCTGCTGGCCACCGGCAGCGACGCCGAGCGCACCCTGCTGCGCGTGGTGCAGGGCGGCCTGTTCGGCGATCGCGAGCCGCTCTTGCGCCGCGCCGCCGCCGAGCTGGCCGACGCCGGCGACGCCGCGCTGCTGCCGCGCCTGACCGCCGCGCTGGCCGACGGCGACGATGCCGTCGCGCTGGCCGCCGCGCTGCAGCTGTGCCGCAGCCAGCCCCGTGATCTCGGCGAACCCGCCACCGTGCGCGTGCGTGCCGCGGTGCTCGACCCGGCGCGCCCGGTCAGCGAGATGCTCGGCCTGATGCCGTGTCTGCGCGCGCACGCCAGCGCCGAGGACGCCGTCGCCCTGAAGTCGCTGCGCAAGCACCGCTCGCCGTCGGTCAAGCGGCTGGCTGCCGCGCTCGCCTTCAAGGCCAGGTAGCGCGACCCGCCTCGCTGGCCGAGCAGCTCAGCAGCTCAGCGGCTCCGCAGTTCGCCAGCTCAGCCCAGCTTGGCCCACAGCGCCTCGGTCGCCTTGTCGAAGCCGACCAGCACCTGCTTGCCCCGGATCAGGATGGGCCGGCGCAGCAGGTTGGGCTCCTCGGCCACCGCGGTCGCGAACGCGGCCACCGAGGGCGGCTTCTCCTTCCAGTTGTTGGCCTTGGCGATCTCGTGGCGTGTGTTCAGCACCGCCTCCACCGAGCCCGCCGCCTTGACGATGTCCTTGACCTCGGCCGGATCCAGCCCGGCCCGGGCATAGTTCAGCTCCTCGAACGGCAGCCCCTTGTCCTGCAGGATCTTGCGCGCGTTGCGGCAGCTCGTGCAGGTGCTCTTCCAGTACAGCTTGGCGTCGGCCATCAGCCCACCTTCGGCATCGGCGGCTTCCCGGGCGGCCGCGGTTTCGGTGTCGCGCTGGGGGGCGGGGGCGGCGCCGGGATGACGCACGTCGTCTCCTCCAGGGTGTCGACGCGCGCACGTCCACGCACCGCGCCGAGCGCCCCGAAATCCAGCTCGAAGGTCAGGTCGATCGGCCCCGCCGGCGACAGCGCGTGCGTCTTCAGGCTGGCCTTGACCGGCAGGTGCGCCGAGGCCGCGCGCCCGTCCTCCGAGATCCACGCCAGCACCCGCGCCTTCCTGTGCAGCGCAGGGTCGAAGCTCTGTCCCTCGAGCTGCATCACCAGCTCCTCGTCCAGGCTGATGCCCGCCGCGGGATCGAGTGACAGCGCGACGACCTGATCGTCGACGTTGAACTGCGACGCCGCCGCCGGCAGCCACAGCCCCAGCGACAGCCCGGTCTCGCTGGCCTCGCGACAGCGCTTGCCCTTCATGATGATGGGCGCGGTCGCCAGGTCGAGCACCTTGCCCTCGCGCGTCAGCGTGCCCAGCACGCCCACCGGCGGCAGCATCGCCCCCGGCGACGGGGTCGGGGTCACCGATGGCGATGCCGAGGGCGACGCCGTCGCGCTGGGCGGCGGTGTGGCCTCGATCGACTTGCGGGGAGTGCGCGAACAGGCGCTGCCAGTGACGCACCAGATGAGGGAGACGACCAGGGCGTGACGCACGCCCCGAGACTAGCAGGACTCGGGCCTCAAGCGTCGGCCGGCATGTCCTCGTACTGCAGTACGCCGAGCTCGGTGAAGCGCTCGCGCAGCCACGGCGACAAGAGGCCCAGCCGCTTGATGTTGGGCACGATGCGGATGAAGAGCAGGCGCCGGAACTCCTGCATCGACGGCGACTGCAGCGCCATCTCCAGGCACTCCTCGACCGGCATGCCGTGGCGCTCCCAGACCTCGCGCGCGAGCAGGCGGTCGCGCATCAGGCGGCACGCCTCGTAGGTGAACTCCTCGCGCTCGCGGGTCTCCTTCTCGTTGGTGTGCACGCCGTAGTAGCCGCGCAGCGACAGCACGCCGAAGGCCACGTGGCGCGCCTCGTCGCGCATGATGTTGTGCGTGAGGTCCTTGATCAGCGGCTCGTTGGCCGTCATGTGCATGAACTTGAAGGCGGCCATGGCCAGCCCCTCGACCAGGATCTGCATGCCCAGGTACTTCATGTCCCAGCGCGAGTCGGTCAGGATCGAGTCCAGCAGCGACTTGAGCTGCGGGTTGACCGGGAACTCGTCCTGCATCTTCTCGCGCATGTACTTCTCGTAGGCCTCGACGTGGCGCGCCTCGTCGACCACCTGCATGGCGGCGTAGAACTTGGCGTCGATGCTCGGCACCGTGTTCACGATCTGCGCGGTGGCCTGCAGCGCGCCCTGCTCGCCGTGCATGAACTGCGACAGCGTCCAGGTCATCATCGACTGGCGCAGCTCGCGGATGTTCTTCTGCGACAGCTTGTTCCACAGCGGCGAGCCGTAGATCGGCAGCGACTGGTCGGGGAAGTTCTCGGCCTGCGGATCGACCTCGATCTTCCAGTCGAGGTAGGTCTGCGCGTCCCACTGCTCGACCTTGGACTTCTCGTACAGCGCGCGCAGCTCCGGCTTGGACGACGCGTACTCCCAGACGTAGTTCAGCGGGCAGCGCGCATCCAGCGCCTCGACCGCCGCGACCGGCACATGCAGCACCTTCTTCGAGTACTCCTCGGTCCCCAGCTGCCCCGCGGGCAGCGGGACGAGGTTCGGGGCCAGCGTCGAGATCGGGTTAACCGACATGTGCTTTCTCCTTCTTCTTGTGCTGTTTCGGTGCTTCAGGTTGCAGGCTCGGCGCCACCGCGATCTCGCGCAGCGCCTTGCGCATCAGGTTGCGACGGACCAGGAGGATCATCGGCTCGGTCACCGCGAGCACGCGCTCGGCGACCTTCTGCAGGGTCTGCTTGGACATGCGCCCCTCGGCGCTGCGCGCGAACAGCTTGACCTCGCGCGCGACCAGGTCACCCAGCGTCTCGGCGTAGTGGCCGATGCCCTCGATGGGGAACAGCTCGCGCGACAGGCCGGCCTCGTGACACTGGCGCAGCGCCTCCAGCAGGCGCAGATCGTCGGCGCCATAGCGCCGCTCGGCGCCACGGCCCTCGGGGGCCAAGAGGCCCATGGCCTCGAGCACGTCGATCTCCTCGGCGGTGCCGGGGCGGAAGCGCTCGATGACCTCGCGCCGGTTCATCGGGCGCGCGCTCAGCTCGGCGGCCGCCATCTCCGCCGACAGCGCGCCGGCGTCGCCCTGTTTGATCGCGCCCAGGACGGTGCCCTTGACCTCGGCGATCAGGCTGGCCTCGCCGGGCTCGAGCTCGGTGCCGGAGTCGCGATCGGCCAGCATGGCGCGGATGACGCGCAGCGGGAGGAAGCGCTCCTCGCGCAGCTTCTTGATGACGCGCAGCCGGTCGACCAGCGCCGGATCGTAGTAGCCCACGTTGCGCCCGACGATCAGGCGCGGCGCCGGCAGCAGCCGCTCGCGGATGTAGAACTTGATGGTCGGCAGCGGCACCTCGGCGCGCTCGCTGAGCTCGCGCACGCGCAGCAGGCCCGCGCTACCAGCGGGTCGGGCGACCGGGTCGGCTTTTGTCCGGGTGCGGATAGTAGAACTATCTACTCAGCCTTGACGCTTGTCAAGGCGCGTGATTCGCCCCCGGATAGCGGGGCTTTTCGCGCTGCCGCGCCGCCCGCAGCGCCAGCGCCACGCTCAGCGTCAGCCCGACCACCAGGGCCAGCGCGAGGACGGCGTGGCCGCCACCCTTCCAGAACAGCGGCCACGGTCCGAGCAGCAGCAGGAACAGCCCCGACGACGCCAGCGCCTGCCTGAGCGGCCGCGTCGCCAGGTGGCCGATGACCAGCCCCGACAGCGCCATGCCCACGGTGACCGCCAGCGCGCGCGTGAGGACGCCATCGCGATCACCGGCGCGATGCACCAGGCCCAGCCGCCCCTCCAGCGCCATGTAGACGAGCAGCGCCACGCCGCACATCAGCAGCGCGCCCGCGATGGCGCCCAGGATGCCGAAGCCGGGCACGCCCGCGGGCGCGCCGTGGGCCGCCCTGGCGCGCACCTTCTTGGGCCGCGGCGGCGGCGGCATCGGCGGCGGCGTGGGCGCCTGGCGCGGCGGCACCGGCTCGCGGTATGGGCCGGCACGGCCGGCGGGCCTGATCATGCCCGAAAGTCTGGCATCCCCTCAGTCGCGGGTCGAATACTCGTGCGGCATGTGATCACGCGGCGCACGGAAGTACTGCAGCGGGGAGTAGGCCAGGAAGTTCGAGACCCGGCTGGTGTACAGGCAGGCGTAGTCCTCGACCTGCTCGCCGAAGCGCGAGTTCTCGTTGCCCTCCTTGAACAGTGCGCCCCAGCGGCGGTTGAAGGCCTGATCCACGCGCAGCGCGATGGTGTCGAACTCGGCCAGGGTCTCGCGCAGCGTGCTGCGCACGGCGTCGAGCGAGGCCTTGGCGGCCTTCTTGGCGGCCTCCAGATCGGCGGGCGCCAGCACCACGTGGGGCGCGCCAGGCAGCCGGGGCGCGTCCGACTCGGCCAGCTTCTGCAGCGTCTTGAGCAGCGTCTGCTGGTAGTTGAGCTCCGACTCCAGGCGCTGTCCGCGGCGATCCAGCTCGGCCAGGCGGGCGATCTCCTCGCGGTGCTGCGCCACCGTGGTCAGCTCCTGCTCGAGCTCCTGCACGATCATGCAGGTGCGCCAGACCGACGACTTCTTGGCGCGCAGGATGTCGCCATAGATGTGATCACCGACGTACAGCACCTTGTCACCGCCGGCGCCGGCCAGCTTCTCGAAGTCGACGATGTTGCCGCCCTGGTAGATCCGCCCGCGCTGCAGCTGGCCTTTGGGCGGACCGACCGAGGCCCCGGCGGCGTCGAGCTCCAGGAACGGATCGCGGTCGGTGAAGAACTTCGGCTTGGCCCCGCCCACGATGACGATGTCGAAGTAGCCGCGCCACGACGGGTAGGCCGGCAGATCGCCGTCGAGCAGGTAGGTCATCAGCGCGTCGGTGTAGTCCCACATCGAGTTGGTGAGCAGGAACAGCCGCTTGCCGCTGGAGCGGAACTTGTGCAGCGAGGCCGCCAGGTAGGGATCCTTGACGATGTAGCGCGCGATGTCGGCCTTGATGCGACGCTTCATCGACTCGTCGCGGTGGGCCTCGTCGATGGCCTCGCGGATGTCCTGCCACAGGCGATCGTAGTCGACCGGGCCGGCGCTGGCCTTCTCCTGGTACTCGACCAGGGCGCAGTACATGACCACCTCGGGCAGCGCGAACAGGGTGTCGATCCAGGCGTAGGGCGGCAGCGAGGTGCGCACGCGCTCGCGCAGGTACAGCTCGCGACGCTTGTCGCTGGGCAGCTCGGTGTGGCCGTGGAAGCAGCGCCCGACGTGGCCGTGGCGGTCCATCTTGAAGACGTTGCCGTGCTTGCGGTCGACGACCAGGCCGCGGATGGCCCACTCGGGACGGTAGTCGAGCTTCAGGATCTCGGGCGGATAGCCGCGCCCGACCAGCTTCTGCAGGGTGCACTCGATGGACAGGTTCTCGAGCTCGGCCTGCTGGTAGATGGCCAGGGTGTAGTCCATGTCGAAGCCGATGACCTCGACGTCGGCCATCTTCAGGTTTCGATTGGTGAAGACGCGCTGCGACTTGGCCACGTCGAGCTCGCGCGCGACACCACCCAGGATGGAGGTCACGGCCTCCATGGCGGCGTCGGGGGCGGGCTGCGTCGCCACCACCGGCGCGGGCGTCCCCCCCGCCTCGCCCCCGTCCACGACCTGCTCGCTCACCAGTTCGGCCTTCGCGCCCGCTTCGGACATGTCCGTCGACGCTAGCACGATTTGATTTACGGAAGAGCCCTGCGGGTGTTCGCGTACACTTCCAGCGTGAAGCGCCGTCTGACAGTCGCCGGGCCCGTCTTGCTGATGCTCGCAATGGCCACCCTGGCGCGGTCGGATCAGGGCCAACCCACGCTGCACGAGTACGTGGATCCCCGCGGCGGCAGCAAGGGGTCGGGGTCGGATCGGCTGCTCGGGGACAAGGCCGCGGCCGGCCACAACCCGCCCGGCTTCCGCATGGGCGGCCGCGTGCTGCCCGCGCCGGCGACCAAGCAGCCCCCCGGCTCCAACGAGCCAGTGCTGGGTCAGAGCGGCTTCGCCGTCGATCGCGACACCACGCTGTCGCCCGACCGCAACACCGGCGCCGACAGCACGCTGCACTACGTCGAGATCTTCAACCCGTCGATCGTCCCCTTCAAGCGCATGAGCGCGCTCGACGGCGTGCGCGACGACTACACCATGGTGGTCAGCGACCCCGCGCTGGAGTCGGTCGACGTCGGCGGCGCGCCGCTGCCCGAGCGCGATCTGTTCTGGGGCAGCAGCATGATCGAGTTCACCCCGGGCAAGAACATCGCGCTGCCCTCGGTGGCGCCCGAGGCGCGCATCCTGTCGTACGAGCTGGATCCCCCCGGCACAGTCGAGTTCTTCAGGGACGGCGCCGACAACTTCTTCGTGCGCAGTGACACCATCGGGCAGCACCGCCTGGTCTGGCTGACCGACGCCCCGGCGTCGTACTTCGGCGGCCCGCTGCCGGCCGGCCTGCGCTTCGGCGACGTGCCGCCCGGCAAGGTGCGCCCGGTGCCGGCCAAGGTCGCGCGCGCGGCCGAGGACGTCTTCGCCATCATCGGCGTCACCCGCAACGAGCCCTACGACGTCGCGCTGAGCAAGCTGGTGCGCTACTTCCGCGAGTTCCAGGCCGGCGCCATCCCCAGCCCGACCGGCGACGTCTACCTGGATCTGGCCAAGGCGCAGGTCGGCGTGTGCCGGCACCGCTCGTTCGCCTTCCAGGTCACCGCCAACGCGCTGGGCATCCCGGCGCGCTACGTCTCCAACGAGGCGCACGCCTGGGCCGAGGTCTTCGTGCCGCACGTGGGCTGGGTCCGCGTCGACCTCGGCGGCGCGGCGCTGCAGCTCGACGTGCAGGGCGCGGCGGGCAAGTCGATGCATCGCCCGCGCGAGGCCGACGGCTTCCCCAAGCCGCCCGCGTACAGCGACCAGTACACCCAGCTCAAGGGCGACATCCAGGGGCTGACCCAGGACCAGATCGCCGACGTGCAGTCGGGGCCGCTGTCGGGCGTGCCCACGCCGACGCCGGGGCCGATGAGCACGCC
The DNA here is from genome assembly GCA_044229835.1 of Polyangia bacterium. Lineage (GTDB taxonomy): Bacteria > Myxococcota_A > Polyangia > Haliangiales > JADYYK01 > JADYYK01. The sequence continues at coordinate 6,933 of JBGASF010000178.1, read as the reverse complement.
CGATGGTGGCGTGGGGCAGACGCCGCTGACGCCGGGGCCGGTCAGCCAGGTGCCGTCACCGCCGCCGCTGCAGTCGGGCGTCAAGCCGACCCAGATCATGGTCGAGCCGATCGACAAGTCGGGCTTCCGCGGCGAGCCGGTGCGCGCCGCCGGGCGCATCATCACGCCGGCCGATGGCCTGGGCGTGCCCGGGCTGCGCGTCGAGCTGTACATCCGGCCCAAGAGCCTGGGTGGCGGCTACTTCCTCGGCAGCACCGTGACGCTGGCCGATGGCAGCTTCGAGATCTCCGCGGACCTGCCGCGCGAGGCGCCGCTCGGTGAGCACGAGGTGCTCGCGTTCACGCCTGGCGACAGCAAGTTCGGCTCGTCGAGTACGCAATAGCCGCGCTGAACTTCCCGGATTCCGGCATGTCCGATTCACGAGCGCGCAGCGGTTGCGCGATATAGATTCTCCCGCGTCACGGTTCGAGGCTGCACTTCGAACCAACTGATGCGGGAGGGAGTCGGTGAGCTTCTTCAATCATTGGTGGAACCTGCCCTACCTCATCATGCTGGGGCTGGTGGCAGCGTTCTTCCTGCTGCAGATCATCGGGCTCATCGGCGACGCCGGCGACCACGACATCGACCACGACCATGACGTGGACGTCGATGGCGGCGGCGGTGGCGATGCCGACGCGGACGCCGATGCCGACGCGCACGCCGACCATGGCTCGGGCGGTGGCAGCCACGCGGGCATGAGCGAGGTGCTGGCATTCTTCGGCATCGGGCGCGTGCCCTTCATGGTCGTGTGGGTGACGCTGTTCCTGTTCACCGGCTTCGTGGGGCTGTTCACCAACCGCGTGGTGTATGCCAACCGCGGCGGCCTCGGCGCGGGCGCGTTCCTGCTGGTGCTGCTGGGCGCGCTGATCATCGGGCTCATCGCGGTGCGCCTGTTCGCGCGCCTGGCGGCCAAGCTGGTCGACGTCGGCGGCAAGGGCGCGACCGCCAAGCACGAGCTGGCCGGCAAGCAGGGCGTGGTCGCCAGCGCGACGCTCGACTCGAGCTTCGGCGAGGTCCGCGTCCACGACGGCACCAGCGAGCAGATCGTCCACGCGCGCCTGGGCAAGGACGAGGCCGTGCTGGCGCGCGGCGCCCGCGTGGTTTTGATCGAGTACGACGCCGAAAAGGGCTATTTCTGGGTCACGGTGTCACCGGAGGTCGGTGACGCCACTGTGGGCACTGGAAGCTGAGAGCGCCGGTCCTCGCGAGTGCGAGGCGCCGGGTTCACACGTCTCACCCACGTCGCGGGTAGAGAGAGAGGGAGGCCATGTTCAAAGGTATCGAGGTCTGGCAATGGGCGCTTGCTGCGGTGGGCGCCATCGTGCTGTTCATCCTCATCTTCCTCACGGCGATGGCGCGCTTCCTCAAGCGACCCTCGCCGTCGGAGGCCATCATCCGCATCGGGCGCGCCGCCACCGACGTCTTCATCGCGCGCGCGTGCTGGATCGTGCCCATCCTGCACCGGGCGGCGACGCTGTCGCTGTCGACCATCGGGCTGACCATCCGGCGCGCCGGCCATGACGCGCTGGTGTCGAAGGACTTCATCTCGATGAACCTGTCGGCGGAGTTCTATGTCCGCGTCGAGCCCAACGAGGACGACGTCAAGAAGGCCGCGCGGACGATTGGCATCGACGAGGGCCACGCCTCCAGCGAGGCCATCGGCGCCAAGGCGCAGCAGCTGCTCGAGCCCAAGCTGATCGGCGCGCTGCGCGCGGTGGCGGCGCAGAACGACTTCCTGCAGCTGCACCTGGCGCGCGAGCACTTCGCGTCCGAGGTCTCCAAGGCCCTGGTCGAGGACCTCGGTCGCAACGGCTTCACCCTGGAGTCGGTGACCATCACCGAGCTGACGCAGACGCCGCTGGCGGACATGCGCCTGGACGACATCTTCGGGGCCTCGGGCCGCGAGACGGTGACCAACACCGTGGTGCAGAAGAACATCGCCGTGAAGCGCAAGCAGCAGGAGGAGGCGCAGATCACCGCCGAGATCCAGAAGGAGCAGGCCATCATGGTGGCGCAGCAGGACCGCCTGGAGCGCGAGGGCAAGGCGACCCAGGAGGAGGCCGCCATCAAGGCCGAGCTGTCGAAGAACGAGGCCATCGAGACCCGTGACCTGCAGCGCCAGGCCAACATCGCGGTCGAGCGCGCGCGCAAGGAGCAGATGGAGCAGGCCGCCGAGATCGGCCGCCAGAAGACCATCGAGGCGGCGCAGGTCGACAAGCAGAAGGTCATCGAGTCGGCCCTGGTCGACAAGGCCATCACGCTGACCATGAAGGCCAAGGAGAGCGCCGAGGCCGACGCGGAGAAGGCCGCCGCGCTGGCGCTGCGCGAGCGCGCCGACCAGGAGGTCATCACGGTGCAGCAGGTCGCCGAGGCCGAGCGCCTCAAGCGCGTCGCCATCGTGGCGTCCGAGAAGTCGTCGGAGCAGGAGCGCATCAAGGCCGACGTCGCCGCATACATGAAGCGGGTCGACGCCGAGGCGATGGCGAATGCGCAGCGCGCCGCGGCCGAGGGTCGCGCCGACTCGGCGCGCTTCGATGCCCAGGGTCTGGCCGATGCGGTCAAGATCAAGGCCAAGGCGGAGGCCGACGCGGCCGAGATGCAGGCGGTGTCGATCACCAAGCTGGCCGAGGCCAACCGCGAGGCCGGCCTCAAGGAGGCCGAGGTCGCGGGACAGCGCATCGCCGCGGCCAACGCGCGCTCACGCGAGGTGCTGCTGGCCGACACCGTGCAGACGCTGATCAAGTCGGCGCCCGACATCATCCGCGAGCTGGTCAAGCCGGCGGAGCGCATCGGCGAGATCAAGGTGCTCAACGTGAGCGGTGGCATGGGCGGCGGCGCGGGCGCCGGCGCGGGCGGCAATGGTGCCGGCTCGGGCCAGTTCCCGCTGCTGGGTAACGCGCTGGGGCCGGTGGCCAAGAGCATCCTCGACGCCTCGGCGGTGATGCCGGTGGTGCGCGAGATGCTGCGCTTCGCGGATGGCGACGGCGCCAAGGGTGCGCTGGCCGGCCTGGCCGGCGCGGTGGAGAAGGTGCTGCCCGGGCTGACCCCGGCGACGCCGCCTCCGCTGCCGCGCACCGGCGCCACCACGCGCAAGCCGACCGCACCCACGGAAGGTGCCTGACATGAGCGCCCTCGGCATCGAGGCGGCGGCCAGCCCGGCCGTCGCCTCGTCCGAGGCTCCTCCCGCGGCGCCGATGGTGACGCCGATGGAGGAGCTGGCCACGCTGGTGGCGTGGGGCGCGGCCGTGTTCTACGAGGCCGAGCACGGGCACAACGAGAAGGTGCGCGACTACTGGGACGCGCTGCACTACGTGGCGACCTCGTGCTCGGTCGGCTACGCCGACATCTTCCCGCGCACCATGGTCGGCAAGATCGTCGGAGCGGTCGTCATGATGGTCGGCCCCGCGCTCTCCGCGCGCGCCCTCGATCGCCCCGAGGGCCCGGCGCCCGCCGACCCCGCCCTCCTGTCCAAACTCGACGACATCATCGCCGAGCTCCGCCGCACCGCCCCCCGCAGCTAGCCCCCGTTCCTCCCCGCTCCTCCCCCACTCCTCCCCCATTCCCCGTTGCCTGTTGCCTGTCACCTGTCCCCTGTCACCTGTTCTCCGCCTCCCCCCTCCGATCCGCCCACCCACTCCACTCGTATCTCCCTCAAAGCAAGGTCGGGTGGCGTGATGGCGGCTACTGATAGCCCTTTCCGCGGGACCGATCGCTTCCAGGTCGTGCGCAGGCTGGGCGCGGGCGGCATGGGGGTGGTCTACGAGGTGATCGACCACGAGCGCGAGCAGCGCATGGCGCTCAAGACACTGCACCGGCTGGAGGCCGAGGCGCTGCTGCGCCTGAAGGCAGAGTTTCATGGCCTGCTCGATCTGCAGCACCCCAACCTGGTGCGCCTCGGAGAGCTGCACTCCGCGGGCGCCGAGCAGTGGTTCTTCACCATGGAGCTCATCGACGGGGTCGACCTGCTGGAGTGGGTGCGCCCGGGCGAGGCGCACGGCGAGGCCGCGACCTTGCCGGGCGGACGCGCGCTGGCGCTGGGCTCGGGCATCGATCTGGCGCCGGTGCTGCCAGGCGGCTTCGACGAGGCGCGCCTGCGCGACACCTTCCGCCAGCTGGCCGAGGGGCTGGCGGCGCTGCACGCGTCGCGCAAGGTGCACCGCGACGTCAAGCCGTCGAACGTGATGGTGTCGCGTGATGGTCGCGCCGTGCTGCTCGACTTCGGGCTGGCCACCGAGTTCGGCGCGGCGCCCGCGCACAGCGACCTCAACCTGGTCGGGACCTGCGACTACATGGCGCCCGAGCAGGCGGCGGCGCGCCCGGCGGGGCCGGCGGCGGACTGGTACAGCGTCGGCGTGGTGCTGTATCAGGCCCTGACCGGGCGGCTGCCCTTCAACGGCGCGCCGCTGCAGGTGGTGATGGACAAGCAGCGCCTGGACGCGCCTTCGCCGCGGCGTCACGGTCCGGTGCCGCCCGATCTGGAGCTGCTGTGCCGGCAGCTGCTGGCGCGCGATCCGGCGGCGCGCCCGAGCGGGAGCGACGTGCTGGCCGCGCTCGGGGTGCGCCGGCTGGCGCAGGCCACGCCGGTGGCGCTGTCGGTCTCGGGGACGGGGGCGACGCCCTTCGTGGGTCGCAGCGCCGAGACGGCGACGCTGACAGGGGCCTTCGCGGCGGCGGCCAGCGCGCCGGTGTGTGTGCTGGTCACCGGGGTGTCGGGCGTCGGCAAGAGCGCGCTGGTCAAGCGCGCCATCGCCAGGATGGAGGCGGTGGTGCTGGCGGGGCGCTGCTACCAGCACGACGCGGTGCCCTACCGCGCCGTCGACGGCGTCATCGATGCGCTCAGCGAGCACCTGGCGCGGCTGGGGCGCGAGGAGGTGGCGGCGCTGGTGCCGCGACGCGCGGGCCTGCTGCAGACGATGTTCCCGGTGCTCGGCAAGGTGCGCGCGCTGACCGGGGGCGAGCCGCCGGCCCACGTGCCCGATCCCCAGGAGCTGCGCCTGCGGGTGTTCGCCGTGCTGCGCGAGCTGCTGGCGCGGATGGCGGAGCGCCGCCGGCTGGTGCTGGTCATCGATGATCTGCACTGGGCCGACAGCGACAGCCTGGCGCTGCTGGAGGAGCTCCTGCGCGGGCCCGAGGCGCCGCCCATCCTGCTCATCGCGACCGCGCGCGAGAGCGCCTGGCGGCCGCCGTGCCGGCGCATCGACCTCGCGGTGGCGCCGCTGCCGCGCGAGCAGGCCGAGGAGCTGGCGCAGCGCCTGGGCGCGCGCGCGGGGGCGCACATCGATCCGGCACGGCTGGCGGCCGAGGCAGGCGGCCATCCGCTGTTCATCGACGAGCTGGTGCGCCACCTGGCGCTCAGGCCGACCGCGGCCGCCGGCGGCCTCGATGACGCGCTGTGGGCACGCATCGGGACGCTGGGGCCCGAGGCGCGCGACCTGCTGGCGCTGATCGCGGTCGCCGGTGTGCCGCTGCCGCTGCGCACCATCGCGCTGGCCGCCGAGCTGTCGCCGGCGCAGCTGGCGGAGGCCATGGGCACCCTGCGGGTGGCGCACCTGGCCCGGACCTCGGGCGCACGCCACGACGACACCACCGAGGCCTATCACGACCGGGTCCGCGAGGCCGTGCTGGCGCGGCTGGGTGCCGAGGAGCGCAGGCGCTGCCACCACCGGCTGGCGCTCTCGATCGGGATCACGACGCACATCGATCCCGAGGCGCTGGCGCAGCACTGGCACGGCGCGGGCGATCCGGCGCGGGCCGCGCGGCTGTATGCCAGCGCGGCGCAGCAGGCGGCGCAGGCGCTGGCGTTCGATCGGGCGGCGGAGCTGTACGCGGTGGCGCTGGCGGTGGATGCCGAGGCGGGCGGCGCAGACACAGGGGCAAGCGGCGTGGGTGGGGCGGGGTCAGCGGCGGAGGCGGAGCAGCGGCGCTGGTCGTCGGCGAGCCTGGCGACGCGCAGGACCTGGTCGGCCCGGCGCGGCGACGCCCTGGCCAGCGCGGGGCATGGCGTGGCAGCGGCGCAGGCCTATCGAGCGGCGGCGAACGGGGGCCTGCCCGGAGAGGCCCAGGAGCTGACCCGGCGAGCGGCGGAGCAGCTGCTGCGCGCCGGCCACATCGACAGCGGGCTGGAGCTGGTCGAGCAGGTCCTGGGCGTGGTCGGGCTGGAGCTGCCGCGGACGCCGCGACGCGCGCTGCTGTCGCTGCTGCTGCGGCGCGCCCGGGTGCGCCTGCGCGGCCTCGGCTATCGCGCGCGCCCGGCGGCGGAGGTGGCGCCGGCGCTGCTCGAGCGCATCGACACCTGCTGGTCGGTCGGCCTCGGGCTGTCGATCGTGGACACCATCCGGGGCGCCGACTTCCAGTCGCGCAACCTCTTGCTGGCGCTGGACGCCGGTGAGCCGTACCGGATCTGTCGCGCGCTGGCGCTGGAGGCCGGCATGGCGGCGCTGGCGGGCGGGCCCGGGCAGGCGCGCGCGAGCCGGCTGGTCGCGCTGGCCGAGGCGCTGGCGCTCGAGCTCGATGATCCGCACGCGCAGGCCATGGCCTGCGGCGCGGCCGGGATCGCGGCCCACATGGTGGGCAGCTGGCAGGCCGCGCACAGCGCCTGCGTGCGCGCCGACAAGCTGCTGCGCGACCATTGCACCGGCACCGCGTGGGAGCGCGACAGCCTGCAGATGTTCGAGATCTCCAGCCTGTATGCGCTGGGTCGCCTGGGTGAGCTGCGCGCGCGGGTGGAGGCGCTGCTGGCCGACGCGCACCGGCGCGGCGATCTCTACGCCGTCACCAACCTGGGCACCGGGATCGCGAACGTGGCCTGGCGGGCCGCCGACCAGCCGGCGCGGGCCCGGCGCGAGACCGACGCCGCGCTGGCGGGCTGGTCGCAGCGCGGCTTTCACGTGCAGC
>JBGASF010000177.1:0-15010 GCA_044229835.1 Polyangia bacterium | reverse complement strand
CAGCACCTCGGTGCCGTTCGCGAGCGGCTCGAACGCCATGCGCACGGTGAACGGCGCGGTCGCGCCCTCACCGACCGCGACCGTGGAGGCCGAGGTCACGATGGCCTGGACGTCATCCTCGATGGCGTCGATCGACAGCGTCTTGACGGCCGAGAAGATGGCCGAGGCGCACGCGGCCTCGCACAGACCGACGGTCACCGTGGTGTCCGCGGGCTGGTCGAGGTTGTTGTCGGTCGGCGTGGTCAGCGTCAGCACCTGCGGGATCAGGTAGTTCGTGGTCGTGAACAGCAGGTCGACCATCGGCTGACCGTTGATCAGGATCGAGGGGTTGTTCGAGCGCACGCGCACGCCCTTGGTGCCTTCGGGCTGGAACTGCAGGCGGATCGAGATCTGGTTGCCAGTGGTGCCGTCCTCGCGGATCGGCATGCCGACAGCCGGGCAGACCAGCGGAGTGGTCGAGGCGCACACGAACTGCGGCGGCGTGACCACCAGATCCTGCAGGTCGTCCTCCTGCACGCGGACCGGCACGGTGACGTCCGGCGCGACCGGCGAGCTGACCACGATGTCGACGAACTCGTCGGTCAGGTTGGGGTCGGACAGGCCACGGACGGTGACGGTCTGCGGCACCGCGTAGTTGGTGGTGTTGAACTCCAGCGTGGTGCCCAGCGCGGTCGAGATCGACAGCACGTTCGAGGTCGAGGCCGCCAGGCTGACGATGACGTTGCTCTCCGGCTGCGCGCTCAGCGCGACCGTGAAGGTGCGGCCCGCGGGATCCTCCTCGAGGACGATGATCGGCGGCGCCGGCGGAGTCTGCGACGACAGGGTGATGAGGTGGCGCTGGGTGTCGTCGTCGAGGACGGTGACATCGACGGTGTTGGGGTCGATGCCTGGGGCCGTCAGCGTCACGGTCGCGGTGAAGCCGACAGCGTCGAGGTCGTCAGCCACGGTGAGCGTGAGCGGCTGCGGAGTCGCGAAGTTGGCGGCGGTGAACAGCAGCGTGCTGGTGGTCGGGCCGCCGGTGGTCGCCGCCAGGCGCGTCGGGTTGCTCGAGGTCACGGTGACGGTGGTGTCCGCCCCGGGGTTGAAGTTCAGGCTGACCTGGATGGTGCCCGGCGCCATGCCCTCGGTCAGGGTCACGCCGGTCGGGTTGGCCAGGATGGCCTGACGGTCGTTGTCCGTCACGCGAACGGTGACGTCGACCGGGGTCATCACGGCAGTCGACGCCACGGTGATGCGCGCCATGTTGTCGGTCAGGTCGGTGTCGTCAGTGCCCGAGACGGTGACCGTCTGCGGCATGGCGAAGTTCGCCGGGGTGAAGGTCAGCGAGGCCGGCAGCGCGGTGGCCACGGCGGCGGCGCTGGTCGCCGTCGTCACGGTGACGTCGGCGGCGGGCTGGAAGCCCAGGCGCACGGTGAAGGTCGCCGTCCCCTGCTCGACCACGCCGAGGGTGGTCGGGGTGACGATCAGGGTCTGCAGGTCGTTGTCGGTCACGCCGACCGGGACGGTGACGCTGGGAGCGTTACCCGCCGAGGACAGCAGCAGGGTGACCGACTCGTTGGCCAGGTCGGCATCCTCGATGCCGTTGACGGTGACGGTCTGGTCGGTCGCGAAGTTGGCGGCGTTGAAGGTCAGCGAGGTCGGAGTGGTGGTCGCCTTCATGGTGTTCGACGAGGCGATCAGCACCGAGATGGTCGAGGCCGGGTTGAAGGCCAGGTGCACCGCGAAGGTGGTCGAGCCATCCTCCAGCACCGACAGCGAGGTCGGGTTGACCACGATGCGCTGGCTGTCATCGTCGGTGACGTTGACGGTGACGCTGCGCGCGGTCAGACCGGCCGAGGTCACGTTGATGGTGGTCGTCTCCGGCAGCGTGTTGTCATCGCTGACCGCGAGGACCGAGACGGTCTGCGGGGTGGCGAAGTTGGCCGAGGTGAAGGTCAGCGTCGAGCTGCCCATCACGGTGGCGGCCATGGTGTTGGCCGAGGCCAGGTTCACGGTCACGTTGCCGCTGGGCATCTGGTTGAGGCGCACCGTGAAGGTGCCCGGAGTGGTGCTGCCCTCGGCGACGGTGATCGAGCTCGGCATCACCTCGATGCCCTGGACGTCGCGGTCGGCGATGGTCACCGGCACCGACTTGGTCGGCATCGCGGTACCCACCGTCGCCGTGAAGGTGACGTTGACGGTGTCATCGACGACGTCGGAGTCCTTGATCGGCGTGACGGTCACGGCCTGGTTGGTGTTGAAGTTGCCCGAGTCGAAGGTCAGCGTCGCGGGCGAGACCGTCAGCTTGCCGGTCATGGCCGAAGCCACGTTGACGGTCACCGAGGCCGCGGGCGCGTTGCTGAGGTGCACGTTGATGGTGCCGGTGTTGGTGCCCGGCGTGGCGGGCTCCTGCACCGTCAGCGTCATCGGCGAGGCGACGATGTCGAGCACGTCGTCGTCAGTGACGTCGACGCGCACGTTGACCGTGTCGAGGCCGCTCGAGGTCAGGCCCACCAGCACGGTGTCGTTGTTGGTGTCGGGGTCGTTGACGCCCTGCACGACGACCGCCTGCGCGGTGCTGAAGTCGGTGGCAGTGAACGTCAGCGTGCTCGGGTTCGCCGTGACGATGGTGCGGTCGGCCGAGCTGACGTTGATGGTCACGGGCCCCTCGGTGGGCGCGCGACTGAGAGTCACCATGAAGGTGGCCTGTGCACCTTCATTGACGGCGACGGTGGTCGGCGCCGCCACGATGGTCAGCTTTGGTGGCTGCACCATGCTGTCGGGCGTGTCATCGCCACTGTCATTGTCACCGCACCCGAAGAACACGCCCGAACAAGCAGCAACGAGAACGCCAAGCCAGATTTTGCGCACGTGATGAACCTCCGTCGACCGTTAAGCCTCGACCAAAGCTGATCGAGGCCGCGGGAAAAGCCCCCGGGCTACTTTTTCCACAGATCCGAAAGAAAGGGAAGTGTGTTTGCGCACGTTCCTGTCCAAGACAGTTCCGCCGCGTTGACGCTGCTCGCCGGGGCGTCGTAAGGTGGCGGGTGTACGTTCACCGAGTCGCCGGCGGCAGCTCGCTTACCGGGCGGAAGGGTCGATAATGAGGCGTATCTCCACACTCTGCGTCAGCATCGTGTTCACCACCATCATGTGTGCTGCGGCGTTCGCGCAGCCAGCACCGTCACCTTCACCGGGCGAAGATCCAGGGGTTGCCTCGAAGCGCCTCTACGCCGCAGGCATCGAGGCCTACAACCTCGGTGAGTTTGCCAAGGCGGCCGATCTGTTCAAGCAGGCCTACAAGACCAAGGCCGACCCGGTGTTCCTCTTCAACGTGGCGCAGTCGCTGCGCCTGAACAAGCAGCCGGGCGAGGCCGCGGTTTTCTACCGGTCGTTCCTGCGCAACATGCCGCAGGCGCCCAACCGCGTCGAGGTCGAGCAGCAGATCAAGGACATGGACGCCGCGCAGGCGGTGCTCGACGCCGAGGCCAAGAAGAAGGCCGAGGAGGAGGAGCGCCGCCGCATCGAGGAGGAGGAGCGGCGCAAGAAGATCCCCGACCCCTCGGGCGTCAACGTCGATCCCGATGGCAACCAGCTGCCCGGCGGCGACACCCCCAAGCCGATCTACAAGAAGTGGTGGTTCTGGACCGCGATCGGCGCAGTGGCGGTCGGGGCCACAGTTGCGGTAGTTGTACTCGCGGGCGGCAACGAAGAGGTGTCGCCTCCCGGTTCAGACCTCGGAAACACAGTGGTGTTTAGATGATGAAGCTTCGTTCTGCTGGACTCGTGCTCGCGGCAGTGGGTGTTCTCGGTGCGGTGCTGGTCAACGGCTGTGGTGGCGCGGACGAGAAGACGTTCGTGCTGATCACGCTCAAGAAGGGCAACGTGCCCGACCTCGCCGCGGTCAAGTCGGTCACGCTCGATCTCATGCTCGACACCGTGTCCGAGCCCCAGGTCGAGATCCTGACCCCCAACGGGTTGCCGATGGAGTTGACCACGGCCTCGCTCGAGATCGTGAGGGGCTCCGGCCTGCTCGAGGTCAAGGCGACCGCGCGCATGGCCAACGGCGGCGCCATCTCGATGGGCACCAGCTATGTGAACCCGGTGGTGCGTGACAAGACCAACAACGTCACCGTCGAGTTCGGGGTCACCGAGCCCAAGCCGACGCCCGGCCCTGACGGCGGCGTGGATTTGGCCACGTTCGTGGCCAGCGTGGCGGGCACCCACGACTTCGGCACCGTGGTGCTCAACAAGATGAGCATGCCGACCCGCATCACCATCCGCAACACAGGCACCGCGAAGTCTGGCGCCATCACCATGTCAGCGCTGAGCGGCAGCAACCCCGCCGCCTTCGCCATCGTGGGCAACGAGTGCCGTCTGAAGGACATGGGCCTGGCGGTGAACGAGACCTGCACCGTGACGGTCCAGGCCAACCCGGCCGGTACCGCGGGTCAGGCCATCGCCGATCTGCGCGTGGTCGCGTCCTCCGGGGCCGTCGTCAATGTACCCATGCAGGTCACCGGCGCGGCCACCAGCATGATCACCGGCATGCCCGACAACCATGACTTCGGCAACACCACCAACGCGGGTGGCATGTCGGCCCCCCGCACCTTCACCTTCACCAACGCCGGCGCGGCGGCCACCCAGGCGCCCACCGTGACCCTGACCGGCACCGACGCGGGCAGCTTCATGATCACCGGCGTCAACACCTGCGCGGGCAACCCCATCGCCGCCGCGGGCACCTGCACCGTCGATGTGCTGTTCAAGCCGAGCACCCCGGGCCGTCAGATCCAGGCCCAGCTGACGCTGGCGGCGGGCACCACGGTGACCGCGGTCAGCATGGGCGGCACGGTCCCGTAGCAGCAGCACCCAGGCCGAAACGAAACGAGGCCCCCATCTCTGGGGGCCTCGGCATTTTCGGAGACGGAGACCGGAGCGGAACAGCGCTCCTCGAAGCTGCGCTTCGAGGGGGCTACTGCGGCTTGAGCAGGTCGTCCTTGTTGCTCGGGCTCGGCGTCGGGCTGGCCACCGGGCCGCCGGTCGGGGACGGCTTGGGCGTCTTCGACGGCTTGGGGCCGGTGCTGGCGACCGGGCCGGTGGGGCCACCCTTCTTGACCGCGGTCAGCGCCACCAGCTTGGTCGAGTCCTCGTCGGCGCGCAGCTCGACGCGCTCGTCGTTGTAGCCGGTCAGCTTGACCAGGTAGACCAGCATGCCGTCGGCCTTGGTGACCTTGTGCTTGAACGGGGTCTTGCCGATCAACATGCCGTCGGCGGCGCGGTAGACCTCGGCGCCCACGGGATCCGACTCCACCACCAGGGTGACCTGCTCGAGCACCGGCAGCGCGCTCGGCGACGGGCTGGCGCTGGCGGTCGGTGAGGCCGACGGCGACGCGCTCGGGCTGGTGTCGGCGCTGCCGCCACCGCCACCGGCCGCGACCGTGCTGCCCTCACCATCACCCTTGTTCTTCTTGCTGCCACCCATCATCACGATGGCGGCCACCGCGGCGGCGGCCAGCACACCACCGCCGATGGCGATGGGCAGCATCTTGCTCTTCTTCTTGCCGACGGCCGGCGCGATGGCCTCGCTGGCGGCGCCGCCCAGCGTGGTCGGCTTGCGCACGTCGGGCGCCTGGTCGGGCGACAGCACCGCGGTGCCACCGCCGCTCATGGCCGGGACGCTACCCAGCGCGCCAGGCCGCTGGCCCACGGTGGGCAGCTGCGGCGGGCTGAACGCGGGCATGCGCGGGCCGGTGCCCACGCCCGGCGGCGGGGTCGGGCGCATGATGGGCCCGCTGCCCATCTGGCCCATCTGCCCCATGGTGCCCGCGGCGGCATGCATCGCCGCGGTGGTCGCCCAGCTCGGGCCCAGGGCGTCGAGCTCGTGGATGACCGCGGCCATGTCCTTGGGCCGCTCGTCGGGGTTCTTGCCCAGCATGCGGGCGATGAGGTGCGCCAGCGGCTCGGGCACGCTGGCCTCGAACTGCGTCACCAGCGGCGCCGGGGTGAAGATGTGCGCCGCGATCAGCTCGCCATAGCCGTCGGAGACGAACGGGGTGCGCCCCGACATGAACTCGAACAGCATGCAGCCCAGCGAGTAGACGTCGGCGCGGTGATCGATCTGGCCGGTGCCCTTGCACTGCTCGGGCGCCATGTACGCCGGGGTGCCGACCACGCTGCCGGTGCGCGTCTTGTTGCCGGTGCCGCCGCTCTCCGAGATCAGCTTGGCGATGCCGAAGTCGAGCACCTTGACGCGCTCGCCGAAGGGCAGCACCTCGGGGTCGGGCACCAGCATGACGTTGTCGGGCTTCATGTCGCGGTGAACGATGCCCTTGGCGTGCGCGGCGCCCAGCGCGCCGGCGATCTGGCGCGTCAGCGAGATGGCGTGCTCGGGCGGCAGCTTGCCCGCGCGACGCATGCGCGCGGTCAGGCTCTCGCCATCGAGGAACTCCATCACGATGTACGCGCAGCCGCTCTCGTGATGGCCGAAGTCGAAGATGGTGACGATCGAAGGATGCTGGATCGCGGTGGCGGCCTTGGCCTCATTGAAGAAGCGCGCCGTGATGTCGGGATCACTCGACAGCTCGGGCAGCAGCACCTTCACGGCCGCGCGGCGACCGATGAGCTTGTGCTGGGCCAGATACACGGCGCCCATGCCACCGGCGCCGATCTTGTCGATCAGGGCAAAGCTACCGACGCTATCACCCACATCCATATGGATTACTCCCCCTGACTGGCCGTGGTGGCCGTCAGGCAGACGGACAAACGCAACGTGGCTAACAGCCTAGCATACGAGAGCAACTGGTCCAAGGGTACAGAGCGCCGCCGCATATCAAGAACACTCGTGAAACAGGCTGGAATTTAACCACTTTTCATTGGACACAGTTACGCCCGCCGCGCTTGGCCTCGTACAGCTTGTAGTCGGCGCGCGCGATGGCTTCGGTGCTGCCCTCACCGCCCATCAGCTCAGCACACCCTGCCGAAATGGTGACGCTGCCAACGCCTTCGAAGACGGTCTTCTCCACCATCACGCGGATGCGCTCGCCGGTGGCCTGGGCGCCGTCGAGCGCCGTGCCGGGCAGCACCGCGAGCAGCTCCTCGCCGCCCCAGCGCACCGCGAAGTCGCCGCCGCGCAGCGTCTTGGCCAGCATCTGCGCGACCTCGCGCAGCACGCGATCGCCGACCGGATAGCCGTAGGTCTCGTTGACCTGGCGAAAGTTGTCGAGGTCGAAGTACACGAAGCCGAGCGGCGTCGAGTGGCGGTGGGCGCGCGCGACCTCGCGCACGATGGCCTCCTCGCCGCCGCGCCGGTTGGTCAGGCCGGTCAAGGTGTCGGAGCGCGCCAGCCGCTCGCGCTCGACCTCGAGGTCGACCTCGGCGCTGACGTCGGTCAGCACCACCAGCTGGCCGTTGCCGGTGGCGCCCAGCGCGACCGGCTGCTCGATCCAGCGCAGCACGCGGCGCTGTGGCCAGAGCAGCTCGAGGTCGTTGCGCAGCGCGACCGGCCCCGTCGGCAGCACCCTCATCTCGTAGGCGAAGCCGTCCTTGTCCTTGAGCATGCTGGCGACCTGGGTCACGACCTGGTCGCGGCTCTGCTTGATGAGCTGCTTGGCGGGCAGCGCGAGCAGCTCGGGCGCGGCCTCGTTGGCGAACATCAGCGTGCGATCGGGCCCGAACAGCATGACGCCGCTGTCGAGCGCCGCGAACAGCGTGCGCAGAAGCGGCAGCGACTGCGTCAGATCGCCCTGCATGGCGCCCAGCGCGTGCACGCCCGAGGGCGCCACCAGCGTCGCGGTGCCGGCCGCCGCCGCGGCGCGCTGCCGGTGCCCGATGGCCAGCGCCAGCTCGCCCGCGGCCTGCCGTGCCCACAGCACCAGCGCCGAGGCCTCGGCCGAGCCGATGGTCAGCGGGCGCTGATCCATGATCGACAGCACGCCCAGCGCGTCACCCTGCGGCGACACCAGCGCCGCGCCGGCATAGCCGCGGAAGGCGCCCGACTTGACCAGCGGGTTGTCGTTGAAGCAGGGGTGCCGGGTGGCGTCGGGGATGATCAGCGGCTCGTCGCTCTCGGCCCCGATGACGTGGCGACTGATCGACGCCGACAGCGGGATGCCGCGCTGGTTGATCAGCGCCGGCGACAGCCCCTGGTGCGCCTTGAACCACTCGCCGTCGTCGCGCACCAGCGTGAGCATCGCCATCGGCACGCCGAACGCGCCGGCGGCCTTGGCGACCACCGCGCTGAGGCCGGCCTGCGGGGCCAGATCCTCGATCAGCTTCGACTGCGCCAGCCGCTCCAGGCGGGTGCGCTCCTTCTTGGCCAGGGTGTCGAAGTCGCGGCGCTCGTCCTCCTCGATGCGGCGGATGCCGGCCAGCGCGCGGCGCACGGCGCGGTGCACGGCCTCGCGGGTGGCGGTCTTGGACAGCAGGGCCGAGACGCCCAGGTTGTCGAGGTGCTTGCGCGCGACCTTGCGCAGGGTGGGAAACGCGGACATCGCCAGCGCGGGCACGCGCTCGGGGGCCGCGCGCAGGCGCAGCGCGGCCAGCACCGCGAAGCCGTCGAACTTGGCCAGCGACAGATCGATGATGACCAGGCGGGGCAGATCGCCGCTCGACAGCGCGCGCAGGGCGACCTCGCCGTCAGTCAGGACGGCGACCCGCATGCCGACCTCGCCGAGCAGCTTGCTGTACATCGCGATCGGGCGAGGGTCGGACCCCACCAGCAGCGCGAAGCCTGCGGTGCCGGGGGTCGGAGGTGGCGGGGCTCCCATGTGCGGGATCATACCAGCTCGGGGCACACCGGATCGTATGGGTATGGTGAGGCGCCGTCAGCGTCGCGATGCGGGAAGTGGCGGCACACCACGGGGTAGGCGGGATCGGCGTGGATGGAGCACGCGTTGCCCGCCATGAAGACGCAGCGACCGCCGCGCACGCGGGTGCGCCACTCGCCCCAGCGGGTGCGGTAGACCTTGTCGGCGCCGTGCACGGCCGACAGCGCGCGCGCTTCATCATCGGTCAGCTGGGTGCCCCACGAGCAACACGAGCTCTGGTGCGGACAGGGATAGCAGGGCAGCGGCGCCGGCTCGAGCAGCTCGGCAGGCGCGATGGGCAGCAGGCGTGGCGCGGCGGGCATCAGCGCGAGGCGGACGACTGGACCTTCGCCTGGGCAGCTTCGGCGTGGGCCCCGGTGGGGAAGCGCTCGAGGTAGTGGCGCGCGGCGGCGGCGGCGTAGCTGTCCCAGCCGGTGGCGGCGAACAGCTCGGCGCGCATCCAGGACACCGCCTCGACGTGCGCGCCCGCGGGGAAGCGGCGCAGATAGTCGTCGGCGGTGGCGATGCCCAGCTCGGGGTGGCCGTAGGCGGTCTCCAGCTTGGCCACGTTGTAGAGCGCCCGCGCGGCCCACGGGCCGGTGCCGCGCGCGACCTTGCGATAGGCCTCCAGGGCGGCGCCGGGGTCGCTGGCCTCCTGCTCCTCGGCCAGCTTGAAGGCCTGCGCCTGCACCGCGTCGGCGGTGCGCTGCTCGGCCGCGAAGTGGGCGACCTGGGCGCGGCGCTGCATCACGCGCGACGCCAGTGTCCAGCCGATGACCGCACAGGCGCACGCCAGCGCGCCCACCGCGAAGGCCAGCGCGGTGTGGCGCCGCGACGCCCCTGCGGCACGCCGCGGGGTGCGCGCGGGCTGCACCGGCGCCGGCAGCTTGGCCGCCGCCTCCAGCACACGGCGCTCGATGCGCGCCATGCGGACCTCACCGCCGGGCGGCTCCACGTCGACTCTCTTCACGAGTCCCCCTCTACATCGTCATGGGTCGAGCTGTCCAGATAGCCGGCGAGCACCGGGTCCTTGGCGGCCGCCCTCTCCAGCGCACGGCGACCCCGCCAGATGCGCACCCGGGTCGCGACCTGGCTGGAGCCAGTCAGCTCCGCGACCTCGGCGATGGGTCGACCGTCGAGCAGGTGCAAGGTCAGGCTCAGGCGGGTCTCCGCGCCGAGACCGCCGAGCACCTCGTACAGGCGGCGCAGCCCCTCGCGCGCGTGCACCCGGCGCTCGGGCGACTCGGCTGGATCGGTCAGCTCGGCGCGACCGGCCACCACCTCGAGCTGCACCGTGCTGGTGCGGCGCCGGGCCAGGTGCTGGAACGCGGTCCGGCACGCGATGCGATCGATCCAGGTCGACAGCCGCGCCTCGCCGCGAAACGACGGCAGCGAGCGGAAGACCTCGACGAAGGCGTCCTGCACCAGATCCTCCGACTCGCGATCGGAGCCGAGCACGCGATACAGGGTCGCGTTCACGCGTGGATACTCGCGGCGAAACAGCTCGCGCTGGGCGCCGACGTCGCGTGCGATGCAGCGCGCCACCAGCGCGGCGTCGTCTGCATAGGCCTGCGTGCGCGCACTGTCCTTGTCCCCGCCAATGCCACCATAGTGGGATCGGGACCCGGGTTTGTTACCAGGAGGCGGGCGGACCACGCATTGATTGTAACTTTTTTCGGCACCGACCCCACTGTCAGTCCGTGGCGAGACAAGACTCTTTCGAGCAGGTTCTGCCTACTTCCGGGGGCCATGTGGGGCGGCGTGCGCACACGCGCGGCGAGCGCGGCGCGGCCATGGTCATCGCCATGATGGTGCTGCTGGTGCTGGCCGGGCTGGGGCTGGTGGCCATGCGCTTCGTGCGCATGGAGACCGCGGCGGGCGGCTATTCGCGCTCCAGCCGCAGCGCCTACCATGTGGCCGAGGGCGGCGTGACCCGCATCGCCTACCTGGGCGCCATCGAGGGCCAGACCTTCCACAACGCGGCCTATCTGGCCAACCCGGTGAACCCGAGCTTCACCTTCGCCAAGGCGACCCTGGACCGCAGCGCCGACACCACCCGCGTGGGGCGGCTGGAGTACATCGCCACCATGTCGCGCCCGCGCCTGGCCGCGCCACCACCTGGCTACCAGGTCGGCGGCGGAGTCGGCAATCGCATGGCGTTCTACGTCTACCAGGTCGACGTGACCGGGACTGTCAACGGTGACCCGGTCACGCGCCAGGCCGATCCGGGTGGCGCGGCGGCGGTCAAGCAGGTGCGGGCCGACGTGCGCTTCGGCCCGATCACGATCAACCAGTGAGGGGGACTGCGATGGCTACGGCGAGCAAGCTCAGGCTGCTGGGGGCGGGCCTGCTGGTGGCGCTGCTGACGAGCAGCGCGTCGGCGCAGGATTGCGATCCCGACCTGCTCATGGTGCTCGATCGCTCGGGCTCGATGAACGAGACCCCGGCGGGCGATACCAACACCAAGTGGGAGTCGCTCAACGCGGCGGTGCTGGCCATCACCACGCAGTACGTCGGCAAGATCAACTTCGGCATGTTCACCTTCCCCGACGATCCGCACTCTTCCAACCAGGTGTGTAACCCGTCCGCCCCGGCGTGCTCGGTGTCGGGTGAGGAGTGCGTCGCCTCGGGCACCGGCACCAACTGTCGCAGCGGCTCAGGCACCGTCTTCAGCCCCTACTACGCCAACGACAGCAAGTGCCCGGGCACCGTGCCGGGGCGCTGCTATCGCACCACGCCGACCGGCACCACCTACCGCTGCCGATACTACGGCAGGTGCGAAACCAGCTATGCCGCGATGTGCGCTGCCAGCCGCCCCATCCCCTACAACACCGGGTCGGGCAACGAGGCCCCCATCGTGAGCTACCTCAACGCCGAGTACCCCGACGAGCGCACCCCGATCTACAGCGCGCTGGGCGCGGCCCTGACCGCCGCGCGCTATGACGCCACGGTGCCGACCACCTCGCCGCCACGCTTCGTGCTGCTGATGACCGACGGCCAGGAGACCTGCGGCGCCAGCACTGCCCAGTCCGCGGCGCGCATCACCACGCTGCGCAACCGCAACATCAAGACCTTCGTGGTCGGCTTCGGCGACGGCGTCGATGCCACGGCGCTGAACGCGCTGGCGCAGGCCGGCGGCACCGACGCGCCCGGCGCCAACTACTACTACCAGGCCGACAACGCCACCTCGCTCAACCAGGCCATGCTCGACATCGCCGGGCAGGTCTACCGCTCGGTGCTGTCGGGCACCTCGGCGGCGACCGCCACCGCGCCCATCCTGACCGCGACCAACGAGCAGTGGCAGATGGCGTCAGCCTACCAGCTGGAGGCCAACCAGACCGGCCAGTGGCACGGCTTCCTGCGCGCCACCGCCAAGAATCCGGCTGGCGTGGTCACCAAGCTGCTCGACCTGCACACCCTGCTCGACGCCCGCGCCTACACCGACCGCACCATCTACTCGGTCAACAGCTCGGGCGTGCTGACCCCGTTCTCGACCGTGCTCAGCACCGACTTCGCCAACGCCTACAGCTCGACGTCGCTGACGACCTCGTTCCTGAACCAGCGCATCACCGCGGGTGATGCCTGCATCGCGCACGCCTTCTTCGACTCCACCGCGGAGTTTTACAAGATGTTCGCCGGCGGCACCGCCGACAACCTGACCACGGCGGCGTGCACGGCTGCGGCCGCGGCCGACGAGCTGAAGTCGATCCAGGTCTTCCAGGAGTTCAAGCTCGCCGACATCATCCACTCCACGCCGTTCGTGATGACGCCGCCCGAGCTGGTCATCAACGAGGCCAACCACGTCGCCTTCCGCGCCGCGCAGAAGGACCGCCCGCTGACCGCGTTCGTGGGCACCAACGACGGCGCCATGCACGCCTTCGCGCTGACCAACGACCCGTCCACCGCGATCAACGACGAGGGCCGCGAGCTGTGGGCCTACGTGCCGCGCATGCTCATCAACAAGCTGCCCAACGGCGTGCGCGACCACGCCGAGCTGCTCGACGGCCCGCCCATCGTGCGCGACGTCCAGCTCGAGCGCACCTCGTCGACCTCGACCAACTGGCGCAGCGTGATGCTGGCCAGCCTGGGCCGCGGCGGCGCCGGCTTCTTCGCCCTCGACGTCACCAACCCGCAGTCGCCGTCGGCGCTGTGGGAGATCTCGAGCGCGACCACCGGCTTTGCCAACATGGGGCAGGCCTTCGGCCCCGCCGCGCTGGGCCGCGTCTTCATCACCAACAAGGAGGTCCCGGTGGCCTTCCTGCAGGGTGGCTGGGAGCCCACCGGTGGTCCCACCTTCGCCAAGGGGCGCGAGTTCTACATCGTGCACGCCTTCACCGGCGCGCTGATCAAGAAGTTCGACTCCACCAACGTGGTCGGCCTCGACGCGCCCATCACGGGCACGCCCGCGGTGTACGACGACCTGCCCGGCGCCATGACCACGCGCGCCTTCGTGGGCGACATGAAGGGGCGCCTGTGGCGCATCGACACCTCGAACTCGAACATCGCCAAGTGGAAGATGGAGCGCTTCTGGCCTGCGGTGGGCTCGACCTATGACACCGCGACCTACCAGCGCCCGGTCTTCCTGCCGCCGTCGCTGGCGTTCGACTTCTCGCGCAAGCTGATGGCCATCTACGGCACCGGCGCCAGCGATCTGCAGGACACCGCGACCAACTACGTGTGGGCCATCCGCGAGACGCTGACGCTGCCGGCGGTGGCGACCGACCCGCCGGTGGCCACCGCGACGCAGGCGTGGACCACGCCGCTCCTGCTGGAGAGCACCGAGAAGGTGGTCGGTGACACCGTGGTGTTCGGAGGCGTGGTCATGTTCTCGACCTATCTACCCACCGCGACCAGCTGCTCGCTGGGCGCCGGGCGCCTGTATGCGCTGGGCATGACGGATGGCGCGCCCAAGTTCAAGGTCAGCCCGACCGACCCGCTGGAGCAGGTGGTCGCCTTCACCGGGACCGGCACCAACAAGTACCAGGCGCTCGGCTCGGGCATGCCGTCGTCGCCGCTGATCAGGCGCCAGGCCTCGACCGCGACCGCCGACAGCGCGGGCAACTACACCTTCACCGGCGGCAACTACAAGGCGCTGGTGCAGATCGGCGGGTCGACCAAGTCGGAGACCTTCAACGAGACCACGGTGGCCAAGGACCTGGGTGCCCTGCCCAAGCGCGCCGACATCCTGTCGATGGCCGAGTACGAGTAGCCACGCGCGGCCGCGCGGCCGCCAGGCGCGACCCGCCCCCTCAGCGCCGCGGCAGCCAGCGTAGCAGCGCGTCGGGCGCGGCCGGCACGAAGGCGTCGTCGTCGAGTGTCAGCACGTGCACGCGCCCGTCGAGGTCGCCGACCACCAGGGTCTGCTCGCGGGGATTGACCACCACCACCGGGAAGCCGCCCGGGGCCACGGCGTGGATGGCCAGGGCACCATCGCGGGCGCGCTGCACGCGCACGCGGCCATCCTGATCGTAGGTCACCAGGTAGTCGCCCTGCTCGGACGGGTTGGGATCGTGGCCGCTGGGCTGTGCCAGCTCGCGGGCGGGAGCACCGCTGAGCGGCCAGGCCATGGCGTGCTCGCTGCCCACGCCGATGAGCTCGCGACCGTCGCTGCTCAGGCTGAGCTCGCTGACGCCGCGCGCGCTGGCGTCGAGCTGGCGCAGCTGGCCGGCCTCCCAGATGAGCAGGGCCTCGCCGGCGATGGCCAGGCGGCCATCGCGGGTCCACGCCAGCGCTCGGGCGACGCCGACGCTGGGCAGCTGCTCGATGGCGCCGCTGGCCAGGGTGACCAGCTGCAGCGCGCGCCCGCGGGCCGACAGCACCGCGCGGTCACCGGCGGGGGCCACCAGGACGCGGTTGATCTCGATGTCGGAGGGCGGCAGCTGCGTCAAGCTGCCGGTCCCGGCGTCGAGCACGAACGGCTTCATGCCGCCACCGACCAGCCAGCGGCCGTCGCTGGACAGCGCCAGCGGCGCCGGGATGCCGCCGAGACACTGAACTCGTGCATCGCGATTTCTGGCACGAGCGCTGGGCCACCGGGCAGATCGGCTTCCACCAGTCATCGGTCCACCCGATGCTCGAGCGCTGGTGGCCGACGATCGGCGCGGACCCCGGATCGCGCGTGTACGTCCCGCTGTGCGGCAAGAGCCTCGACATGCCATGGCTCGCTGGGCGCGGACACCGGATCGTCGGCAGCGAATTGAGCCCGATCGCCATCCGCGACTTCTTCG
>JBGASF010000176.1:0-15106 GCA_044229835.1 Polyangia bacterium | reverse complement strand
ATCGCGGCGGTGTCGATCGACTCGGTGCTGGCGCTGATGGGCGACGGCATGGGTGGCGGCGGTGGCGGCGGTGGGCGAGGGCGGCATCGCGGCGGTGGCGGAGTAGGCGGTGGTGGCGGTGGCGGTGGCGGGGGCGGTGGCGGTGGCGGTGGCGGTGGCGGTGGCGGTGGCGGTGGCGGTGGCGGCGGCGGCGGCGGCGGTGGCGGCGGCGGTGGTGGCGGCGCCCCCGAACCCAAAGGCTTCTGGGCCGCGCTCAAGCGTCTCTCCGGCGGCGACGTCGGCGGCATCCTCGGTCGCCTCGAGCTCCAGATCGGCCGCGCCGAGCGCCACGCCCAGGCCCAGGGCCTCGACAAGGGCGGCGCCGCCCGCGCGCGCGATCTCGCCGTCATCGTCGGCGTGGTCCTGACCATGCTGGGCATCAAGGCGCTCAAGGTGCTGCCCTCGATCCCGATCGCCCCCGGCCACAAGCTGGTGCTGCTGACGCCGCTCTACATCATCGCCAGCTTGATGACGCGCACCCGCTTCGGCGCCACCATCGTGGGCGCGGTCATGGGCACGGTCGCCTTCCTGATGGGCGACGGCAAGTACGGCATCTTCGAGATCCTGAAGCACATCACGCCCGGCCTGCTGTGCGACCTCCTGGTCCCGCTGCTGACCGCCGGCGGGCGCCGCCCCGGCGCCATCGGCTGGTCCATCTTCGGCGGCGTCATCGCCGCCGGCCGCTTCGCCACCATCTTCGCCATCATCTTCACCGTGCAGGCCCCCGGCGCCGCCTACCTGGTCCTCATCCCCGGCATGAGCGTCCACGTCACCTTCGGCATCCTGTCGGGCTACATCACCCACCACCTGGTGCGCGCCTGGGACGCCCAGCGCGCCGCGCGCGCCGCCGAAGCGCAGCCAGCCCACCCCGAACCCGTTCCCCACGAGGAGGCCTCTTGAGTCGCAAGCTGGTATCCGACGACGGTCGTACCCACATCGAGTCGCCGCTGATGCGCGAGTCGCTGGTCGACCGCCGCGTCATCGCCAAGACCCACTCCGACCGCGAGCTCAGCATCCTGCCCGACGTCACCCTGGTCGGGATCGGCGGCCACAGCATCTTCGATCGCGGCAAGGCCGGCGTCCTCCCGGTCGCCGACGAGCTGCGCGGCGCCATCGGCAAGCACAAGATGATCGTCGGCGTCGGCGGCGGCACCCGGGTGCGCCACTCGGTGTCGATCGCCATCGACCTCGGGCTGCCCACCGGCGGCGTGGCCCAGGTCATCGGCGCCATGGAGGAGGCCAACGCCGTCCTGCTCAACGCCCTGCTGGCCAAGCACCGCAGCATCGTGATGCAGCGCGAGCACTTCTGGGAGCTGCCGCTGTATCTCGAGAGCGGCATGATGCCCATCGTCATCTCCATCCCGCCCTACCACTTCTGGGAGCCGCCGCCCGAGGGCGGCCCGCTGCCCACGCACGGCTCCGACTTCGGCCTCTTCATGGTCGCCGAGGTGCTGGGCATGCGCCGCATCATCTTCGTCAAGGACGAGGACGGCATGTACGACTGCGATCCCAAGCAGCACGCCGACGCCCGGCGCATCGAGCGCGCCACCCTGGCCGACATCCTGGCCACGCCGCCGCGCCAGCACATGCTCGACGAGCTCCTGTGGCCATGCTGGCGCGACTCCCGCCACGTCGAGCAGATCCAGATCGTCAACGGCCTGCGCCCGGGCCAGCTGACCGCCGCGCTGGCCGGCGAGCCGGTGGGCACCATCATCACCAAGGAGGTCGCCCGTGGCTGATCCCGAGCGCAGCTCGCTGCACAGCTCCCTCGAGGGCAATGCCCTGACCGCGCAGTCGCCGGGCCTCGAGTACTCGCCGGTGGCCATGATGCCCGACGTCAAGGTCTTCAAGATTGGCGGGCAATCGGTGATGGATCGCGGCCGCGCCGCGCTGTTCCCCATCCTCGACGAGCTGGTCGCCGCCAAGGCCAAGCACCAGCTGCTGCTGTGCTGCGGCGGCGGCACCCGCGCGCGCCACCTGTACTCGGTGTGCGCCGATCTCGAGATGCCGACCGGCGTGCTGGCCGCGCTGGGCGGCTACGTGCCACGCCAGAACGCCCGCATGATCCAGATGCTGCTGGCGCGCCACGGCGGGATCTTCATGCTGCACGACGACTTCGAGAAGCTGCCGCTGTACTTCGCCATGGGCTGCATCCCGATCATGTCGGGCATGCCGCCGTTCGGCTACTGGGAGAAGCCCCGCGCCGAGGGGCGCATCCCGCAGCACCGCACCGACGCCGGCGTCTTCCTGTCGGCCGAGGTCCTGGGGGTCAAGCGCGCCATCTTCATCAAGGACGAGGACGGCCTCTACGAGGACGACCCCAAGAAGAACCCCAAGGCCACCCACATCCCGCGCATCGGCGCGCGCGCCCTGCTGGCCCGCGATCTGCCCGACCTGGTCCTCGAGCGCGTCGTCATCGAGTACCTGACCCGCGCGCGCTACTGCAAGGAGTTGCAGATCGTCAACGGCCTGCGCCGCGGCGAGATCACCCGCGCCCTCGCCGGCGAGGACGTCGGCACCATCATTTTCCAGGACTGACGCACTCGCCGCGGCGATTTGCCGCAGTAATTCCGCCATATCGTCACTTGTCTACCGTCACAATCCGGCGTTCACTGTGTCTGGGGGAGCCATCCGGAGGACGGAATGGGTCGCGAAGTCGTTGCCGCAGTCGTCACGCACAGCGTGCTCATCGTCGATGACGAGGAGCGCAACGTGCGTCTGCTGCAGGCCTACCTGCACGGCGAGGCCTTCCGCACCCTGACCGCCAGCAGCGGCGCGGCCGCGCTGGCCGCCGCCGCCGAGCACCGCCCCGACGTCATCCTGCTCGACGCCATGATGCCGGGCATGACCGGCTTCCAGGTCGCGACGCGGCTCAAGAGCGACGAGGACACCAAGCACATCCCGATCGTGATGGTGACCGCGCTCGATGACCACGCCTCCAAGCTGCAGGCGCTGGAGTGTGGCGTCGAGGAGTTCCTGCAAAAGCCCGTCGATCGCGCCGAGCTGCTGGTGCGCGTGCGCAACCTGCTCCGCCTCAAGGAGTACTCCGACTTCCTGCAGAGCCATGCGCAGCGCCTGGAGACCGAGGTGCGCGAGCGCACCCAGCAGCTGGAGTCGAGCTATCGCGAGACCATCTTCACGTTGACCCGCGCCGCCGAGCACAAGGACGAGGAGACCGGCGCGCACGTGCAGCGCATCAGCCACTACTCGCGCGAGCTGGCCAGCCGCATGGGCATGGACGCCCACTTCCAGGACCAGATCTTCCACGCCAGCCCGATGCACGACGTCGGCAAGATCGGCATCCCCGACGCCATCCTGCTCAAGCCCGGCAAGCTGGACGCCGGCGAGTGGGACATCATGAAGACGCACACCACGCTGGGCGCCAGCATCCTCGAGCGCAACGACTCGCCCTACCTCCGCATGGGTGCGGACATCGCGCTCAGCCACCACGAGCGCTGGGACGGCACCGGCTACCCCGCCGCGCTGCGCGGCGACGCCATCCCGGTGGCGGCGCGCATCATGTGCATCTGCGACGTCTACGACGCCCTGCGCTCGAAGCGCCCGTACAAGCCGCCGTTCACCCACGAGGTCGCGCTGAGCACCATCGTGAACGGCGACGGGCGCACCCAGCCCGGCCACTTCGATCCCCAGGTGCTGGCCGCCTTCGCCGACAGCCACGCCCGCTTCGACGCCATCTTCACGGAGCTCGCTGGGTGACCGACCAGGCCGGGGCCACGCCGCCCTCGACCCTGACCCCGCACCTGCTCGCCAGCGTGCTGGCCATCGTGGCCGCGCGCGGCGGGGTCGATCTGCGTGACTACCGCGCCGCCACCGCGCAGCGCGGCATCGAGGCGCGCATCCGCGCCACCGGCTGCCCCGACGCCGCCAGCTACCTCAGCCTGCTGGAGCAGCGCCCCGAGGAGATCCGGCCCCTGCTCGAGGCCATCCTGGTCCGGGTCACGCAGTTCTTCCGCGATCCCGGGGTGTGGGCGGCGCTGCAGTACCGCGTGCTGCCCTCGCTGGCGGCGCAGAACACCGCGGGCAGCCTGCTGCGGGCCTGGAGCATCGGCACCGCCAGCGGCGAGGAGGCCTGGTCGGTCGCCTTCCTGCTCGGCGCCCTGGGCAACCCCTTCGAGGTCCTGGCCACCGACATCAGCCAGCGCGCGCTGGCCATCGCGCGTGCCGGGGTCTACCCGACCGCGGCCACCCTGGCCGTGCCCTCCGACCTGCGCGAGCGCTACCTCGAGACCATCGACCAGCACAGCCAGGTCCGACCCGCGCTGCGCGGCCACGTCCTGTTCGCCGAGCACGATCTGATGAGCGCGCAGGCGGTGCCCCGCGAGGCGGTGCTGGCGGCGTTCGACCTCATCCTGCTGCGCAACGTGCTCATCTATCTGGACCCGCGGCTGCAGCGCAAGGCGTTCGAGCGCGCCACCCAGGGGCTGGTGCCCGGCGGCGCACTGGTGCTGGGCAGCGCCGAGGTCATCCCGCCCGAGGCCGAGAGCCTGCTGGAGCCGTTCCCGCGGGTGGCGCCCGAGCTCAGGATCTACCGGCGGCGGGAGCGCTCATGAGCCGCGGGCCCGGGAGCTGGTCGGTGCGCACGCGGCTGCTCTTGCTGGTGCTGGCGGTGTCGACGCTGCCGCTGGTGTTGACCACGCTGCTGGGCCTGCGTCGCACCCGCCAGGTCTTCGAGGGCCAGACCATCGACCTCTTGCGCTCGCGCGCGGAGTGGCTGTCGGCCGAGCTGGAGAAGTTCCACACCAAGTACCAGGGCATCGTGTCGCGCCGGGTCGGCCTGCCCCAGGTGCTGGCCTACGCGACGCACAGCGAGACCGAGGTCGATCGCCAGCTCGTGAACGACTTCATGAGCGCCGCGCTGGTGTCGGATCCCGAGCTGCGCGCCATCAACGTCCTCGATGCCACCGGGCAGAACGTGTACAGCACCGACCCCAGCGGCTACGGCGTCAACCTCGGCTTTCGCAGCTACTTCAAGGACGCCATGAAGGGTAGCTGCGTGGTCTCCGACCTCTTCGTGTCCAAGCTGAACGCCAACGACCCGCTGATCGCGTACGCCTGTCCGGTGCGCTCGGGTGGGGCCCCGGTCGGCATCCTGGCGGTCTACGTCCGCGCGGCGGCGTTCTGGAACACGGTGCGCGCCGGCAACGGACGCGCCGGCCCGGGCAGCTTCAGCGTCCTGCTCGACCAGCACGGGGTGCGCATCGCGCACAGCTTCTCGGAGGGCGAGATCTTCCACCCCGCCGGGCGACTGTCCGCCGAGGTGGTGGAGGCCGCGGTGGCCGAGAACCGCTTCGGCCCCACGACCCGCGCCCTGCTGGAGGCGCCCATCTCGATGCCCTTCGAGTTCGCTGCGGCGACCGCTCCGGTGCTGCCCGGCAAGGCCGCGCGCGACGCCTTCTCGCCCGGCAACGGCCAGACCAACTTCGTGGTCGCGCACCGGCTGAGCACGGTGCCGTGGACGCTGTTCTACCTGGCGCCGCGGGCCCAGGTGCTGGCGCCGATGAACTCGCTGGCCTGGCTGCTGATGCTGTCGGCCTCGATCGCGGTCGCCCTGTGCCTCCTGGTGGGCTACCTGCTGTCGCGCGGCATCATCAGCCCCCTGCGCACGCTGGCCGACGCCGCCGGCACGGTCGCCGCCGGCGATCTGTCGGTCGAGGTGCCCGCGCTGCCGACCGCCGAGCTGGCGGTGGTGGGTAGGCAGTTCAACGTCATGGTCCGCGCGCTGCGCGGAAGCCAGGCCGAGCTCGAGGCCAAGGTCGAGCAGCGCACGCTGGAGCTGCAGGGCGCCAACCGCGAGCTGGAGGCGCAGAGAGCCGAGCTGGCCTCGCAGGCCGAGGAGCTGCGCGTGCAGGGCCAGCAGCTGGCGGCCAAGAACGTGGTGGTCGAGCGCGCCGACAAGCTGAAGTCGGAGTTTCTGGCCAACATGTCGCACGAGCTCCGCACGCCGCTGAACTCGATCATCGGCTTCTCCGAGCTGCTCATCGACGACCGCAAGCATCCGCCCAGCGAGCACCAGCGCGCCTGCCTGACCGACGTGCTGAACTCGGGGCGCCACCTGCTGAGTCTGATCAACGACATCCTGGATCTGTCGAAGATCGAGGCCGGGCGCGCCGACCTGGTGTTCGACTGGATCTTCCCTGCGCCCGCGGTCGAGGAGGCCTGCCAGGTGGTGCGCCCGCTGGCCGAGGCGCGCGGCATCAAGCTGGCGGTGCACATGGGGTCGCCGCGCTCGATGCGCGCGGACCGCCGCAAGCTGCACCAGATCCTGCTGAACCTCCTGTCCAACGCGGTCAAGTTCAGCCCCGACGGTGGGGTCATCGAGGTCCGCGTCATCGACGTCGGGCAGTTCGTGCGCTTCTCGGTGCGCGACCAGGGTCCCGGCATCGCGCCCGAGCTGGAGGCGCGCCTGTTCGAGCCCTTCGTGCAGGGCGAGGACCCCATGGTCAAGCGCCACCACGGCACCGGCCTCGGTCTGGCCATCTGCAAGCGCCTGGTCGAGCAGCACGAGGGCAAGATCGAGGTCCTGACCACGCCGGGCCACGGCTCGACCTTCACCTTCACCATCCCGGCCGAGGCGCGCCCGGCGCCGCGCATCGACTTCGTGCCGCGCGGCCTCGACGCCGACCAGGTGCGCCACTGCGTGGCCACGCTGGCGCCCAGCCAGGGTGGCGCCGCGCCGACCGTGCTGGTCATCGATGACGACCCGCGCGTGGGCACCTTGCTGCGCTCGGCGCTGGAGCCCGCCGGCTACACCGTGCTGACCGCCGCCAGCGGGCGCACCGGCCTGGCCGCGGTCCGGCGCGAGCTGCCCAGCGTGGTCATCGTCGATCTGCTGATGCCCGAGATGTCGGGCTTCGAGGTCATCGCCGAGCTGCGCGGCGATCCCGCCACCGCGTCGTTGCCCATCCTGATCCTGACCGCCGAGCGCCTCAGCGAGGCCGAGCGCGCCCGCCTGCGCAAGGACGCGCTGACCCTGATCGAGAAGGGCGATCTGACCCGCGACGCCCTGGTCGCCGTGCTCGAGCAGGCCACCGGGCGCACGCCCGCGGGCGGCACCCCGGCCGCGCACCCGGCCGCCCCGCTGGTGCTGGTGGTCGATGACAACGACATGAACCGCACCCTGGCCCGGCGCCTGCTCCAGGGCCTCGGCTACCGCGTGGTCGAGGCCGAGGACGGCGTCACCGGCGTCGCGGTGGCACGCCGCGAGCGCCCCGCGCTGGTGCTGATGGATCTGGCCATGCCCGGGCAGGACGGCTACGTCACGCTGATCGAGCTGCGCGCCCACGTCGAGACCAAGCAGATCCCGGTGGTGGCGCTGACCGCGATGGCCATGCGCCGCGACGAGGAGCGCGTCCAGCAGGCCGGCTTCGACGGCTACCTGACCAAGCCCATCGACCAGCGCGTGTTCGCCGAGACCTTGAGCAGGCTGGCGCCGCGCTGAGCCGAGCGGCGGCTACTCGTACTCGGCGACCGACAGGATGTCGGCGCGGCGCACCAGCGGCCCCAGGTCCTTGATGATGGCGGTGTCGGTGTACTGGTCGGTCTTGGTCGAGGCGCCCATCTGCACGATGGCCGAGTAGTTGCCGCCCGCGAAGGTCATGCGGCCGGTGGCGGGGTCGACGGTCGCGGTGGCCTTGCGCTGCCGGATCAGGGCGGTGGACGGCACGCCGGAGCCCAGGGTGACCGAGTCGTCGGTGCCCGCGGCGCCGTAGGTCACGATGCAGCTGTTGCCCGGCGTGGTGCAGTCGCCGCTGGAGCCCGGGGGCGGCGCGAAGTTGGGGCCGCCGGTCAGCATGTCGAGCGCGTACAGGCGGCCCTCGCCGAAGCCGCAGGTGCTGGCGGTCTGCCGGAAGGTCGTGAAGAACACCGAGCCGTTGAAGACGACCGGGTCACCGACCAGCTTCTCCGAGGCGCTGAGCACCTTGGGCGCGTTCCAGACCTGCACCGGGGTCACGATGGGCGGATCGGTCACCAGGGCGGGCAGGGCCAGCTCCTCGCGCACGGCCCAGACCTGGTTCTGCGCGGGATCATCGAGATCCTGGATGTTGCCGGTCGACCAGATGGCGACCAGGTTGCGCGAGCGATCGAAGGCCAGCGCGGGGGGCAGGAAGATGGGCAGCTGGTAGGCGGCGTTGTCATAGGCCGAGCCGACCGCGGGCCAGAAGCGCTCCATCTTCCAGGCCGAGCGGTCGGGGCGCGAGGTGTCGATGCGCCAGATGCGCCCCTTGAGATCGCCGACGAAGGTGCGCGACACCATCGCGGTCGGCATGTCGTCGAACGGCGCCGGGGTCCCGGTGACCGGCGCGTCGAGGCCAGGCACCGCGGTGCACTGGCCGTCGCCCGCGCAGTCCTGCGCGAAGCGCCACACCTTGGCGCCGCTGACCAGGTTGACGATGGCGAGGCCGCGCCCGCTGGGATAGCCGTCGTCGGACTCGCCGGGATCCCAGCCACCCTGCAGGAAGGCCACCGGGACCTCGGTGTCGGTCACGAACACACGCCCGATGGCGGTCGGGCCATAGGCCATGCCGAACTGCTCGAAGCCGGCGTCGGCGCGCGAGCGCTCCCACAGCGGCAGCGGCGCCGCCGGGTCGGTGACGTCGAGGGCGTAGAAGCCCGGGCCGCCGCGGCCCAGGGCGCCCAGCAGGACGGTGCGCCAGCCGGCGCTGGTCGGCGAGCTGCGGTCCTCCATCACGTCACGCACCACCGGTGAGCCATCGACCAGCTCGCGGTTGGCGCGGATGCCGGTGGCGATGGCCGGGATCACGATGCGCGGCATGTAGGCCCAGCGCTCGCTGCCCTGGTCGTTGCCCCCCGAGCGGGTGTCGTCCTCCAGCGCGAAGGCGTGCAGCATGCCGTCGTTGGCGCCCACGAACACGGTGAGTGGCCGGTTCTGCTGCGACGAGCGGAACGCGCTGTAGCTGGCGTCGTTCAGGAACAGCTCGGGCGGGGTGACCACGAAGGGCGCCGAGTGATAGATCGCGCCCAGCTTGTGGGCCTGGTAGTTGGTGACGATGGAGACCTCGTCGCTGGCACCTGCGCAGGCGAGGCTGCCCAGCGCGTCACCTGCGCCTCCCGAGACCATGCGGTACAGCTCGGAGGTGCTGTCGAAGAAGTTGTAGGCCAGACAGTCGTCGTTGGCGGCGA
The DNA here is from genome assembly GCA_044229835.1 of Polyangia bacterium. Taxonomy (GTDB): domain Bacteria; phylum Myxococcota_A; class Polyangia; order Haliangiales; family JADYYK01; genus JADYYK01. The sequence goes on along the minus strand of JBGASF010000176.1, from coordinate 5,905 downwards.
TGAACTGGGTGCGCCAGTCGGCCACCGTGGCGGCGAAGTCACTCGACAGCACGCTCTGCAGCGGGGCCAGCACGCCGCTGGAGTTGCGGGTGTAGATGACGCGCGAGGTCGCCGAGCGGGCGTCGAGCAGGTCGTGGAAGTCGAGCTTCTTGATCTGGTTGCCGGCGGCGTCGAACTGCAGCCCCTGCAGGAAGCCGAACCAGGGGCCGGGCCCCTGCGCGACCTGGAAGGCCGCGCCGACGCGCCACGAGTCGGTGCTGCCGCTGGTGATCGGCGAGCTGGCGGTCGCCGCCGGGGTGCGCGAGCTGACCTGGCCGAGGGCGTTCTGCAGCACGGTGCCCAGCATGGTGCGCAGGTCGTTGGCGCCCAGGCGATCGCACCAGGTGCTGTTGGTGCAGCCGGGGTTGTCATAGCGCGCCAGGTACGCGCAGTCGCTGCCGCCCAGGACCTCGGAGGCGCACTTGCCGCCGCCGGCGACGGCGAGGGCGTTCATGTACTTGCGGTACGAGTCGGTGGCCGGGGTGGTGTAGTCCATCAGGCCGACCACGTAGGTCGTGACCTTGAGGGTGTCGCGCAGGTAGATGATGTCGGCGATGGGGTCATTCATGCCCGGGCGCGGCAGGCCGGCGCCGAGGTACAGGATGAAGCGCTCGCCGCAGCCGGCGCCCGCCTGGTTGGGATAGTCGGTCTCGTAGTAGTGGATGGCGTCCTTGAAGACGTCGATGAGGCCGTCGGGGTTACCCTGGTAGGGGTTGGTGGTCTGCACCAGGATGTTCTGGATCAGCGCGTTGTCGGCGATCTGGGTCGACCGGTGCAGTCGCACGAAGGGCAGCTCGCGCACGTCGGCGATGGCGCTGTCATTGCGCATGCCCAGGTTGCCCGACAGCGCGGAGCCGGCGCACAGGATGGTGCTGCCGTTCCAGCTGCAGCTCGGCCGACTGACCTGGGAGGGGCCGTAGCTGTAGCCGTTGTTGGCCGCGGTGCCGGTGCCCGAGGCCTGGTCGATGCCCGACATGCCGAACCAGATCTTGTCGCGGTAGATGTCGAGCGCGCCCTTGTCGAAGTCGGGATCGAAGGCGTTGGGGGGCGGCGTGTTGATGGTGTTGTTGGGCTTGACCACCGAGCCGGTCAGTGCGCGCTGCCAGACGTGGTACTGCTTGATGGCGCCGTTGGAGCCCAGGTAGTAGTTCGTCGTCGGGCCCAGCGACAGCAGCGCCGCGTTCTGGTTGGCGGTGCTGTCGAGCAGGATGAGGACGTCGGGCGTGCTGCCCGAGTTGGGCGGCGGCAGATCGCCGACGGCGCGCGCTGCGGGCGGCCGCAACACCAGCCCTGCGCCCAGGGCCAGTCCTGCAAGTGCGAGGCGCGAGGCGCGTGCCGAGATCATGATGGCTCCTTCATGGCCCGATCACTGGTTGAGGGTGATGGGGCCAAGACGAACATCCGCACGCAGCTGCTTGACCGCCGCGGCCCCCCCGGCCGAGGCGGTCCTCGCGACGGGGTCACCGTTGACGGTGCCGACCACGTCCATCTGGTAGGTATAGAAGACGAAGCGGTTGGCCATCGAGCCACCGACCTGGAACAGCGCCGGCGGCTGGGCCAGGCGCGGACGCGACATGGTGGCCTGGTAGTCCATGACCCCGAGGCGGGTGGCGTCGGGGGTGCGAGCCAGGTGGCCGATGGGGAACGTGTAAGTGGGTGCGGCGGGGTTGTTGAAGGCCGACTGGCGGTGGAAATAGTCGGGCTGCTGGGCGGTGTAGCCGGCCGACAGGCGCAGGCCGCCCTCGGCGACGTGGAAGGCGTTGCGGCTGCCCCGGGTGTAGCCGCCCGAGGCGGTCTCCATCCGGACGAAACGCATCGCGATCAGCCCCAGCCCGGCCAAAACCAGGAGGACCATCATGGCGATGACCATGGCGGCCCCACGCTCGTGGCTCGCGCGTCTGTTACGCAGGTAGATCCCCCCTGGCGTCATTACGACCGGGCGGGACAGGCGATACGGGGAATTTCAAGGCGCAAGCGCGCCCAGGGGGCAGGCCAGGGTCAGCGGTCAGGGCGGTGCGGCGGGCAGGCTGACGCTGAAGCGGGTGCCCTGGCCGACCGTGCTGTCGACGCTGACGGTGGCGCCCATGGCCTCGCACAGGTGCTTGACGATGGCCAGGCCGAGGCCGGTGCCGCCGAGCTCGCGCGAGCGCCCAGGGTCGACGCGGTAGAAGCGCTCGAACAGGCGCGGCAGGTGCTCGGCGGCGATGCCGGGGCCATCGTCGGCCACGGTCAGCACCACCCGGCCGGCGCTGGCCTCGGCGCGGGCGCTGACGGTGACGGTGCCACCGGCGCGGCCGTACTTGAGCGCGTTGTCGAGCAGGTTCTCCAGCACCTGCTCGAGCCCGGCCGGGTGGGCCAGCACCTGGGTGCCCGCGGCGATCTCGATGCGGACCTGGCTGCCGCGCGAGGCGGCGCGCGGCTCCACCGTGCGCGCGACCTCGGCGCACAGCTCGGCCAGCGCCACCGGCTCGGCCGGGGTGGCTCCGGGACGGCGCGCCTCCAGCTCGGCCAGGCTGAGCAGCTCGGCGACCAGATGGGTCAGGCGGTGGGCGTGGCGCTCGATCACGGCCAGGAACTCGCGCTGCTCGGCGGGCGCCAGGGTGCGCGCGCCGAGGGTCTCGGCGGCGCCCTGCATGGCGGCCACCGGGGTGCGCAGCTCGTGCGAGACGTTGGCCACGAAGTCGCGGCGGATCTGCTCCAGGCGGCGCAGGTGCTCGCGCTCGGCGGTCAGCTCGCCGATGCGGGCCGCGAGCTGGGTCGCCAGCGAGGTCAGCGATCCGGCCAGGGTGCCGATCTCGTCGCGCCCGCGCGCCGGGAGCGCGACCTTGAAGTCGCCCCTGGCCATGCGCTCGGCCGCCGCGGTCATCTCGCGCAGCGGGCGCGCCAGGCGGCTGGCGGCCCACAGGCCGAGGCCGAGCGCGGCCAGGAAGGCCAGCCCCGAGGTCACGAGCAGGCGGCGGCGCAGCGCACCGAGGGCGTCGTCGATCTCGGCCAGCGGCACGCTGAGGCGGACGACCATGCCGTTTTCGGCCGGCGCAGCGACGAAACGCATGTGCACCCCGTCAACACTCCGGCTCTCGCGGCCGACCCGGCCCTGGCGCGCCGCCACCACCTCGGCGGGCACCGGCCCCGGCTCGGCGGCCGGCACGGCCTCGGGCGAGCGCTCGGAGTCGCCCACCACCAGGCCGTCGGGCGCGAAGATGGTGACCCGCGCGCCGACCACGCGGCCCAGACGCGGGGCCAGCTTCTGCGGGTGCCGGCCGCCCTCGAGCACCCAGCCGGTGACGCCCACGGCCTGGCGCTCCAGGCGCTGGTCCAGGCGCGCCACCAGATCGGCCGACAGGGTGCGCTGCAGGACCAGCATCGCGATCAGCTCGACCACCAGCACCAGGCCCAGGAAGGCCGCCAGCAGCCGGGCGCGGAAGCCGAGGGCCATCAGGCCTGGCGCAGCCGATAGCCGAGGCCGTGCACGGTCTCGATGGGATCACCGGCGCTGCGCAGCGCCAGCCGCAGCCGGCGCACGTGCACGTCGATGGTCCGCGGGCTGACCGTGCCGGCGCCGTCGTCCCACACCGTGGCCAGCAGCTGCTCGCGCGTGCACAGCTCGCCGCCGGCCTCCATCACCGCGGCCAGCAGCTTGAACTCGATGGGGCGCAGCGCGACCTCGCGCCCCTGCGCGTGCACGCGGTCGCGCCCGAGGTCGAGCTCGAGCTCGCGCCAGCGCAGGATCTTGCCGGTGGGGCCGCGGCGCCCGGCGCGCCGCTCCGAGCAGCGCCGGGCCAGCGCGCGCACGCGCAGCACCATCTCGCGCATCGGGCAGGGCTTGACCACGTAGTCGTCGGCGCCCTGCTCGAAGCCGAGCACGCGGTCGGCGTCGTCGCCGCGCGCGCTCAGCATCAGGATGCCGACGTCGGCGAGGTGGGCGTCCTCGCGCAGCCGCTTGCACACCTCGGTGCCGGGCAGGTCGGGCAGCATGACGTCGAGCACGACCACGGCGGGCCGCACCCGCGCGGCCGCCATCAGCGCCTCGGCGGCGCTGCCCGCGGTCACGGTGTGAAAGCCGGCCTCGGTCAGGTTGAAGGCCAGCACGCGGGCGAGGTCGGCCTCGTCCTCGACCACCAGCACGGTGTCCTGGGTGCTGCTCGGGTCCACGCGGCGATCGTACACCGAGGCCGGGGCGTTCACCGGATCTTGCACACGTTCATGCCGCTGCAGCCGAAGCTCGCGGGCGCGCAGTCGGCCGCCGCGGTGGCGGTGGTGCACGGCTTGGTGCAGTGCGGGCCGTCCATGTTGAAGTTGAAGCACAGCCCGGAGGCGCACTCGGGGCCGCTGTTGCAGCTGGCGCCGAAGGCCTTCAGGCCCGAGCTGCTGGCGTCGGGGCTGGCGCCGCTGTCGACCACGCGCGCATCGATGGTGACGCCATCATCGTCATCGCCCGAGCACGCGGGCGCGAGGCACAGCAGGGCAGCGAGCAGGAGGGCTCTCATGTCTCCACGCTAGCGAAAGCGCCCTGTCAGAACCGTGTCATAAGCGCGCGCCTGGGTTCACATCCGTGTAACAAGGCGCGCGCGCGGGCGGCGCGTCGGGTAACAATGGGGCGTGGCCCGCGCTCGCTCGGTGCAGATGCGCTCGCAGCTGGTGGCGCCGGTGCTGGCGCGGGTGCGTGAGGCCGGCGCCGACGCCGACGCCCTGGCGCGTCGCTTCGGGGTGCCCGCCGACGCCGCGGGCGCGGCCGAGGTGGCGCTGCCGCTGGCCACGCTGCGCGCGCTGCTGGAGGCGGCGGCCGAGGCCAGCGCGGATCCGTTCCTGGGGCTGCACGTGGCGGCGCGCATGCCGCGCGGCGCCTATGGCGTGCTGGAGTACAGCTGTCGCAGCGCCCCCACGGTGCGCGAGGCGCTGACGCGGATCGTGCGCTACATCGCGCTGCTCAACGAGCTGGTGACCATCACGTTCGAGGAGCGGCCCGGCGGCGGCGCCGGCGTCATCGAGCAGCGCATCGCCGGCGAGCCCGAGTGTGTGGGGCGCCACGGCAACGAGTTCTTCGTCGCCACCGTGCTGGGCGGCGTGCGCCAGCTGACCGGCGCGCCCTGCCTGGCCGAGCGCGCCTGGTTCGCCCACGCCGCGCCGCCCGACACCTCGGAGCTGCAGCGCTTCCTGGGCACCTCGCGGCTGCGCTGGCGCGCCGGCGGCAACGGCGTCGCGCTGGCCACCGAGGTGCTGGAGCTGCCGCTCCTGACCTCGGACCCGCCGCTGCTGTCGCTGCTGGATCGCACCGCGGCGCAGGCGCTGGCCGGGCGCCCAGCGCAGAGCCGCCTGCTCGGCCACGTGCGCCAGCGCATCCGCGACAGCCTGGCCGAGGCGCCGCCCACCCTGGAGGCCGTCGCCGGCGCGCTCAAGATGAGTCCGCGCAGCCTGCAGCGCCACCTCGGCGAGGAGGGCGTCAGCTTCCGCGCCCTGGTCGAGGACGCGCGCCAGGAGCTGGCGCTGGAGTACGTGCGCGATGTGCGTCGACCGCTGGGGGAGATCGCGTTCTTGCTCGGCTACACCGAGCTGAGCCCGTTCTTGCGGGCGTTCAAGCGCTGGACCGGGAAGACGCCGAGCGGGTTTCGGGCGGGGTAGGGCAGCGAGGCGATCCTTACTGCGTGCTGACGGTCAGGCGGTAGGTGCCCGAGAAGTCGTTCTGCAGCGAGGTCGCGTACACCGTGATGGTGGCGCCGGCGGCGACGCTGAAGTTGGTGATCTGGGCGTCGTCGTCGGTCGGCGAGATGTCGTCGCCGAAGGTCACGCACTGCAGCTCGTTGGCGACCGGGGGCGCGCCCGGGTAGACGAACAGCATGGGGTCGGTCAGGGTGCGGCCGATGCTCAT
>JBGASF010000175.1:0-15121 GCA_044229835.1 Polyangia bacterium | reverse complement strand
CTGAACGCTGGCTCCAGGTCACGCAGGGCTGGCGCGACGTGCGGCCCGACTATGACGAGGCGGTGGCCTGCGCCCTGGGGTGATCAGGGCTTGATGAAGCGCAGCACGAAGCGATCGCTGGTACCGCGGCGGTCGGCGGCCGCGCGTGGGGAGTCGTTCCAGTCGCGGGTGTCCTCGGGGTTCCGGAGGAAGTCGGCCTCGGCGTCGAGGCGGAAGCCGGCGGCGAGGATCTCGGCGACGACGACGGCCTGTTCGATGCGATGCAAGGTCTCGGTGACGGTGGTGCCGGCGCCCGGGGCGGCGCTGTGGTCGACCACGCCGTAGATCCCACCCGGGCGGAGGGCGGCGAAGATGGCGGCGTTCATGGCGGGACGGTCGACGCCGGTCCAGACGCTGTCGTGATAGGCCAGGATGAAGAGCACGGCGTCGAGGCCGGTCGCCTCGGGCGGCAGGGGCGAGTCGAGCTCGCGGTCGACGCGGACGATGGGGCGGTTGACCGGCTTGGCGAGGCGCTCGGACCAGGGCCCCTCGGCGAAGCGCTCGAGGATGACCCGGGAGTTCTGACCGTAGACCTGGCCTTCGGGGCCGACGATGCGGGCCAGGAGCTCCGCGGTGTAGCCGCCGCCGGCGAACAGCTCGGCGACGCGCATGCCGGGCGCGATACCGAAGAAGGTGAACAGCTCGATCGGGCGGCGACCCGCGTCGAGGGCGACGTCGGCCTCGTCGCGGTCGTCGGCGGTGACGGCGCGCACGACCGGGCTGGCGCTCGTGCCGGGGAGGTTGTCGGGGCGCTTGCGCGCGGTGCCACCGCACGACGACAGCACGAGCACGGCCAGCAGGGCGACAAGGGGGCGATGCATCAGGTGGCTTCCTCGCGGTACATCGCCACCAGGTCGGTGACGCCGGGGTCGTGGCCGAGCTGCTTGAACAGGGTGGTGACCTGGCCACGGTGGTGGGTCTGGTGGTTGAACATGTGGCCGACGGGCTGCCACAGCGGCATCTGGTGGGGCACGCCGGCCAGGGTCTTGTAGGCGACCTCGGCGAGCAGCTGGGCGTCGGTCAGGCCGGCGGCGTACGTGAGCAGCACCTCGTCGGTCAGCTCGCGTTCGCGACGCAGCTCGGCGAAGTCGTCGTACTCGGCCACCGCGGACATGATGCCGGCCAGGCGTCCCAGCCAGATCCGGTCGCCGAGCAAGATGTGGTTCAGCGTGCGGTGGATCGAGCCGAAGAAGGCGCCCATGTCGCGCTTGCGCTCCTCGTCGGTGAGCGTCGCCGCCAGGGCGTACAGCTTGCGGTTCATCCAGCGGTTGTAGCGCGCCATCGCGCTGTACTGAGCGGTCCAGCTCATGGCTTGCGTGCCTCCAGGGTGACGATGCCGGGGGGGCCGAGCGGCCGCTTCAAGGTCGCGGCCGCGCCGGGGTCGGAGCTGAGATGCAACGCGAAGAAGGCGGTCACATACGACGCCGCCAGGTCACGCACGACCTCGATGTCGAGATAGGTGAAGCTGGCGCCGTCGCTCTGGCGGGCGGCCGGCGAGATGCAGCCGGCGGGGAAGGCGCTGGTGATGCCGCACAGGTCCGACACCGACCAGTGCCCGGCGTCGGCCACCCGCACCAGCCACACCGGCTGGGTGGCGTCGTCGAAGTTGCCCAGCATGAGGTCGTTACCGATCTTGCCGATGCTGTTGTCCTCCAGCAGCTGCACGAACAGCAGCGGCTCGGTGATGCGGGACAGCGTGACCGAGGGGAAGAAGGGGCTCTGGATCGGCGCGCCCATGGTGACGCCGGCGATGAAGCGGGGGTCGTCCTGCAGCACGCGCCCGGTGGTGGCGCCGCCGAAGCTGTGGCCCAGCATGCCGACGCGGGTCGGATCCAGGCGGCCGCGCAGCACCGCCGGCAGTGGATTGGCGGCGCCCTCGGCCAGGACCGCGTCCAGCAGCGCCGAGATGTCGCCGGCGCGCACGGTCAGGAAGGCGTCCTCCAGCGCGGCGCCGCTGCCGTCGAGGCCGTCGAACAGCGTGTTGTCCTGGTGATCGGGCGCGACCACCACGATGCCGTGGCTGGCCAGTCGCTCGGCGATGCTGAAGGACGAGAAGCGCAGACACTGGTGACAGTGCGAGAACACCACCACCGGCAGGCGCGCCGGGGCCGCCACCGGGGCAGCGTCGGGCGCCGATCGGGTGCGCCGCCGCGTGCCGGGCGTGGGCGCCGCGGGCAAGAGCCCCGCGAAGGTGGCGCGCTCGGGGCCGGCGGGCAGCAGCTCCTCGATGGGCACCCCGGCCTCGGCGGCCGCGCGCGCGGACTCGGCGGCGGGATACCAGACCTCGCTGGTCAGCACGCGCCCTCGCACGCTGTCGGTGACGGTGAACGCGGCGTGGCCGACCGGGTGCGGGCCGGCGCTCTCGTATGGGGTCGGGCCGGCGTCGTCGCCATCGCCGCCGCAGCCGATGACCAGGAGACTCAGCACGCACAGCGCACGCCGCATCAAGGGCTCACCCGCACGACGGTGACCATGCACATGGCGGCAGCCTATCGTCTTTTGGCGCGCGCGACGCGAGGTCTTGCACTAGCCTCCCCGCCCATGTGGAGAACCGCGCTGGTCTGCAGTGTCCTCGTGCTGGGTTGTGGCAAGTCGAAGTCCAAGGGCGGCGGCGGTGGCGGCGGCAGTGGCAGTGGTGGCGGTGGCGGTGGCAGCGCTGCCACCGGCAAGGCCCGCTTCGACAAGATCAAGCAGCCCCCGGTGTCCCCGCTGTGCGCCGCGGCGCGCGGCGAGTTCGGCTATGGCGCCGAGTGCGTCGAGACCGAGCTGCCGCACCTCGAGACCCCCGCCGGCAAGGTCTACCGCCTGACCCGCAAGGGTGACCCGGTCAACGCCTGGGAGTACGGCCTGGTGCGGCCCGACGGCACGTTCGCGCTCGGCAGGGTCCGCAACTTCGTGGGCGAGCTGCTGAAGGGGCTCGATGTGAAGGCGACCGCGCCCGAGAAGCTGGCCCAGCTGTACGCCGAGCTGGTCCTCGAGGCCGCCGTCGTCCGCTGCCTGCCCGGCAGCAACGACACCCTGCCCGCGGGCAAGGTCTGGCGCGAACACGCCTGCACGCCCCCCGTGATCGAGGACAAGGACGGCAAGCGCATCCTCAGCTTCGTCGTCGAGCAGTTCGAGCACCCGACCATCCGCGACGATCACACCGTGTACTCCTACCAGGTCGAGGTCCGCGACGACGGCAAGGACAAGGACCTGTCGGGCCTCGGGGGCGACGGCCTCATCGATCTCCCGGAGGACGGCAAGCTGCCGCCGACCGCGCCCCCGCTGCCGCAGATGACCACGCCGCCCGCCTGGCAGGCCGAACCGGTCGCCGCGCCCGCCGACGTCAGCGCCGCGCTGTGCGCCGCCGCCGCCGAGACCACCTCGCAGCTGAAGGGGCGCCAGTGCAAGGCCTACGAGTACCCCGCGCTCGAGCTGCCCAGCGGGTCGCTGTACTTCCTGGCCAACGACGCCGGCGTGCGCCACGCCCTGGCCTTCAGGAAGAAGGACGGCACCATCGTCACCGGCTACGCGCTGGAGAGCGACCAGGACCCGATGCTCGCGATCAAGCAGGGGCCCTACGACCCCGCCGTGCTGCCCCCGGCCAAGCTGGTGGCGGTCGCGCTGTTCCTGAACGGCGAGTCCTCGAGCATCCTGTGTCTGCCCGGCTCCGGCGACAAGCTGCCCGACGACGACTGCAAGGCGCCCTACGCCGAGAAGAAGGGTGAACAGCACATCGTGAAGGCCATCCTGCTCCAGCGCCCCTTCCCCGATCGCCACGGCTTCACCGACGACCCCGCGGTGCGCACCTACTCGATCGCGATCGGCCCCGGCGACGGCGACATGTCGGGCGGCTGGCGGCTGGTCGATATGCGCGACAACTGACGGTCGGGGCCGCTACTGCATCATCTCGAAGGCGCGGAAGCGGCGCTCGAGCTCCCACTGCATCGCGGCGCGCTCGCTGGCGGCCAGGAAGGTCTGGCACGCCGCGCTGGGCGTCTCGCCGACCGCGCTGGTGGCGGTGGGGGCGCAGTCGGCCACCGGCGTCACGCTCGCGAACGACGACCACAGGCTGGGCCCGGGCAGGAAGGCGTGCTCCAGGCTGTTCCTCGCCATGGTCTTGAGCTGCCGGTAGCTCAGCCCCTGGTCCTTGGCCGCGCGCAGCATCTCGCCCGCGATGCTGGAGCGCGACACCCCCTGGTCGTCGGTGGCCAGCGCGACCGGCACCCCGGCCGCCATGTACGCCGCCAGCGGATGCGCGTTGCCACGCACCTCGAGGATCTGATCGTTGCTGCTCAAACAGATCTCGACCAGCACGTTGCGGTTCTTCATCGTGGTCAGCAGGCCCGTCGAGTCGGTCTCCATCAGCACGTCGAGGCCGTGGCCGATGCGCTCGGCGTGGGCGATCTCGACCGCCGCGCGCACGTGGTAGGTGGTCGCGTTCGGGAAGCCGGCGGGCACGTAGGCCGGGGTCAGCTCGCCGGCGTGCAGCGTGATGTGCAGCGGGCTGGGCGTGGTGGCCATGACCTTGTAGCGCTGGTGCAGGAAGTCGAGCATCGCCATGTGCAGGTCATAGTTGCGCAGCGACGCGGTGTCGTCCTCGGGCGACGACAGGTTGGCGCCGACCAGGAAGTTGGTGCGCGACGCCATCTCGAAGGCACTGACCAGCTGGCCGAAGATCTGGTCGTTGCCGCCGGTGCGCGAGATCTGGGCCACGAAGCGCACCGTCACGCCGCACGCGGGCGGCGGGGTGGCGCCGGCGCAGTTCAGCGCAGTGCGCCAGCGCGTGGCGGCGTTGGTGACCGCGGTGACGTCCTGCCCGAGCTCGGTGGTGAAGGCGGCGTTGGCCATCAGCTGGCTGTACAGCGTGGGCAGATCGGCCGCGGTCAGCGTGCCCGACCAGATCGACGCCGACAGGCCGCCGACGTTGGTGCCCAGGTTGAACATGGTCTCGATGTAGAGCTGGTTCTCGCTGGCGGCGCGCGCGGCGATGTCGGCGATGCTGTCGTCGCGGCGGTTGCCGGCGATGAGGCCGTACTTGCCGAAGGTGGCGAAGAAGTGGTCGTGGCCCGACTCGGCCGCGCTGGCCACGAAGTCCTTCATCGACCAGGCGCGCACGATCTGGTCGAAGAAGGTGCCGCTGGTCGGGATGGCGGAGATGCCGGCGTTGCCGCACTGGCCCGAGGCCACCGCGGCGAACGAGGTGTTGTTGATGCAGTAGCCCGACATCATGCCCCAGCCCAGGTAGGTCTCGGCGTAGACCGCGCCCGACAGGTGGTTGTGCAGGTCGCCGCCCTTGGGCACCGCGGTCAGGAAGGCGGCGAGCTCGGTGGGCTGGTTGAGGATGGAGACGAAGCGGTCGCTGGCCTTCTGCTCCCAGACCAGGCCGCACTGGGTCGGGGTGGTGCAGGCGCCGCCGTCGATGCTGGTGTTGCCGGCGTCGATCTCGGTGTTGCCGCCGTCGATCTCGGTGCCCGAATCGACGCTGCCGGCGTCATCGTCACCGCAGCCAGCGACGGCGACGGACAGAAAGCTGAGGGAAAACAGCCAGGCCAGGACAGGTCTTTGCGTCATTCGTCGGGAGTATGCGGGTAACGCGGGGCAGCAAGTCAAACCGTGCGTTTCACCACACCTGGGCCCAGCCGGGCGCGGGCTCCGGGGCGGGGCGCCCGCCCGCCAGATCGTGGTCCTGCACGACGTGCAGCTCGAGCGAGCGCGCACGGCTGAGCTGCAGCCGGCCGGTGTGCGTGGCCAGCAGGAGGCGGCCGTCGGCGCTCCAGTCGGCCCACGCGGCGTCGGGCAGCTCCAGTGTGCGCGCGCCGAGCTCGAGGCGGAAGCTGGGCTGGCGGCCCTCGATGCCCGGGGCGTTGGCGCGCCAGCCGTGGTCGGTGAGGATGAGCTTGCAGCGCCCCGCGGGCTGCGGCTTCTCCAGGATGACGGAGCGCTTCTCGTCCCAGCTGTCGTGGGCGGCGCGGGGCGGGCAGCTGGCGTGCTCGGTCCAGCCGCGCCGGCGCTCGGCGGCGTACTGGATGACCGGGGTCGCCGCCAGGCCGTGGCGCGCGCGCAGCGGTTCGATGCTGCCCTGCGCGGGCGGCGCGGGCGTGCAGCCCTGGCCGCGCGCGACGAAGTGCAGGCCGCGGGTCCAGATGCCGTGCTCGGGCCAGGCCGCGAGCACGGACAACCAGGGCAGCTTGCTGATGGCCGAGTAGGTGTGGTGGCCGCCGGGGCGACCCAGGAAGGGGCGGCGGCTGGCCTTGGAGGCAACGTAGTAGAGCAGGGCGCCGTCGGGGGACACGTCGCAGCGACGCGGGTACAGCGCGCCGCGAAACCAGGCGCCGCGCTCCAGCTCGCCGGTGCCGGTGTGCCAGCGCGCGAGGTGCCACCAGCTGGCGGGGCCGCGGCGGAACACGGCCACGATGGGGGCGGCGCTGGCCGTGATGGCATACAGCCGCGGCGTCACCAGGCGATCTCGGTGAAGGCTGCGCGGTCGGGCGGTCCGTCGGCCGACCACAGCCGCGGCGGGCCGTCGGGGGCGACGAAGGTGATGGCGGCGCTGCGGGTGCCGTAGGGGCCGGCGTGGACACAGGGCGCCAGCAGCTCGGGCGGGCGTGGGTCGTCCTCGGGCGGCGGCGCGGCGCGCGAGCCGAGCAGCTGCTGCAGGGCCGCCAGCAGGGCGTCGGGCGGCAGCGCGGCGGCGCGGGCCGGATCGAGGGCGCGAGCCACGGCGCGTGCCTTGACCGAGGTCGGCTCCAGCGGGCGGTTCTCGAGGATCCACAGCCCGGGGGGCAGCTCGCGCACGGTGGGGGCGTCGCCGGCGGTCATGTCGACATAGAAGAGGCAGCTCGGGTCGCCGACCAGCAGCCAGGACGGGCTGTAGTCGCGCGGGCGGTGGGTGGCCGCGAAGTGGGCCACGGCGGCGCGGGCGCCTCGCGCGGGGCCGGGTGCGGGGGCCGCTGCGGCGCGGGCCAGCGCCCGGGGCAGCTCGCCGCGGCTGCGCAGGCTGGGGTCGCGCGCGCCGGGGACGTTGGTCAGGCCGGCGACCAGGCCGGACTCGTGGATGGCCAGCCAGGTGCCGCCCGCGACCAGGTCACGGCCGCCGCGGATGCGCGGCGCGTCGGCCAGCACGGTCATCGCGGTGGCGGGGCGGGCCAGGAACTCGTCACGGTTGGCGGCCACCACCAGCGGCAGATCGACGCGCATGCGCGACATCACGACCAGCAGGCACATGCCGGCAAGCATGGCACGTCGGGTCCGCCAGGGCGCTGCTGCAGAAAGTCGCGCAACAACCAGCAGCGGCTGCCGAAGACCTGGGCATGGAGGCAGTCATGACCGAGGCGAGTGGACCGGGGCTGGACCAGCCAGCCAATGGGACAGGCGCAAGTTGCGCGATTCCAGTAGTTTGCGCATGGCGATGCTCTTGCAATGCAGGTGGCGTATGAGCGAGCCGGGCTTCATCCGAGCGATGATCGTGAACGAGGACGACAAGAGTGGCGGACCGATCAACGTCCACTTCAACCCCAAGGAGCTGACCGTCGACAAGCCGGTGGCGTGGACGCCCCATCCGACCGCCGGGGTCGCGGTGCCCAAGCTCGAGTTCACCAGCGGGTCGGGCAAGACCCTGTCGGCCGAGCTCCTCCTCGATGGCTATGGCCACGACGCCACCACGTCGGTGGTCCAGATGGTCGAGCGGCTGGAGAAGCTGGGCACGCCGTCCACCGTCAACGGCAAGTGGCGCCCGCCGCTGTGCACGTTCGTGTGGGGCGAGAAGTTCCCCCGCTTTCGCGGCGTCATCGAGTCGCTGCAGGTCAAGTACACCATGTTCATGGCCGACGGCGAGCCGGTGCGCGCCACGGTGACGCTGAAGATCAAGGAGGCCAACGAGGTCGACGGCAAGGCGCCGAAGAAGAACCACCGCCAGGCCGCCGAGGAGCAGGGCTGCGACGACGCCCGTGACGCCCGGGTGGCCTGAGCCGGGCCGCCCGCGTGGCGGGGCACCTCAGCTCAGCAGGATCAGCGCGGGCTCGAGGCACCACATGGCCGCGAGGCCGCCGAGGCCATAGGCCAGCGTGGTGCGGAGGTGCGGCGCGACGCGCGGCAGGCGGCGCAGGACGGGGCCGGCGACCTTGGCGACCGTGAGGCCGGCGGTGACCACGGCAAGCTGGGCCAGCTGGAGGCCGAGGTCGAAGCTGGCCAGCCCGAGCGTGGGGTGACCGGGCGGCAGGGTGCTGCCCCCTGAGCTGCAGGCGGTGGCGATGCCGAGGCCGTGGAGCAGGCCGATCGTGAGCGCGAGCGCCGCGGTGGTGGTGGCCGAGACGGCGCTGGTGGTCGCGGGCTCCCCGTCGCGGCGCAACGCGAGCAGCGCGAGCACGAGCAGGCTGGCGGCGGCGAGGAAGAGCGCTGCGCCCGCCGGGACGCGCGGCAGAAGGTCGCACGCCGCGAGCGCGAAGCTGGTGGCATGGCCGAGGCTGAAGGCCGCCAGGGTCCGGCCGCGCGCGCGGAGCCCGGGGCCGGCCACCAGCAGCAGGCCGAGCAGCAGCAAGAGGTGCGGCAGGCTGGTCAGCAGGTGCGCGGCGCCGCGACGCAGCGCGGCGGTCAGGCCGTGCGTCCACGACGCCGCGGCCGGGATGTCGAAGCGCGGGTGGGCCGGGCCGAGGACCTCGCGCGCGACGCGGCCGTCGTGCAGGCGCACGCGCACGATGGCGATGCTGTCGCGCTGGCGCAGCCCGTCGATGCCCAGCCGCGCACCCGCCAGCGCGTGGCCGTGGCAGTCGAGCGCGAAGTGCTCGGTGGTGAAGTCGTCGACGCTGCTGGGCGCGGCGGTGACGGTGGCGACGCAGCCCGCGGGCCAGCGCGGGGTCAGCTGCGCGGCGGTCGGGGTGTGCAGGCGCGCGCGTGCGACGCCAGGGGCGGTCTCGTCGAGGTGCAGGGTCGACGGGGCGATGGGGTGCGCGTCGGCGGTGCCGGCGCCGGCCACGACGCCGACGCCCGCCACCACGAGGGCGGCCACGGCGACCCGGAGAGTGCACACACGCGCGCGCTTCATGGCGCCACCCGCTCGAGGGCGATCTCGCGGCTGGCGGTCAGCGCGCGGGTGGCCCGGGTGAGCTCGGCCCCGAGGGCGTCCTCGTGCCAGTCGGCCAGCACGCGCTGCTCGATGGCGGCGGCGCCGCCGGGGTAGACGTAGCGGCGCTGCTCCAGCCAGACGACGTGCTGGCCGAAGCTGCCGGTGTAGGGGCCCGACCAGCGCGCCAGCGGGGCCACGGCCAGCTGCGCCGCGAAGCCGGGGCCGAAGCGGGCGTCGATGCTGGCGCGGGTGCCGGCCATGCGCGCGGGCAGCAGCGTCGGGTCGCCAGCCTCGGCGCGGTCGCCGGGGTCGGCATCTGCGTCGGCGTCGACGTCAGCACCAGGACCGTTGCGGCCCTCCGCGTCGGCCCCCGCCAGCCGCGCCGCCAGCGCCTGCGCATCGGCCAGCGTGTGCTCGCCATGGCGCGCGGTGCTGATCAGGCGTTGCCGCAGCACCAGCCAGCCACCGGCGTAGCGCTGGTGATGCGCGGCGCGGTAGGCCGCCAGCGCGGCCGGCTCGGGCGCCGCGGTGCGCACGCGGGCGCGCAGGATCTCGCGCCCCAGCCAGGCCAGCCGGGCCCGCGTGGCGGGATCGCGTCGCGTCATGCCCAGCGCGATCCCGCGCGCGATCAGCGTCTCCGCCGCGCCGTCGGGCTCGTCGGCGCGCATCGCGGCCAGCAGCAGGTCACGCACCACCGGGTCGGCCATCGGCCAGCGCGCGCGCAGCGCCAGGTCGACCAGCGCGGCGTCGGCGACCGCGCGCTCGACCTCGGCGCGGCTGGCGTCGGCGGCCACGCTGACCAGCAGCGGCGCGGCCCCGGCCCGCCCCGGCGGCGCCACCAGCCGGCGCAGCGCCAGCAGCAGCGCCCCCAGCACCAGGCAGCGCAGCAGGTGCACCAGCGCCCGCGGCAGCGGCGTCCGCGCACCGCGGCGCCGCTGTGCCCCAGCAGGCGTCATGGCGCGCCGGTCCAGATCGGGCTGCTCCAGGCGCGCTCCTGGATGACCGGGCCGAAGTCGGGATCGCAGCACGCCGCCAGCGCCGGCGGGATGCTCGACGGCACCGCGCAGTCGACCCCCGCGGCGTTGCACGCGTAGGTGTGCCAGCGGCAGCTCGGGTTCTCGATCACGCGCGCGTAGTAGAACGCCGGCTTGCCCGCGTCATAGGCCGGGTCGTGCCACACCGAGCACAGCTCGTCGGCGCCGGCGCCGCGCGGGGTGCAGGTGGCGAGGTCGACGTCGGCGCCGTTCTGCGCGTTGCCCGCGACGTCGAACACCTTGAAGCGCGGCGTGACCCCGTCGAGCCAGCCCTTCACGATCTGCACCCGCTGCAGCGCCGCCCCGGGGTGGCCCGCGCTGCCGGCGTCGCGCTGCGCCCACACCGCGAACGCCGGCGCCGCCGCCGCGCCCGCGCCGCCCCGCTTCAGCGTGCTGCCCATGGGCACCCCGCCGGCATAGCCGCGCGCCGCGAAGTCGGGCTTGCCGCACAGATCATCGGGGTAGTCGCCGGCGAAGAAGCGCAGCACGATGCGCGGCCCGCTGGTGCCATAGGCCTCGCGCCGCCGCATCGCCGCGAACAGCGCCTCGCGCGAGTTCTCCTCGGCCCACAGCACGGCCAGCCCGCCGGGGTTGAACCAGATGTGATCGACCAGCTTGTCGGCCGACCAGGTGTCGGCCGCGACGCCGGCGCCGCCGTGGCCGGGGAAGCTCTGCTCGTCGACCGCGCCGGGCACCGACTGGTGGGTGTCGGTGCTGCCGATCATGCCGTACATGAAGGGGTTGACGCCCAGGCGCGCGCCCAGCGCCAGCCCCTCGCCGAGGGCGTGGCGGATGTAGTCGCTGGGGTTGGCGGGGGTCCCGCGCGGGCCGCCCAGCGAGGACGACGCCAGCGTGTGGTACGGCGTCTTCTCGAAGTTGCACAGCGGGTCGCCGCCCTCGGCCTGCTCGGGCAGACACTCGGAGTCGCTCTTGTGCTGGAAGACCTCGACCAGCGGCTCCATGGCGGCGCGGGTGCGCGCATAGCGGGCGTCGAAGGCGCCGTCGACACCGTCGAGCTGCTTCTGCTCGAACATCAGGCCGCTCGACAGGTTGCTGTTGTGCGGGATGGTCAGCACGTCGCAGCCGGTGCCGGCGCGGGTGCAGCTTCGGCCCAGTGACTCCCACAGGAGCTCGGGGTAGCCGCCGTCGAAGTAGGTGAAGGGCACCTCGGGCACGATGTGGTTCCGGAAGATCACGTTGCGGTGCAGGTTGCGCACCTCGGGCGAGCCCGACCACTCGTAGGCCACGAAGCTGGTGAAGGCGCACGCGGGGGTGCGGTCGTAGGCGTCCTCGGCGGTCTGGCGCACCTGGCCCCAGGCGTCGATGGTGCGCGCGCGACAGCTCTGGCCGTCGCACGGCGGCGGCGCCGCGGGATCGGGCTGCGACAGCGACAGGTTCAGGTTGAGCGAGATGAAGGCGCTCTGCGGGTCGTTGCGGTAGCTGACACAGTTGGGATGATCGAAGCCGGCGCTGCCCGGGGTCAGGCAGGTGGTCACCAGGCCGAGGAACTCGGCGTGATCGGTCAGCGCCACGAAGTCGAGCGGCCGTCCGAGCTCGAGCGTACGCGCCGAGTTGCCCTGGGCGTCGTAGGGCGGCAGCTTGACGCGCTCGCCGCGCGCGAAGCGGTAGGCGTCGGCGGGGCCGAGCTGGGTGCCCTTGAGGTTGGCGTCGAGTGACAGCGTGGTGTGCACGTGCAGGTCGCCGAAGAAGGGGCGCCGGGTGGCGTCGAAGTCG
The DNA here is from genome assembly GCA_044229835.1 of Polyangia bacterium. GTDB lineage: Bacteria > Myxococcota_A > Polyangia > Haliangiales > JADYYK01 > JADYYK01. The sequence goes on along the minus strand of JBGASF010000175.1, from coordinate 3,268 downwards.
GCACAGCGACCCAGCGTCTCGCGCAGCGGGTCGGGCGTGGGGCGGCGGGTGTCGTCGCCACAGCCGGCGGCGACCGCGGCTGCGGCGGCGGCTGCGACGACGGTGGCGATCAGGGGCAGGCCGGACTGGCCCGGCGGGGCGCGCATGGCGCCACGATAGCGTGGCGCGGCGGAACTTGCGGCTGGAACGTGCGTAGAATCGGCCATGGCGCGCGTGTGCGGGGGGCTGGTCGGGGTCGCGGCGGCGCTGGGCTGCGTGGTCAGCCTGGCCGGGCCGGGCTGCGACAAGGAGCCGCGCCACGACGAGCCCCAGCGCGTGCTGGTGCGCGACGGCGGCACCCGCAGCCCCGCGCCGACACCGGCGCCCGACGCCGAGCTGGCCGAGCCCGACGCCGCGGTGCCGGCGCCGCTGGCACGCGTCAGGCTGCCCCGCCTCAGCGCGTGCACCAGCGGGGTCTGGTGTGCCCCGGCCGCGCAGACGGTCGAGTTCGCCTCGCCGCGCGCCGGCGAGTTCCAGGGCTGCCCGACCGCGCTGCGCATGAGCAAGGCCGGCCAGCGCTTCAGCTTCGACGTCATGCGCGGCCGCACCACGGCCGAACAGGACGCCGGCAAGCAGCTGTGCTGTTACACCTGGCGCGGGCCGTGCCACCCGGTGGGGACGCTGGACGATCCCTTCGCGGGGCTGTGAGTTCGCGCGCGCCTCGCTACGGCTGCGACCAGGTCTCGAGGCTGATTGGCGTCGCGGCGGTGGCCACGCTGACCTCGGCGTCACGATCGGGATCGCCGACCAGCACCGAGGACTTCCAGGCCACCGCCACGCCCGGGCTGGCGCCGAGGAGGATGTGGCGCTGGTCGTCGCCGGGGACCAGGTGCGGCACCTCCAGGCCGTAGGCCTCCTGGTAGGTGCCGGTCGAGGCCAGATCGCACAGCAGGCTGGCGCCGGTGGCGTGCTGCAGCGGCTTGCACAGCAGGCGCCACGGGCCGGGCGCGAGGTTGCTGTAGGCGCGGATGGCCGGGAGCACGCCGTCGTCGGGCGTCAGCCGGATGTCGATGAGGCCGTCGTGCGCGGTCCAGCTGCCGCGGTAGCCCTGCTGCTCGGTGAGTTGCCGGCGATCGTGGATCTCGGGGCCGTCGTGGTTCGAGCGCGAGCTGACGCCGCGGCCGCCGGTGACGGTGCCGCCGGGGGCCAGGTCGAGCAGCAGGCTGGCGCGGGTGGTCTCGGTGTAGACGTTCATTTGGTGGGTGCCGAAGACCTGCTTGCGCACGTCGCACGCGAAGCGGCCCGGGGTGAAGCCGGCCGACGCGGGCACGGGCGCGGGCGCGTCGGCGGCGGTGGCGGTGGCGGTGGCGGCGGCGGTGGCGGTGGCGGTGGCGGCGTCGGTGGCGGGTGTGGCCGTGGCAGTGGTGGGCTTCGGGGTCATCTGGGGTTCGCGGGGCTGGCGGGTGCAGCTGCCGAGCAGGCCGAGCGTGAGCAGCAGCACGCCGGGAGGAACTGACCGCTGGTGCCCATGCATGGGCGGATGGTACTTCAGTCGCATCGTGGGTGATCGGGCGAGGCTAGGCTGACCGACATGTCGAGGCGTGTCGCGGTGGCGGGCGTGGTGCTGGGGGTCCTGCACGCGCTGGTGGCGCCGGCGCGCGCGCGGGCCGAGGGGGGCGCCACGCCGGAGCTGGGCTACAGCATGCGCGAGCAGTGGGATGGCTGGTGGCGGCGCGTGATGGATCGCTCGGGGCGTCCCGACCCGACCGGCCCGGTGCAGCAGCGCTTCGCGGCGCTGCTGCAGGAGGAGTACGCCATCAACCTGACCATCCCGGAGTTTCCGCTGCGCAACGAGCGCGCCTTCGTGGAGCGCCCGGGCGCGGTCCGGCTGGCCACGCAGAGCCTCAACGAGTTCGAGCTGTCGACGCTGGTCCACATGAAGACGCGCATCCGCATGAGCCGCAGCTGGCACCTCGGCGTCGACTACCACAAGGACGAGAACCGGCTGACCCACAGCGATCTGCTCATCCTCGAGGGGCGCTATGCGCCGCCCGGGCGGGCCGCGCCGTACGCCGCGCTGGGCTTCACGCCGCGCATGGTCAAGGAGGACCTCGACGTCATCGCCACCGTGGGCTATCGCGCGCCGCGCATCGATGCACGGGTGCGCGCCTATCTGCTGGATCCGTTCACCAACGCGGCCTATGCGCTGGCCGAGTCGCGCAGCAAGCTGTTGCCGGTGCGGCTGCACCAGCTCGAGGTGCCGCTGGCCACGACCTTCGAGCTGTCGGCGCGGCCGCACTGCAGCGTCTACACCGAGCTGTACCTGGGCGCCATCCTGCCGCAACGCACGCGCTCACGCGCGCAGGAGCCCGAGGGCAACCACGTACAGGAGCTGCGCGGCGCGCTGGCCGGGGCGCTCATCGAGGGGCGGCCGAGGGTGCCGGTGCCGGTGTGGCTGGGCGCCAGCGCGATGACGGTGGCGACGCGGTTCGCGCGGGTGCACTCGGTGACCAGCGAGCTGGATCGCAGCGTGGTGGAGACCACGCACACGGTGATGGGATATGCGCTGTTCGCGCCGCTGCGGCGGCTGCACGGCGAGGTCTATGTGAAGTGGATCGGGCGGCCGGAGCGCACCGCGTTCCTGAACGCGCCTGGCATGAGCAGCGCGCGCAGCGACGACGAGTGGATCATCTCGGCGCGCGCCGACCTGATGCTGTCCAGGAGCGCTGGCGTCGAGCTGGGGCTGAACCGCGACTCGCGCAGCACCGAGGGGCCGCCCAGCATCGCGGTCGATGGTGTGCGGCGGCGGCTGATCACGCGGGCGTCGCTGCGGCTGGGGCCGCGCGTGACGGCGCGGCTGGGCATCAGCTGGGACATCGGGACCGCGGGGCGCAGCCCGTTCGGGGGCGCCAGCCTTACGCTGGATGCGGCGCTGCCGTAGCGGTGGTCGGCGGGCGAGGGCGCGAGGGCGAATGGCGCGAGGGTCAGGGGGCGAGGGCGCGAGGGTCAGGGGGCGAGGGCGCGAGAGCGCCGGGCGGCGCGGGTCAGGGGGCGGCGAGCAGGGTCTCGAGGTGGGTGAGGTCGCGGTCGGCCGGGACGTCGAGGCTGATGGTCTTGTCGAGGTGGGCGTCCGTGTTGACGAAGCGGATGGTGTGGCGACCGGGGGTGAGCTCGACGGTCTCGGGGGTCTCGTGGGCGGTGCGATCCTTGTCGACGTAGAAGTTCGACCAGGGGCGCGAGTTGATGGTGACCTTACGCAGGATGGCGGCGGGGCGCGGGGAGGGTGAGG
>JBGASF010000174.1:0-15285 GCA_044229835.1 Polyangia bacterium | reverse complement strand
ATTGTGTTCGAGGGCTGGGCTGCCACAGGCAAGGGACGTTTGATCAGCCTGCTCGCAGAGCGACTGGACCCGCGCGGCTTCCGCGTCGTCCCGATCACGCCGCCGCGCACCGCCGAGCCCAGCAGCGCCAGGGACAGGCCCAGCCGCCGGTACAGCACGCGCCCCCGCACCAGGTCGGCCGTGCCCGCGGGCAGCGCGACGGCACGCGGCGGCGGTCCCGCGCGACGCGGGGCGAAGGCCTGCACTTCGGCGACCAGCGCGTCGACCTGCGCCGGCGCCAGCACGAACGCCGGCATGGCGCCGGGCACGCCGCGCGTGATGATGCGGGCGAGATCGGCCGGCAGGGCGGGCTGGCCGGTCGCGGTCGAGCGCCACTTGTACTCACCGCGGGTGAAGTCGCGGGGCGCCGCCGGCAGCAGCGTTGCGGCGGGGCCCCGCCCATCACCGGCGGCGCCGTGACAGGGCAGACACAGGCGCTGGTACAGCGCCGAGGCGGTTGCGCGGCTGCCCCTTGGCAGCAGGCTCAGCAGCAGCGCTGCACCCACGGCGCGACGACTCAGTCGGAGGCGGGGCAGTCGCAGCAGCACCAGCCCCTTGTCGCCCGCGCCCAGCAGCGCCGACTTGACCTGCGTCAGTCGGGTCGCTCAGCGGCGCGCCAGGGTCAGCGAAGCGGGTCAGCGGACGTCGGTCGCGGAGCCCTTGCCCGTCAACATCACGGTGCCAGCTGCGCTGCTACCCACGAGGGTGAACGCCTTGCACGACAGACCGTCGAAGTGGAACGTGTACGACTTGCCATTGACGGTATCGACGATGATGGTGCCAGCACACCGGCGGTCACCCAGTTCACCTACGAAGAGGGCCCCGGCAACCGCTTGCCAGAGCTACGTCACTGGAGCCATCGACGACCACGCCCCCGTCAGCGCACCGTGGACGCTGCCGCCAGCGGCTGTCAGCCGACCGACCGCGACCAACCAGGTGCCGTCGGAGGACCTTCAAGAAGTGGTGGCGATGACGGCGGTGGGAGTCAGCAACATCGTCGCGACCTTGTCGAGATGGGGCCGCCGGGGTGTCGTCGTCATCACCCCCACACGCCCCGACGAAACCCGCGGTCACAGTTGCCAGCACGATCAGACCCGTAGCGAAGCTGCGTGGATTCAGGAACCCCCCGCGGCAGGGTAGCAGGTCCCACCCTCACGCCATCTTGACTTCCGTCAGCCCGCCCGCCCCAGCGTCTTGGCACCATCGGGCCTTGAACCTCCTCCTGCACCTGACCGAGCGCTGCAACCTGGCCTGTCACTACTGCTTCGTGCCCACCGGCTCGGCACGCGCGATGAGCCCCGAGGTCGGCCGCGCCGCCGCCGACCTGTGCATCGAGCACGCCGCGCGCAGCGGCGAGCGCGCCATCCTGAGCTTCTTCGGCGGCGAGCCCATGCTGGCCTTCGACACCCTGCGCGAGGTGGTCGAGTACGCCACGGCGCGGGCCCGCGCGCGCAGGGTACCGTGTCTGTTTCGCATGAACAGCAACGGCACCCTGATCACCGACGCTCACCTGGCCTGGTTCGAGGCACACGCGCTGCGCTTCACGCTGTCGCTCGACGGCGATCATGCCATGCATGACAGCGCGCGGGTCGATCACGCCGGGCGCGGCAGCTTCGCGGCCCTGCAGGCCCGCTTCGACGCCTTCCTGGCCTTCGATCCCGCGCTCGAGGTCTCGCTGGTGGTCACGCCGCGCAACCTCGGGCACCTGGCCAGCGGGCTGGCCTTCCTGTTCGAGCGCGGCTTTCACTGGCTGACGGTGCGCCCCGACGTGATGGCGGCGTGGGACCGTGACGCCATCGCCGAGCTGCGCCGCCAGTACCTCAGGGTGGCCGACGACTATCTGGTCCGGCTGCGTCGCGGCGACGAGCTCTACCTCAACCTGTTCGACGACAAGTGGCGCAGCGCGACCGGGGACGCCGGGCACGCGCGCTGTGACGCGGGCGGCGGTCGGCTCTCGGTGGCCCCGGGCGGCGAGCTCTATCCCTGTGTGCGCTGGGTCGGCGGCGCCGGCCCAGAGGCTGGTCTCGGCGATGTGCGTCGCGGCCTCGATGCCGCGGCGGTCGCGGCCCTGCGCGCCCGGGTCGAGGCGCCCAAGCAGCCCTGCGCTGGCTGTGCCTACCAGGAGCGCTGCTCACATGAGTGCGCCTGCGAGCAGCTGTCCGCGACCGGTGGGCTGGAGGGGCCCGCGCCCGCCCTGTGCGAGCACGAGCGCGTGCTCATCCCCATCGCCGACGGCCTGGGCAACCTGCTCTGGCGTGAGCAGAACCCAGCCTTCCTGCGCAAGCAATACGCCGGGCTGCTGACCCCTCCCTGAGCGGCGTGCTCGCGCCCAGGCGCCGTCAGTTCTCGCGCGCCCGACCATCGACCACCCAGCGCAGCACGATCAAGGCGTCGCCATAGCCGATGCCCTGGTGACCCTGCTCGCAGTACTGCACCAGCAGCGACAGCGGGTCGCCGGGGATGACGTTGGCGATGGCGTCGCGCCCGTTGCCCAGCGCGGCCTGGTAGCTGTCGAGCCCGTAGCCGCCCGAGCTGCCGTGGCAGCGCTTGCACCCCACACGCGTGAGCAGCGGGCTGACGTCGCCGCTCCAGGTCGGGGCCGGCGCCGCGTCGCGCAGCTGGCCGTCGTTGCCAAGGCCAAGGCCAGGGCCAGCGTCACGCGCGACCGCCGCGTCGGCCACGACGCTGGTCGGGACGGTCAGCGGGGCGCCGGCCTCGACCCAGGCCCGCCAGCGCGCGGCCACCGGGTCGCTACCTGGCACCAGCGCGGGGTGGCCGCCCGCGCCGGCGGCCTTCTGCAGGAGGACGCTGGCGCTGCTGGTACCGGCCCGGGCCTTGACCTCCATCCAGTTCATCCTCCAGGCATCGTCGGTGGTCGGCTGGGCCTTGACCCGCATCGGGGCGCTGCCGCCATGACAGGCCGCCGAGGTGCAGCCCTTGGCCTCGAGGTCGGCCTCGATGGTCGGGCGGAACACCGGCCCGCCGCTGGCTGGCGGCCCCGCGGCATCGAGGCTGGTGCCTGGTGGGGCATCCATCGGGGTCAGGTCGCCGATGCAACCGCCCAGGGCCAGCGTCATCACGAGCAGCGTCCGCATGGACCGTGCCACTGCAGCACGCATGCCCGGCGGGGCCCGGCGCGCCCGCGCCGCAACGGCGGCCAATCACGCGGCTGCGCTGTCCCCTTGAACCAGCGGCCGCGGAGGCCAGGCCCCGCATCGACCTCGTCGGCTGAGGTTCATGGTCCCCAGCACCCTGCGATCAGGCCGAAAAGGGGCCGACTCCAGCCTGGCACCGACCTCGCATTGGATGGCTTCCCATGCGTCTCCCCACTCTGGTGCTCATCCTGGTCGCGCCCGTCGCGGTCGCCGCGGCCGCCGCTGGTGGCGCCGGCGACACCGTCGACGGGCTGATCCGCGACTACCTGGCCTCTCGCGGCGCGAGCGCCCAGCTGGCCCCGTCGCGCCAGCTGGCCCGCCGCATGGCGATCGATCTCACCGGCGTGGTGCCCAGCGCCGCAGATCTGGCCGCCTGTGAGGGCAAGTCGCCCGGCGAGATCTTCGATCACTTCGTCGCCAAGCCCGCCATGGCGCACAGCCGCGGCCTGCGCCCCTACGTCTGGGCCCAGCTGCTGCGCGACGCCGACGACTTCCTGCTGTCGAACTCGTCGCAGTTCTCCCAGGTCGGCTTCGTACGCGAGCTCGAGGGCCGGCTGGCCCAGGTCTACGCCGCCGGCGGCAACTACCGTGACTTCGCGCGCTGGGCGCTGACCTCACAGTACTTCCTGGCCCGCTTCCCGTCACCCGCCGACCGGGCCAACGCCGCCTTCTTCATCTTCCTCGGGCGCGACTCGCTGGCCAGCGAGGTGCCCATCGGCCAGATGTGGAACGGCTACCGCCTGCGCAACGCCAGCATCCCGGCGACCCAGGCCGAGACCAACGCCGACTACCATGTCTATGACTATGACGCCCAGCGCTGCAGCAGCGGGCAGGTGGTGTGCGAGGCTCAGGTCTGGGCCAAGATCGGCAAGACCCCGCAGGAGGCCACCGAGCTGGTGGTGACCTCGCAGCTGTTCGCCGAGGCCACGGTCGCGCGCTACTGGCGGCGCCTGATGGGCCGCCCGCTGCCGGGCAACGACTTCCCCGAGATCCGCCGCGCCCTGGTCGCGGGCCTCATCGCGCGCGACTTCGACGTCAACTGGGTGCTGCGGGAGATCGCGACCTCCCCCGCTTATGCACAGGAGATGATGTTCCGATGAAGACCCTCGGCCTGATGGTCCTCCTGCTGTGCGGCTGCGGCGAGCTCGGCCCGATGGACGCTGGCGGCGGCGGCGACGACGACGGTCCGCCGGGCTACACCCCGCCGGGCTCGACCGCGCCCAAGGATCGCACCCTGTTCTTCTACTACGGCCCCATGAAGCTGATGACCGGCGAGTCGGTCCTGTACTCGCTGGAGGCCCTGACCGGCCATGACTTCGGGGCCTGGGACTGGACCGCGCCCGAGCCCGGCTCGGCGGCCTTCAACAACGCCGGCAACAACACCGGCAGCTTCTACCGGCACTGCCGCATCCTGGGTGGCTGCATGGAGCACCGCATCCCGCTCGGGCGCAGCTCGTTCGTGGGCACCGCCTACGTGCTCGAGGTCGAGCGCGCGGTGGTCGAGGCCTGCAATGACCGGGCGGCGCTGGGCATGTTCCCGGGCGCGGCCCGCCCCGCCGCCACGGCCCAGCCCATCGACGTCATTCAGCACCAGTACCAGCAGATCTTCGGCGCCGCGCCGGCCGAGGTCGATCTGCAGGCCAGCCTGGCCTACTTCGACGCTCACATGCGCGCGCCCGAGCTGACCGACGTCTCGGCGCTGGAGAGCGCGGGGCGTGGCCACTGCCGGGCGCTGCTGACCACCAACCGCTTCCTCTTCTACTAGGGAGACGACCCCATGAAGGTGACTCGCCGAGGCTTTCTGCGCACTGCGGCCGCCGCCGCCGGGGCCGGCGCCGCCGCGCGCCTCATGTGGCCACACTTCTGGGTGCCGCGCAGCGCCGCGGCCGCGACCGGCACCGGGCTGTCGACCGGCGCCATCGTGATCGTGCTCAACGGCGGCGCGCGCACCCAGGCGGTGTTCAACGGCACCGTGGGCCTCGGCACCAACCCGTTCGGCCAGCTGAGCGGGCTGACGGTGCCGCTGTCGCAGCTCATGCAGGGCACCGGGATGGACACCCCGGCCGTCAACGCCCGACTCAACTTCATCACCACCGCGCAGCACCACAACCGCACCGGCAACCACGACGCCGGGCGCATCACCGCCTGCACCGGCTGGGACCCCGAGGAGCAGCGCCCCGGCATCCTGACCATCCTCAACTACGTGTTCTCGTTCCGCGCCATCCCGTGCGTGAACATCGGCAACGACACCCCGACCACCGTGATCGGCTCCGAGATCGCGTCGACCTTCGCGCCCATCAAGATCTCGTCGCCGTTCAACGTGCAGGACATCGTGGCCGCGCTGCAGTCGGCCAAGGTGTCGCCGGCCGAGCTGTCGCGCCTGGACGCGCTGCGCATGCCGCTGCAGGACCGCTTCCTGCGCAATACGCGCTGGCAGGAGTGCCGCGACATCCCGTTCTTCCAGCGCAAGTCGGCCGAGATCGCCGCGCAGTTCGACAACGCCGCGCTCGACATCCGCAGCGCCGCCGCGATGGGCAAGTACGTCGACGGCAGCGATGTGCAGAACGCCGCGCTGCGCACCTCGTTCGGGGTCACCGCGCAGGGCGGCGGCAACTCGATGGGCGCCAAGGCCATGCTGGCGCTGCGCCTGCGCCAGCTCGGCTGCGCCGGCATCACGCTGTCGTCGGACGACAACTGGGACCTGCACTCCAACGAGGACCAGGGCCTGCCGCCGCGCGCCGCCAACGTGGGCCGCGCCATCGCCGGCCTGGTCGACCACATGTCGCGCATCCCCGACTCGGTCGAGCGCGGCAAGACGCTGCTCGACACCACGGTCATCATGCTGTGCACCGACTTCAACCGCGGCAACTGGTCGACCGGCACCGGCTTCAACGGCGGCTCCGGCTCCGATCACCTGACCGGGGACGACAAGACCTCGCTGCAGTGTCTGCCCTTCATCGGCGGTGGCCTGCCCGGCGGCAAGGTGCTGGGCGAGATCACCAGCAACGGCTCGCCCGGCGCGGGCTCCAAGCGCTATGAGACGCGCCAGCTCCTGGCCACCCTGCTCGATCTGGTCGGCGTGCCCCCGGACAACTTCTTCCCGGCCAGCGTCAAGTCGCTGGTCCCGGAGCTGATGTGAAGGGCGCCGTGCCGACGCTGGCGCTGCTGCTCGCGGGCGCTGTCCTGACCGCCGGCTGCATGGGCGGCGGATCAGTCGACGCCATGGAGCGGCAGCGCGACGCCGGCCCGGGTCCGGGGTACGAGGACGACGGAGGCGGCGATGGCGACGGTGGCGGCGGGGCCGCGTACGACCAGCTCGATCGCGCCCGCGCCCAGGCCAAGTTCCCCGACACCACCGCGCTGATGCGCTACGTCATCGCGCCCGGCTGCGCCGCCGAGCTCAACGAGTGTCACTACAACGAGGACTTCCCCGACATGTCGAGCGAGGGCAACCTGCTCAACCTGCTCAACCTGCCGTGCAACCTGCAGATCGGCGAGCGCACCGGGGTCGAGGACTTCTGCGAGGCGGTGGGCGACGAGCTGCGCATCTCGGCCGGCGCCAACGCCGGCTTTGTGGGCCGGGTCGGGTCGATCAAGGCGGTCACCTCGGCCGCCGGCGCCTTCCAGGCCTGGGAGGTGCGCCTGGAGCGCGCGCCCACCGCGGCGCAGAGCAACGCCAGCTTCCAGCTGCTGCGCGGCGGCACCGCCTTGCCTGCGCTGGGCTCCGGCAGCTCGCTGCAGGTCAGCGCCGGGCTGTACGGGCCGTGGACGGTGAACAAGAACGTCGCCGGGCTGGCCGGTGGTGACCGCGACGCCGACGTCGTGGGCGCGGTGCTGCGCACCCGGCTGTTCGTGTTCCTGCGCCGGCGCGCTCCGCTGGGGCCCTGGCTGTCGCCCTTCGTGCAGGGCGGACTGGTGCGCGCCACCGTGGCTGGCGAGACGCAGTCGGGCAACGCGCTGGCGGGCGGCCTCGCGGTGGGATGGACCTTCAGGGTGGCGCGGCGCTGGCTGCTGGCGCTGGGCGCCGGGGCGCAGCTGCACCGCGTCAGCGTGGACGGCAGCACCGACGATCCCGGCTTCGCGCGCCTGGGACCGCACGTCGACATCAACGTGAACTACACCTTCTGAGCCGTCAGCGCGTCGCGCACGTGGGCGTGCACCTCGGGGTGCGCGACCAGGGCCAGGTGGCTGGTGCTGGGGAAGACCCGGCAGGTGACGTGGCTGCCCAGCGCGCTGCGGGTGCCGACCATACCGTCGCCGAGGTAGCAGGCCAGCCAGGACGCCGCGGAGTCGGCGTCGCCGAGCAGGGTGCCCGCGACGACGTGGTAGTCCACGCCGGGCAGCAGCGGCACGGGGGTGCGCTGGTGGCTGGCCAGCTGGGCGGCGTCGGGGCGCTGCCAGTCCTCGTCGACCAGCACGCCGATGCGCAGGTCCTTGATGCCGTCGCTGCGCTGGTCGATCACGCGCGCGATGATCTTGGTGGACAGGTTGGGCACCGCGTCGAGCACCAGGGCGGACATGTGGCTGAGCTGCTCGAGGTAGGCGCCGTCGTTGGGCACGCCCAGCATGACCACGGCAGCGGTGCGCTGCGTCCAGCTGGCGTGGCCATAGTGGCCGGCGCTGCGCACCACCAGGCCGCCCATGGAGTGGCCGATCAGCGAGATGCGCTGGATGTGGTCGCCGTGGCGCTGCACCAGCTGGTCGAGCAGCGCCGCCAGCGCGCGCCCGTTGTGCGAGATGTGCAGCCCCGAGTTGTAGCGCACGTACAGCGGGGTCACGCCCGCGCTGCGCGCCAGCATGGGGCCCATGCCCTCGCCGCCACCGAAAGGCTCGCGCCAGTACACGTCGCTGGCCATCAGGCCGTGCACGAACACGGTGACGTGGCCGCTGCCGGCGCGCAGCGTGGGGCCGAGGTCGCCGAGGTCGAGGTCACCGCGCTCGTCACGCAGCGCCATCGGGATGGCCAGCCCCTGGCCGCTGCGGGCCAGCTTGTCGCCCACGGCGCCATTGATGATGGCGGGCAGATAGTGTCGGTTCTCGTAGCCGGTGCGCGCCAGCCACACGGTGCCCTGCCCGGTGGCGATGGCGGCCTTCTTGAGGGTGTCGCCGAAGCGGCGCCAGAACGACGGCGCGGCGGCCTCGTCGGCCTGCACCAGGGCGGTCACGGCCTCGGTGACCTCGGCGGCCTCGGGGGCGTCGCGGGCGTCGGCGCTGGCGCTGGCGTCGGCGCTGCCGGCGTTGCTGCCGCTGCCGTCGTCGGGCTGGCTCACCCGCCGGCTCCGTCGAGCGCGCGCACCGTGGCCGGCACGTGCTTGTGGAACGGCGTGCGCGCCAGCGGATCACAGTGCGCGCGCACGGTGAGCCGGTTCAGCTCGGGGCCGTGGGGCGCGCCGCCGCGGTAGCGCTGGCCATAGCCGTGCGGCAGCGTGACCATGCCGGGGCGCAGCGCGTCGTCGAGCTCGATGGTGACCGCCAGCTCGCCGCCGTCGGTGCTGCACAGCGCGCGGCCGCCGTCGACCAGCCCCAGCGCGCGGGCGTCGTCGGGGTGCATGCGCAGGGCGCCGTCGCGATCGACGCGGCGCCAGGTCGGATCGCGGAAGATCTGGTTGGCGTTGTAGCTGCGGCGCTCGCCCGCCAGCAGCACCAGCGGGCGCGCGGCGTCGGGCAGCGGCTCCGTGCGCAGGGCCTCGAGCGCGCGGCGCATCTCGGCGATGTCGAGGTGGATGCGGCCGTCGGCGTGGGCGATGAACGACCAGGTGTCGGCGAAGTCGTGCCGGCTGATCAGGGTACCCTGCGGGGTGTCGAGGATCTTGCGGAACAGCGCCGTGCCCAGGGTCAGGCGGTTGCCCTGGTGGCCGGCGCGGCGGACCTCCTTCGGATAGCGCGCGGCGTAGGCCAGCGCGAGCGCCAGCAGCGGCACCGCGGCGGCGGGCGGCTCCAGGCCGGGGCGCGCGCGCGAGGTCGACAGCGCCGGACCCAGCGTGCGGTACAGGATCGACGCCGCGTAGGGCGCCCAGCGCGGCCGGGTGGCGATGGCCGCGCCCAGCGCCGCGATGGCGCCCAGGTGGCCGGTCGCCGCCGGCTCGCGGCGCGCGATCAGCTCGAGCACCGGGAAGCGGCGCGGCAGCTCGCCCATCTCCTCCAGCAGCCGGGTGTAGATCTCGGCCTCGGGCAGGCTCTCGCCCCGCCGCGGCAGCAGCGGGTGGCGCAGCTGGAAGGCCTGGTCGGGGAACTCCAGGTTGAAGCCGGTGGCCTCCCACTTCTCGAACTGCGATGCCGCCGGCAGCACGTAGTGCGCCAGGCGCGCGGTCTCGCTCATGGCGACGTCGACCACGACCAGGAGCTCCAGCTTGGCGAAGGCGCGCGCGTAGCCCGCGGTGTCGGCGCCGGTCAGCGCGGGGTTGGCGCTGTCGACCACCATGGCGCGCAGGCGATCCTCGCCGGGGTGCTCGATCTCGTCGGGCAGGATGTTGGGTGGGTACAGGCCGGCGATGGGGAACATCTGGTGGTGCGCGGTGCGCGGGTGCTTGCCCAGGCGCTCGTCGGTGTTGCCCAGGATGGGCATGAACGAGGTGTGGAAGTTGTTGCAGCCGGCGCGCCCGAAGTGGCCGGTGACCAGGAACAGCAGCTTCTCGAGGTACGAGTTCAACGTGCTGTGCAGGCTCTGCTGCAGCCCGAGATCGATGCGCACACAGGCGGTGCGCGCGCGGGCGAAGGCGCGCGCGACGCGCTCGACGTCGGCCAGCGGCACGTCGGCGCGACGCACATAGTCCTCGACCGGCAGCGTGCGCAGCTCCTGCTCGAGCGCCTCGAAGCCGGTGCAGCGCGCGGCCAGGAAGGCGCGATCGTGCAGCCCCTCGCGCACGATGAGGCCCAGCATGGCGGCCATCAGGAAGGCGTCGGTGCCGGGGCGGACCTGGAGATGCACGTCGGCCAGGCGCGCGGTCTCGGTCTTGCGCGGGTCGACCACGACCATGGTGCGCGTGCTGCTCTTCGAGAGGTCGCGCAGGGTGTCGCGCGCGTTGGGGATGCCGTGAGCCTGGAACGGGTTGGTGCCGATGAAGAGGACGAACTCGGCGTGCTCGACGTCCTCGGTCAGGTGGCAGCGCTGATCGCCGAACAGCCGGCCGTTGACCCAGAAGTCGCCGGTCTTCTCCTGCGCCAGCGCCGAGTACACGAAGCGGCTGCGCATGGCCTTGCCGAGCTGCCGGCTGTAAGCGCCGCCGAGGTGGTTGCCCTGACCGCCGCCGCCGTAGAAGGCGAAGGCGCGCCCGCCGTGGCGTTCGCGGATGGCCACCAGGCGCGCCGCGATGTCGCGCAGCGCCTCGTCCCAGCTGACGCGCACGAAGCTGCCGTCGGGCTTGCGCCGCAGCGGATGCTCCAGGCGATCGTCGTGGTCCTGGTAGTGCGAGAGGCGCGCCGCCTTCTGGCACAGGTAGCCCTTCGACACCGGGTGCAGCTCGTCGCCCTCGATCCGCCCCAGGCGGCCGGTAGCCTCGTCGACCTCGATGGTGAGGCCGCAGTTGCGTGAGCACAGGATGCAGGCCGTCTGCTGAGTCGTCATGCCGGCTTCACTGTGTACTAAGATGAAGCATGCGCCAAGGATGCCGCCTCGGATCCGCCCTGCTCGCCCTGGCCTGGTTTGCCGGCTGCGGCCCCTCCGAGGCCGGCCCCGGCCCTGATGGCGGCGGCGGCAACGTCGACGCCGCCGGCCCCGACGCCACCCTGATCACCGACAGCGACCTCGACGGCCTGACCGACACCGCCGAGGGCCGCTTCGAGCCCGGCGGCCCCACCGACACCGACGGCGACGGCACGCCCGACTACCTCGATCTCGACAGCGACGGCGACACCCTGCCCGATCGCGACGAGGGCAACGGCGACCTCGACAACGACACCATCCCGAACTCGCGCGATCCGCTCAACAACGGCCCGGTGCCGGCCATCAAGTTCACCGCCATCTCGACCACCTTCAACAGCCCGATCGGCATCGACTACCACGAGCCGACGCGCTCGGTGGTCATGTCGGTCAACTACTCCGCCGGCACCCCGCTCAACTTCGAGCGCGTGCAGGCCGACGGCATGCACCAGCCGTTCTCGAACGTCTCGGGCTTCACCGACGAGGTCAAGATCGCGACCGCGCGCTCGGGCAACCCGGGCGGCTTCGTGGCCGGCGACCTCTTCGTCGGCAACGGCGTCGACGGCCAGATCGTGCGCATCACCGCAGGCGGGAGCACCGTCATGAACCCGTGGGTCGATCTGCCCGGTGACAACAACGGCCTGATGCGCGGCTCGCTGTTCGTCGACCGCTGGGGCGTCCTCGGCGGCGACCTCGTGGTGGTCACCACCAACGGCCAGGTCTGGCGCATCACCTCCGCCGGCGTGCCCACCGCGGTCGGCCCCGGCGCGCCCGGCGTGCACCTCGAGGGCCTCACCGTGGTGCCCAACGCGCCGGCGCGCTACGGCCCGCTGGCCGGCAAGATCATCGCCGGCGCCGAGGCCGTGGGCCTGCTCTACGCCTTCTCGCCCAGCGACGGCAGCTTCGTGACCTACGACACCGGGGTCAAGGTCGAGGACATCGACATCGTGCCCATCAAGGAGAACTTCTTCGGCGTCAATTTCGGCACCAGCAAGCTGCTCGGTGCCGCCGCCGACCAGTGGCGCACCATGGTCGGCGACATCGTGCTGACCGACGAGACCGTGGTCGCGGGGACCAGCGGCCTCTCGGTGCTGCGCTGGAATGGCACCATGCTGACCGCGGTGCCCATCCCGCTCGACGCCGCCTCGGCCACCGTGGCGCAGTGGGAGCACGTGACCTTCGCCCCCGCCGGCATCGTCGAGGTGCCCCCGATCGATTGAGGCAGCGCGCGCTCAGCCGCGCAGGCTGGCGCAGTCGATGACGAAGCGGTAGCGCACGTCGCCGGCCATCATGCGCTCGTAGGCCTTGTTGATGTCCTGCACCTTGATGATCTCGACGTCGGCCAGGATGCCGTGGCGCGCGCAGTGCTCCAGCATGGCCTGGGTCTCGGCGATGCCCCCGATCAGCGACCCGGCCAGCCGGCGGTTGCCGCCGATCAGCGAGAACGCGGCCACCGGCGTCGGCGCCGGCGGCACCCCGACCACGACCATGGCGCCGAACGGGCGCAGCATGCCGAGGTAGGCGTTGTAGTCGTGCGGGGCCGAGATGGTGTCGATGATGAGATCCAGCTTGCCGGCCAGGCGCTCGAAGGTGCCCGGCTCGCGGGTGACCTCGAAGCCCTGGGCGCCCAGGCGGCGCGCGTCGGCCTGCTTGCCGCGCGAGGTGCTGAGCACGGTGACCTCGGCGCCCATCGACGCCGCCAGCTTGACGGCCATGTGGCCGAGGCCGCCGAGGCCGACCACGCCGACGCGATCGCCTGGCTTGCAGTCCCACTGCTTGAGCGGCGAGTAGGTGGTGATGCCCGCGCACAGCAGCGGCGCCGCGCGCGCCGGGTCCAGCCCGGCCGGCAGCTTCAAGGTGAAGCGCTCGGCGACGACGACCTGGGTCGAGTAGCCGCCGAAGGTCGGCGTCTTGCGATCCATCTCGGTGCCGTTGTAGGTCCAGGCCGCGGTCTTCTCGCAGAACTGCTCGGTGTCGTGCTCGCACGGCCGGCACACCCGGCACGAGTCGACCATGCAGCCGACGCCGGCCAGATCACCGACCGCGAAGCGCGTGACCTCGGGGCCGACCGCGGCCACGGTGCCGACGATCTCGTGGCCGGGCACCATGGGAAACAGCGCCCCCGACCACTCGTCGCGCGCCTGGTGGATGTCGGAGTGGCACACCCCGCAGAAGAGGATGTCGATGAGGACGTCGCGCGGACCGACGGCGCGGCGCTCGATCTGCATCGGCTCCAGGGGGTGCCCGGCCGCCAGGGCCGCATACGCAGGGACCTTCATGCTGAGCTCCGATCTCGGATCGACGATCTGCGGGTGGGACCACCGTCGAGCGCCCTGACCCACATCGGGTCAGGACACTCGGCCAGGGGAGTCGCTGCTGCTCACTTGCCTTCGAACTTGAACGACACCTTCAGCTTGACGCGGTACGCCTTGATCTTGCCGTTCTCGATCTGCATGTCCTGCGCGACCACCTCGGCGATGCGCAGATCGCGCAGCGTCTTGGCCGCACGCTCGACGGCGACGCTGGCCGCCTTCTCGAAGGACTCCGCGCTCGACCCCACCAGCTCGACGACCTTGTAGACACTCTCCGCCATGACTCACCTGCCTTTCGCGCCGCCAAGGTAGCACGCGGCGCCCGCGCCGACCCGGGCCTCGGCAGCCGCGAGGCCGCGCTGTTCAGCCCGCACGATCCGGCCTAAAATGACCGCATGCGTACCCTGACCTCCCGGATCGTGCCCTTGCTGTCTGCCTTCACCCTGGTGCTCGCCGCCGGCTGCGGCAGCGACGAGTCGGGCACCCCGCTGCGCGCGGGCACCATGACCGCCGAGTACGCCGGCACCGCCTTCACCCCCGTCAACGGCTTCGCCACCACCTACATGGGCAAGTCGCTGATCGTGGTCGGCGACGGCCCGGTGCACTGCGGCTCCGAGAGCAGCCCCAACCCGCCCAGCGGCCGCAACAGCTCCTTCAGCGTCATGTTCGTCCCCGGCACCTACAGCAACGCCTTCGTCAACATGTACGAGAACGTCAGCTCGTTCCACGGCGTCGGCGCCAACAAGGGCACCGTGACCGTGACCAGCGTGACCGCCGAGTCGATCGCCGGCACCATCGCCTTCGACTACACCGCCGACGACGGCAAGCACTACGCCCTGAACGGCAACTTCGACGTCGTGCACTGCGCGCCCTGATGCGCGGCGGGTCCTCGGCGCGAGCGCCTGGTCGCTAGCATGTCGGACGAGCTGGCAGACACCGCCGCCGCCGCACCCACGGCGCCCACCACCCCCGGCGCGGCCGCCCCCGCGAGCGCGCCCGGCGCCGGCGATGATCTGCCCGAGCTCTTGCAGATCGGCGGCGGCTTCTACCAGGTCGGCGAGGAGGTCGCGCGCGGCGGCATGGGGCGCATCCGGCTGGCCCGCGATCGCCGGCTCGGGCGCACCGTCGCGCTGAAGACGCTGCTCGGCGGCGACCGCGAGCTGGCGCTGCGCTTCGAGCGCGAGGCCCGCATCACCGCGCGCCTGCAGCACCCCGCCATCGTGCCGGTGCACGAGGCCGGCCGGCTGCCCAACGGCGAGCCGTTCTACGCCATGAAGTGGGTCTCGGGCCGCTCGCTCGATCGCGTGGTGCGCGACCAGGCCAGCTGGCCGGAGCGGCTGGCGCTGCTGCCCAGCGTGCTGCCGGTGGTCGACGCGGTCGCCTACGCGCACAGCCAGCGCATCATCCACCGCGATCTCAAGCCGCAGAACGTCCTCATCGGCGAGTTCGGCGAGACCGTGGTCATCGACTGGGGCATCGCCAAGGACCTCGGCGCCAGCGCCGCGCCGAGCGACGAGGTCGGCCACGGCCCCTACCGCAAGGCCGAGTCCGCCGGGGCCGAGCAGACCGAGGCCGGCGCCATCCTGGGCACCCTGATGTACATGCCGCCCGAGCAGGCCGACGGCCGCCCGGTCACCGAGGCCGCCGACGTCTATGCCCTGGGCGCCATCCTGTACCAGGTCCTCAGCGGCCACCCGCCGTGGACCGACGTGCGCACCACCACCGAGCTGCTCGACCGCCTGGCCAGCGGCGCGCCGCCCGCGCTGACCACGCGCGAGCCCGCGGTGCCGCGCGATCTGGCCGGCATCGTCGCGCGCGCCATGGCCCGCGACGCCGCGCAGCGCCCCAGCGCGCGCCAGCTGGCCGACGAGCTGCGCCAGTTCCTGACCGGCAAGCTGGTCGCCACCCACAGCTACTCGACCCGCGAGCTCATGGCGCGCTGGCTGCGCCGCCACCGCGCCGCCGCCGCCGTCGGCGCCATCGCGCTGGCCACCCTGGCCACCGTCGGCGCGCTGTCCATCACGCGGATCGTGCGCGAGCGCGACCGCGCCGAGCGCGAGCGCCACCGCGCCGACACCCAGCGCCTCGCCGCGGTCAGCGCCCGCGAGCGCGCCGAGGCCACGGTGACCCAGCTCTATGT
>JBGASF010000173.1:0-15625 GCA_044229835.1 Polyangia bacterium | reverse complement strand
CGGGCCTGGGCGCTCGGCGCGGCGGCGGCGGCCACGGCGCGGGCGGGCGCGGCCGCAGCGCTGGCCCGCGCGGCGAGCGGCTGCGCCGCCGGGGCGCGCGCCGCGGCGGTGGCGGCAGGAGCGCCGGGGCTGCCGGCGCGCTGCGTGGGCAGCCGTCCGCCCGGCGGGCTGGCCATGGCGGGGGGCGGTGGCGGCATGGGCGGCGGCGGGATCGGCGCCGGGGCCGGCGCGGGCGGCGCTGGCGCCACCGACTGCATGCGCTTCAAGTGCTGCTTCAGCTCGGGCACGCTGGCGGGCGGCACCCAGTCATCGAAGCCGTCGCGCCACACCAGCACGTCGCCGCCAGGCGGGACCTTGACCACCCGGTCGACCAGGTCCCGGAAGCCGAGCGGGCCCTCCTGGTTGCCATCGACCGCGAAGTACCACTCGTCCTCGAGCTGCATCGGCGCAGCGGCGGCCGCTGCCTGCATGGCGTCGGCGTTGGCGATCTGGGTCGGCTGCCCGTCGCCGTCCATGTCCTCGAAGGCGTTGTCGAACGCGGCGCTCAGCGGTGACGCGGGCTTGGCCGCCGCCACCGGCGCGGGGCCAGAACCCACCGTGGGTACCGGGCCGGAGGGAGACGGCTCGCGCACCTCGATGATGTTGCTGCAGGTCTTGCAGCGAACCTTCAGTACCTTGCGGCGTACCTTCTCGTCCGCAATCGAGTACTTGGTCTGGCAACGGTCGCAGAAGAACTTCATTCGAGAGCGTGCGCTCCTGAGCAGGTTTTGCGGGCCTACCCGTGCCCGAAGGATACCACGTTCGTCACTCTACCCGGCCACTTCCTTGACGACCTTTGTGGGGGCTCGACTCCTTTGATCCCGCGGGCCTCGGGACGTTCTGGGCTGGCAGATGTCAGCCGCCAGGCGTCAGCCCTCCAGCGCATCGACCGTCCAGCCCGTCGCCGCCAGCGCCGCCTTGATCTCGGCGATGTGCTCGCGGCCCCGGGTCTCCAGGGTGCAATCCACCGCGGTGTCCCCCAGGGCCACCTTGCCGAACGAGCGATCGTGCTCGATGGACAGGATGTTGGCCCGGTGGTGGGCGATGAGGCCGGTCAGCCGGTGCAGCGACCCCGGGTGGTCGGGCACATGGACGCGCATGCGCACCATGCGGCCGTCCTTGACCAGGCCGCGCTCGATGATGCGCGACAGCAGGGTGACGTCGATGTTGCCGCCACAGACCAGGACGCCGACCTTCTTGCCGCTGAGGCCGGTCTTGCCCTGGACCAGGGCGGCCAGCGCGGCGGCGCCGGCGCCCTCGGCGACGGTCTTCTCGCGCTCCAGCAGGAGGAGGATGGCAGCGGCGATCTCCTCCTCGTCGACGTGGACGATCTCGTCGACATACTTCTGCACCATGGGCAGGGTGCGCTCGCCGGCGCGGCGCACCGCGATGCCGTCGGCGATGGTCTTGGCGGAGGGCACCAGCACCGGCGCGCCCGCGGCGAGGGCGGCGCGCATCGAGGGCAGCGCGGTGGTCTGCACCCCGATGACCTTGATCTTGGGGTTGGTCTCCTTGAGCGCGGTGGCGATCCCCGAGATCAATCCGCCGCCGCCGATGGGCACGATGACGGCGTCGAGGTAGGGGTTCTGCTCCAGCAGCTCCAGGCCCACGGTGCCCTGGCCGGCGATGACCAGATCGTCGTCGAAGGCGTGCACGAAGACGCGATCCTCGGCGGCGCGGATGCGCTGGGCCTCCTCGTAGGCCTCGTCATAGTTGACGCCGTGCAGGACCACGGTGGCGCCGTAGTTCTTGGTCGACATCACCTTGATGAGCGGCGTCCCGATCGGCATCACGATGGTGGCCGCCACGCCGTTCCGGGTGGCGTGGTAGGCCACGCCCTGGGCGTGGTTGCCGGCCGACGCCGCGATGACGCCGCGGCGGCGCTCGCTGTCGTCGAGCGAGAGGATCTTGTTGAGCGCCCCGCGCTCCTTGAAGGAGCCGGTCATCTGCAAATTTTCGAGCTTGAAGAAGACCTTGTTGCCCGACAGCTTCGAGATGGTCTCGGAGTGCGGGAACGGGGACACGAACACCGCCCCCATGGCGCGGGCGCGGGCAGCTTCGATGTCGGCGATGGTGACCATGGCGATGGGCTGGCTCGAGGACGCGCGGTGGGTGGTCAGAGGGTCTTGGCGAGGAGGAAGGCCAGGCCGGCCAGCGCGACCGCGAGCACGACCACGATGGCGCCGCGGGTGCGCGACGGGGCACGCGGCGCGGGGGTCGCGGCAGCGGAGGCCGCCGCCGGGACGGTCGTCGGCGCGGGCGTGGGCCCGGCGGAGGGCAGCGAGACCAGCGGCAGCGAGCCCGGGACCGGGGCCAGCAGCGGGGCGCGCAGGGCGGACATTGCGGCGTCGCGCAGCACGGCCTCCTGGTCGGGGCTGGCCGGGGCCACTGGCTCATCGGGTACCCGCATCACCAGCTCGTTGCCGGGGGCGGTCTCGGTGCGGATGGTCCTGAACGAGCCAGTGTTGGTCGCGCGCACCGGCGGCAGCGTGCCGCGCGAGGGCGCGGCCACCATCGGCGGCAGCGCGTTGGCCGACGCTGACGGCAGCGCAGCGGGCGCCGGCGGCATCGCGGCCAGGTGAGGCGGCATCTGGGGCATCTGGGGCATCTGGGGCATCTGGGGCATCTGGGGCATCTGGGGCATCTGGCTGGGCACCGACTCGGGCGCCGGGCCCGCCTCGCTGGCCCGACGTGGCGCCTTGCTGCCACCCGTGCCCGTGCCCGTGCCTCCCGTGCCTCCCGCGCCTCCCGCGCTGCCCTGCCCCGCTCCACCGCCGCTGCCCTTGCCGCCCTTCCCCCCCATGGCGTCGTGGATCAGCATCTCGTTGAAGTGCAGATCGTCGTCGACCTCCGACCCCGGCTCTTCGTCGCCCCAATCGTCGGCCAGCGCGGCCAGCTCGGGCCGCACTTCGCCGCCCTCCAGGCGCTTGATCGAGTCGAGGTACAGCGCGACGCGCATGTGCCCGGTCGGCAGCTTGGCCTCGCGCAGGAAGTCGCCGAGGTCCTGGGCCAGCTCGTAGGCGCTGTCGTAGCGATCGGCCGGGTTGCGCTCCAGCGCGCGCATCACGATCTGCTCGAGCTGCGGCGGATAGGCGCGATTGATGAAGGTCGGCGGCTTGATGGGATCGCGCACGATGCGCTGCATGACCAGCTCGGGCGCGCCCTTGAACAGGCGGCGCCCGACCGTGATCTCGTACAGCACGATCCCCAGCGAGAAGATGTCGGAGCGGTGATCGATGGCCTCGCCCTGGACCTGCTCGGGCGACATGTAGTGGAACTTGCCGGGCACCAGGCCGCGCTCGTCGCGCTGCATCAGCGCCGAGCTGGCGATGCCGAAGTCGATCAGCTTGCAGGTGCCGCCGTCGGTGACCAGCAGGTTCGACGGCGAGATGTCGCGATGCACGATCTGCAGGCCCTGGCCGTTGATGTCGCGCTTGGCGTGGGTGTAGCCCAGCGCCTCGGCGGCCTGGCGCATGAGATCGCAGGCGTGCTCCAGCGGCAGGAAGCGCCCCACCGCGAGGCCGCGCTGACACACGTTGGACAGCTCGTCGCCCTCGATGAACTCCATGACGATGTAGATCTGGCCCTCGTGCTCGCCGACGTCATAGACGTGGACCACGTTGGGGTGGGCCAGCAGCGCGCCGATGCGCGCCTCGTCGAGGAACATGTCGACCACACGCGGATCGTCGACATAGCGCCGCTGCAGGCACTTGATGACGACGTCCTTCTCGAAGCCAGCCAGGCCGTGCTGCTGGGCCAGGTAGATCTCCGCCATGCCGCCGATGGCGAGCTTGCGCGTCAGCGTGTAGCGGTCGCCCAGCTGCAAGCCGGCGATGTCGTCTGACTCGGACAAAGTCCGGCGATGGTAGACGAAACCGGTTCAGAATCCCAGGTGTCCGGCGAGCGCGCGGCGCACCTCGGCCAGCGCCGGCCTGGCCAGCCCGGCGTCGGCGGGCGTCGCTGGCGCGCGCGGCACCTCGGCGGCCAGCAAGACCTCGGCGCTGGCGACCACCGAGGACGACAGACCGGCCAGGTCATAGCCGCCCTCGAGCACCAGCACCACACGATCGCCGCACACCTCGGCGGCCAGCGCGCGCAGCGCCGCGGTGAGCTGGCGATAGCCCTCGGTGGTGACCCGCATGCCGCCCAGGGGGTCCTGGCCGTGCGCGTCATAACCAGCGGATATCAAGATGAGATCCGGCTTGAACGCGCGGATGGCCGGGACGATCACCTGGGTGAACGCGGCGACGTACTCGAGGTCGCCGGAGCGCGCCGGCAGGGGCAGGTTGAGGGTCGCGCCGCGCCCTGCCCCACGCCCGATCTCGTGCGCCGCGCCGGTGCCGGGATAGAACGGCCACTGGTGGGTCGACACGTAGAGCACGTCGGGGTCGGTCTCGAAGATGTGCTGGGTGCCGTTGCCGTGGTGCACGTCCCAGTCGACGATGGCCACGCGGGCCGCCCCCGCCGCGCGCGCCGCCGCCGCCGCGACGGCGACGTTGTTGATGAGACAGAAGCCCATGGCATAGCCGGCCTCGGCGTGGTGGCCGGGCGGGCGCACCAGCACCAGGCTGCGCGGCGCCTGGCCCGACAGCGCCTGCAGCGCGGCCTCGGCGGCGGCGCCGGCCGCCTTGCGCGCGGCGTCGAGGCTCTCGGGCGAGAAGAAGGTGTCGGCGTCGAGGTAGCCGCGCCGCCCCGGCAGGTCGCGCTCCAGCTCGGCCAGGTAGGCCGCGCTGTGCACGCGGGTGATCTCCTCGTCGGTCGCCGCGCGCACCGCCACCCGCGTGGTGCGCCCCGGGATGCCGGCGGCGTCGAGGGCGTCACGCACCGCGGCCAGGCGCTGCGGACACTCGGGGTGATCGGCCGGAGCCTGGTGGTGCAGGAAGACCTCGTCGACGAAGAGGCCGACGCTCATTTGACGTAGATCGGGCTGGCATAGATCCAGGGCACCTCGCGCAGGTACTTGCTGGGGTCCTTGCCCAGCCAGGGCGCAAGGTGGGTCGGCGTCATCAGGACCTCGGCGCGGTAGGCGCCCGCGCTGGTGACCGGGAAGGCGATCGCGCCCGGGCTGCGCGCGACCTCGACCCAGCCGCCCGCGGTGGCGCGCAGGAGGCGCATGGTGCGCACCGGCTGGGCGCCGGCCTCGACGCCGAGCACGGTCGGCGGCGCGACCTCCAGCATGTCGCCCACCGCGGCCTCGCCGCCCATCTCGACGATGCCCCCGGCGGCGCGGGTGGCGTGGAAGTCGAAGCCCTGCGGCGAGCCATAGACCTCGAAGATGACCAGGGTGCGCCCGGCGCCGATGCCGGCCTTGACCCCGGCCGGGGTGACCTCGGTGACCAGCACGTGGGTGGTGGCCCAGCGGATCATGCGCCGGTAGCTGTCGACGCGGTCGCCGTCGGACAGCTTGATGGCGGCCACGTTCTCGTGCGCGTCGCAGCCCGAGACGCCGGCCAGCTTGATGCCCTCGGCGGTCAGCGCGGCCCACTTGCCGAGGTCGTTGTCGTTGGGCGAAAACGCCGGCAGGAAGGCCAGATCGGGCGCGGCGCCGGCCTCCTGGCTGAACTGCGCGAAGGCGCGCACCGCGCCGGCCTGGTCGAGGCCCAGAAACTCGGAGCGCAGGCGCCCGTCCATCATGGCGTGCAGGCTGAAGACCTCGATCCCCGCCAGCGCGGGCGCCAGCATGCGCAGCGTCTCGAGCGAGCGCGACTCGGTGTGCGGGATGAGGACCTGGGCGCCGAGCTGCTGGTAGGTCATGGCCTGGGCCAGATCCTCGCGGGCGTAGAACTGCTCGTTGGCGTCGGAGCCGGCGGCGTCGACGGCGTGCTTCTCCAGGCCCACCGGCATCAGGCGATCCTCGTGGCCGACCATGAGCAGCGGCTTGAAGCTGGTGCCCGGGCAGGCCATCTGGTTGGCCATCGGGCTGCCGTCCTTCATGATCGCGGTGTCCCCCGCGGCGGCGTCGAGCAGGAGCAGCTTGTCGAACGGGAAGTACGCGAAGCTGGTCTTGTGATCGGTCAGCATCGCGAAGTCGAGCCGATCGTCACAGATGGCGGCGCGGAAGCGCGCCAGGCAGACCTCGTTGATGCCGCTGCCGCCGTCGGGCAGGCCGTTGCCGTCGCAGGCGTCGTGCGAGTACGGCGAGTGCAGGTGGATGACGCCGCGGGCGTGGATCAGGCCGCGCAGCGGCGGATCGGTCGACAGCACCGGCATCACGGTGGGCCAGGGCGGACCCACGAAGGCGTCCTTGCCACCGCTGTCGCCGCCGCCGCCACAGCCGGCGCCCGCCAGCGCCAGCGTGCTGGCGAGCAACAGCAGGCCGGCGTGACACAGGCCGCGGAGGCTACGCGCGCTCATGCTTCTGCGCGCGACCCATGAGGTCGGACACGGCCTGGCGCGCGGGGCGATCTTCATACAGCACAGCATACATGGCCTCGGTGATGGGCATCTCGACGCCCAGCTTGCGCGCCAGATCGCGCGCCGAGCGCGTGGTCTTGACGCCCTCGGCGACCTGGCCCTTCATGTCGGCCAGGATCTGGCTCAGGGTCTGACCGCGCCCCAGGGCCAGGCCGACGCTGCGGTTGCGCGACAGATCGCCGGTGCAGGTCAGCACCAGATCGCCCATGCCCGCCAGCCCCATGAAGGTCAGCGGCGAGGCGCCCATGCGCACGCCCAGGCGCGAGATCTCGGCCAGGCCGCGCGTGATCACGGCGGCGCGCGTGTTGTGGCCGAAGCCCAGGCCGTCGCCCATGCCGGCGGCGATGGCGATGACGTTCTTGAGCGCGCCGCCGAGCTCGACGCCGATGACGTCGGTCTCGGTGTACACGCGCATGCGGTCGGTGGCGAAGGCGGCCTGCACCGCGGCCGCCACGGCGGCGTCGCGCGCGGCGGCGACCACCGCGGTGGGCAGGCCTGCCGCGACCTCCTTGGCGAAGCTGGGGCCCGACAGGAAGGCGGTGCGCGCGGCCGGCCCGGGCGGCAGCTCGGCGGCCAGCACCTCGTCCATGGTGGCCAGCGACTCGTTCTCGATCCCCTTGGAGGCGCTGACCACGATGGTGGCGTCGCCGAAGTGTGCGCGCGCGGCGCGCAGCGTCTCGCGGGTGGCGTGCGAGGGCGCCACGGTGAGCACCAGCGGGCGCCCGGCGATGGCGTCGCCGAGGTCGTGGGTCACGCGCAGGTTGTCGGGCAGCCGCGCGCCGGGCAGGTAGCGCGTGTTCTCGCGGCTGTCCTGCATCGCCCTGGCGGCCGCCTCGCCGCGCGTCCACATGGTGACGGTGTGGCCCTTGTCGGCCAGCAGCTTGGCCAGCGCGGTGCCGAACGAGCCAGCTCCCAGGACCCCGATGTCGATGCTTGTGTCCACGGCGACCTCACCTGCGCCGCACGCGCGCGGCGCCGAATACTACTGCGAACCCCAGCGCGGCGGCGAGCGCGCCGATGGCCGTGAGCCAGTAGCCGGGCCCGAAGCGCCAGACGTCGCCCCAGGGGCCGATGGCCAGGGTGCGCGCGGCGCGCCACTCGTAGCCGCACACCCCCAGCGCGAGCAGGGAGAGGACCATCCCCGTGCCCGTGCTCGTGCTCGTGCGCCAGGCCCACAGCCCCGACACCATCGCAAACAGTCCCGCCCCCAGGGTCAGCACCCCGCTGCCCTGCAGCCCCGAGAACGCCTGCCTCCCGCCCCCCGCGCGCTCGACCACCACCCAGGGCAGCAGCGCCCCCACCACCACCATGACCAGCCCCACCGCGATCACCCCCGCGGCCACCGCCACGAGGCGCCGCAAGCTAGCCGGCCAGCACCACGGCGTTGCGACCGCCCGACTTGGCCCGGTACAGCGAGGCGTCCGCCGTCCTGACCAGCGCCTCGGCGTCGGCCGCGTCATCGGGCAGCGCCGCGACCCCGATCGACACCGTGACCCGACCGCCGGGCTGGGTGTCGCGGTGCAGGAACGGGAACTGCTCGATGCGCTGGCGCAGCTTCTCGGCCACCTGCGCGGCCACCAGCTTGGGGGTATCGACCAGCACCACGGCGAACTCCTCGCCGCCGTAGCGCGCCACCAGATCGTTGGCGCGCCGCCCCTCGCTGAGCAGCCGGGCGACGCCGCGCAGCACCTCGTCACCCGCGGGGTGGCCGTGGCGGTCGTTGTACTTCTTGAAGTGATCGACGTCGATCATGAACAGCGCCAGCGGCAGCCCGCTGCGCGCGGAGCGCTCGGCCTCGAGCGCCAGCCGCTCGTGGAAGTGGCGATGGTTGTACAGGCCGGTGAGGCCGTCGGTGACCGCCAGCTGGGCCAGCCGGGTGTTGGCCTCGGCCAGCTCGCGGGTGCGCTCGACGACCTTGGACTCCAGCGACTGGTTGAGCGCCCCGAGCTCCTGGTTCTTGCTCTTGAGGTCCTCGACCAGCTGGCCGTTCTCCATCGACAGCTTGTACTGCTTGAGCAGGCCCTCGACGGCGAGGCGCAGATCGGGCTCGTCCCACGGCTTGGGGATGTAGTGGTTGAGCGCGGCGCGGTTGATGGCGCTGACCACGGCGTCGAGGCCGGCCTGGCCGGTGAGCAGGATCTTGGTGGTCTGCGGCGAGCGCCGGTTGACCTCCTCGAGGAACTCGACGCCCTTCATGCCCGGCATGATCTGGTCGGCGATGACGACGGCGAGGTCCTCGCCCTCGCGCTGCAGCTCGTCCATCAGCTCCAGGGCGTCGTGCGCGCTCTGCGCGACCTCGATGTAGGACTCGCGTCCGAAGCGGGCCGACAGCTGCTGGCGCAACGCCGAAAGGATGCCCTCCTCGTCATCGACACAGAGGATGTGCGGCTTCCAGTCGGGGCGGGTGACGTCACTCATCGCTTGCGGGCTCACGGCCGCGTCCCTTTGATACTGCCTGCGGGCTCAGGGGCTGCCT
Source organism: Polyangia bacterium (assembly GCA_044229835.1). Taxonomy (GTDB): domain Bacteria; phylum Myxococcota_A; class Polyangia; order Haliangiales; family JADYYK01; genus JADYYK01. The sequence goes on along the minus strand of JBGASF010000173.1, from coordinate 6,696 downwards.
TGGGTGGGACGAACTTCGGGAACACGCCCGACTGGCGGCTGGAGCGACGCTCCGGTGGACCGTCGACCGGCAGCCGTACCGTGAAACAGGTGCGGCCGGGGACCGAATCGACCTCGATGCGTCCGCCATGCTTGTCCACGATCTTCTTGACGATGCCGAGACCGAGGCCGGTGCCTTCGCCCTTGGGCTTGGTGGTGAAGAAGGGCTCGAAGATCCGCGGCAACACCGCCTCCGGGATGCCGGGCCCGTTGTCGATGATGTGCACCGCCACCTCGTTCAACCCACCCTGGCCGTCACCAACCCCTTGGGGGCCCACCGTCTCGATCACGATCTCTCCTCGTCCTGCGAGGGCTTGCACTGCGTTGTGGATGAGGTTCGTCCAGACCTGGTTGAGCTCATCGACATAGACAGGGATCGCGGGCAGCTGCGCGAAGTTCCGTTTGACGACAATACCATACTTGAGCTCGTGGTGCAGGATGACGAGGGTGTTTTCGATGCCGTCGCGGATGTCGACCATCTCGATCTTGGCCTGATCGAGGTGCGTGTACGACTTCAGCGCACCCACGATCCGCGAGATCGACTTGATCGCGGTCCCGACCGAGGCGGCGTTGCGCATCAGGTAGACGTACTCCTCGAGATAGCCGACGAAGGGCAGCAGGCCATACGCACGGAACGCCGTCAGCGGCTCCAGCAGTTCAGGGGCGCCGATCTCGGCCAGGGTGCGCGCCACCGCGGTGGCCTCGGTCGCCGTCACGCCCGCCGCCAGCGCCTGGGTGGTCAGCTCCTTGGTGATGCGGCGCACCTCGGTCGGGGTCGCCATCTTGCGCTGCGCCTCCACCATGCCGGGGACGTAGTTGGCCAGCAGGCCGAAGAAGCGGCCGCGCAGCTCGGGCGGCACCGGCAGCTCGCCGATCTCTCGCGCGCGCTCGAGCAGGCGCGACACGTTGTGCGTCATGGTATCGGCAGCGCCGCGGATCGCCGCGCTGGGTGAGTTGATCTCGTGCGCCACGCCGGCCACCAGGGTGCCCAGGCCCGCCATGCGCTCCGACAGCACCAGCTGCGACTGCGCCTCCTTGAGCTGCTCGAGGGCGCGCCCGAGCTCCTCGTTGGTGCGCGTCAGCTCGTGGGTGCGCTGCTTGACCTTCTCCTCCAGCTCCCCTGAGAACGCGGTGACCTCCTCGTAGAGGCGGGCGTTCTCGATGGCGGCGGCGGCCTGGGTCGCGAAGGTCGACACCAGCCCCTCGTCGTCCTGCGACAGCGCGGGGGCGCCGGCGCTGCGCGCGACCACCAGCACACCGAGCACGCGCTGCTTGAGCAGCAGCGGGATGGCCAGCGCCGAGCCGCCCAGGCTGGCCGCGCGGGCGGCGCCGCCGTGCAGCGGGTCTGCGGCCAGGTCGACGATGCGCAGCGTCTTCTTCGAGGCCGCCGCCGACAGCGCCGCGCTCTCCAGGCCGCGCGCGCGCACCGAGGCGCCGCCGGTGTCGGGCCCGCGCGGGTGGCTGCGCGCCACCGCGGCGCGCACGGTGAGGCGGTCGGGCTCGCCGGGCAACACCGCCGGCATGCTGCCCGACAGGGTGCCCATCTTGACCCCGGGCAGCGAGCTGGCGGCGTCGACCTTGCGGGTGGCGGTGCTGGGCTACTCGGCCAGCCAGATGGCGCACAGCTCGCCGTCGCTGATCAGGCGCACGCCGGTCACGATCTTGTAGAGCACGTCGTCCAGGCCCAGGGTCGAGGACACCGCGCGCCCGACCTCGTGCAGGGTCTCGAGCTCCCGCACGCGCGCGGCCAGGCGCTGCTGGTTTTCCTTCAGTGACGTCGTCATCTGGGAGAAGGCGCGCGCCAGGTCGCCGATCTCGTCGCCCTCGTCGACCCTGAGCCGGTAGTCGAGGTCGCCGCGGGCGACGGCGACCGCGCCCTCGTGCAGGCGGGCGATGGGCCGGGTCAGGCGCCGCGACAGCAGGCCCGCCAGCGCGAGCGCGAACACGAAGGCGCCCGCCGCGCCCAGCACCAGCGAGCGCGCCGCCGCCGACTTGGCGCGCACCAGGGCGCCGCGACCGACCGCAACGCCGATCATGCCGACGCGGCGCTCCTTGAGGTCCTTGAGCGGCGCATAGCCCACGGTGTACTCGAGGTCGCCGATCTCCTCCTTGGCGATGCGCACGCCGCCCGAGATGACGTCGCGCACGGTCTGCCGGGGCGGCGTGATGCCGGACAGCCGCACGCCGTCGCGGGCCAGGAACGACGACGCCGCGGCGCGCGCCTCGGGGGCGCGGCCGGCGCTGGTCGGGATGGCGTGGATGAGCACGTCGAGGCCGAGGGCGCCCTTGATGCCGTCGGCGAAGTCGCCGTCGAGCGGCACCGTGAAGACCACGGTGCCCCGCAGCGCGAAGGTGTCGTCGATGACCGGGGCCGAGGCGCGGATGATGAGGCGGGTCTCGCGCTCGGGCACCGGGGTCTCACCCTGTCCTTGGCCCGCGCCAGGCAGGGCGGCGCCGCGCGGCACGACCATGCGCTCGGCGACCTCCAGGGTGACGCGCTGCTCGAAGTTGCGCGCGGTGGCGATGGGGCCGTCGGTGGTGCTGGCGGGCGGGGTCTCGAAGCCGGCGAAGCGGGCGTGGTCGCGCCCGATCTCGACCCGCGCCAGCAGGGTGCCGTCGGCGTCGGTGACCTCGACCAGACCCGAGGGCAGGCTGGGCTCCTCGCGGACCAGGATCTCGCGCACCAGCGCGGGGTCGCGCGCGCCGGCGGCGCGGCCGAGATCACCCGAGCGCCCCAGCCGCACCGCGTGGCCGCCGATGGTCTGGACCTGGCGCAGCACCAGGTTGACCGCGACCGAGAGCGAGCGCGCGGTCTGCTCGCGCAGGCCCTCCTCCAAGCCTCGGAGGACCAGGCGCACGGCGACGGTCGCCGCCAGCACGACCGGCAGCAGCGCCGCCAGCGACAGCGAGATGGCCAGCTTGTGCCGGAGCTTGAGCCACCTCAGCAAGATGGCGCACTCGAGGGCTGGTGCTGTGTCGTCAGCCAGCGCCGCGTCATCTGTTCAACCACACGTCGCGGTAGTACACGATGGTCGACGGGTGCAGCTTGACGCCCTCGACGTCGTTGCGCGTCGCGATGGCGACCTCGCTGTGCGCCAGCGGCACCCAGGGCGCCTCGCGGGCGACGATCTCCTGGGCCAGGCGGTAGTAGCCGGCGCGCTCCTCGAGCACGTTGGTGGTCTGGGCCCAGGTCAGCAGCCCGTCGAGGCCGGGGTTCTGCAGGAAGGCCACGTTGCGCGCCGAGCCCGGCACCGCGTTGGCCGAGGACAGCAGCACGTACATGAAGTTGTCGGGATCGCCGTTGTCGCCCGACCAGCCCAGCAGACACAGATCGTGCTCGCCGTTCTGCGTCGCGCGCAGGTGCTCTTCCATGTTGTTCTCGACGATGTCGAGCTGCACGCCGATCTCGGCCAGCTGGCGCCGCATCACGCGCGCGACCTGGGTCGGGTTGGGCAGGTAGGGCCGCGGCGTGTTCATGACGTAGAGGCGGAAGTGCTTGCTGAAGTCGAAGTTGACCGAGGCCAGCTCGGCGGCGGCGCGCGCGGGGTCGTAGGGGTAGTCCTCCACCGCACCGCGGTCGCCCAGCATGCCGGGCGGCAGCGGGCCGTAGGCGATGCGCCCGTTGCCCTGGTAGATCAGGCGCACGATGGGGTTCTTGTGGATGGCGCGGTTGACGGCGCGCCGCACCACGACGTCGTCGAACGGCGGGTGCTGCGTGTTCATGGCCAGGTAGGCCACGTTGTTGCCCGGGATGTGCAGCAGGCGCAGATCGGGATGCAGCGAGACGAACTGCAGCTCCTCGGGCAGGATGTTGTAGGCCACGTCGAGGGCGCCCGACTCCAGCGCCTTGAGGCGCTGGCGCGGATCGGGCAGCACGCGGAAGACCAGCCGCTTGAGCAGCGGCGCGCCGCCCCAGTAGTTGTCGTTCCGCTCCAGCACCACGCGATCGCCCGGCAGCCAGGTCACGAAGCGGAACGGGCCGGTGCCCACCGGCGCGCGCTCGAAGCCGGCCAGCCCGAGGCGCTTCATCGCCGACGGTGACACGATGGAGGCCGGGAACATGGCCAGGTTGGCCAGGAACGGCGCGTAGCCCTTCTCGATCTCGAGGCGGACGGTCAGGCGATCGAGCTTCTCGATGCGCAGGATGTTGGCGTAGGTCGAGTGCCAGTACGAGTAGTCGGGCGAGAAGTACGGGTGATCCTCGCGCATCTGGCGCTCGAACGAGAACACCACGGCGTCGGCGTCGAGCGCGGTGCCGTCATGGAAGCGCACGCCGTCGCGCAGGTGGAAGGTCCACTGGCGGCCCGAGTCGGCGACCTCCCAGTGGGTGGCCAGGTCGGGCTCGATCTCGTTGGAGTCGCGCTTGAAGCGCACCAGGTGCTCGAAGACCTGCTCGGTGACCTCGATCGACTCGTTGTCGGAGCGCCGCGCCGGGTCGAGGCCGATGACGTCGGCCGGGCGCCCCACCAGCAGGGTCTGGGCGTCACCCGCCGCGCGCACCGACGAGCGCCCCCCCGAACCCTCGACCCAGTCACAGCCATGGGCGCTGGCGACGACCAGCAGTGACGCCAAGGCCATGCGCAGGGTTCGCACGCGCAGAATCTTAGCATCTTTTGAACGGGGGCCCGGGGCCGCTGCGAGGGGTCGCCTCGGGGTGGTGGGCCTAGTGCACCGGGCAGACCGCGAGATCGATGGCGCCGACCAGATCGTCGGCCTCGAGGACGCGCCGGGGCGGCGGGCTGGCCCCGGTGGGCCGCAGCGGATGGACCTCGAGCTTGCCGCCGCCGAGGAGGTAGATCTCGCCGCGCACGGAGTCGACCGCGAAGATGCGACGCATGAAGGCGGACAGCTCGCTGGCCGCCGCGGTGGTGCCGCTCGCGGTGCGCGGGAAGGCGAGCAGGTGGGGGACCGGCTCGAGGTCGGGGGTGGTCACCATCACGTAGAGGTCGTCGTGCTCGAGGTCGAGGGCGACCGTGCCGCCGGACAGGCCGGCGCGCAGGGTCAGGGTGCGCGCCGCCGCGGTGGTGCCCGTGGCGGTGCGCGGGACCACGCGCAGACCGTCGATGCTGGAGACCACCAGTTCGTCGTGGCCGCCGTCCAGCGCGAGGGCGGCCAGCGCGCTCGGGCCCGTGGCAGTGGTGCCCTGCACGGTCAGCGCGCGCAGCGTGGCGCCGGTCGTCCGCGACACCACCGTGATGGTGGGGCTGGTCAGGGTGAAGAGCTCGTCGCGGGCGGCATCGAGCGCCAGCTGGCCACGCCGGCTGCCGACCCCGGGCTGGGTGCGCAGCGGGAGCGCGGCGCCGCTGGCGGTGCGCGCATACGCGGCGATCATGGTGGGTCCCGACACCAGGAGCTCGTCATGCACGGAGTCGACCACCAGGGCGCGCGGGTCGGCGAACCACTCGCCCGCGGTGGTGCTGCCGAGGCGCCGCAGCGGCGTGACCCGGCCGCTCTGGGTGCCGTCCAGCACCACCACGGAGTGCGCCGCCAGTACGCAGATCTCGCGCGGCGGACCGGCGTCGACCGTGGCGTCGACCGTGGCGTCGGGCCCGCCGTCGGGGACGAGCTGGGTGTCGTCGTCATCCCCCCCGCAGCCGCTGGCAACCAGGGCGAGGGGCAGCAAGAGCGCTGGCAGCAGCGCGCGGCGGAAGGTCATCGGTGGTCTCCTCGAGGCCAAGCTATCCCGTCACTCTATCAAGCCGCGGCGGCGGGGCTGCAGGCACAATCGGGCATGGCCGGCATCATCAGCTGTGGCGACTGCGCGCTGTGCGCCGCGCTGCCGTTCAAGCTGATCGCGAGCAGCACCGGAGGTGCCAGCCCGCGCCTGCCCGCCGAGGTCGACCAGCTGGTGGCGGTGGTCACACTCGGTGGCAGCCAGCTCCTGAGGTGTCCGCGCTGCGCGACCGACTACTTCCACGGCTACGAGCACCAGGAGCGCGACATCTGCACCCAGGAGAGCACCGACGTCACGGTGCGGCGCTACGGCCCGGTGGCTGCGCAGGCGTACCTCCAGCGCGTCCTCGCGGGGGGCGCGGCGCCGCTGGGCGTCAGGCAGTTCTCGCGGGCGTTCCTCGACGGCGACGGCGACGGCGACGCCGCGCAGCTGGGCGCTGCGACGGGGCCGACAGCTGACGACGACCCCGAGCGTGCCCGGGCGCAGCGCGAGCTCGACGCGCTGGCCGCGCGCTACGACCGCGGCATCGCCGATCTGGTCGCCCTGCTGCGGCGACGCCGGCCGGCACTTCACCTGCAGGCCCACGCCGTCGAGGCGCTGTGCAGCCACTTCGCGCTTCGCGCCGGCTGGGACGCCCTGCGCGCCGGGCTGCTCGAGCACCGCGCGCCGCGGGTGCGCCTGGCGGCGGCGGCGCTGCTGGTCAACATCGGGCTCGGCAACCTGTCGAGCTTCGACGTGGCGCACATCCCTGCCCCGGTGCGCCAGGCGCTGGCCGCCGAGCTGGCGCAGCCGGCGCGCGTGGCCGAGCTGTCCCGGCTGCTGCACGCGAGCGCCCGCCGGCCACCGAGCCCGACCTGGGACCCCGGCGGCGCCGACCTCGTGGACAGCGACACCCGCACCGTGGCGCGCCAGGCCCTGGCGCGGCGCGGCCGGCCGCCGCCGCCGGCGGGGGGGCCCCGCCGGCCCGCACAGCGCCCCAGGCGT
>JBGASF010000172.1:0-15756 GCA_044229835.1 Polyangia bacterium | reverse complement strand
CAGCGATCCTCTCGTACAGCCCCTGGTTGCGCTCGATACCTCCGACAATCGCGATCCTTTTCATCTGGCTCTCCTCCCGGCTCACGCCGAAAACGAAAGAGCCCGCCGGCGACATGCGCGGCGGGCCCAGGTGGACTGACTCGGTGACTGCGTCTATGTGTGGCTGCGGCTACGACTCCCTGCGCTGCACCACGCCCCGAGGCCCCAGGCCCGGCGCGCGGCGACAACAGCACATGTGATGATACGGCGTCATTTCGCTACAGCAGAAATGATGTCCGCTATAGCGAAAGGTGTCAAGTAGCAGCTGAACTACCCCGACAGCGCGTCCGCATACGCCACCGTCAGCGCACGCATGACCTCGATGATCTGCACATAGTCCTCCAGCGCCTGCGCGGTCGCCGGATCGGTCGGCACCACCAGCGCGGCCAGCTCCTGCGCGCGCAGCAGCATGCGCGCCGCGATCCCGGTCTCCACCGCGCCCTGGCGGTACGAGTTGGCCACATACGTGCGCCCGCTCTTGAAGTAGTTGAAGGTGATGGTCGGGCGCGTGGTGTCGATGGCCTGCCCGCTGCCCTGCAGGAAGATCCGGGTCTGGTCGACGAAGGTCTGGTCGAAGCTGGCCGGGATCAGCGCCACGCCCAGCGCGGCCGCCCACAGCTCGACCGAGAAGCCGACCTGCGGATCCAGCGGCAGCTGGGTCCCGGTCAGCACCGGGATGGGCTGCGAGATGGGCCGCTCCACCACCTTGGTGCCGTCGAAGTACGGCGCCAGGCGATCCCAGCGGTCGCTCATCACGGCGCCCCACACGCTGGTCATCTGCGAGGCGTAGATCCGCCAGTAGTTGATGGCGTACTGGCGCACGTCGGCCGACTCGTCGCGCGACAGGAAGTGGGTCTCGGGATCGGTCATCAGCTCCAGCGCGGCGACCTTGTCGAGGAAGGTCCCGATGTGGGTGATGCGCTCGTCCCAGTAGTAGCCCGAGTCATAGTCCCACTCGGTGTTGAGGAAGCGCCCGGTCGGGATGTCGACCGTGAAGGCGGGGCGGCCCTCGCCATAGTCGTCGGCCTGGTAGGCGTCGCGACCGTCGCTCTGGGTGTAGCGGTAGTACGGGCCCGGCTCGGGCGCGGTCAAGATCCGCCCCAGCTGGTTGAAGCCCTGATCGACCGCCACCGTGTAGGGGCCCCAGCCGTCGGGCGAGCGCCAGAAGTTGGTCGGCGTGCCGTCGTCCGGGATGGCGCTGGCATAGTCGCTGCGGAACAGCACGTAGAACTGCATCGCGCTGCGCAGCGGGTCGAGGTAGCGCCAGTAGATGTCGTCGATGTAGTACTCCGGCGAGAAGCCCAGCCGGTCGCGGCGGAAGTTGTTGAAGATGTAATAGTTCTGGTAGGTCTCGATGGCGTTCTGCGAGGTCTCGTAGATGTCCGCCCCGCGGTCGAAGGCCAGGCAGTCGGGCGACGCGCTCTCGAACTCGTCGGAGCAGAAGCGGTACGGCACCACCAGCTTGAGGTCCTTGTCGCGATCGACCTCGTCGGGATAGGCGCAGTCGCGCCGGTGCACCGCGCGCGAGATGTCCGAGAACGGCACGTCCTTGCGGTCGTCGAGATCCACCAGCGAGGGCAGCTTGGTGTAGTGCACGCTGATGAAGTCGTTGCCGGCGCAGCCGACCAGCAGCGGCAGCGGCATGCCGAAGGTGACGGTCGCCTGCAGCGCGCCGATGAGGTAGGTGTCGCTGACGTTGTTGAAGACCTCGACGGTCTGGCCATAGCCGAACTTCAGCGCGGCGACGTCATAGCGGCCGAGGCCCTGGATGTCGGAGTTGAACTTGGCGCCGTAGTCCATCACCGACGAGGTCTGGAACGACGAGATCCCGGCCTGCAGGCCGGACGGCGACATCACGCCGGTCAGCTCGGCGGGGGTCTCGGGATCGACGTAGCGCGGGCCCGGCGCGCCACCGGCCTTGCGCAGATCCCAGTACGTCTTGGGATAGTTCATGGCGTCGAACGAGCCCGCGAAGTTGTGGCGCAGCCCCATGGTGTGGCCGATCTCGTGCTCCGCGGTGGAGCGGAAGATCTCGGTGCGCAGCGCGCGCCAGACGTCCTCGGGGTTCTTGCCCTTCTGCTGCATTGCCAGGCCCAGCACGGCGTCATCGAACGTCGCCTTGAGGTCGGCGCCGCGCGCGCCCAGGTGGCGGCGGAACGCCTTCATGGCGCGGGCGCGCTCCGGGTTCATCAGGCTGAGCGGCTGCACCTTGCTGACGTCGACGCGGGCGGCGTCGGTGCGTGGATCGAGGCCGCGCGCCAGCAGGACGTCGCCGGTGATCATGCGCTGCTCCAGCGCGCTGCCCTTCAGCGGGGCCAGGCGGCGCGCGGTGATGCCCGGATCGGCCCCCAGGATCGACGACTGCGCCAGCGCCGACGAGCGCGCGCGCTGCATCCTGGCCAGGCTGCGCACGTCGGCCTTGCGGATGGCCGGGATGCGCGGCAGGCCGGCGGTCCACGAGAAGTCCATCGCGCTGGCCATGGCGGCGACCTGGCTCTGATCGAAGGTCTTGCTGCGCAGGCCTTCGCGGTTGGAGGCGACCCAGGCCGAGACATCGACGCCCTTGACGAAGTTGGTCGCGGCGGTGTCGCCGTTGACCAGGCGCACGATGTCGCGCGCCTGCGCCGAGTACTCGTCGATCCCGGCGCCGTACACGAAGGCGGTGGCCGAGATGGTCTCGCCGGTCTCGGGATCGTGGTTGCTGGGGCCGTAGCCGAGCAGACCGCCGTTGTTGGGCTCGTCGACCCAGTACAGCATGCTGTAGCGGATGTCGCCGATGCGGGCGTGGGTGCCGACCGGGCCGCACGCGGCGGGATCGCCGGCGACCACCGGGTTGTGCTCGCAGAGCTGGAAGATGGGGGCGCTGGCGTCCTTGCCGGTCAGCGTCTTGTAGGTCGCCTTGAGGGTGTTGTCATACTGCGCGGCCATCAGCTTGGCCGACGGCACCATGGCGGCCGGGAAGCTGTCGTTGAGGTAGTAGACGATGGGCCGCGGGCCGAGGTCGGCGCTGGCGGCGTCCAGCGGGTCAGTGAGGTTGCGGTAGGCGTACGGGATGGTGCACAGCCCCTTGGCGGCGCCGGTGGCGCTGTCGATGATGGTGCCCTCGGCCTCCAGGTTGCAGCGCTCGCCGGCCTGGGTGCCGCAGTCGGCGTTCGACGAGCAGCGCGTGGTCGACAGGCTCTTGCGCCAGATGTCGAAGCGGTTGATGAGGCGGACGCGGCCGGTCTCGGTCTGGCCGTACTGGCGGTTGTAGCTGGTGCGCTCGGTGGTGAAGTAGCCGAAGCGCTCCATCATGTGGTCGTCGTAGGCCAGGGCGTCGTAGTTGCGCGGAGCCGTGCGCAGGAACGACGAGCGCAGCTTGATGATCTGGCTGGCGCAGTCCTGGGTGGCGTACGACAGGAAGCACACCGGGACGTTGGCGAAGTCGTAGAAGTCGACGGTCTCGGGCGAGGCGACGATCTTGCTGGTGACCTCGAGGTAGTCGGCCTGGCTGGTCGGGGTGGCGCGCTCCAGGCGCCAGTGGTCGGGGTCGGCGGGGTCGCTGACGTAGTAGGGCACCGGATCCTGCTTGATGGCGCCCAGCGCGGAGTGGCCCCAGTCGGCCAGGAACTCGAAGTTGGTGACCAGGTTCTCCGACCAGTCGACGCGCAGGAACTTGCGCTCGTACCACTTGCGGTCGGTGTTCTCGACGATCTTGTTGTACTCCTCGCCGGTCGACGCGTTGTACTCGCGCGCGATGTCGAAGTGCGACTCGATGCGATACGCCGCCACGGGAGCGCCCAGGTAATTGACACCCTGTGAAGGCTCGCCCTTCTCGGAGCCGCGCACGAACTCGTAGGCGCGGCGCGCGGTCAGCACGTTCTCCTGGATGTCCCAGACGATCTTCTCCATCTCGTTGTCACCCTGCTCACCGATGAAGGTGAAGCCGGTGGTGAACGGGACGCCGACCACGGTCTGCCGGAAGTACCAGGTGCCGGCGAGATCGCTCTTGGCGATGGCGCCCTCCTGGATGGTGCTGCGCGGCGCGACATTGTCGGCACAGCTGGTAGCCAGAAGAAGGGTGGCGAGTGCGAGTGCTGAGCGCTTCATTTGGAGCCCCTGGTGAGTTCGTCGATGCTGACGGTGGCGGACAGCGAGAGCGCGCTGTAGTTGTCGCGGCTGACGCGCAGGAAGGGATTGGCCAGGTCGCCATTGGGGTGGCGCACCGGCTGGTAGGTCTCGAGATCGAGGCTGAGCGACAGCGACGGGCGCGCCTGCCACGCCAGGCCCAGGCTGAAGCTGCCGGCGTCATGGCGACCGCGGCGGACCTCGTGGATGAGCGAGCCGTCGGCGCAGGCGTCGGCGGTGGGCAGGCCGGGCACGCTGCAGCCGTCGGGCACGTGCGAGAAGGTGTTGACCAGGTCGTAGCCGGCCGAGGCGCTGAGATCGTGGGGCAGCGCGACCTCGAGGTCGAGGCCGGTGGTGAAGCCAAAGCTGGGCGTCATGGCGCCGTCGTGCGCGAAGCTCTCGGGGCTGACCTCGAGGCCAGAGACGACGACGGTGCCGCCGAGCGGCTGGATCGGCGAGGTGTCGGCGTCATAGAGGTACTTGGTGGCGCGCTCGCGCAGGCGCACGGTGAGGCGACCGAAGATGCGCGACAGCGAGGCCGACAGCGAGGCCGCGGTGTACAGGCCGTCGTTGAAGGAGGCGCGCGAGGTCGGCAGGATGAAGCGGGCGCCAGCGCCCAGGGTGAGGCGCCCGGGCAGGTGGGCGACGCTGGGGTGGCTGAAGGTCAGGGTCAGATCCGACAGGCGCAGGTCGCGCTCGGCGCCCGAGGTCGAGCGCGCGGCGGCGGTCTGGTCGATGACCACCGCCTCGGGGGCGTCGCTGCGCAGCGCGGACGACGGGAACTGCGGGCCGCGGAAGGCGGGGTCGGAGCCCGCGAGCTCGCCCGAGATGCCGATGCTGGCGGACAGCGAGAGCGGCTTCCAGAAGCGGCTGCCCAGGTGGTGGCCGAGGTCGAACGAGGGGCCGAGCTCGAGCGAGAGCTGGTTGGCGTAGGCCTCGGGCTCGCCGACGACGCCCGACAGCTCGGTCGCGGTGACGTCGAGGTGCAGGCCGTGCCAGGGTCCGATGTCGTCGGCGCCGGCGGCGTCGTCGGCGTCGTCGCCCGGCTGCTCGTCGCAGTCGTCGCAGTCGGTGTCAGCGCCGGCCGCGCTCGCACTCACGCTGGCGCTCGTGCTCGTGCTCGTGCTCGTATCGGGCGCGGCCAGCGCAGGCATCGCCAGCGCGCCGATCACGATCACAGCCCATCCAACCCGTGCCCTCATGCTCTCCCTGCCACCGACAGAACCGGCAGCGAGTAGCGTGATTCACCTGTGACTGTCAAGGGTCACGGCTGAGGCCGCGTCACCCCGTCAGGGCCGTCAGGGTCTGCGGATGCCGAGGATGCGGAACACCGCGGTGCAGCTGCGCCCGGTGTCGGTGTACGAGTACGTCGACGTGATCTCGTAGCTGCCGGTGGTGGTGAACATGCCCATGAACACCGACGAGCCGATGGTTGCCGCGAAGGTCATCGGGCCGGTGCGCATGTGCGTCGACATGCCGCCGCTGTTGGAGAACATGATCGTCGTGGCGCTGATGGTGACCACGGTGACGAACATGCGCGTGGTCCACTGGGTGGCGCAGGAGTCGCTGACCGGGGTCAGGGTCTCGTCATAGATCCCGTCCAGCGGGGTGAACACCGCGGCGTCCGGCGTGGCCACCGTGGCGTCGGGGCGCGCCACCGCGCCATCGCCGGTGCCGCCGACGGCGGCGTCGATGCCCTGCTCGTCGGGGCTGCGCTCGGGGCTGCAGCCGGCGAGCGCGAGGAGCAGGACGGTCGCCAAACAGATCCAGGTGGTGCCGCGCATGTCGCGCGCAGGCTAGCACGAGGCGCGGCGCCCCTGACGTATGCTGAAGGCATGGGGCGGATGCGATGCGGGTGGACGCTGCTGGCCGCGCTGGGGCCGGCGCTGGCGCTGGGGTCGGGGCTGGGGGCGGCCGGGTGCGGCGGCGGTGACGATGACGGGCCGGCCCCCGACGCCGCGGCGCTCGATGCGGCGCTGGCCGACGCCGCCCTGCCCGACGCCGCCCCGCCCGACGCGCGGCTGGCCGACGCCGGTCCGCGCGGGGCGCTCGGGGTGGCCTACTCGCCGCGCGGCGCGGCCCCCGGCGCGACCGAGATCATGGCCTTCTACAACGAGCACGCCGCCTACGGACCGCTCATCGCCTACCACATGAACTGGCGCGACCCCGGCATGCCGGGCGGCACCGCGCCGGGCACCGCCGCCATGCTGCCCGGCCTGGCCAGCGCCTTCGGCTTCACCCCCGTGATCGACTTCGGCTGGGATGTCGGCGGAGTGCCCGATCTGACCTCGGCCTCGGAACCCGGCAACAACACCTGGAGCAACGCCGAGACGCGCATGCGCTACCGCACCATGGTGACCGACTACGCCGCCGCGGTGCGCCCGCGCTACCTGTTCCTGGGCAACGAGATCAACACCTACTACCTGGCCCATACGCCGGCCGAGTGGGCGTCCTGGGTGTCCGAGTACCGCGCCTGCTACGACGCCATCAAGGCGGCCTCGCCGGGCACCATCGTCTTCACCACCTTCCAGCTCGAGCACCTGGCCGGCCTCGGGCGCAAGAACGGCTGGACCCAGCCAGCGCAGTGGCAGCTCATCGACGACTTCGCGGGCAAGCTGGACGCCGCCGGCTTCACGACCTACCCGTACTTCGAGTACGAGACCCCGGCCGACGTGCCCGCCGACTACTACACCCGGCTGCGCGCGCGCTTCGCCGGCCCGCTGATCTTCAGCGAGACCGCCTGGGTCGCCGACCCCGCGGCGCCCTACACCGGCAGCGAGGCCGAGCAGCGCGACTGGGTCACCACGTTCTTCGCGCGCACCGCCGGCCTGCCGGTCGAGTACACCGTCTGGCTGTTCCGCCATGATCCACCCGGGCTGCCGGCCGCCTTCTCGCGCAGTGGTCTGAGCGCCAACGATGGCACCGCGCGGCTGGCCGACGCCGCCTGGCGCGCCCGCGTCGCCGCCGGCCCCTGAGCCGGCGCGTGACAAGCGCGGCGGGCTGGATCATCCTGGTGCCATGAGTGACGCGCGGGACGCTGTGGGCAAGGCGCTGGGGCTGAACAAGCAGCTGGCCGCCAGGAAGCTGATGCTGAAGCAGGACCTGGAGGCCGAGCTGGCCCAGCTCGAGAAGGACCGCGCCGAGGTCGCCGCCGCCGGCGACGCCACCCTGCTGGCCGAGATCGAGCGCCGCATGGAGTCGGTCGCCACCGACCTGGCCGCCGCCGACCTCGACCTCAAGAACGCCGTCAAGGAGATGGACGAGCTGCGCAAGCTCGCCGCCAACCACGAGGGCAACGTCGCGCGCGCCACCGCCAACGCCATCCTGAACCCCGACCCCTTCATCCAGACCCCCGCGCAGGCCACCCTCGAGCACACCCGCGAGCACATCAAGAACCTGGACGCCCAGGCCCGCCTCGGCGCCGAGCTGTCGGGCGCCCCCGCCGCGCCGGTGTCACTGAAGCCCGCCAGCAAGGAAGAGGCCGACGCGCGCGCCCGCGCCGCCTTCGAGGCCATGCGCGCCCGCAAGTCCGGCGCCGCCGCCCCCGACGCCGCACCTGCCACACCCGGCGGCCCCGATAGCGGCAGTCAGACCGGCGCCCCCAGCGATCCTCCCATGCGCACGACCCCGTCCAAGAAGGAGCTGTAGCCCCCCCTCGACCCGCGCAGCGCCTCGGCCGCATCCTTCAGCTGAAACGCAATCGGGGCCGCATCTCCGCCAGGCGCCTCCGCTGAAACGCAATCGGGGCCGCATCTCCGCCAGGCGCTTCAGCTGAAACGCAATCGGGGCCGCATCTCCGCCCCAGGCGCTTCAGCTAAAACGCAATCGGGGCCGCATCGGCTGCCTCGTCGTCAGGGTTTGACCTTGACGGTCTCGCCGGCGATGGCGGCGCCGGGCTCCAGGCACAGGGTGCGCACCCGGCTGGTGGCGGCGAGCTTGCCGGCCTCGTCGCGCAGGGCGACCTGCCAGATGTGCGTGCGGCGGCCCTTCTGCATCGGCGTCGCGGTCGCGATGATCTTGCCAGCGCGGATGGCGTGCACGAAGGCGGTGCTGTTCTCCAGCCCGACGGTGGACCAGCCGCGCGCCATGGCGTCGATGGCCGCGCCCGCGGAGGCCACGGTCTCGGCGATGGCGCAGTAGACCCCGCCGTGGACCAGCCCATAGGGCTGCAGCAGAGCGGGCGTGACCGGGACCTCGGCGACCACCAGGTCTGGCGTCGCGGCGGTGTAGGTCAGCCCGATCGAGCTGTCGAACCCGCCACGGTGCGCGTTCAGCATGGCGATCAGATCGACCTCGGGGAGCGCGGCAGGCGGGGCATCGGACATGGCGCGATGGTAGCCTGGGACATGGGTCGGGCGTGGGTCTGCATCGGGGTGCTCGCACTGCTCGCAGCCGGCTGTGGCGATGACGACGACGCCGGCACCCGCGACGCCGCGCCCGCCGACGCCGACGCCGCCGACGCCGACGCCGACGCCGCCGACGCCGCCCCCGCCGACGGCGCCAGCCCCGATGTCCGCCCCGACGCCGCGCTCTTCGTGCCCGGCCCCGCCCTGCTGCTGTCCGACAGCTCGCCCGGCAAGGACGAGGACCCCTTCATCCTGCGCACCCGCGATGGCCGCCTGCACGTGGCCTGGTTCTCCGAGCGCTCCGGCAACGGCGACATCTACCTGCGCAGCACCAGCGACGGCCAGCGCTTCGATACCCCGGTGCAGGTCACCTCGGGCCCCGCGGTCGACTTCTTCCCCGCCCTGACCCAGGGCGCCGGCGACCGCATCCACGCGGCCTGGTTCCGTCGCGACACCGTGGGCTCGCGCGGGCGCATCGTCTACAGCCACACCGACAGCATCACCAGCTGGCCCGCCAGCGCCGAGGTCGACGTCACCACCCCGACCGGCAGCGCCAGCGACTGGACGCCCCAGCTCGCCGAGACCGCCGCGGGCGCCCTGGTCATCGTGTTCGTGCGCGACGGCTGCTGGCCGCAACCACAGCCCTGCTTCGGCCTGTGGGCCACGCGCTCGACCACCGGGGGCGCGACCTGGACCCCCGCGGTGCAGATCCTCGCCACCGCGGGCCAGCAGGACCACCTGCCCTCGCTGCTCGCCAGCCCGACCGGCCTCACGCTGGTGTGGAACCGCTATGACGCCAGCGCCACCCTGCCCTGGCTGACCACGACCACCGACGTCGCCCTGGCGACCTCCAGCGACGGCATCACCTGGAGCCCCGGCGCCGACCTCACCAGCAACGACGCCGCCGCCATCACCGACGTCTTCCCCGCCCTGTACGCCGACCACGCCGGCGCGCTGCATGCGCTGTGGCTGCAGGCCTCGACCACCTCCATGGCGGTGGTCGAGCAGCGCCTAGGCGCCGGCACGCCCAGCCCCGTCGGCGATCTGCCCGCGGCCGGCTACTCACACCACCTGGTCGCGACCCCCAGCCCGGGCGCCTTCCTGGCCGCCTGGGTCGCCGGCAGCGGCAGCGCCCTCGACATCCAGGTCCGGGTCATCGCGCGCTGACGCGGTCCCGGCCGCGCCGCCGGCGGCCTAACCGGGTATGACCACCGAGCTCCCCATCGCCTGCGATCCCTACGTCTTCACCCCCGCCGAGCGCACCAAGGAGTTGGCGCTGGCCACCGCCGTCCTGCGCGAGTGGCCGACCCAGCGCGCCGAGCTCCCCGATGGCTACCAGTTTCACTACCTCGGTGACGAGCAGCGCTTCCTCGCCCTGGCCGAGTTCGTCAGCAAGGAGCACCGCTGTTGCCCGTGGGCGCGGTTCGCCCTGGTGCTCGACCCCGCCGCCCCCGGGGTGCCCTCCGCCATGCGCCTCGCCATCACCGGCGGCGCCGACGCCCGGCGCTTCCTCGGCGCAGGCTTCGCCCTGCTCGACACCCTGGTCGCGGCCCGCGATCCAGCGGCCAGCGACGACGCCCACCAGGAGCACGCCACCCGCGTCTGGATGCAGCACCAGCAGCAGTCGCAGCGGCGCTGAACCGCGCTAGGCTGTGGCCATGTCGATGGCCAGGACGGTGGCGCTGTTCGTCGCGACCGCGGTCGCCGAGATCGTGGGTTGCTACCTGCCCTACCGCTGGCTGCGCAAGGACGGCCCGGCGTGGCTGCTGGCGCCGGCCGCCCTCAGCCTGGCGCTGTTCGCCTGGCTGCTCACGCTGCACCCCCAGGCGGCCGGGCGCACCTATGCGTCCTATGGCGGCGTCTATGTCGCGACCGCGCTGATCTGGCTGTGGCTGGTCGACGGCCAGCGCCCCGACCGCTGGGACATCATCGGCGGTGTGGTCACCATCACCGGTATGGCCATCATCGCGTTCGGGCGCGGGACGTGACGATCTCCTGTCCCGGAACGCCGGGCTGCGGCCCAGGGTCATCGCTCCCGTCCTCATGAGTCCGGCCGACAGGCACGCCATCCACGCCGCCATGGTCCGCTTCGCGGACGGTGATCGCACGGCGTTTCGGGCCGTGTTCGACGGCCTGTGGCCGCTGCTCTCGGCCTTCGCGGCGCGCTCGCTGTCGCCCGAGGACGCCGCCGACGCCGCGCAGCGCGCGCTGCTCAGGGTGTTCTCGCGCATCGTCGACCTCGACCGCGACCGCGACGGGGTGGCCTGGGCGCTGACCATCACCAGCTACGAGGTGCTGACCCTGCGCAAGCAGCGCGCGCGTCGGCGCGAGGCCGGCGCGGCGCTGGACGACGACCACGGGCCGGACCCCGGCGCCGCCAGCCCCGAGCAGCACGCCATCGAGCGCCAGCTCGGCGCCCGCCTGCGCGACGCCATCGCCGCCCTGCCCGCGCTCGACCAGCACGCGCTCGAGCCGGTGCTGCTCGGCGGCCCCATCGACCCTGGAGAGACCGCCCGCAAGCGCCGCTTCCGCGCCCTGCACCGGCTGCGAGAGCTGTGGAGGAAGATCCATGACTGACCTCGAAGCCCTGGCCACCCGCGCCCGCAAGGCCAACGAGCTCGGCCGCCTGCGCGCGGCGCTGCGCATCAGCTGGCTGCCCGCGCTGCTCGGCGTGTGCAGCCTGTGCAGCGGCAGCGAGGCCGCCAGCTGCGCCGCGGTGACCGGCCTGCTGCTGCTCACCGTGGTGGCGCTGCGCTGGTGGCGCCGCAGCGGCGGCGTCGCGGCGCGCCAGGGCCTGGCCATGGGGCTGGTGCCGCTGGCGGCCGGGCTGCTGGCCTGCGCCGTGGGCGCTCGCGCCGGCTGCGCGCCGGGTAGCCTCGAGGCCAGCTGGCTGTGTGTGATCGCGGGCGCCGTCGCGGGCACCGGGGTGACCCTGCTGGCGGCGCGCCGACCCGGCGCCCTGGCGCCCTGGCTGGCGGCGACCACGGTGGCGTCGCTGACCGGCGCCCTGGGCTGCCTGGCCCTGGGCCTCGGCGGCCTGCTGGCGATGCTGGCCGCGCTGGGCGCGACCGCGCTCCTGACCTGGCTGCCGGTCCGGCTGCGCACGGCCTGAGTCCCGCCGCGCCGCCCAGCTGCCTACTGCTGCGAACCTGACGAGGAGCGCACGCAGATGACTGCTTCGGATTCGAAAGCACGACGATCGTGGACCAAGGGCGGCGGCGCCCTGCTGGCGCTGGGCGCCGTGGGCTGCATCGTGGGCTGCACCGCGGGGCCGCTGCTGGCCGCCATCGGCCTGGCCAGCGCCGGCGCGGCCCTGGCCATCCCGGGCGCCGAGCTCATCGGCGCGGGCCTCTTCGTCGCCGCCGGCGTGGCCTTCATGCTGTGGCGCCGCCGCCGCATGCAGGGCGCGGCGTGCAACGTCGACGGCTCTTGTCGCAGCCGCGCCAGCAAGCTCACTGCACCGTGATGACCCCGCTGATCATGTCCATGCCGCAGGCGTAGCGCAGCTCGCCGCTGACCGGGAAGGTCGCGGTGATCGTCACCGGCTGGTTCATCGGCAGATCTTTGCGGATCTGGTTGCTCGCGTCGATGGTCAGCACGACGTCCTTGGCGCAGGTCTCCTCGGTCTTGCGGGTGAACACCAGCTGGGTCTCGACGCCCTTCTCGACCAGGATGTGGTCGGGCTCGAAGCCCTTCTGGGTCACCGTGATGGCGATGGGCGTGCCGCGCGGCGCCAGGGTCGGCGTGGACGGCGCGGGCTTGCTGCTCTTCTTGCCGCAGCCCACCAGCAGGACGGCCAGCGCGAGGGTGCAGATGACGACCAGATGACGGATGCGGATCATGTCGGGCTCCTTTCAGGGACACTGGGGACAGGCCACACCAGCCGCTTGGCGGCGGGTCGCGAGGTGACATAGGCGACGCTGCCGCCGACCACGGCCACGGCGGCGAGCGCGAGCAAGGTCAGGTTCAGCTGGTGCGGCAGCGTGGTGTAGATCCCCGCCACCCCCAGCCCGACCGCGACCACGAAGCCGGCCACGATGACGCCGCGCAAGATCTCGAGCCGCAGCAGGCGCGCCGGTGACAGCGTGGCCAGGCGCTCCCACAGCAGCTGCTCCAGGCGCCAGTAGGTGTAGATCACCGGGATGATCTCGAGGGTCAGGAAGGCCGAGGTCACGAGGCCTCCGACCATCGGCGCCGCGATCCGCTTCATCACGTCGGCGCCCGAGCCATCCGCCCACAGCAGCGGCAGCAGGCCCAGCAGCATGGTCGCCACCGTCATCAGCTTGGGCCTGACCCGCATCACGGTGCCCTCCATGTGGGCCCAGATGATGTCGTCGAGGTTGCGGATGAGGCCGGCCTGCTTGCGCCGCTCGTAGGCGTTGTCGATGTAGACGATCATCACGATGCCGGTCTGCGCCGCCAGCCCGACCAGCGCGATGACGCCGACCCACACCGCGGTCGACAGCTGATAGTCGAGCGCCCACAGCAGCCACACGCTGCCCACCAGCGCGAACGGGATCGACATCAGGACGATCAGCACCTCGACCATGTGCCTGAAGTGCAGGAACAGCAGCACGATGATGATGAGCAGCGTGATCGGGATGACGATCTTCATGCGCGCGGTCATCTCGGCCAGCTGCTCGTACTGCCCGGTCCACTTCAGGAACGACCCCGTCGGCAGCGTCAGCTTGCCGCTCGCGGTGGCCGCCGCGACCGCCGCCTTGGCGTGCTTCACGTAGCCGCCGATGTCGCTCTTGTCCTGGTCGATGTCGACGAAGACATAGCCCACCAGCAGGCCGTCCTCGTCGCGCACCATGGGCGGCCCGCCGGCGATGCGGATGTCGGCCAGCTGGCCCAGCGGCAGGAAGATCTGCTGCGCCGGCGCCGCGCCCGCAGCCGCGCCGCCCCGGCCCCCCGCGCCACCGAGCATGCCGAGATCCAGCGTCGGCATCGCGCCGCCCGCGCCGCCCATGCCGGTGTTCATCGGCGGGGCATCCGTCATCGGCCCCAGCTCCGGCAGCCTCCGCCCCGACCCGCCTGCCGCGCCGCCGCCCCCCGCCGCGCCACCACCGCCACCCATGTCCCCCATGCCCTGCGCCAGCATCGGCCCCGGCACCCCCGCCGGCACCGGCGCCAGCCCGGGCAGCAGCCCCGGCGTCAGCCCACCCTGCATGCCCATGCCGCCGCCCCCGCCCGCGCCGCCGCCGCCGCCCGCGCCGCCACCCATCGGCAGCGGCACCAGCACCCGGCGCAGCCGATCGACGTCGCTGCGCAGATCCTGCGGATAGCGCACGCTGATCGAGAACCGGCTGCGGCCCTCGATGGTGACCCCGATGGGCACCCCGCCGACCGCGGCCTCGATGGTGCGCTGCACGTCGCCCACGCGCAGCCCATAGCGCGCCAGCGCGTCGCGCTTGGGCACGATGTCGAGGTAGAGGCCACCGAGGTTGCGCTCGTACAGCACGCTGCGGGTGCCGGGGATGGGCGCGATGACCTGCTCCAGGGTGATGCCGACCTTCTCGATCTCCTCCAGGTTGCTGCCGAAGATCTTGATGCCGACCGGGGTGCGCACGCCGGTGGTCAGCATGTCGACGCGGGTGCGGATCGGCATGGTGAAGGCGTTGGTCCAGCCCGGGAACTGCATGTGCTGGTTCATCTCGGTGGTGAGCTCCTTCATGGTCAGCGGGCGCCGATCCGGCCACAGCTTGCGCAGGCCGCGCTGCACGAACGCCGGCGTCCAGCCCGAGTACCAGCGCGAGCGCGCCACCGTGCGCCACTTGCCGCGCGGCTTCAGGCGCACCGTGGTCTCCACCATCGTCAGCGGCGCCGGATCGGTGGCGCTCTCGGCGCGCCCGATCTTGCCGAACACCGAGGCCACCTCGGGGAAGCTCTTGAGCAGCTTGTCCTGCTGCTGCAGCTGGCGCTTGGCCTCCTCGATCGAGATGTTGGGGAAGGTGATCGGCATGTACAGGATGTCGCCCTCGTCGAGCGGCGGCATGAACTCGCTGCCCAGCCGCGCCGCCAGCGGCGCCGCCGACAGGATGGCGAGTAGGCCGATGGCGATGGTCGACTTGGGCCGGCGCAGCGCCACGAAGACGAACGGCTTGTACAAGGACACGATGGCGCGTGACACCGGGTGCTTGTGCTCGGGGTAGATCTTGCCGCGGATGAGGAAGTCGCGCAGCGCGGGCGCGAACGTGATCGACAGGACGGCCGCCGCCAGCATCACGAAGGTCTTGGTGTAGGCCAGCGGCTTGAACAGCCGCCCGGCCTGCCCGTTGAGCGCGAACACTGGCAGGAAGGCCACCGCGATGATGAGCAGCGAGAAGAAGATCGCCGGCGTGACCTCCTTGGCGGCCTCGGCCAGCAGCTTGTGCCGGTCGGCGCCCGGCCCGGCGCGCTCCAGCTTCTTGTGCGAGGCCTCGATCATCACGATCTCGGCGTCGACCGTGGCGCCGATGGCGATGGCGATCCCCCCCAGGCTCATGATGGTCGACGGGATGCCGAGCAGGTACATCGGGATGAAGGCCAGCGCGACCGCCAGCGGCAGCGACATGATCGGGAGCAGCGCGCTGCGGAAGTGCAGCAGGAACAGCATGATGACCAGGCTGACGACGATGCCCTCCTCGACCAGCGCGTGCCACAGCGTCTTGATCGAGCGCCCGATCAGGTCCGACCGGTCATAGGCGATCTCGACCTCGACCCCCGCCGGCATGCTGCGCGCCAGGTCCGCCAGCTTGCGCTTGACCCGCCCGATGACCTCGAGCGCGTTCTCGCCGTGGCGCATGACCACGATCCCGCCCACCGCCTCGCCCTGGCCGTTCCACTCCAGCAGGCCGCGCCGCATGTCGGGCCCGATGTGCACGCTGCCGAGATCGCGCACCAGCAGCGGCACCCCGCCCGGCCCGCGGCTGCGCACCGCGACGTTCTCGAGGTCGCCGATCTTCTCGATGAGGCCGCGCCCGCGCACGTAGTACTCGCGCCCGGCCATCTCGATGATGCGCCCGCCGACGTCGCTGTTGGAGTCGCGGATGGCGCGGCTGACCTCGTCGAGGGTGACGCCGAAGGCCCGGAGTCGCTCGGGATCGACGGTGATCTGATACTGCTTCTGATACCCACCCACCGCCGCGACCTGGGAGACGCCGGGCACGCTCTCCAGCGCGTAACGGAGGGTGTAATCCTGGATGCTGCGCAGCTCGGCCAGGTCGTGCTTCCCGCTGCGATCGACGAGGGCATATTCGTACACCCAGCCGATGCCCGTGGC
>JBGASF010000171.1:0-16040 GCA_044229835.1 Polyangia bacterium | reverse complement strand
GCGTGGTGTCGACCGGCACCCACGTCGGCGATCTGCTGCCCGCCGACGCCGCCGGCCAGCCCGTGGTGGCCGCGCTGCTGGATGGCCGCCCGGTCGCGCTCGACACCCCGATCGCGTCGGACGCCTGGCTGGCGCCGATCAGCCTGGGCTCGCCCGACGGGCGCGACGTGTTCCAGCGCTCGGCCGGCCTCCTCGTGCTGGCCGCCGCGCAGCGGGTGCGCCCCGAGGTCGTGGTCCACCTGGGCCCGGCGCTGTCGGGCTTCCAGCACGTCGAGGTCGAGCTTGGCGCCGCCGCCACCGACGCCGCGACCGCGCTGGAGCGCCACGACTTCGTCAGCAGCGTGAACCACTTCATCGAGCAGCTGTGCCACGAGCGCACCCCCTTCAGCGAGGAGATCTGGACCATCGAGGAGGCCCGCGCCGCGCTGGCCGACGCCGGCTGGGACGACGCCGCCGCGCTGCTCGACAGCTGGCGCGACGGCACCGTGCCGATGGTGCGCTGTGGCAGCGTGCGCGCGCTGCGCACCGGCCCGCTGCTGCCCCACGCCGGGCTGCTGGCCGGGATCTCGCTCAGCATCGAGGCCGCCGGGATCGTGCTGCGCTTCGGCCCCGCGCTGGCGTCCGACGCCGACGCCAGCAGCGAGCTGGCCATCGAGGCGCAGACCCCGCGCTACAACGGCGCCATGGTGCGCGAGGGCGCGCGCTGGCAGCGCAGCCTGGGCATCACCTCGGTGGGCGCGCTCGATCGCACCTGCGTCGCCGGGCGCGTCAACGAGATCATCCGCGTCGCCGAGGGCTTCCACGAGAAGCGCATCGGCCAGCTGGCCGACGGCATCCGCGCCCAGGCCAACGTCCGCGTCATCACCATCGCGGGCCCGTCGTCCTCGGGCAAGACCACCTTCATCAAGCGCCTGATGACGCAGCTCCAGGTCAACGGCCTGACCCCGCGCGCGCTGTCGCTGGACGACTACTACGTCGATCGCGAGCGCACCCCGGTCGACGCCAGCGGCGCGCTCGACTACGAGGCGCTCAGCGCGCTCGACCTGCCGGTGCTGCAGCGCGACGTGGCCGACCTGCTGACCGGCGCCGAGATCACCCCGCCGCACTACGACTTCAAGCATGGCCGCAGCCAGCCCCTGGGTGGCGCGCCGCTCATGCTGGGGCCCGCCGACGTGCTGCTGCTGGAGGGCATCCATGGCCTGAACCCCGGCCTGCTCGGCCAGGCCGCGCCGCCCGGCCGGGTCTTCCGCATCTTCATCCATCCGGTCAGCAACCTCCCGCTCGATCGCCTGAGCCGGGTCGCCCCCGAGGATCTGCGCCTGCTGCGCCGGATCGTGCGCGATCGCCACGGCCGCGCCATCTCGGCGGCCGACAACATCGCGCGCTGGCCCTCGGTGCGCCGCGGCGAGCTCCTGCACATCTACCCCTTCCTGCCCCACGCCGACGTCATCTTCGACAGCTCGCTGGTGTACGAGCTGGCCGTGCTCAAGGTCTACGCCGAGCGCTACCTGCTCGAGGTGCCGCCGCGCCACCCCTCCAGCACGGTGGCGCGCCGCCTGCGCCAGCTGTGCGATCGCTTCGTGGCGATCTACCCCGAGCACGTGCCGCCGACGTCGATCCTGCGCGAGTTCATCGGCGGCTCGGGCTTCGAGTACTGACCCGCGCTGCGGCACGACAGCCGCCCGCCGCGCGTGGTACTCCTCGACCGTGTTCGTGGCCACCCACAGCGGGCGGGTTCGCTACCGCGACGTCGGCGCCGACCATGCCGGCACCCCGGTGGTCTTCATCCATGGCGCCGGCGCCAGCGGGGCGGTGTGGCTGCCCGCGCTGCGTCGCCTGGCCCGTCGCCGCCGCGCCCTGGCGCCCGATCTGCCCGGCCACGGCCGCTCCGAGGGCAGCTTCACCACGCTGGAGCAGGCCCGCGACGCCGTCGGCCTGTTCTGCGCCGCCGCCGGCGTCACCCGCGCGGTGCTGGTCGGCCACTCCATGGGTGGCGCCATCGCGCTGGCCGCCGCGCTGGCCTGGCCCGAGCGCGTCGCCGGCCTCGGCCTGGTCACCACCGCGGGTCGCTTCAGCGTCAGCGAAAGGACGCTGGCCAAGGTGGCCAGCCCCAGCGGCGACGACTGGCTGGCCGAGCTCGGCTTCTCGCCCGCGTGCGACCCCGCGCTGCGCCGCGCCGCCAGCGCCACCGCCTTCACCTCGGCCGGACCGGTGCGCCACCAGGACTTCGCCCTGCTGGCCAACCTCGACCTGACCGCGCAGCTCGGCGCCCTGCGCCTGCCCGCCCACGTCCTGGGCGGCGCCGACGACCTGCTCTTGCCACCCCGCCTGTCCGAGGAGCTGGCGGCCGCCATCCCCGGCGCCAGGCTGGAGATCCTGCCGCGCTGCGGCCACTTTCCCATGTTCGAGCAGGAGGCCGCCTTCGTGCACTGGCTGGACGGCCTGTGCGCCGCGGCACCCTGAACGCAGCGCAAACCCTTGCATCGCGTGGGGCCTGCTATAATGGCCGACAGCGATGATTCAGCCTGCGGCCAAGGCCCGGACCCCGGAGACCACCCCCAACCTGGCCGTCAAGGCCACCATCGGGGCCATGGAGGAGCAGGTCAGCCGCGTCATCCGCGGCAAACCTGGCGCCATCCGCATGGCGGTGACCACCCTCCTGGCCCGTGGCCACCTGCTCATCGAGGACGTGCCCGGCGTCGGCAAGACCACCCTGGCGCGCTCGCTGGCCCGGACCCTGGGCGGTACCTTCCGGCGCATCCAGTTCACCAGTGATCTGCTGCCCTCGGACATCCTGGGCGTCACCGTCTTCCAGCAGGCCGAGTCGCGCTTCGAGTTCCGCCCCGGACCGATCTTCGCCAACGTGGTGCTGGCCGACGAGATCAACCGCACCACCCCGCGCACCCAGTCCGCCCTGCTCGAGGCCATGAGCGACGGCGCGGTCTCGGTCGACGACAAGACCTACACCCTGGAGCAGCCCTTCTTCGTCATCGCGACGCAGAACCCGCACGAGCACTACGGCACCTACCCGCTGCCGGAGTCGCAGATGGACCGCTTCCTGCTGCGCATCCGCATGGGCTACCCGGCGCCCGAGGACGAGCGCGACGTGCTCAAGAGCCGCCTCGCCGCCGACCCCACCGAGCAGCTGGTCGCCACCGTGAACCACGACCAGCTCAAGGCGCTGCAGGACGAGGTCGAGCGCGTCCGCGTCGACGACGCCCTGGTCGACTACGCCATGCAGATCGTCGGCGAGACCCGGCGCTCGCCCTTCCTCTCGGTCGGGGTGTCGACCCGCGGCGCGCTGGCCTGGTACCGCGCCGCCCAGGCCCACGCCTTCATCGAGGGCCGCAGCTTCTGTCTGCCCGACGACTTCAAGGAGCTCGCCGTGCCGGCGCTGGCGCACCGCGTGGTGCTCAGCGCGCATCAGGACTCGCTGGGCCGCACCCGCGACGAGGCCGAGCGCGTGCTGGTCGACATCCTCGGCCGCGTCCCCGTCCCGCTGTAGCCATGCCGCAGGGCCCGCTGACGCTGGAGCCTTCGATCCCGCCCCGCCCCGGGCTGTCGGTGGGGCCTCCGCTCAGGCCCGCCAACGCCACCGGCCGCGACGGCGCCAGCCCGGGCGCCGGGCCTGGCCAGCACGGCCCCTCGGCGCTGATGCCGACGCCGAAAAAGCGCGATCTGCGCAGCCTGCTGCGCCGCGCCCTGCGCCCGCCGCGCCGGCTGCGCTTCACCACCGAGGGCAAGTACTTCGTCGCCATCAGCATCGCGCTGGGCATCGCCGCCATCAACACCGGCAACAACCTGCTCTACCTGGTGCTGGGCTGGATGCTGTCGGTCATCGTGGCCTCGGGGATCCTGTCGGAGGCCTCGCTGCGCGGCCTCACCGTCAGCCGCAGCGCCCCGCAGCGCATCTTCGCCGGGCGCCCCTTCCTGATGGGGCTCGGCCTCAAGAACGACAAGGCGCGCCTGGCCAGCTTCTCGATCGAGGTCGAGGACCTGGTCGGCGGCCGGCCCATCGACAAGAAGTGCTACTTCCTCAAGGTGCCCTCGGGGCGTCTGCAGCAGACCTCGTACCGCCACACCATCCCGCGCCGCGGCGCCTACCGCTTCGAGGGCTTCCAGGTGTCGACCAAGTTCCCCTTCGCGCTGTTCCGCAAGTCGCGCCTGGTCGAGCACGCCGAGGAGGTCGTCGTGCTGCCCGCGCTGCACGCGGTCACCGCCCCGGCCGCCGGCGCCCTGGCGCGTGGCGAGGAGCCGCGCGGGCAGCTGGGTCGGCGCGGCGAGTTCTTCGGCCTGCGCGAGCTGCGTGACGGTGACGACCGCCGCGACGTGCACTGGCGCGCCACCGCGCGCGCCGGCCGCATGATGGTGCGCGAGCTCGAGGACGAGAGCGTGCGCGAGGCGGTCATCCACCTCGACAACGCGCTGCCCGCCAAGCCGACCCCGGCCGAGGACGAGGCGCTGGAGCGCGCGGTCTCGATGGCGGCCTCGCTGGCGGCGCACTACATCGGGCGCGGCTTCGCGGTGCGCCTGATCGCGCGCGGCGAGCAGGTCGGCCCCGGCCAGGGCGCCGGCCACCTGACGCGCCTCTTGCGCGCGCTGGCCCTGCTGCCGACGGTGGCGGACACGGTGTCGTTCGCGGGCGCCGCGCCGGCGCGGGCGCAGAACATCTTCGTCGGCCGCCGCGGCGCCGCGCGCCCGCCCGCCGGCATGACCAGCGTGGTCGAGGTCTGACCTCCCATGCGCTTCTCCGCCATCCACAAGACGTCGACCTACCTGATGGCGCTGGCGGCCTGGGGCTCGGTGACGCTGGGCGCCGAGCCCGACCCGCTGCTCCTGCTGGCCATCCCGCTGCTGCTGGCGTCGTGGTGGCTGGAGCCGCCGCGGGTGCGCCCCGAGACCATGGCGCGCTGGACCGTGGTGTGGAACATCGCCACCGTCGCGCTGTTCGTGCTGACCGTGATGTCGATCCTGTCGGGCGAGCCCGCGGTCCCTGCCGGCATCCGCTTCCTCGGCTTCCTGCTGGTCAACAAGCTGTGCAACCGGCGCGCGTCCAAGGACTACCAGCAGATCTACGTCATCACGTTCCTCCTGCTGGTGGCCGCGACCACGGTCAACACCGAGCTGACCTACGCGGTGTGCTTCACCGCCTACGTGGTGTTCGCGACCTGGGCTCTCATCCTGTTCCACCTGCGCCGCGAGATGGAGGACAACTACCTCCTCAAGCACTCCGACGACGCCTCGTCCGAGAAGGTCGAGGTCACCCGCATCCTGAACTCGCGGCGCATCGTGGGCGGCGCCTTCCTGGCCGGGACCTCGCTGGTGTCGCTGGGGATCTTCCTCGGCTCGGCGCTGCTGTTCGTGTTCTTCCCGCGCGTCGGTTTCGGCATGTTCTTCAACCAGGGCCGGCGCGGGCTGTCGCTGGCCGGCTTCTCCGACGGGGTGCGCCTGGGCGGCCACGGCCTCATCAAGGACAACCCCGCGGTGGTCATGCGCGTCGAGGTGCCGCCCGGGCCGCTGCGCGGCAAGCACGCGCCGGCGCAGCACTGGCGCGGCGTCGCCTTCGATCGCTACGCCGACGGACGCTGGTCGCGCTCGGGCGAGGCCTGGCCGACCCACCTCGTGCTGCGCGACGACCGCGGCTACCTGTTCCTGCGCGACCAGCGCTGGCCGGTCTCGCTGCCCGAGCTGCGCGCGCGCAGCGAGGCGGCGACGCGCCTGCGCATCTACCTGGAGCCGCTGGAGAGCTCGGCGCTGTTCGCGCCCGGCCGCCCGGTCGCGTTCCAGGCCCAGAAGCCCTACACCCTGCGCGGCATGCCGGTGCTGCGCAGCGGCCTCAACGACGAGGTCCAGATCCCGCACTCGGCAGGGCTGATCTACACCGCCTTCAGCGAGCTCGAGCCGCTGCGCGACACCGAGCTCAGCAGCGCGCCCGACGTCGCCGCCAACGACCCGCGCTACGCGCCCTACCTGCAGCTGCCGCCCGAGCTGCCCGCGCGCGTCAAGGAGCTGGGCCGCCAGCTCACGGCCGGCCTGAGCGGCCCGCTGGCCAAGGCGCGCGCGGTCGAGAGCTACCTGGCGCGCTTCCCCTACACCCGCAACATGGACACCGACGAGCGCGACGAGCCGCTCGATCACTTCCTGTTCGTGCGCAAGAAGGGCCACTGCGAGTACTTCGCCAGCGCCATGGCCATCCTGCTGCGCGCGGCCGGCGTGCCCACGCGCAGCGTCAACGGCTTCTATGGCGGCGAGTGGAACGAGTACGGCAACTACATCGCGGTGCGCTCGGGCGACGCGCACTCCTGGGTCGAGGTCTACATCGACGGCCACGGCTGGGTGCCCTTCGATCCCACGCCGGCCGACGGCCGCGACGAGATGGGCAGCGGCAGCGGCGGCTGGCGCGCCAAGCTGCGGCGCTGGTTCGACACCCTGCGCCTGAAGTGGTTCAAGTGGGTCATCGAGTACGATCTGTCGCGCCAGCTGTCGGTGTTCCGCGGCCTGCGCGAGTGGCTGTCGCTCAAGGCGCTGCGCGCGACCCTGGCCCAGCTGTGGCGCACCCCGCGGCAGTGGCTGGCGGCGCACAAGTGGGACCTCGCCATCTTCGTCGGGGTGGTGGGCGGCGTCGTCGCGCTGATCATCTGGCGGCGGCGGCGGCGCAAGCGCCCCACCGGCGGCCCGGCCCCGCGGCGGCGCCAGAGCACCGTCGGCGCGGCCGCCATCGCGCTGTACACCCGCACGCTCGACCGCCTGGCCCGGCGCGGCCACGTCAAGGCGCCGCAGGCGACCCCGCGCGAGTTCGCGCGCGCGCTGCGCAACCTCGGCGTCCCCGGCGCGCTGGCCTTCGGCGAGCTGACCGAGGTCTACCTGGGCGCCCGCTTCGGCGAGATTGACACCGGCGGCCCCGAGCTGAGCCGGCTGGCCGACGCCGTGCGCGACGTCGGCGTGGCCCGGCCTCCCGCGGCGGGCACCGGCGCCGCGGCCGGCGCCTCGTAAGCTGTTGCGGCCCCTTGGCGGGGGTGGTACGGCTGGGACAGGATGAGCCGCAATGCCCACGCTGGTGCGTCAATCTGTCAACGCGACCTCCCCGCTGGCCGGCGCAAGCCGTCGAGATCGCTGGGGACACCCAGGGCACGCGCGGTGCACCCCCGGGGCGCGATGACCGCGCTCCGTCCCCTCGTGCTGGCCACCCTGGCCACCCTCCTCGGCCTCGGCGCCAGCGCTGCCCAGGCCCAGACCGCCCCCACCAACGCCTCGTTCAGCATCGAGGTCAGCGAGAAGAGCGGCTCCTCGTTTTCCAACCTCGACGCCACCGAGCGCAACAAGTTCTTCAACCGCGCACGCTGCGTGTGCGACACCCCGTTCACCCTGCGCGTGCAGACCTCGGGCATGGCGGTGTGGAGCAACGACTTCGACGACGAGTTCGTCGAGATCTGGCTGGGCCAGAGCTGCGACAACGTCACCATGCAGCCGGACACCTGCGTCCACGTGGGCGACATGCTGCTCGGCGACATCAAGGACACCGATCAGGACCTCGACATCAAGAGCTCCAAGTGGATCAAGCCGGGGTCGGGCAACAGCTGTGACAACCCCGGCGCGACCAAGGGCAACATCTGGCTGCTGGCCAACGTCGACAGCGACGCCGAGTACGAGGTCAATCTGGCCTCGGAAGACGTCAACCTCGACTTCGTACGCCCGGAGGCGCCGACGCTCAAGTCGGTCGGCGCCGGCGACAGTAACCTCGACCTCGTCATCGAGGTCGCCAACACCACTGGCATCAAGGGCTACCAGGTGCTGTGCAAGGGCACCCCGCTGACCAAGTCCACCGCGCTGTTCAAGACCACCAAGGAGCTGTGCGGCACCGCCGATCCCAGCGCGCCCGACGAGTTCTCGGTGTGCTCCGACATCACCGCCACCCTCGAGCCCGAGGCCAAGGGGTTGACCAACGGAACCCTCTACACCGTGTCCGTGGTCGCCATCGACGACAACGGCAACGCCTCGGTGCCCAGCGCGACCATGACGGGCACGCCGGTGGAAGGCGATGACTTCTACAAGAAGTACATCGGCGCCGGCGGCGCGGAGCGTGGCGGCTGTGAGGTCGCCTCGACTGGACGGCGCAGCACGTTGCCGTGGACCGCCGCGCTGGTGCTGGGAGTGCTTCTGGCGGCCGCGATGATGCTGCGCCGGCGTGCGCGGGGTCTGCTGGTCGTGGCGCTGCTGTGCGTGGGTCTCGGCGGCCGCGCCTTGGCCCAGGACGACGACGCCTCCGGTGGCGGTGACGTCGGCGTCAGCGCCGAGGCCGACACCGAGGTCTCGGCCAAGGCCAGCACCACGCCCGGCAAGGACCCGCTGCCCGAGCCGCCCCCCTCTGTGGCCGACGACGACAGCCACTTCTATGGCGACCCGCCGCTACCGCCCGGCGGCGGCTGGGCCCGCGGCCGCTTCCTCGTCGAGCTCAAGTTCGGCCCCTACAAGCCCAACGTCGACGACGAGCCCGGGCTGACGGGCAAGCCCTACCAGACCGTGTTCGGCAGCGACGACGACGTCATGAGCACGCTCGAGATCGGCACCGCGCTGTACCGCGGCATGCTGGGCTGGGGCGGCGTCACCGGGTCGATCGGCTACTTCAATGCCACCGCCAACACCTTCGTGCGCGGCACCACCATGCGCAGCAGTGACGAGACCGAGTTCACCATCATCCCGCTGACGCTGAACGGCATGTGGCGCCTCGATCAGCTGGGTGCCATGGGCATCCCGCTGGTGCCCTACGGTAAGCTCGGGCTGGTCTATGACCTGTGGTACTCGGACGGCGGCAACGGCGAGACCAGTGAGACCACCGATGGCACGGCCAGCGGCGGCAAGTTCGGCTGGCAGGGCGCCATCGGCCTCGGCTTCGTGCTCGACAGCCTGGACCGCGACATGGCGCGCAGCCTGGCCGCGGAGTCGGGCATCCAGCACCTGTACCTGTTCGCCGAGTACCTGCACGCCAGCGTCAGCGGCTTCGAGGACGCCGCGATTCACCTGGGAGACACCACCTGGATGGCGGGCGTCGCCTTCGAGATGTGATCCGCGCGTATCGTCGCCCGGCCTGCTAGGCTGCTGGCCGCGTGCGCAACGTCCGGCTGGTGATCGAGTACGACGGCACGGCCTACCAGGGCTGGCAGCTGCAGCCGCCGCCGCAGCCCACCGTGCAGGGCGCGCTGGAGATCGTCCTGCGCGACCTCACCGGCGAGCCCGCGCTGCGCGTGCGCGGCGCCGGCCGCACCGACGCCGGGGTCCACGCCCGCGGCCAGGTCGCCAACTTCTTCACCGAGAGCAGCATCCCGGCGCGCGGCCTGATGCTGGGCGCCAACAGCCGGCTGCCGCGCGACATCGTGGTGCTGTCGTGCGAGGACGTCGCGCTCGACTTCGACGCGCGCCGCTGTGCGCGCGGCAAGATCTACCGCTATGGCATCGTCAACCGGCTGGTGCGCAGCGCGCGCGACGACCGCTACCTGTGGCACGTGCGCTTCCCGCTCGACCTCGGGGCCATGCAGGCGGCGGCCCTGCCCCTGATCGGGCGCCACGACTTCCGCGCCTTCCGCGCCGCCAACTGCGAGCGCGAGAACACCGTGCGCACGGTGCGCCGCATCGACGTCACCCGCGGTGACGACGACCGCATCTGGATCGAGGTCGAGGCCACCGCGTTCCTCAAGAACATGGTGCGCATCATCGCCGGGACCCTGGTCAGCGTCGGCCTCGGCCAGCTGACCCCGGCCGACGTCGCCGCGGTGCTGGCCTCGGGCGACCGCCGCCGCGCCGGCATGACCGCCCCGGCGCAAGGCCTCGAGATGGTCCGCGTACTCTATGACCCGAGCGGCACCCCACCGCCGGAGTGGATAGAGAGCGAGCGCGAGCCCGGTCGCAAGGGCGCGCCGGGCCTGGGTGTCGATGTCTCAGCACCTGTAGATGATGAAGACGCGGATGACGACGACGAGTGATTTCAGCTGCTTAGCAAGTGTGCGCCCGCGCACCCGCGAGCTGATTTTCGCTGTAAGCTCGTCGGCCTCCACACGTTTTGGGAGAGTGTGTTGATCTCCGAGCAGGCCGAGGCGCAGCTCCTCGAGGAGGAGCGCAGGCTGATCGAGCGCGCCCAGGCCGGCGACCGCGACGCCATCCGCCCGCTCTTCGAGCGCTTCGCGGAGCCGCTGTACTCGGGGGTCATCCTGCCGCGGCTGGGCGATGCCGCCACGGCGGAGGATGTCCTCAAGGACACCTTCCTGACCGCCATCGAGAAGATCGGCCAGTTCCGCTGGCAGGGGCGCACCGTCTATGTCTGGCTGCGACAGATCGCGACCAACAAGGTGATCGACGTGCACCGGCGCACCGCCCGGGCAGGCCGGCTGGCGCATGCGCTGGCCGAGGAGCTGGAGACCACCACGGTGCCGACCACCTCGGCCGACGTGGCGCTGATCTCGGCCGAGGAGTCGCGCATCAACCGAGGCCGTATCGCCACCGCCATGGAGGCGCTGTCGCCGCGCTACCGGGAGGCCATCCGCCTGCGCCTCATCGAGGAGCAGCCGCGCGAGGCCTGCGCCGCCGCGATGAAGGTGTCGCTGGGCAACTTCGACGTCCTGCTGTTCCGCGCCGTGCGCGCATTTCGCAAGAGCTTCGGCGACCCCATGGGCGCCGAGGGCGAGGACTCCGCCTGATGTTCGACCACGAGGAAAGCCGCCAGTGAACGAGAAGCCTCCATACGACGCGCCCCCCGGCGCCGCCGACGCCGACAGCGGCGCCGAGCCCGAGCCCACCGCCGAGGAGCTCGCGCGCGCAACCTCGCTGGCCCGCCTGGTCGACCGCATGAGCGCGGGCGAGCCACCGCCCCCGGCGATGCCGGCCGAGGATCGCCTGCTGCTGGATGCCGCGGCGATGATCCACGCCGCGCACCAGCCGCGCCCGCTGTCCGCGCGCAAGGTCAACGAGGTGGTCGCCGCCGCGCTGGCCCAGCCCGACGTCGAGCCGCGCCGGATCTCGCGGAGAGCCGGACCGGACAAGGCCGAACCCGGCTTCGCGGGTCCGGTCTTGATCCCCTTCCCCGGTGGCGCCCGCCGCGAGGCCGCGACCACCACGGCGCTGGGTGACTCCGACGCCGTCGCGCCCGAGCGCAGCAGCGCGAGCGGCATCGATCTGCGTCCGCGCAGCACGCGGCTGCGCGTCATGGTCGGCACCGTGGTGCTGGCGATGGCCGCGGCGCTGGCGCTGTGGGTGTGGTCGGCGCGGCAGAACCGGCTCGGCGCGGGGCGTCCGGGCGGCGCGGGCCTGGCCACCGGCAGCGGTCTGGGTCAGAAGCTGCGCTCGCGCTCGGCGGGTTCGCTGCTGGGCGGCCCCATCGCCAGCGCCGAGTCGGGCGACGCCCGCGCGCGCATGGATCTGGTGTTCGCCGACCGGCTGAGCGGCTATCGCGAGGTCGTTTTCCGCGGCCGGGCCCGGCGTGGCGTGGCCACCGAGGTGTCACCATGAAGTCGGCGGCAGCATGGTGGACGGCGCTGGGCCTCGGCCTGGTGCTGGCCCTGGGCGCGGGCGCCGGGGGGATCGGCTGCAGCCGTGGCGAGCGCAAGCCCGAGCCGGGTTCGTCGACCGACAAGGTCGAGGGGCCGCCGCTGGATCGCAAGCTGATGCTGACGCTGGCGACCGCGCGTGCATATCACCACCAGGCCGACGTCTACGTCGCCGACGGCAACAACGAGGCGGCGCTCGACGTGGTGCGCAAGATCACACAGATGACATGGCCGGACGCACCCGAGGCCCAGGAGGCGCTGGATGACGCCTTCGCGCGCCTGGCCAAGCTGGAGCTGGCCGCCGGTCGCGCCGAGGAGGCGCTGGCGATCGCCAAGCGGCGGCTGGAGGCTCCGGTGGCGGAGTCGTTCTTCCGGTCCAACCTGATCAGCGTGCAGGGCGAGCTCTTGAAGGCGCGCGCCGAGCAGCTCGACGCCACCGACCGCGGCGCCGCCAGCGCGCTGCGGCGCGAGGCCATCGCGACGTTCCAGCGTGCCATCGAGATGAACGAGCGGCTGCAGCTGCGCCTGCTCGAGGAGGAGACCCAGCCGTGACCGGGCCACACCAGCACCACCGCGGCAGGACGCGGGCGCATGGGGCCCTCGCGGCGCTGTTCGTGCTCGGCCTGCTCGGCAGCGGCTTCGCCCTCGGGGGTGGTTGCGCCGCCGGCCGTCCGCACGGGGCCACCACCGGAGGCCCCGGCGAGCCGCAGGGCCGACGTGGCGCTCTGCAGGCGCGCGTGCGCGAGCTGCGCGCCCAGATCCAGGACAGCTCCAACCAGCTCGGCCTGCCACGCAGCACCGGCGCCGGCTTCCCGCCGGTGGCGCCGCAGGACGGCTCCCCCGAGGCCTCGCCCGGCACCAGCCCGATGCCGATGCCGATGCCCATGGCGCGCGGCAGCAAGTGCGAACGCGTGTGCGACCTGGCCGAGGCCATCTGCCAGGACGCCGACGAGATCTGCAAGATCGCCGACGAGCTGGGCGACGACGACTCCCGCCAGGCCTGCGACGACTCGCAAGGCAGCTGCCGCGCCGCCACCCAGCGTTGCCGCGGCTGCCGCTGACCGCACCGCCTCCCTCACTCCCTCACAACTCACGAACTCCCTCATGCGCCCGGGCTGATGCTTCGTGCTCGTGCTCGTGCTCGTGCTCGTGCTCGTGCTCGTGCTCGTGCTCGTGCTCGTGCTCGTCCCGCCCTTTTTGCCCGTCCTGTATGATGCGGCGTGCTTTCAGGGCGGGCGCGCGCAGCGGGGCCTTCGGGGGCGCTCCTCGGGGCGCTCGCGCTGGTGGCCTGTATCGCGACGCCGACCCTGGCGACGCCCTTCATGCCCGAACCGGTGGGGCCGCGCGCGATCGGCCGGGCTGGCGCGGTCACCGCGTCCGCTGACGACGTCTGGGCGCTGGCGGTCACGCCCACCGGCCTGGTCCCCGCCCGGGGCGGTGCTGGCCTCGAGCTCGGCGCCAGCCTCGGGCTGCACGCCACCCGCCTGTCCCATGCCCGGGTCGGCGTCGATCCGCAGCTGCGCTTCCCCCTCGCCGAGAGCCGCACCGGCACCACCAGCCTGCCCAGCTTCGGCGCGCGCCTGGGCCTTTTCGGCGGCCGCCTGGCCTTCGGCGCCGCGCGCTTCATCGCCTCGCGCGAGGAGCTCGGCTACCCGCGCAGCCCCGCCACCACCCCGCGCGCCATCGACGATCCGCAGCGCTACCTGGTGCGCGCCATGACCAGCCAGCGCACCGTGTGGGCGCTCGGCATGGCGGCGCGCCCGCTCCGCTGGCTCGGCCTCGGCGCCAGCTTCAGCATCAGCCAGCTCGGCCTCGACTTCAGCCGCGACGGCTGGGTCGGCGCCAGCGGCGACCTCGCGCGCAGCGAGGATCCCCGCCTCGATCTCCCCACCCAGCTCTCGCTCACCGACGACGCGGTGCCTGCCCTCGGTCTCGGCCTCGCGATCCGCCCGCCGCACTCCCCGCTCGCCCTGGCCGCCTCGGTCGAGCTGCCCTGGGACGCCGACCTGGGCGGCCGCGCCAGCATCGGCGCGACCCGCGGTGCCCCGGTCGGCTTGCGCTCCGTCCACGCCGAGGGCCGCGGCGAGGTCCACCTCGCGCGCCCCTTGCCCATCGTCGCGCGCACCGGCGTGCGCCTCGCGGGCGCCCGCGCCGACCTCGAGCTCGACGCCGAGCTGTGCCACCTGCCCAGCGCCGGCGGCTGGAGCGCGACCGCGACCGATCTGCGCCTCATCGGGGTCGACTTCGCCAACCAGAACACCGTCACCGAACTCACCAGTGTCCCCATGGCCCTGGCCACCCGGACGCGCTACCGGATCGCGCTGGGCAGCGACCTCGTGCTGGTGCCCGGCTTCATGATCCTGCGCCTGGGCTGGGCGCTGACCTCGGCCACCGCACCTGCCGCGCTGCGCACCGCGGCCTCGGCGCAGGGCCAGACCCAGGCCCTGGCGCTCGGCCTCGCCGTGCACAGCGCCGGCCTGCGCCTCGAGGTCGGCTGGCAGCACACGCTGGTGACCCGGACCAGCACGCGGGCCTCGGCCTGGCGGCACTGGAACCCGCTGGTCCCGGGCAACGCCGAGGATGTCGGCTCCGGCGACTACAGCAGCGCCGAGGATCTGGTCGGCGTCGGCCTCAGCATCGACGTCGGCGCCGCCCGGCGCGCCTTCTCCCCGCCCCCCGAGCCCGCGCTCGAGGAATAGCCAGGTCAGCTACTTCTTCTTCGCCAGCGCCGCGGTCTTGGGCTTGGGCTTGCTGTCCAGGGCGTCGTCGATCTCGACCAGCAGGCCCCACAGCACGCCCACGATGGGCGCGAACACGAAGGTGTGATCGGTCAGCGGCCGCGTGCCCAGCGACGCCACCGACAGTCGTGGATCACCCAGCGCATGGTGCGCCAGCGCATACAGCCCGACGCACACCCCGAAGCCGAAGATCCCCTTCAGCGCCGAGGTCCACACCGTGGTCTCCTTGTCGATCAGGTTGCGCCAGATGGGGCGCCCCGCGATCAGCCCCACCACCAGGCCGACCACCCCGTACAGCAGGTATTTCCAGGCGCTGCCCGAGAGCCCCAGTCGGTACGCGCCATAGCCGAGCGCGCCGCCGATCAGTCCGCCCTTCAGGATGCCGAGCCCGAGCGCCTTCATGCGACCTCCTGCCCTCAGTATAGCCGCCACACGCTGTCGCGCTACGCGACCTGTGCTGCGACCTGCACCACGCTCCCGGGCCAAGCGCGCGCGACGACCGAGGCTCCCGAAGCCCGGCGCGCGATCCTGCTAGGGCGTCGGGGCGCCCGGCGCGCCAGGCGCAGGCTGCACCGGGGCTGCCGCCGCGGCGGCCGTCGCCGCCTTGGCCTTGCTGTCGATGCGCTGGAACGCCGCCATGCGGTCGGCCACGGTCCGCTTGAAGGCATCCTGTGCCCCCTTCGGCACCGGCACGTCACGCCGCATCTTCACCTTCTGCGGATCGACGTAGCTGCCGTTCTCCTTGAGCATGAAGTGCAGGTGCGGCCCCGTCGACAGCCCGGTGGTACCGACATAGCCGATGACCTGCTTCTGCTTGACCACCTGGCCGAGCTTGAGCCCCTTGGCGAACTTGCTGAGGTGCATGTAGCCCGAGGTCAGCCCGCCGGCGTGCTTGATCTCGATGTAGTTACCCTTGCCGTGCGACTGCGCCTCCGCCAGCTTCACGCTGACGGTGCCGTCGGCGGTCGACCACACCGGCGTGCCCACCGGCGCCGCGAAGTCGGTGCCCATGTGGCCGCGCGTGATGTGCAGGATGGGGTGCATGCGCTTGGGGTTGAAGCCGCTGGAGATGCGCACGAAGCGCAGCGGCGTCTTGAGCATGCTCTTGACGATGTTCTGCCCCTTGTCGTCGTAGTAGCTGCCCTTCTTGGCGCCCTCGGCCTGGAAGTAGAAGGCCCGATAGGTCCCGACCTTGCCCGAATACTCGGCGGCCAGCAGCTTGCCGTAGTTGATGTGCTTGCCGTCCAGCGACTGCTTCTCGATCACGACCTTGTAGGAGTCGCCGGGATGCTGGTCGGTGTAGAAGTTGATGTCCCACGCGAAGACATCGACGATGGTTCCCACCAGCGCGGTCGACTCGCCGGTCTTCTTGATGGTCTCGTACAGGGTGCCGTCGATGGGGCCACCGATCTCGACGATCTGGGTGTCGACCGGCTTCTCGTTGCGCCGCGCGGTGAAGGCGCCATCGGCGCCACGCTCGACCTCGTAGGTCACCAGCAGGCTGGCGACGTACTCGAAGCGCTCCAGCTCGCCCTCGGGGTTGTAGCCCAGCGCGTAGGTCTGGCCCTCGCGCACACTGCGGAAGTCGAACACCCCGGTCATCGCCTTGACGATGGCGGCCTGCTCCTGGCGGTCGATCCCCTCGCGGGTCAGCACGCTCGACAGGGTGTCCTTCTTCTCCACCGCCCCCGTCACCATGCGCAAATTGTCATCATCGTCGGCGCCCGTGCCCGTGCCCGTGCCCGTGCCCGTGCCCGTGCCCGTGCCC
>JBGASF010000170.1:0-16579 GCA_044229835.1 Polyangia bacterium | reverse complement strand
CCTTCACCGCGGTGAGGATGTGCGGCAAGAGGTTGTCGTGCGCGGAGGCGTCGGCGCGTGCCGCGGTCTCCAGCCGCTCCAGCGCGGCGGCCCAGGCGGCCTGGTCACGGCGCCCACGCATGGCGCGCACGCGGTCGACCTGCTCGCGCTCCAGGCGGGGGTCGAGCTTGAGCGCCGCGGTGGGCGCCTCGCCCTCGACCACGAAGTCGTTGACGCCGACGATGGTGCGCCGGGCCTCGCCGGTGGCCTCCAGCGAGCGCTGGTACTCGTAGGCGCGCTGCTCGATCTGGCGCTGCGGGAAGGCCTGCTCGATGGCGGCGACCATGCCGCCGAGGTCGTCGATCTGCTTGATGAGGTCGGCGGCCGCGGTCTCGAGCTGGCTGGTCAGCGCCTCGATGGCATAGCTGCCGCCCAGCGGATCGATGATGTCGGCCACGCCCGACTCGTGCGCGATGACCTGCTGGGTGCGCAGCGCCAGCAGCGCGCTGTGCTCGGTGGGCAGGCCGAGGGCCTCGTCGAACGAGTTGGTGTGCAGCGACTGGGTGCCGCCCAGGACCGCGGCCAGCGCCTGCATGGTGACGCGGATCAAGTTGACCTGCGGCTGCTGCGCGACCAGCGACGACCCCGCCGTCTGGGCGTGGAAGCGCAGGCTGAGTGACCGCGGATCCTTGGCCCCGAAGCGGTCCTTCATGATGCGCGCCCACAGCCGGCGCGCGGCGCGGAACTTGGCGACCTCTTCCAGGAAGTTGTTGTGGACGTTGAAGAAGAAGGCCAGGCGCGGGCCGAAATCGTCGACCGCCAGGCCGGCGGCGATGGCGGCCTCGACATAGGCGATGCCGTCGGCCAGCGTGAAGGCGATCTCCTGCACGGCGTCGGAGCCGGCCTCGCGGATGTGGTAGCCGCTGATGGAGATGGTGTTCCACTTGGGCACGTCCGCCTTGCAGAAGGCGAACACGTCCGTGATGATCCGCATCGAGGGGCGCGGCGGATAGATGTAGGTGCCGCGCGCGATGTACTCCTTGAGGACGTCGTTCTGGATGGTGCCGCCAAGGGCGTCGCGCGGGATGCCGCGCTCGTCGGCGACCGCGACGTACAGCGCCAGCAGCGTCGCCGCGGTGGCGTTGATGGTCATCGAGGTCGTGATCTGATCGAGCGGCAGGCCGTCGAGCAGGACGCGCATGTCCTCGATGGAGTCGATGGCGACGCCGACGCGGCCGACCTCGCCGGCGGCCAGCGCGTGGTCGGAGTCGCGCCCCATCTGGGTCGGCAGGTCGAAGGCGACCGAGAGGCCGGTCTGGCCCTTGCCGAGCAGGAACTTGTAGCGCTGGTTCGACTCGGCGGCGGTCGAGAAGCCGGCGTACTGGCGCATGGTCCAGAAGCGCCCGCGGTACATGGTCTTCTGCACGCCGCGCGTGAAGGGCGGCTGGCCGGGGGCGCCGAGGTCGCGCTCGGCGTCGAAGCCGAGCCTGGCCAGCGAGGCGGCGTCATAGACCGCGTCGAGGGTCTGACCGGCGTCGGTGGCGAAGCGCTGCTTGCGCTGCTCCGCCTTGGGCTTGGCGGTTTTCGGGGGCTTGGCGGCGGCGCTGTCGTCGCTCATGCCGGCAGCACCATCTCGGGCACGCTGCCGTCGGCGGCCTCGACGATCAGCTTCGGCTGGGTCGCCTTGCGGATGTCGTCCACGCTGACGCCGGGGGCGCGCTCGCGCAGGACCAGGCCGGCGGGGGTGACGTCGATGACGGCGAGGTCGGTGATGATGCGGTGCACGCAGCGCAGGCCGGTGACCGGCAGCTCGCAGGTGTCGAGGATCTTGGGCACGCCACCCTTGGCGGTGTGCTCCATCATCACGATGACGCGGCGCGAGCCGGCCACCAGATCCATCGCGCCGCCCATGCCCTTGACCATCTTCCCTGGGATGACCCAGTTGGCCAGATCGCCTGCGGCCGAGACCTGCATGCCGCCGAGGATGCACAGATCCATGTGGCCGCCGCGGATCATGGCGAACGACTCGGCCGACGAGAAGTAGGCCGTGCCCGGGATCTCGGTCACGGTCTCCTTGCCGGCATTGATGAGGTCGGGGTCCTCCTCGCCCTCGAACGGGTAGGGGCCGACGCCCAGCATGCCGTTCTCGGACTGCAGGATGACCTCGACGCCGGCGGGGACATAGTTCGACACCAGGGTCGGCATGCCGATGCCCAGGTTGACGTAGAAGCCGTCGCGCAGCTCCTGCGCGGCGCGCATGGCGATCTGCTCGCGAGTCAGGGGCGTGGGGGCGGACATTACACGGCTCCTTGCGCGCGGGGGCGGACGGTGCGGCGCTCGATGGGCTTCTCGTAGCCCTGGCCGACGATGACGCGTTGCACGTAGATCCCGGGGGTGTGGATCTGGTCGGGGGCCAGCTCGCCGACATCGACCAGGTGCTCGACCTCGGCGATGGTGACCTTGCCGGCGGCGCACATCATCGGTGAGAAGTTGCGCGCGGTCTTGCGGAACACCAGGTTGCCCCAGCGGTCGCCCTTCCAGGCCCGCACGATGGTGAAGTCGGCGCGCAGGCCGCGCTCGAGGACGTACATCTTGCCGTCGAACTCGCGCGTCTCCTTGCCCTCGGCGACCTGGGTGCCGTAGCCGGTCGGGGTGAAGAAGCCGGCGATCCCCGCGCCGCCGGCGCGGATGCGCTCGGCCAGGGTGCCCTGCGGGTTGAGCTCGACCTCGAGCTGGCCGCTCAGGAACAGGCGCTCGAAGGTCTTGTTCTCACCGACGTAGCTCGACACCATCTTCTTGACCTGGCCGTTGGCGAGCAGCGTGCCCAGGCCCTTGGTGTCGGTGCCACAGTTGTTGGAGATGATGGTCAGGCCGCGCACGTTCTTGCGCAGCAGCGCGGCGATCAGGTTCTCGGGGTTGCCACACAGGCCGAAGCCCCCGCTCATGATGACGGCGCCGTCACCGACGTCGTGGAGGGCGGCCTCGGCGGAGGCGAACGTCTTGTCCATGCCGGGGTTATCGGCTGGCTTCGTGCTAGTGTCAATGCATGCGGACGCGCCGACTGAGCCTGATTCTGCTGCTGGCGAGCGCCGCGGCGGCGCAGGGCTGCCGGTCGTTCGACGGCGAGGCCAGCATCACCGGCAACGTCGTGATCAGCGACTGTGACGGCGATCCGCGCACGCTGACCGAGCTGGTGGTCGACACCTTCTATGGCAGCCGGCTGACCGACCCGGCGCTGATGGGCGAGATCATCGGCGGCAAGGTGCACCGGCTGAACCTGCGCATGCAGCGCGGCAGCGACCTGTTCTACCTGACCGACGCGCTGACCATCCAGATCCTCGACGTCGAGAAGGTCAAGGCCATGGGCATGGGGCCGATCGAGGTCGGGCCCGACAAGCTGGTGCGCGCGCAGCTCGAGCTGTACTTCGAGTGCCCGGCCAGCGAGTCGGTGGGCACCGCGCGCGGCACCCTGACCTGGACCCGGCCGCTGAGCGACCAGTACGGCGACTATGTCGGCGGCAGCTTCCAGTTCACCCTGGATGACGGGCGCGGGCTGGACACGTTCACCGGCCAGGTCGGCGGGACGTTCGACTTCCGGCTGCAGCGCGGCCAGCCCGGGCAGCGCTTTCCTTAGCGGCGGCTGTGGTACGGTCGCGCGATGAAGACGTACGGATGGACGGCGGGAGCACTGGCCGCCCTGCTTGTGCTGGGCAGCTGTGGTGGTGGCAAGACGGTGGTCAAGACCGAGCCCGACGACGAGGAGGAGGTCCCGGCGCCGCGGCCGGTCAAGCGGCCGGTCAAGAAGCCCGAGCCGCCGCCGCCCCCCGCGCTGACCGCGCAGAGCGTGCAGCTCGAGGTCCTCGCGGTGCTGGAGGTGTGGAAGCGCGCGCAGGCCGAGGGCAAGGCCGACGTCTTCCTGGACCTGTATGACGAGATGTCGTTCCGCGCGGTGGCGCCGGCGGGCAAGGGCAAGCAGCCCATCGAGATGGACTTCGCGACCTGGCGCGACGGGCGTGCGTCGACGCTGACCGGGCCGGTCGGGATCGCGGCCGAGCGGCCGGTCATCGAGACCTGGCTGGACGCCGGCAGCGGGCTCGAGCATGGCGTGTCGCAGGTGCGCTTCTTCGAGCGCTACGAGAACAAGAACGTCAAGCAGGCCATGCGCGGCGTGAAGATCCTGCGCTTCAAGCGCGAGGACGACGGCAAGCAGCGCATCGTGCACGAAGAGGTGGTGTCGACCGAGAAGGGCTTCAGCGGCGGCAAGAAGGAGAAGCAGGTGCCGTGGACCATCGACGCCACCGTGCTGCCGTCGCCGGTCACGCTGAACCTGGTGGCGCTGACGGTGTCGGCGCCCGACGCCGAGAACCCCGAGGCGCGCGTGCTGCTGGAGCTGACCAGCGGTGAGCTCTCGCGGGTCATCAACCTCGACAACCAGGCCGGGCAGTGCACGCGCGAGCCCGAGATCAAGGGGCAGCTGGCGGGCATGAAGTGCTTCTGGGCCGGCCTCGGGATCGACTACCGGATCACGCGCAAGAAGGACGTCGTGGTCATCGAGCGCCAGTTCAGCGAGGACGGGCCCAAGGGCGGCGCGCAGCCGTGGACGGTGTACGCCAACGTCAACCTGGTCGCCGGCGCCGAGCTGGTGGTCGAGGGCGCGCCGCTGGAGGAGACGCCCGAGCCGACGCCGGAGCCTTCGCCCGAGGCCAGCCCGGAGCCGAGCCCGTCGCCGTCGCCGAGCGAGGGCCCGGTGATCAAGCCCGGCAAGGTCTATCCGACGGGGACGCTGCCCAAGGACAAGGGCCCCACGCCGCCGACCCCGACGCCCAAAGGCTAGCCGTGGCCTGTCGCAGTCCCGGCAGTCGCAAGGGGCGCGGGCTGCGCGAGCCGGTCAAGCTGCGCGCGGAGTCGCTGGCCTTCGGCGGCGACGCGGTGGCGCGCGACGAGGATGGCCGGGTGGTGTTCGTGCCGCTGCTGGCGCCGGGGGATCGTGCCCTGGTCAAGCTGGTCGAGGAGAAGAAGGGCTTCGCGCGCGGCGAGGTGCTGGAGCTGCTGGAGGCGGGGCCGGCGCGGGTGACCGCGCCGTGTGCGCTGTTCGGCAGCTGTGGCGGCTGCCAGTGGCAGCACGTGGACTATGCGGCGCAGGTGGCGGCCAAGGCCGAGGTGGTGGCGCGCGCGCTACGGGCGGAGGTCGCGCGCGGGGCGGTGCTGGAGCCGGTGGTGGCGGCCCCGGCGGCGTATGGCTACCGGCGGCGCGCGCGGCTGGCGGTGCGGCCGCACAGCGGGGTGATCGGCTTCCGGGCGCGCAAGTCGCACGAGGTCATCGATGTGCAGGCGTGCCCGGCGCTGGAGCCGGCGCTGGAGCGCGCGCTGGGCGAGCTGCGCCGGGTGCTGGTGCCGGCGCTGACGCGGCCGTGCACGCTGGAGCTGCTGGCGGGTGATGGGGTGCACGCGGCGCTGGATGTGCCGTGCGAGGGTGGCGCGCGAGCGGCGGCGGAGGCGCTGGTGGCGGCGGGGGCGCTGGCGGGGCTGCGCTTTCGCGATGTGCTGGTGGGCGCGGCCGGGGTCGGGCTGGGCGACGGCGCGGAGGGCGCGGCGGACGAGTTCGCGCAGGCGCAGGGGGCGCAGAACGAGGTGCTGCG
Organism: Polyangia bacterium; assembly: GCA_044229835.1. Lineage (GTDB taxonomy): Bacteria > Myxococcota_A > Polyangia > Haliangiales > JADYYK01 > JADYYK01. Next base: position 10,961 of record JBGASF010000170.1, on the reverse strand, counting down.
CGCGCGGGTGGCGGAGTGGGCGCGGCCGGCGGGGGCGCGCGTGCTGGAGCTGTTCGCGGGGGCGGGCAACCTGAGCGAGGCGCTGGTCGGGGCCGGGGCGGCGCGGCTGGTCGCGGTGGAGCAGTCGGAGGCGGCGGTGGCGAGGGCGCGGGAGCGGGTGAGGGTGCGGATCGGAGGGCCCGGATCGGGCACGGGCACGGGCACGGGCACGGGCACGGGCACGGGCACGAGCACGAGGGTCGAGTTCGAGGCGGCGAGCGCCGAGAGCGCAGTGCTGCGGGCGAGCGACTTCGATGTGCTGGTGCTGGATCCGCCGCGCGCCGGGGCGCTGGAGGTCGCGCGGGCGCTGAGTGATGTGTCGGGGCTGCAGAGGGTGGTGTACGTGTCGTGCGATCCGATGACGCTGGCGCGCGATGTCGCGGCCATGACCGCGGGCGCCTGGAAGCTGGAGCGCGCGCAGGCCATCGACATGATGCCGCAGACGTTCCACGTCGAGACCGTGGCGCTGCTGGTCAGGGCCGGCGGCTAGCTGACAGCTACAGCGTGAGCAGCCAGAGCGACTCGGCCAGCGCGGTGTGCCGGTCGAAGCCCAGGCTCTGGTAGAACGCCGTCGACGGCGAGGTCGGCTCGACCAGGGCGGCCAGCGTGCGCGCGCCCGCCGAGCGCGCGGTGTGCGCGGCGTCGGCCACCAGCGCGCTGGCGATGCCCTGGCGGCGGTGTGCCGGGTCGACCTCGAGGTTGGTCACCAGCGACACCGCGCGGGTGGCCAGGAAGTCGCCGATGGCCGGGCTGGCGCCCAGCAGGGGCGCGATGGCCGACGACACCGACAGGTACAGCGACATGTGGCCGACCGAGCGCCCGCGCACGCGCGCCGCGCGCAGCACCAGAATCCCCCGCGCATGCAGGTCCAGCGCGACCCGCTGCAGCGCCGGCGAGGCCGCGCGCAGGCCGGGCAGCGAGGTCGGCTCGGGCGTCACGATCTCGACGCGCTCGCGCGTCCCGGGGCTGCCGTTGCCGGTCTCGGCCTCGGTCATGGCTGCCCCGGCAGCATGCGCTTGACCGCGAGCGCGACGCGGCGCTGGTCGGCCTCGTCGGCGAACCAGTCGCGCGGATACTGGAACACGCCCTGGATCGACTCGATGACCAGGACCGGGCCGCTGGCGGTGGTGGGCAGGGCGCGACGCAGGTAGTAGCTGTGGCGCAGCTCGGCCGGGCGCACGGTGACCGGGGCGGCGGCGTCGAGGTGCGGCGGCAGCAAGAGCTCGCTGTCGCGGATCACGATGGTGCCGGGCGCGCGCAGGAAGCTGCGCACCAGGCGGAACACCGCGCGGCCGCCGAACAGGAGCCCCAGCGCGCAGGCCAGCACCAGGACCCAGAAGCCATAGCCGGGCACCGCGGCCGGGCGCGACGGGCCGGCGCCGGGGTCGGGCAGGTTGATGAAGACCAGGTAGATCGGCAGCGGCACCAGCAGCGCGGCCTGCACGCCGTGGCGCCAGCGCTGGTGCAGCAGCGGCACCGAGTAGGGCAGCGCGGGCGCGGTGATCTCGACCTCGGCCTCGGCCTCGGCGGGCGTGGCGGAGGCCGGCTTGACCGGCGGCTCGTCGCTGCGACGCTTGCTCATGCCGCGCTCCGCCAGCCCGAGGTCAGCTCGCGCACCTTGGCCCCGATCTCACCGAGGTCGAGCGTGCACAGGCGGCCGTCCTCGACCACGCGGCGGCCTTCGACCCAGACGTCGCGGATGGCGCGCGCCGACAGCGCATAGACGATGTTCTTGACCAGGTCGAACGCCGGCCACAGCGAGGGATCCTCGAGATCGAGGCCGACCACGTCGGCGCGGTAGCCCGGGGCCAGGCGGCCGACCGGCAGCCCGAGGACCTCGCCGCCGCCGCGGGTGCCCATGGCGAAGCAGGTCTCGGCGCTGATGGCGCCGCCGTCGAGGCGCTGCACCTTCTGGAGCAGCGCGCACGAGCGCATCTCATCGAACACGCTGACCCGGCTGTTGGAGCAGCCGCCGTCGGTGCCCAGGCCGATGCGTACGCCTCGCGCGCTGAGATCCACCACATCGGTCACGCCATCGCCCAGGAACATGTTGGAGCCCGGATTGTACGCCAGTCCGGCGCCGCGTTCGGCCAGCAGCGCACGTTCACCCTCGTCGAACCAGCAGCCGTGCACCGCGACGGTGCGCGGGCCCAGGGCGTCGAGCTGGTCGACCACGTGCAGCGGACGGGTGCCGAAGCGGGTCAGGGCGTCGTCGACCTGGTAGCGCTCCTCGGCGAGGTGGATGTGCAGGGGCGTCTTGGCCTCCTCGGCGGCCTCGGCGGCGGTGCGGATCATGCGCGGCGAGGCGCCGTGCAGCGAGTGCGGCGCCGCCAGCACGAAGGTCAGCGGATCGCCGGCGACCTCGCGGGCCAGCTCGAGGAAGCGGCTGCGCGCCTCGGCGGGCGACTCGCGGAAGGCTCCGGGGGCGCCGTCCCAGTCATAGAAGCAGCGCCCGAGGACGGTGCGCATGCCCAGGCGGCGCCCGGCGGCCAGCACGGCGCGCGCGTTGTCGTTGCCTCCGTCCTGGATGTAGAAGAAGTCGCACACCGTGGTCACGCCGTGCAGCAGCATCTCGCTGAAGGCGAGCAGCGCGCCGATCTCGACGCCGCTCGTGCCCAGGCGCGGCGCCCAGCGGTACAGGGCCTGATCGCGCCACTCCAGGAAGGGGCGATCATCGGCGATCCCGCGCAGCAGCGACTGGAACGAGTGGTTGTGCGCGTTGACGGTGCCCGGCGTGAGCACGCGGTGGGCGGCGTGGGTCCAGGTGATGTCGGCGCCCGCCGCCGCTGCGGTCAGCTCGGCGCGGGTGCCGGCGGCGACGATGGCGCCATCACGGACGAGGATGCCGGCGTCGGCGCGCGCCTGGCCCTCGATGACGGCGAGGTCGCCGACGATGGCATGCAGGGGAGCGCTCACGGGCGGACGCACTATAGCAGGCGCGCTCTGGCGTGGTACAAGGCGCCGTGGCGCGCAGCGAGTTCGACGTGGCGGAGATCGCGCGCGGGCGCGTGGCCGGGGTCTACATCCTGTCGGGTGAGCGCCTGCTGGTCGATCGCATCGTGCATGCGCTGCGCGACCTGGTGCCGCCGGCGCAGCGGGCCTTCAACTATGACGTCTTCGACGCCGACCGGCTGGATGGCGGCGCGGTGGTGCAGGCGGCGCGCACCATGCCGATGATGGGCAAGCGGCGCGTGGTGGTGGTGCGCGGCGCGCACGGGCTGGCGGCCGGCGAGCTCGAGAAGCTGGTGGCCTACGTGGCCGCGCCGGCCCCCGAGACGGTGCTGGTGCTGGTGGGCGAGAAGTTCGACACCCGGCTGAAGTTCTTCGCGCAGGCCAAGAAGGCGGGCGCGGTGGTCGAGAAGCTGGAGGCGCCCTACGAGAGCCGCCTGCCGGGCTGGGTCGAGGACGAGGCGCGGCGCCAGGGCGTCAAGCTGGGCAGCGGGGTGTCGGGGCGGCTGGCGCAGGTCATCGGCCGCGACCTGGGGCGGCTGGCGGCGGCGGTCGAGCAGCTGGCGCTGTACGCCGGGCCGGGCAAGGCGGTCGCGGTCGACGACGTCGATGACGTCATCGCCGACTCGCGCGAGCGCAACGTCTTCGAGCTGTGTGACGCGACCTACGCCGGGCAGCGCGTGCGCGCCCTGGTGGCGGCGCGCAAGATGCTGGCGGCGCGCGAGTCGGCCATCGGCATGGTCGCCATGCTGGCCCGCCACGCGCGGCAGCTGGCGCGCATCAAGGCGCTGGGCGCGCGGCCGAGTGAAGGCGACATCGCGTCGGCGCTGGGCGTGTCACCGTTCTTCGCGCGCCCGCTGGGCGAGCAGGCGCGCAGGTATGCCGAGGCGGGGTTGGGGCGGGTGCTGGGCCTCCTGGCGCAGGCGGACCGCGATCTCAAGGGGCCGGTGAAGGCCGCGCTGGGCGAGGACGTCGTACTGGAGCGGCTGCTGGATCGGGTGGTGGCGGCGGGGACGACCGAGCGGCGGTAGCGAGCACGAGCACGAGCACGAGCACGAGCACGAGCACGAGCACGAGCACGAGCACGAGCACGAGCACGAGCACGAGTGAGGCGGGTCAGCGCGCGGCGCGCTCCAGGTTGGCCATTGCCTCTGCGAGGAAGCGGCGCTGCAGGTGGCGCGCGTAGAGGGTGCCCAGCCGCGCCAGCGGGTGGCGGGTGCGCGAGTACGAGGTGATCGACAGGTGCAGCGCGCCGTCGCGCTGCTCGACGGCGAAGCGCTCCTCGCCGGCCTCGGCGTGGGCGTGCAGGGTGCCCAGGGTGAGGGCGAACTTGGTCGGGGTGTCGACGATGTCGGTGATGGCGAACATGTTGAGCGAGTGCACGCCGAGGTGGTCGACCACGACGGCATAGCGGGCGTCGCGGCTGGCGGGCTCGCGCGTGTCGTGCACCGTGGTGAACGCCGGATAGTGGCGGAAGTGCAGGATGCACGTGCGGGCGCGGGCGAACGAGCCGCCCGGGACGGTCGCCTCGGCGAACAGGCGCAGGTAGCCCGGCGGGCAGGCCTGGGCATCGCGGTGCAGGACCGGCGGACACACCAGCGTGTCGGGCGCCGCGATGCGCGCGCGGATGGTGGCGGCGCCAGGGCGCAGCAGGAAGAACAGGCGCGGGGGACGCAGCAGCGCGTGCATGAGTGCGCACAGGGTAGCGCCGATGAGGTAGCCGAGGAGGTCGATGACACCGAACGTCGTCCCGAGCGCGAGGCGAAACAGCCGGTGCCGCGCCGCCAGGTCGGCCGGCACGCCGGTCAGCTGCAAGAGCTCCACGGCACAGCTGATGGCCAGCGCCAGCGCAGCCGCCCGGCTGGTGCGCGTCCGCGGGCGCAGCGCCAGCACCAGCGCGAAGACCAGCGCCGTGTACAGCGCATCGCCGGCCAGCTTGGCGGGCAGCCCACCCAGCACGCGACGTGACGCCAGGCCAGCCGCGATCAGCAGCGGGATGGCGACGACCCGGCGCAGCAGCGCGCTCACGCTCACCAGCGCCAGGCTGTCATGCCGGGCGCTGCCACTCCAGGGTCCAGCGCCACATCAGGTGGCGGCGCACGCGGGCGGCGGGCAGCACGGCCAGGGCGTCGCGGCGGATCTCGCCGAAGCCGCGGATGTCGTCGTGTCGGGCGTGGACGGCCCAGGCTGCCGCCAGCGCAGGGTCGAGCCGCGCGCGCCGGCGCAGCCGCTGCACCAGCATCACCGGCTGCGCCAGCAGCGCGAAGGGCAGGTCGGCCAGGGTGCAGAGGTCCCACAGGTCGTGCACCAGCAGCTTGCCGGCGGGCGCCACGCGGTCGGCCAGCCGGCGCAGCGCCTGGCGCAGCGGCAGGTGGTGCAGCGTCGCGATCGACACCACGCAGTCGAAGTGGTCGACGAAGTCGCGCCGCATGATGTCGGCGACCTCGTAGGCGACGTTGTGCTGGCCGATCGACCAGCGCCGCGCGCGCGCGATCATCTCGGGCGACAGATCGATCGCGGTCACCTGGGCAGCGGTCTCGGCCAGCAGGCGCGCGAAGGCGCCGCTGCCACAGCCGACCTCCAGCACATGTGCGCCCCGTGGCACCGCGGCCAGCAGCGCGCGCTCGAGGCGGCTCGGCTGGCCGGGTTCGGGGCTCAGCCGGGCGATGACATCGAAGTCGGACTGCACGTGCGCCTGCATGCAGTCACAACGTGCGCCGTCGCGACCGCAATCCCTGTCAGGATGCGGACGCGACGCGATGCGCGCGACTCGGCTGGCGCTCGGAGAGAGTGCGGACTACTTGGCGGCGGCGGCGAGCTTGGCGACCGCCTTGGTCAGGCGGGAGATCTTGCGCGAAGCGGTCTTGCGCTTCAGCACGCCGTGCTTGGCGGCGCGGTCCAGCGCCGGGATCGCGGCCTTGAGGGCCTCGGCCGCGGTCTTGCCGCTCTTGCCGTCGATCGCCGCGGTCACCTTCTTGACGATGGTGCGCATGTGCGTGGTGTGCTTGACGTTGCGTGCGCGGTGCTTGATGCGCTGGCGGTTCTTCTTCTCCGCCGACTTGATATTCGCCACCTGCTGCCTCCGAAAATCTTGAGATTACGTGCGTGTGTGAGAAAGGCGGGATCAAGTACAACGGGCGGGAGGGGAAGTCAATCCCGGTCGCCTCCCGACCGGGATTGTCCGGTCCGGTTGCGCAGCTACTTGCGCAGCTGAAGCTGGCGCCGGTCGCCTTCCTTCTCGGTCTTGTCGAGCCAGCCGAAGCTGGCGTTCTGGGTCAGCGGACGGGTCTGCCCGCCGACCACGGCGTCGAGCTGGATGGTGTCGATCAGCCAGCCCGGCCCGTCGCCGCTGGAGTCATTGAAGATCTCGACCTTGGCCACCCCGTCATAGTCGATGGCGAAGCGGGTGACGTCCCACTCGATGCGGTCGTTGCACCCCTTGTCGAAGTTCTTTTCGTCTGCCGGCACCCAGATCAACCGGCCACCGTTGAACGCGACATAGATGTGCGCGTTGGTCCCCGCGCTGTCCTTCTTGTTGGTGACTGCCGACAGCACCAGCTTCTCGATGGTCGCCATGAGCCGATGGTAAAACCCACACGCGCTGTGGAAAAGATGTTTCTAACAGTGTGAGAAGCGCACCGGTTGCGCGAAAAGCACCGCGCTGTGACACATTGCCCATCTTTTAGGCAATCAGGTGACTCAGTCCGCCAGCGCGCGCTTGGCGGCGTTCCACAGCGCGTCCATCTCCTCGAGGTTGCTCGCCGCCGGCGTGCGGCCCTGCTCGCCGAGGCGGTCCTCGATCCACTCGAAGCGACGCTGGAAGCGCGCCGTCGCTCCGCGCAGCGCCTGCTCGGCGTCGAGCCCGCGCTTGCGAGCCAGGTTCACCACCGCGAACAGCAGGTCGCCCAGCTCGGCCTCGGCGCGTGCGGCATCGGGGGCCGCATCCAGCTCGGCCAGCTCCTCGTAGACCTTGGCGCGCGGCCCGCTGGCGTCGGGCCAGTCGAAGCCGACCCGGGCAGCGCGCTCCTGCACCTGCAGCGCCCGCATCAGCGCGGGCAGACTGCGTGTGACTCCATCCAAGGTGCGCGGCCTCCGCTCCGGCAAGCCCTTGGCGGCGCGCTCGCGGGCCTTGAGCTCGGCCCACTGGGTCAGCACCTCGGCTGAATCCTTGGCCTTGGCGCTCCTGTCGTCGAACACATGGGGGTGGCGTCGCACCAGCTTGTCGACGATGGCCTGGGCCACGTCATCGATCCCGAAGGCGCCCTCGCGCGCCCGCAACGCCGACTGGAAGACGATCTGGAACAAGAGGTCGCCGAGCTCGTCACAGTGCTCTTCGGGGGTGTCGTCGATGGCCTCGAGGACCTCGTAGGCCTCCTCGATGAGGAACGGCTTCAGGGTCTCCAGGGTCTGCTCGCGATCCCAGGGACAGCCATCGGGCGCGAGCAGCCGATCCATCACGTCGACCAGCCGCTCGACCGCGCGGCCACGCTGCGTCTGCTTCGTTGGCATGCTCCCGGTTAACACGGCAGGTGGCGCGTTTCTACAGGTCTGCTAGCTTCGTCCCTCCCGCATGCGCGACAAGATGACCTTCGACGACAATGGCCCGGTGCTGGCGCTGTTCGGTCACGCCGACTCCAACCTGCGCCTGATCGAGCGCGAGCTCGGGGTCGAGCTGCACTCCAAGAGCGGCGAGCTGACCATCATCGGTGACGACGCCATGGTCGCGCTGACGCGCAGCCTGCTGTCGCAGCTGTATGCCCTCATCCGCAAGGGGCGCAACCTGATGCCGGTCGACGTCTCGCGCGCCGCCGCCACCCTGCGCCAGGCGCCCGAGCTGGAGCTGGCGACCATCTTCGCCGACACCCTGCTGGTGGCCGGCAGGCAGCGGACGATCACGCCCAAGGGGCTGGCGCAGAAGCGCTATGTCGAGGCCATCCGCAACCACGACGTGGTCTTCGGCATCGGCCCCGCCGGCACCGGCAAGACCTACCTGGCGATGGCGATGGCGGTGCGCGCGCTGCTCGACAAGCAGGTCAAGCGCATCGTGCTGACGCGCCCCGCGGTCGAGGCCGGCGAGAAGCTGGGCTTCCTGCCCGGGTCGATGGCCGAGAAGGTGAATCCGTACCTGCGCCCGCTGTACGACGCGCTGCACGACATGATGGACTTCGACAAGGCGCAGCGCCTGGTCGAGCAGGGCACCATCGAGGTCGCGCCGCTGGCCTTCATGCGTGGTCGCACCCTGAACGACTCCTTCGTCATCCTCGACGAGGCGCAGAACACCACCAGCGAGCAGATGAAGATGTTCCTGACCCGGCAGGGCTACGAGTCCAAGAGCGTGGTCACCGGCGACGTCACCCAGATCGACCTGCCGGTGGGGCAGAAGAGCGGCCTGCACGAGGCGCGCGAGCTCCTGACCGGGATCTCCGGCATCGCCTTCTGCCAGTTCACCGACGTCGACGTGGTGCGCCACCCGCTGGTCATGCAGGTCATCAAGGCCTACGAGAAGCGCGATCTCGAGCGCGCCGCCGCCAAGGCGCTGCGCTCCGGTGAGTCCGGCCCGGTGCGCGCGCCGGGGGCGCCGCCCGTGCCAGCGACCGTCCCCGACAAGCCCGAGGGTTGATTCCGGCCCCCGTGTTATCCTCTGGCGCCGGGGCGAGTGGTCATGGGTGCGCTGACATCGATCGAGGACGTGCGGGCGGCCCTGGAGACCGACCCACGGTTCTCGCTGTATCCAATCCGCTCGCAGGGCGAGGGCTGGATCGAGATCGATGTGGCCCTGGATACGCTGGTGTTCGCGTCGGTCGCGCTGTGGACCGACCGCGCCAAGCTGGAGCCCTACCTGGTCCGGGTGCGCAAGGCGCGCACCGCGCTGCTGCTGCTGGGCACCGACGACGAGTTCGCGCAGCACCGCGCCATCGACCTGCGCGCCGAGGGCACCCTGTCCCTGGTGGCGCTGCCGCTGGGGCGTGACCGGCTCGAGGTCACGCTGCGCAACTACCGCGACATCGCCGCGCTGCGCCTGGACGCCGCCGAGGACGAGCAGGCCGCGGCGCGCTCGCGCTTCGAGCTCGACGAGATCGGCGCCATCGGGCGCGCGCTGTCGTCGGAGCGCAACATCGAGAAGCTGCTCGGCCTGATCCTGGAGAAGGCGCGCTACGTGACCCAGGCCGACGCCGGGTCGGTGTACATCGTCGAGGGCGACCAGGAGGACGTCAAGCAGCGCAAGCTGCGCTTCAAGGTCGCCCAGAACGACAGCGTGACGGTGCCCTTCAAGGAGTTCGAGGTCGCCATCGACGGGCGCTCGATCGTCGGCGCCGCCGTGATCTCGCGCGAGGTCATCAACATCCCCGACCTGTACCAGCTGGAGACGCCGGGGCAGAACCCCTGGGGCTTCAAGCACGACCGCACCTTCGACAGGAAGATCGGCTACCAGACCCGGTCGATGCTGACGGTGCCGATGATGGACGCGCGTGACGAGGTCATCGGCGTGGTCCAGCTCATCAACCGCAAGCGCCGGCCGGAGCTGCGCCTGAGCAGCGCCGACGCCTTCACCGGGGTCATCCCGTTCGACGGCCGCTCGCGCGATCTGGTGACCACGCTGGCGTCGCAGGCCGGCGTGGCGCTGGAGAACGCGCTGCTCTACGACGAGATCCAGACCCTGTTCGAGGGCTTCGTGCACGCCTCGGTGACCGCGATCGAGTCGCGTGATCCGACCACCAGCGGCCACTCGCAGCGCGTCGCCGAGCTGACCGTGGGGCTGGCCAAGGCGACCACCCAGGTCGACGTCGGGGTCTACAAGGGTGTCAGCTTCACGCGCGATCAGATCAAGCAGATCGAATATGCCGGCCTCTTGCACGATTTCGGCAAGGTCGGCGTGCGCGAGAACGTGCTGGTCAAGGCCAAGAAGCTGTACGAGCACGACCGCGAGCTGGTGCTGGCGCGCTTCGAGTACATCCGCAAGGCGCTGGAGTCGGAGTGGTACGAGCGCCGCTTCAAGCTGGTGCTGGAGCGCGGCCGCGCCGAGGCCGAGCTGGCCTTCGGGCCGCTGGCCGCCGAGCACGCGCTGCGCATGAAGGAGATCGACGACGCCATCGCCTTCGTGCTCAAGGCCAACGAGCCCACCGTGCTGGAGCAGGGCGGCTTCGAGCGCCTCAAGGAGATCGCGGCGCGGCACTACCAATCGCTGGGCGGCGAGCAGCTGCCCTACCTGCGCGAGGCCGAGGTCACCGCGCTGTCGATCCCGCGCGGCTCGCTGACCAACGAGGAGCGCCTCGAGATCGAGTCGCACGTCGAGCACACCTACAACTTCCTGCAGGCCATCCCGTGGGGCCGCATGTTCAAGGACATCCCGCTCATCGCGGGGTCGCACCACGAGAAGCTGAACGGCACCGGCTATCCGCGCCGGCTGCACGCCGAGGAGATCCCGGTGCAGTCCAAGATGATGTCGATCAGCGACATCTTCGACGCCCTGACCGCGCACGATCGGCCCTACAAGAAGGCTGTGCCGACCGAGAAGGCGCTCGACATCATCGCCAGCGAGGTCGCGCGTGGAGCGCTGGATCCCGAGCTGTTCAGGATCTTCGTGGACGCCAAGGTGTTCACCATCGTGGCGCGCTCGCCGCACTAGAGGGAGAGGCCGAGCGTGCTGGTGCTGACCATCGAGGCCGCGGCGCGGCGCAGGGTGACCCCGGCGCTGGCGGCGCGCGTGAAGCGGCGCGCGGCGCACATGGTGGCGGCGGCGGCCAAGGGCGCCGAGGTCGGGCTGACGCTGACCGGGGACGCCGGGATTCACGCGCTGAATCGGCTGTGGCGGCACAAGGACAAGCCGACCGACGTGCTGGCGTTCGCGATGACCGAGGGCGCGGCGGCGAAGGTCGCGCGCGAGGCAGGGTTGCTGGGAGATGTGGTGATCTCGGTGGCCACGGCGGCGCGCCAGGCGGCCGAGCGCGGGGTGGGGCTGGGTGACGAGCTGG
>JBGASF010000016.1:0-80092 GCA_044229835.1 Polyangia bacterium | reverse complement strand
ATTGATCTGCGCCTCCCTGAGTCGACCACCGACACTCCGCTGGGGACCTACCCCGACGTGACTGCGGCCGCAGTCGTCCGCGCCATCGATCGTCAGATCAGCGTGCTGGCCGCGATGCTCTACCCCGGCCTGTTCGGCGGCACCGAGTTCACCGAGCGCTCCAATGCGACGTTCGGGTTCGACAACTTCCTGGTCACTGGTCACAACGGCGCGGGCGTCTACTCTGTCGCCTCCGACAACCGTGACCTGACGGCGTTCGCGGCCAATCCGGCCTCGATCGGCAACGCCGGTCCGGACGCCACCACCCAGGTGGTCGACTTCGACGGGACCAACTACGGCATCTTCGCCTCGGATGGGACCGGCATCCGCTACACCGCGATGTCGCCTGCGCTGGTCGCCGGTGGCACGTCCAGCTTCGGAACCGGCAACAAGGAGTTCTCGGTCACCAGTGACCCGAGCAACAGCCAGTACGGCGTGCTGTACCGCGGCGCCAACGACAACCTGTTCTTCGCTCGCGTGCCGTGGGCGGGTGGCGCGGCCTCGACGGCGCAGCTGGTGACCACGGCCGATGCCAGCCCGGATCGGTCGCCCAGCGTCCACTACATCGGCAACTCGTTCACCTTCAACGGTCTGCCCACGCCGTTCCTGGGCCTCTACACCCAGACCGGTGGCGGTCTGACCTGCCTCCGCATGAACGCCCAGGGCGTGGTCGCGCCCGCGGGCGGGACCGCGACCCTGAACAACAACTTCGCGTTCTACTCGTCGGTCTGGAACGGCGCTCTCGCCGTCACCGCTCGCCAGGACGCCGCAGGCCTCATCGTCCACGGCATCCTGCTCAACAACAGCAACAGCTTCCCGGCTTGCGAGCTGGTGCCGCAGTCGTTCACGCTGCGCGGCGCCGACCAGTACGTCAATCCGCCGGTCATCGCGTTCAACGGCTCTGAGTACGCGGTGGCCTTCGATGTTCAGCGTGGCGCCAACGCGGTCGTCGGCGTCGCTCTGCTGAGGGCGGGTCCCACCATCGAGGTCCGTCTGTTCGACCAGCCCGGCGATGTCCCCGGCGAGCGTCCCTCGATCACCTGGGCGCGCGACCGCTGGATCCTGCGCTACGCGACCAGCACTGGCGTCCAGGTCCTCGCCGGCTCGATGGCGCCTCCTCCGGGCTAGTCTCGGCCGGTCACTGTTGTAACGACGCCCCCGCACGGAACAGCGTGCGGGGGCGTTCTTCTTTTCGGGTGCCGCTGGCAAAGTGCGATGGCACTCTTCCCTGGACCGCCCCTTGTGTGTTAACAGCGGCCGGATCGAATTGGCTTGGATGAAGGTAGGGCATCGATGAACATCGTCGGCACCGTGAGCTCCAGCGAGGGCGAAGCCGCCCACACCCCTGCGCCCCACGCGCAGGAGATCGTCGTCTCCGTCGTGATGCCGTGCCTCAACGAGGCCATGGGCGTCGGCAAGTGCGTCGAGAAGGCCATGAAGGCCATCGCGGCCATGGGCGTCGCCGGCGAGGTCGTGGTGGTCGACAACGGTTCGACCGACGACTCGGCCAAGATCGCGGCCGCCGCCGGGGCCCGGGTCATCCACGAGCCGCGACGCGGCTATGGCTCGGCGTACCTGCGCGGCTTCGCCGAGGCCCGCGGCAAGTACATGGTCATGGGCGACTCGGACGACACCTATGACTTCTCGACCATCGCCGACTTCATCAAGCCGCTGCGTGACGACGGGTTCGACATGGTCATGGGAACCCGGCTCAAGGGCAAGATCCTGCCCGGGGCCATGCCGTGGTCACACCGCTGGATCGGCAACCCGATCCTGTCGGGCATGCTGAAGCTGCTGTATCACACCCGCATCTCGGACTCGCACTGCGGCATGCGCTCGTTCACGCGCGAGGCCTACGAGCGCATGCGGCTGCAGACCACCGGGATGGAGTTCGCGTCCGAGATCGTCGTCAACTCGCTGCGCGCCAAGCTCAAGATCCACGAGCTGCCCATCACCTACTACCCGCGCATCGGCGAGTCCAAGCTGTCGGGCCTGCGCGACGCCTGGCGCCACGTGCGCTTCATGCTGATGTACTCGCCGTCGTACCTGTTCCAGCTGCCGGGCATCTTGCTCTGCCTGCTGGGCGGGGCCGCGGTCATCCTGACCGCCGGCGGGCCGCGGTCGCTGTTCGGTCACACCTGGGACTTCCACGTGCTGCTGTTCGGCGCGCTGTCGGTCATCATGGGCTACAACCTGGTCCTGTTCGACGTCTTCGCCAAGACGTTCTCGATGGGGGCCGGCTTCGTCGAACCCAAGAAGTGGCTGCGCTGGCTGACCAACTTCTGGTCCCTGGAGAAGGGGCTGATCGTGGGCGGCCTGGTGCTGCTGGCGGGGCTCGGCCTCGAGATCAAGATCATCTATGACTGGGCCAGCCACGGCTACGGCCGCCTGATGGCGGTGCGCGGCGTGGTCATCGGCATGACCGCGATGGTGCTGGGCGTGCAGACCATGTTCGCCTCGTTCCTGATCAGCCTGATGCTCATCAAGCGGCGGTGAGCGTCCTCGTCATCGGTGGCGCCGGCTACGTCGGGTCGCATACCGTACTGGCCCTGAAAGACGCGGGAATTCGCGTCGTTGTTCTTGACGACCTGTCAACCGGTCACCGCAAGCTGGTGCCCGCCGGGGTGCCGCTGTACGAGGCGCCGCTGGAGGACGGGGCGGCGCTGCGCACGCTGCTCAGGACCGAGGGCATCACCGCGGTGCTGCACTTCGCGGCGCGCTCGCTGGTCGAGGAGTCGGTCCGGAATCCGCGCAAGTACTTCGAGGCCAACGCGGGCGGCGCGCTGACGCTGACCGGGGCCATGCTCGACTGTGGCGTGCAGCGCATCGTGTTCTCGTCGACGGCGGCCATCTTCGGCGAGCCGGCGCAGCAGCTGCCGGGGCGGCCGGCCGGCGCCGCCATCGAGGACGACGCCAAGCGGGTGCCGCTGAATCCGTACGGCGAGTCCAAGGCCTTCATCGAGGATCTGCTGCTGGCCTACCGGGTCCACGGCCTGCGCTCGGTCGCGCTGCGCTACTTCAACGCCGCGGGTGCCGACGCCGCCGGGCGCAGCGGCGAGGATCACGAGCCCGAGACCCACCTCATCCCCATCGTGCTCGACGTCGCCCTGGGCCGCCGTCCCGAGGTCACGGTGTTCGGCACCGACTATCCGACCCGCGACGGCAGCTGCCTGCGTGACTATGTCCACGTCACCGACCTGGCCGCGGCCCACCTGGCCGCGCTGCGCCACCTGGACGCCGGCGGCGACAGCCTGCGCCTCAACCTGGGTTCGGGGCAGGGCACCACGGTGCGCGAGGTCATCAGCACGGTGGCCAAGGTGACCGGCCGCCCGGTGCCGGTGCGCGAGGGCGCCCGCCGCCCCGGCGACCCCGCCGCCCTGGTCGCCTCCTCCGCCGGCGCCGAGCGCGTCCTCGGCTGGCGCCCCACCCGCGGCATCGACACCATCGTGCAAGACGCCTGGAACTGGCATCAAAAGCTCCGCGCCTGAGAGGCGTGGAGCTTTTGTCCGGCTCCGCTCTGGCTCCGCGCCTGAAGCTGCTCCGGCCCCGTCTCCGCGGCTGAAGGCTCCGCTCGCTCGCCTCGTCGCCTGTTGTCTGTCGCCTGTTTCCTGTTGCCTGTCGCCTGTTTCCGACTCCCCCTCCGCTACGGCGCCTCGGTCGCCTCCAGCCCCTCCATCTCGCAGTCATCGAACTCGATGACCGAGGCGTGGTCGAGCTCGCGCCACCAGGGGATCGGCGTCAGATCGGGGCGCGGCAGCCCGCCGGTCAGGTTGGCGGCCAGGCGGGGCATCGGGAACTGGAAGGGCGTCAGGCCATCGACATCGACGAACACCGGGTTGGCGATGGCATAGGAGAAGGTGTCGCGGTCGATGCGCCCGGCCAGCTCGCGCGGCAGCGGGGTGTTGGCGTCGGCGACCACGACGTAGAAGGTGTCGATCGTGGGGCGCGGGAGCGTCAGCGTCTCGTCGAAGCGCACGTGGTTGATCGAGGACGGGATGGTGCGCGAGGCCACCACGGTGTTGCCGTTGGCGAACACGCGCAGCCGATCGACCGGCACGAAGTTGGCGGCGTCGATCTCGATGTGCAGGCGCACGTCGTTGCCCGCGGGCAGGGTCACGCTGTCGCCTGGGCCCGCGCTGTCGTTCACGGTGACCGCCAGCCAGGGCCCGCTGGACGCGATGACGTGGCGGCCGCGGATGGCCTGGCGCACGGCCTCCAGCGTCAGCATGGCGGGGCGGTCGTCGGGCACGCGCAGGAAGGTGCGCGGCGAGCCCGACTTGGCCGAGGCGATGCGGTGGGTGTCGGAGTTGCCGGTCGCGGTCAGCACGTGGCCGCGCTCCAGCAGGCCCAGCCAGTCCTTGAGGATCTGCTCGATGTCCTCGCGCTTGGCCTCGATGCCGTTCAGGATCTCGACGGCGTCGAAGTCGAGCACGAAGGGCGGCCGGGCCACCGCGCCGGTGCTGGGATCCCAGCCCACGGTGGTGAAGTACGACTGCGGCGAGATCAGGCGCGGGTGGTTGATCTGCGTGATCTCGTCCTCGGGCGGCGCGCGGAAGGTCGCCAGCATGCTGGCGATGTCCCAGTTGGCGTTGATCATGGGGCTGCCGCCGTGGGGCAGGGCGGGATCGTAGGGCACCGGGAAGATGTTGAAGTGGCCGGTGTCCAGCGAGACCTCGTTGCCGGAGATGGCGAACATCCAGCGCTCCATGTCGAGCGTGCGGGTGGCGCCGGCGAGGTCGAAGTTCTCGTTGTGATCGGCGGCGGCCACCACCTCGATGCCCTCGGTGACCAGCGAGACCACGCGATCCTGGGCCGGCACGTCGCTGTCGTTGGACGGCGCCTGGTGCACGTGGAAGTCGGCGCCGACCCAGCCCTGGGTCGGGAAGGCGCGGATCAGGCGCACATTGACGGTCGCGATCCCGGTGGCCGGCACGTCGACCCGGACCCGCGAGATGTCGTACTCGATGCCGCGCTGGATGGTGAGGTCGTAGGTGCCCGGGGCGATGCGCGCCTCGCCGTCGCCCGTCAGCAGGGCGATCGAGCCCAGCTGGCCCGCGGCGTCGCGCCCCAGCGGGACGCCGGCGGTGTCATTGGAGAAGGTCAGCGCCATGGGCCGACCGTTGGCGGCCAGGTCCACGCGTGAGGGCAACAGCCGGTCGTCGTCGTCGTCACGCACGATGACGCGCAGGTTGGCGCCCGAGGTGTTGGCGTCGGCGCTGCCGCCGCCGTCACGGGTGACCCCGCCGTCGGCGCCGGGGTGGCCACCGGGCTCGCGGTCGCACGAAGCCGCGATCGACCCCACGGCGCCAGCCGCGGCAACCGCTGCCAGAACGACGGTGAGACGGGCGCTGCGACGCACGTCCCGAGGGTACCACGCGTCGTGCTAGCCTGCCCCCCGATGGTCCCCGATGAACCACGCCTGACCTCGCTCAGCCACGGCGCCGGTTGCGCCTGCAAGCTGCCGGCCGAGGACCTGCGCAAGGTGCTGGCCGACCTGCCGCGGGTGGACGACGCCCGCGTGCTGGTCGGCAACGACACCCACGACGACGCCGCGGTGGTCGCGGTCGGCGCCGAGGGCATCATCAGCACCATCGATGTCTTCATGCCGGTGGTCGACGACCCCTACGACTTTGGCCAGATCGCCGCGGCCAACGCGCTGTCCGACGTCTATGCCATGGGCGGCGAGCCGCTGTTCGCGCTGGCCTTCGCGGGCTTTCCCGCCAAGAAGCTGTCCCTGGCCACCATGCAACGGGTCATGCAGGGCGGCGCGGCCAAGTGCGCCGAGGCCGGGATCGCCATCGTGGGCGGCCATACCATCGACGACACCGAGCCCAAGTACGGGCTGGCGGTGACCGGCCGGGTCGATCCCGCGCGCATCGTGCGCAACTCGACGGCGCGTCCCGGCGACGTCCTGGTGCTGACCAAGCCGCTGGGCATCGGCGTGCTGACCACCGCCATCAAGCGCGACCGGGCCACGCCCGAGGTGGCGGCGCTGGCGGTGGCCCTGATGACCACGCTGAACCGTGACGCCTCGCGCGCCATGGTGGAGGTCGGCGTGTCGGCCGCCACCGACGTGACCGGGTTCGGGCTGCTCGGGCACCTCAGCGGCATGCTGCGCGGCAGCGGGCTGCGTGCGCGCCTGTGGGCCGACGCGGTACCCCTGCTGGAGCCGGCGCGGGCCCTGGTCGCGGACGGCGTCTTCCCCGGCGGGTCGGCGCGCAACCTGGAGTTTTTCGGCCGCAGCACGCGCTTCGCGGCCGACGTCCCCGAGGTCACGCAGAAGCTCCTGGCCGACGCCCAGACCTCGGGGGGCTTGCTCATCGCGGTGCCGGAGGCGCGCCGTGAGACGCTGCTGGCGGCGCTGGCGGCGCGCGGGGTTGCCACCCGCGCCGTGATCGGTCGCCTCGAGGCGGCCGACGGTCCGGACGACATCGGGCGCATCGACGTGTCGCTTTCGAGAGAGGCCTGACATGAAGCTCGCAGATCTGAAGATCATCGTGACCGGGGGCGCGCAGGGCATGGGCGCCTACTTCGCGCAGCAGCTGTACGCGGCGGGCGCCCACGTCGCCGCCGGTGACGTCAACGAGGCCGCGCTGGCCGCGCTGCCCGCGGGCATCCACCGGCGCCGCCTCGACGTCTCCGACGAGGCCGACTGCGAGGGCTTCGTGCGCTGGGCCAGCGACCAGATGGGGGGCCTGAACGGCCTCATCAACAACGCCGGCATCCTGCGCGACGGCCTGCTGGTCAAGAAGGACCGCGAGACCGGCGTCATCAAGAAGCTGTCGGCCAAGGACTGGCACGCGGTGCTCAACGTCAACCTGACCGGCGCGACCTGGATGGTGCGCGAGGTGGTGGCGCGCATGGCGGAGCTGGGCGCGCGCCCGGGCGTCATCGTCAACATGTCGTCGATCGCGCGCCACGGCAACCGCGGGCAGTCGAACTATGTCGCCGCCAAGGCCGCGCTGGCCGCCAACACGGTGACCTGGTCGCGCGAGTTCGCGGCCTTCGGCGTGCGCGTGGGCGCCATCGCGCCCGGCATGATCGAGACCCCGATGACCCAGGGCATGAACCAGAAGGCGCGCGACGCCCTGGTGGCGGCCATCCCGGTCGGGCGCATCGGCCTGCCCGAGGACATCTGGACCGCGGTGCGCTTCATCATCGAGTGCGACTACTTCAACGGCCGGACGATCGACGTCGACGGCGGCCTCTCGATGTAGAAGTCAGCCGCGCCGGTAGTGCGACAGCAGGGCGTCGAGCGCCGAGTTCCACGCTGTCGGGCTCTCGAGCTGACTGAGGTGGCCGGCGCCCTCGAGCACGTGCAGCGATGCGCCCGGGATGCCGGCCGCCAGCACCCGCGCGGCCTCGGGCGGGGTCAGGGTGTCCTCGGCGCCGACGATGACCGCGGTCGGTACCGTGATGGCGCCCAGCTCGCCGCGGCGGTCGACACGCAGGGCCATGCCGCGCTGCGCGGCTGCGAAGGCGGCCGCCGGCGCCGCGCTGATCCAGCCGCGCACCTCGGCGACCAGGTCCGGCCGCTCGCGCTGTGTGGTGGCGCCCAGCAGCTTGCCGCTGAGGCCCTCGGCGTGGACGGCGGAGCCCTCGGCCAGCGCCTTCTTCGCGGCGACCTCGCGGCCAGCGGCGCCCTCGGGCGAGTCGGCCTCGGCGCGGGTGTCGGCCAGCAGCAGCGCGCCGATGCGGCCGCGATGGCGCGCCGCCAGCGCCAGCGCGACGTAGCCACCCATCGAGACGCCGGCGACCAGCGCGTGCGCGACCTCGGCGGCGTCCAGCATCGCCGCCACGTCGTCCGCCAGCTTCTCCATGGTGACCGGGCCGTCGTTGCCGGGGTCGAAGGCGCCCGACGCGCCGAAGCCGCCCAGGTCGGGCGCCAGCACGCGCGCGCGCCCCGCCAGGTGGCGCAGCTGCTCGCGCCACATCAGGCGGGACAGCGGGAACGCATGCAGCAGGACGACGGCGGGGCCGCTGCCCTCGTCCAGATAGTCGACCGGGCCAGCGCGCATCAATAGAAGTGCAGGCCAACGAGGAGCGAGCCGTTGCTGACGCTGGCGCGATCGCGCGCGCCCACGTCGTAGGAGCCGACCGCGCCGTTGAGCTCGACCGACAGCGCCCACTTGCGGCGCGCCATCAGGTCGATGCCGCCGCCGGCCATCAGGCCGAAGCCGGGGTCGGACTGCGACTCCGAGAAGGCGTCCTGGTAGAACAGCTGGGCCCAGCCGATGCCGCCCTTGAGCCACAGGTTCTCGGTCAGGTAGGCCTTCACGGCGGCGGTGCTGATGGTCGACGTGAAGACGGCGTCGTCGGTGCGCCGGCCGACCGAGAAGGCGCTGGCCTCGACGTCGAACATGATGGCCAGGTTGCGGTTGAGGAAGCCGCCGATGTAGAAGCTTCCCCCGCCGCCTCCGTATGCCTCGGACGCGTCGCTGCCGTCACCGAAGCGCACCGCGCCGAAACCAAGCGCGGCCCCGAACATCAGACCGTCGCGCTCTGGTTGAAAGCGGCCCTCGCCGTACATGCCGCCGTCAGGCGGTCCTGGCGGCGGGCCTCCCGGCGGTGGACCATAAGGCTGCGCCGAAGCCACCACGGCGGCCTGCATCAGCAGACCCAGGGCCAACACCGACTTCTTCATTTTGCTCGCTCCCCATCCACGAACGGCCAGCCCCAGTATCTCAGGCCAAACCGAGTCCGGGTCAAGTCATCGCCCAAACCCCAAGGTGTCACGCACAGATGCGTGGCGAGCGTTTGACTTGGCGGGGGTCCGATGGAACAATCTGCCGGAGCGAATGGCAAAGCTGGTCGAGGGGTTCAAAGACGGCAAGCCGGAACTCGGGCGCCGTACCTTCCTGGTCCCCGAGACGGTGCCGGAAGTGCTGGCGCTGCTGTATCACGAGCAGACCGGCATCGTGGGCGGCCTCCCGGTGGGGCCGGTGACCACGGATCCCGCCGGTTCCTACGGCATTCGCATGTATCCCGATCAAGATCCCTCGGTGCTCGAGGAGACGCGGCGCTACTTCGAGCGCCTGTCACGCCAGTTCGAGCGGGATCTTCCCAAGGCCTGAGCAAGCTGCTGGAGCGCGTGCGTGTGAAGTGGGGCGGGTTTGCTGCGGGGCTGCTGATGCTGGCGCTGTCGGCTGCGCTGGCGGGCTGTCCGCGTGGTGCCGGCGCCGGTGGCGGCTGCACCAAGGACCGCGACTGCAAGGGCACCCGGGTGTGCGAGCAGAAGCGCTGTGTCGAGCCAGGGTCGAACCTGGGCGGCGCCGCCGGGCTGGCGGCGTCGGCCAATCAGCTGATCCCGCCGCGGCCGAGTCCGGCCCAGGGTGCGAGCCCGGCCCCGGCGCCACCGGGAACCACGGGCTGGATGCTGGGCGGCGGACCGCGTCACCTGGGCCAGGCCCCGGGCGCGGCCCCGGTCGCCGAGCCCAAGCTGGCCTGGGAGGTCACCGTGGGCGGTCCCATCGCGGCCACCCCGCTGGTGGGGCCCGACGGCACGGTGTACTTCGGCTCGCACGACAGGTCGGTGTACGCGGTCGACAAGAACGGCAAGCAGCTGTGGTCGGTGCCGACCGGCGATCGCGTGTGGTCGACGCCGGCGCTGTCGGCGGACGGCGTGCTGTATGTCGGGTCGGATGACGACACCCTGTATGCGCTCGACGCCAGGACCGGGGCGCAGCGCTGGACGCTGCGCATCGGGGCCTGCGTGCCGACCACGGGCAAGGGGCCGGGCGCGGTGCTGTGTGACGTCGATGGTGGCGTCACGCTGGGGCTCGACGGGACGATCTACGTGGGCGGCGACGCCGTCCACGCGGTGACCCCCGAGGGCAAGCTGCGCTGGCGCGCGGCCACCGGCGGCCATGTCTCGAGTCCGCCGGCGCTGTCGGCCGACGGGACGACGGTGTACGTCGGCGCCCAGGACGGCGTGATCTACGCGCTCGACAGCGCCAGCGGCGCGCAGCGCTGGAGCGTCCGCATCGGCGACCAGGTCGAGCCCGCGCCGGTGGTCGCCGACGACGGGACGATCTATGTCGGCGCCGACGACCACAAGCTGTACGCGCTGTCGCCGACCGGCGAGGTCAAGTGGTCGGTCATCACCGGCCTCGACGTGCGGCGCGCGGTCGCCATCGGCCCCACCGGGGTGGTCTACCTGGGGTCGCATGACAAGAAGCTGTACGCCATCGGTGCCGATGGCATCGCGGCCTGGACCTTCACCACGGCGGGCAAGATCCACAGCTCGCCGGTGGTGGCCGCCGACGGGATCATCGTGGTCGCGTCGGAAGATGATCGTGTGTACGCCGTGAGCCCCGCGGGCGTGCTGCTGTGGTTCATCGACGCGGGCGAGGACGTCGACGTGCAGCCCTGGCTGACCGCCGACGGCACCCTCATCGTCGCCACCGACGCCGGCAAGTTGCAGGCGTGGCGGTGACCGTAAATCAAAGCAATTCAATTCCGTTTCAGAAATCGAAAAGAGAGAACAATGAAAGACAGTGAGAGCGGCCCGGGTGTCTCCGGCCGCATCCGTGTGCATCCGGCCGGCTATGGCTTCGTGCAGCGGGAAGACGGCGAGGTCGACGTGTTCGTCCCCGCCAAGTATCGCGGCGCCGCGATGGACGGCGATCGCGTCAGCCTGACGACGTGGCTGGGCCACAAGGGCACCGAGGGGCGCGTCGACAGCGTGCTCGAGCGCGGGCGTGCCCGCATCACCGGGATCGTGCGCAAGGTCGCGCGCGCCCACATGATGGAGCCCGACGATCCGCGTCTGGGCGCCCCCGGCACCATGGTGGCGCTGGACGGCGGGCCGGGCGCGGCCCACGAGGGCCAGTGCGTGGTCGCCGAGATCACGGTCTACCCGAGCGTGCCCGGCGGCGCCATCAGCGCGCGCATCCTGCGTGTGCTGGGGCTGCCCGACGATCCCGAGACCGAGGTCGCCAAGGTCATCGCCTGCGGCGAGATCCCCGACGAGTTCCCCGAGGAGGTCCTGACCGCGGCCGAGCGCGTGCCCACCGAGGTCGGCCCCGCGGATCTGGCGGATCGCAGCGATCTGCGCGATCGCGACTTCCTGACCATCGACCCGGAGTCGGCGCGCGACTTCGACGACGCCATCTGCGTCGAGCCGGGGCCGCGCGGCGGCGTCATCGCCTGGGTCGCGGTGGCCGACGTCACCCACTATGTGCAGGCCGGCGGCGCGCTGGATCGCGAGGCGCGGGTGCGCCAGTTCTCGGTCTACCTGCCCAACCGCGCCATCCCGATGCTGCCGCACCAGCTGTCGTCGGGGATCTGCTCGCTGAACCCCGAGGTCGATCGCTGCGCCAGCGTGGTGCGGCTGGAGATCAGCGGCGACGGCGAGGTCGGCGCGACGCAGGTCATGTCGGCCGTGATCCGCTCGCGGGCGCGCCTCGACTATGGCGGCGTGGCGGCGGCGCTGGAGGGTGACTTCCGCGGCGCGCGCGCGCGCTATCGCGAGTGGGCGCCGGCGCTGGAGCTGATGGACAAGGTGGCCAAGGCGATGCGGGCGCGGCGCGCCGAGCGTGGCGCGCTGGAGATGGAGCTGCCCGAGGCCAAGGTGGTGCTGGACGACGATGATCCGCGCCTGGTGCGCGACGTCGTGCGTGGCAAGCCGTCGGCGGCCATCAAGGGCGCCTACCAGCTGGTCGAGAGCTACATGCTGGCGGCCAACGAGGGCGTGGCGCGCTACTTCCGCGAGCGTGGCCTCGACACCCTGTGGCGCGTGCACGACAAGCCGGATCCCGAGCGACTGGAGGCCTTCCGTGAGGTCGCCGAGTCGTTCGGGGTCAGCTTCGATGTCGAGGAGGCGGCGTCGCCGAAGACGCTGCAGAAGCTCCTGCGCGCGATGGTGGGGCGGCCGTTCGAGCGCCCGCTGACGTCGCTGGCGCTGCGCTCGCTCAAGCAGGCGCAGTATGACGTCATCAACGTCGGCCACTATGGCCTGGCGTCGGCGGAGTACCTGCACTTCACCTCGCCGATCCGGCGCTATCCCGATCTGATGGTGCACCGGCTGCTCAAGCACCAGCTGCGCAAGGAGGGGCTGCCCTCGGGCGAGATCCGCCAGGCGCCGCCGCCGCCGCGCGCCGAGCTGGCCGCGATGGCGCGCGAGGCCTCGGCCTGCGAGCGTCGCGCCATGGAGGCCGAGCGCGAGGTGGTCGACATGTACCGCGCCTACTTCATGCGCGATCGCGTCGGCGAGGAGTTCGACGGCGTCATCACCGCGGTGACCAACTTCGGCTTCTTCGTCGAGCTGGTCGAGCCCTTCGTCGAGGGGCTGGTGCGCATCGAGGCGCTGGGTGGCGACGGCTACGAGTATGACGCCACCCGCGCCATGCTGATGGGCCGCCGCAACGGGCGCACCTTCGTGATCGGGCAGGAGGTCCGGGTGCGCATCGACAGCGTCAGCGTGGCGCGGCGCCGGCTGGATCTGTCGGTGCTGGGCGGACGCGCCGATGGGCGGGCCTACGAGGGCGCGCCGCGGCCCAAGCTGAAGGGCAAACGCGGGGCGCCGGTGGCCGGCGAGCGCGGCAAGCGGCGCGGCGGGCCGCCCGAGCGGCGGGGTGGCGGTGGGGCGCCGGAGCGGCGAGGTGGCGGTGGCGGCGGCGGTGGTGGTGGCGGTGGCGCTGGCGCGCGCAAGGGGCCAGGAGGGCGCACCAGCAAGCGGCGCGGGCGGTAGGCCGCGTAGCCGGAGACGGAGACGTAGAGCTCGCCGGAGACGGACGGTGGCCGCGTGGGCCGCCCAGCCTGGCTGGGTGGGTCTACGCGGCGTGGGGCAACAGGCGCTCGATGGTCCCCAGGGCGGTGCGCACCCGGGTGGCCAGCTCGAAGCGGGCCGCGGCGTGCGACACCACGGCGACGCCGGGCAGGCGGAGGAAGCGCTCGACCTCGCGCAGCAGCGGCGGCACCACCACCACGATGGGCACGTTGCCCAGGGTGCGGTCGCCCCGCAGCGCCGCGATGGCCAGCGTCCACGCGCTGTCCCGGACCCGGGCGTCGATCACGATGACGTCGGGCTGCGCCGCGCCGGCCAGCAGCTCGAGCTCGCTGTCGACCGCGGTGACCATCCAGGACGCCACCCGGCTCAGGCAGCTGCGGGCCAGCTCCACGCTGTCGTCGCCACGACCGATGACCACAACTCTTGCGCGCATTGCTGACCTCCGCTGCGGGGTGTTGCAGCCTCTGTGCCGGGGTTTCGGAGGTCTAACCTCCTGGAAGCATGTGCGGCTCTGGTGCTGGCACCAGGGTTCGCGCACCAGATGCGGGGGGCGGACGGGGGGGTGGTTCAGGCCTGGTACAGGGGCGGGGTGCGGTCGGCGGCGAGGTCGAAGCCGCTGCGGCCACCACCAAGGCCGGTCCCGGGCGAGGTGCGGCGGCGCGCCGTCGGCGTCGACGGCTGGGTGAAGTCGTCGTCGGGGCCGAGCAGGGCGTGGACCCGCGCAAGCAGGTCGAAGCGGAGCGCGGCGCGCGACACCACGGCCACGCCGGCCAGGTGCAGGAAGCGCTCGACCTCGCGCATCAGGGGCGGAATCACGATGACGATCGGGGTCGCCGCCAGCCGGCGGTCGGCGCGCAGCGCGGTGACGGTGCGTGCCCAGTCGGCGCCATGCATGCTGGCGTCGATGATGACGAGGTCGGGCCGGGCCGCGCCGGCCAGCACCTCGAGCTCGCTGGCCACCGCGCCGAGGGCGAGCTCGGGGTCCTGAGCCAGGCAGCTCTGCGCCAGCTCCAGGGTGCCCCTGTCACGACCGATCAACACGACACTTGCCCGCATCTCCAGCTCCTTCACTTGCCCCGGACATCCCGGTTGACGGTCCTTCACTGCAGCCGTCGTGCCCACGCAACCTCGCGATCTTGCGTCGGGGTTGTGACGTGGCGAGAGAACCTGTGACCGCGGCGGTTACAGCACGCCGGCCCTGTGACAGTCCCCTGGTCGTGGGCAGGACGCGGGGCGCAAGGGGCCGAAATTGTGTGAGGTCCGCGCGGCGTGGCTGATGCAATGCTGGCCAGGATGCGACCTCATTGGCTGGGACTCGTGGTGCTGGTGGCGTGTGGCTGCGGCGGCGGAGGTGACGAAGACGCCGGTGATGGTGGGGCGGGTGCCGACGGCGGCCAGGCGCGCGATGGCGGGGCCGGCGATGGCGCGACGCAGGGTGATGGCGGGGCTGCTGCCGATGCGCGCGTGGTGGACGGCGGATCGAGTGACGGCGGCGCGCCGGTGCCGGTCCTGCGCGACAGCTTCGCGAACCCGGCGGCGGCGTGGCCGGCGCCCTGGGTGGTCGCGGGCGGGGTGGCGGCACACAGCGTGATCGGGGGCCGTGGGCGGCTGCTGCCGACGCTGAGCAACTACTCACTCGGGCGCATGTCCGTGCCGGCCAGCGTGGTCAACGCCGAGGCGCGCTACAAGGTGCGCTTCACCGAGCCCGGGCTGATGGGCGCCGGCTTCTATCTGCGCCAGAACGGCGGCTGGCTACAGGGCACCGCGACGCACGGGCAGGGCTACGCGGCGTTCCTGGAGGGCTTTCGTGGGCCGCGCCTGGGGGTGTGGCGCGAGGTCGACGGCGTCGAGATGGAGATCGCGTTCACCACGTTCGCGACGCTGGCGGCGAATGTCGATTACCAGGTGCGCTTCACGGTGACCCAGGAGGGCGCGGGCATGACGCGGCTGCATGCGGAGGTCACGCGGCCGGACATGCCGGCGCTGCCCGCGGTGGTGGTGGATGCGCTGGATGGCACGGCGATCCTGCAGAACCGGGCGGGGGGAATCGCGGTCGATGCTTATAGCAACCAGGGGCCGGGAGGGACGCAGGGGGAGGTGCTGTTCGATGATGTGGAGGTCGATGCGCGGTAGGGCGGGAAGAAGAACAGGTGACAGGTGACAGGTGACAGGTGACAGGTGACAGGAAACAAGCAACAGGGAATGCCGGATCAGGCCTGGCTGGCGCGGGGAGAGAGGCGCTGGTAGGCGAGGGCGGCGAGGCGCTGGCCGAGGGGGCCCAGGGTGAGCAGGCCGCGCAGGGCCCAGGCCTCGCGGTCGGCGCGCACCTCGGCGGGGTAGACCGAGGTGCCGAAGTCGAAGATGCGCTGCGCCTTGGCGGCCTGGCCGCGGGCCAGCGTGGCCAGGCCGTGGCGCGCGATGTCGTGCTTGACGAAGGCGCGCACCAGGTCGGCGCGGGTCATGCCCAGCCGCTCGAGGATGGCGCCGTCGAGCTCGATGGTGCTGGCGTACTCGTCGACCAGGTACTTGAGGGCGCCGCTGGCCTGCTGCTGCGCGGTCTGGTTGCTGGGGTGCCAGCGGTAGGCGAACAGCGGCTTGTCGATGAACAGCGCGCTGCCGGCGACCGACAGCAGGCGCCAGTGGAACCACTTGTCGGGGTTGATCATGCGCCCGCCGCCATAGCCCTCGATGGCCTCGTACAGCGCGCGCGGATAGGCGGTCGATGCGAAGTTGAAGGGGTTGGCCACGCGCTCGAGGCAGCGCCGCAGCAGCACGTCGGCGGCGACGCGGTAGACCGGGGCGCCCAGCACGCGCTCCAGGGCGGCGTCGCGATCGCCGGGCAGCCACAGCGCGCTGCTGGGGCCGGTGCGCCCGGTGATGGCGTCGTCGGGATCGATGACGTCGAAGGTGCTGGAGATGACGGCGCGGCCGGCGTCGGCCCCCAGCGCGCCGAGCAGGGTGTGATAGTCGGCCAGTGCTCCGGGGCGCATCAGGTCGTCGGACGACAGCATGATCATGGTGTCGCCGGTGGCCAGGCGGGCGGCGCGGTCGAGGTTGTGCGAGAAGCCGACGTTCCTCCGGTTGACGTGCACGCGCACGCGCGGATCGCCGGGCGCGCTACACACCGCGACCGAGTCGTCGGTGCTGGCGTTGTCGGACACCAGCACCTCGAGGTCGGCGTGCGACTGCGACAGCACGCTGGCCAGGGTGCGCGGCAGGTAGCGCGCATAGTTGTAGTTGGGGATGCAGATGGAGAACTTCATCGCGTGCTCGCGGCGTTGCCGATCAGGGTGTCGACCTGCTTGACCAGATCGCCGCGCGACACCGGCTTGGGCATGAAGAGCTGGGCGCCGAGCTCCAGCGCGCGCGACTTCTTGGGATCGCTGGCGCGCGCCGAGACCACGATGATGGGCAGGCTGCGCAGCGCGGGCACGCGACGCACCCGGGCGATCAGCTCGTAGCCGCCCATGCGCGGCATCTCCAGGTCGGTCACCATCAGATCGAAGCGGCGCTCCAGCAGCACGTCCCAGGCCTCGCGGCCGTCGACCGCGGTCTCGATGACATAGCCGGCGCCGCCCAGGATGCGCGCGATCGACTCGCGCATGGTGCGGGAGTCGTCGACCACCAGCACGCGCGGCAGCGGCAGCGCCTCGCCGGTGACCTCGCCGATGCCCAGGCGCTCGGCGGTGACCTCGGGGTCGTCGGTTGCCGGGGCGTCGTGGGCCGGCGCCAGCGAGGGCGCGCGCGCGACCAGCTCGGCGACGTCGAGGATGAGCTGCACCTTGCCGC
This sequence comes from Polyangia bacterium, assembly GCA_044229835.1. Lineage (GTDB taxonomy): Bacteria > Myxococcota_A > Polyangia > Haliangiales > JADYYK01 > JADYYK01. Next base: position 63,534 of record JBGASF010000016.1, on the reverse strand, counting down.
TGCCCGAGATGGTGGCGCCCGAGTACAGCTTGAGCGGGGCCAGCAGCGGCCCCAGCGTCTTGACCACGATCTCGCGCGGGCCGACCAGCTTGTCGCACACCAGGCCGAGCTGGCGATCACCGAAGGCCAGCACGATGACCGGCGCGCGCTGCTCGTCGGCCGGCGCGGGCAGGCCGAGCAGCGCGTCGAACGCCATCACCGCCAGGCGCGAGCCCTCCCACTCGATCTCGCTGGGCACGCGGCCGTGCACGCGGCCGACCGCGATGGTGTCCGAGACATGCACGTGCGGCACCGCGTAGACCTGGCCGCCGGTCTTGAACAGCAGCGCCTGCAGGATGGCGGTGGTCAGCGGCAGGCGGATGGTGAAGCGGGTGCCGGTGCCGACGTCGCTGGCGACCACGATGTCGCCGCCCAGGCGCAGGATGTTCTGCTTGACCACGTCGAGGCCGACGCCGCGGCCGGCGCCCTGATCGGCCACGGCGCGGGTCGACACCCCGGGCTCGAAGATGCTGGCCAGGATCTGGTCGTTGGGGGTCGCGGCGGCCTGGGCCTCGGTCATGCGGCGGGCGCCGACCAGGGCGCGGCGCAGCCGGGTGGGATCGATGCCGCTGCCGTCGTCGGAGACCTCGAGGTAGACCGAGTCGCCCTCCTGGCGGGCCTCGATGGTGACGCGGCCGCTGGGCGGCTTGCCGGCCGCGACGCGCGCCGCGGTGGTCTCGACGCCGTGGGTGACCGCGTTGCGCACCAGGTGGATCAGCGGGTCGGTGATCTGCTCGACCACGGTCTTGTCGAGCTCGGTGTCCTCACCCATGGTGATGAGGTCGACGTGCTTGCCCTCCTCGCGGGCCAGATCGCGCAGCGGGCGGGCCAGGCGGGCGAACAGCCAGCGCACCGACATCATGCGCACGCGGGTCAGCCCCTGCTGCAGCGCGACCGCGGTGCGACGCAGCGCCTCGGCGTCGTCGACCAGCGCGCGGGCGGCGCGATCCAGCTGCGCCACGGCGCCGATGGCGGCCGACTCCAGCTCGCCGAAGCGGCTGATGACGTCCTCCGAGCCGGGCGGCGCGAAGGCGCGCACTTCGCCGAAGGCGGCGCCGAGCTCCGCCGAGACGTCGTCGAGCTCGCGCAGCGCGCTGCGGATCTCCTGGGCGCGCCGATCGATGCGGGTGTGGTCGAACACCAGCTCCGAGGCGGCGTCCATCAGCTCGTCGACGCGGGCGACCTCGACGCGCAGGGTGTTGCCGTCGGTCGAGTGGCGCTGCATCGGCGACGGGCCGCCGGCGCGGCTGAGGTCGAGCTCGCGCTCGCCGGTGTCCTCGTCGAGCGGGGGCAGCCCGGCGCGCTCGACCGCGACCTCGGCGACCGCGGTGACCTGCGCGGCCAGGGCGGCGGCGCCGGCGGCGGCGCGCTGGGCGCCATCGACCGCCTCGGCGGCCAGCTCGTGGCGCAGCTGGGCCACCGCGGCGGCGGCGCGCTCGTCATCGGTGGCCTCGACGGTCTCGCGCAGGAGGTCGGTGGCCGACAGCCAGGTGTCGATGGTGGCGCGGGTCAGCCCCATCTGGCCGGCGCGCAGGCGCACGAACGACTCCTCCAGCAGGTGCGCGGCCTCGCTGACCAGGTGCTGGCCCACGGTGGAGGCCGAGCCCTTGAGGGTGTGCACCTTGCGGAACAGCTCGTCGATGAGCTCCTTGCTGCGCGGCGGCGGGCGGTCGCCAGGGGCGGTCTCGCCCAGGGCCTCGAGCCCCATCAGGGCCGCGACGATGTTCTCCAGGTGATCGTGCGCCTCCTCCAGGAAGAAGGTGCGCAGGACCGCGGCCTCTTCGGGATCCCAGTCGCCGCTCTGCGGGGCCATCTAGTAGGGACCCACGGCGCCGGCGCGTTCGACCTCGCGGCGCGTCGCGGCCAGCACGGCGGCGACATCGACCAGCAGGGTGCGGCGCGCGCGCGAGTCGACGAAGGGGGCGTACAGCTCGCTGCCCTCGGGCGCCGGGGTCTCCCACAGGGTGGTGACCTCGTCGACGCGCTCGACCGCCAGCGCGACCCGGATGCCGTCGACCTCGACCATGATGACGGGGTCGCCGGCCTTGACCGGTGGCGGCGGCTCGGCCGGCTCGCCGGGGTCTTGCACGTCGGGCAAGAGGTGGCGCAGGGACAGCGTGGGCACCACGGCGCCGCGCAGGTTGACCACCCCGGCGATGGCGCCGGGCGCGGTCGGCACCGGCGTCACCGGGCCCAGCGTGAAGACCTCGCGCACGTGGCGCAGATCGATCGCCATGCGCGCCCGGCCCAGCGAGAACACGATGACGTTGACCATCGGCTACGCCCGCTGCGTCACACCGCGACGGGCATGACCCGGCGCCGGATCAGCTTGATGCTGAGCAGCCGGTACAGCATCTTGCTGACGTCGAACGAGCCCATCTTGCACTGCCGGATGATCTCCTTGACCGTGTTCTTGCCGTTGACCAGCTCGAGCACGGTGAGCTCCTCACGGGTCAGGCGGCCACGGCCCATCTGCGCCAGCGCGTCCTCGTTGCGCAGGAAGACCAGGTCGAAGTTCTCGATCTCGCGCTCGATGAGGTGCCACTCGTCGACGCGACGGAAGCCCTCCATCAGGATGCCGTCGACCGACAGGCCGAGGGCGCCGTCGACCGCCGCGTGGGGCAGGTCGCGGGTGGCGCGGAAGGTGAAACGGCCGAAATTCCAGCGCAGGATCTCGTAGATGAGCTCGCTGGTCTGGCGCTGCAGGACCTGCTTGAGGTCGGCGTCGGTGAGGAAGCCGAGCTTCATCAGCTGCTGCCCGAGCAGCTTGGTGGTCGTGCCGCGCGACTTCAGGAACTGATCGAAGTCGGCCTTGGCGACCAGGTTGCCGTCGAGGATGAAGCGGCCGAGCAGGAACTCCTCCGACACGCCGACCGCGGTGGCCAGATCGACGGTGCCGCTGCGGAAGAAGACGTCGACGCGGCCCTTGGCGCGGCCGACGCTGAGGATGCCCGACTGGGTCTGCACCTGCAAAAGCTGCAGCACCTCGGCGATGGGGACGACCTGCAGATCGCCGGTCAGCGCGGCCGCCGAGTCGTCGGTCATGCCGGCGATGGGGCGCACCGCGGCGAGCAGGGTCTCCTCGTCGAGCGCCTCGCGCGCGGCGCGGTGGATCGCGGCCTCCTCCAGCGCGGGGCCCGAGTCCAGCGCGGCGGCCAGCATGGCGACACGGCCGGCGACGGCCTCGGCCAGGGCGTCGCGCGCGGCCTCCAGGGCGTCGTGGCGCGCGGCGTTCTCGCGCGCGGCCTGCGGCGACCCCGGCTCGACGTCGGCGGCGCCCGGCACCAGCGCACCGTCGCCGCCGCCGCCAGCGGCGCCATCGCGGGCGTACTTGGAGATGGTGTGGCTGACCACCGCCGTGATCGCCTCGGGCGAGAACGGCTTGGTGATGTAGTCGACGATGCCCATGATCTTGACGAAGCGCTCGCCGACCTGGTCGCCCTTGGCGCTCATCAGCACCACCGGGACGTCCTTGAGGCCGTCCTCGGCCGCCAGCGCACGGCAGACCTGGTAGCCGTTCATCTTGGGCATCACGAAGTCGAGCAGGATCAGGTCCGGGCGGTGTTCGCGCGCCAGGCTGACCCCGATCTCGCCGTCGGGCGCGGTCTTGACCTGAAAACCCGAACGCGTGAGGACCAGCTGAACCACCTTCAAGATGGTGGGGCTGTCATCGATCACCAGAACCGTTTCGCCGCCCATCGGGAGCATTTCTCCTGAGGGCGCGCGCACTGCGGCAGCGCCCCGGGCGCATGGTAAGCCGAAGTCGGATGTGGTGAGCAACCAAAAAAGACGCAGCTTCACGCGTGCTGCCCGGTCTGCATTTCACATGGTACATTCCGACCAGCGCTGCCGTTGTCTGTGGTCGCGCGACGCACATGGCCGACGCTTTTCCGCGCAAGTTCGGGAAGTACTACCTTCTGAGCCCGCTCGCGCAGGGTGGCATGGGCGCGCTGTACATGGCCATGGCCGGCGAGCGCGACCTCGAGAAGCTGTGCGTGATCAAGACCGTGCTGCCCCACCTCGCCGACAGCGAGTACGTGGCGCGCTTCCGCGACGAGGCCAAGGTCGTGGTCAGGCTGTCGCACGGCAACCTGGTGCCGGTGTTCGACGCCGGCCAGGTGCAGCGCGAGATCTTCCTGGCCATGGACTTCGTCGAGGGCAAGGACCTGCGCGCGGTGTGGAATCGCTGCGCCAAGAAGGGCATCGCCTTCCCGCTCGACGTCGCCGCCTACATCGTCAAGGAGCTGTGCCGCGGGCTGCACTACGCGCACTCGTTCCAGGAACTCAAGCTGGTGCACCGCGACGTCTCGCCGCCCAACGTGCTCCTGTCGTACACCGGCGAGGTCAAGCTGACCGACTTCGGGCTGGCGTCGTCGACGCTGAAGCTGGAGAAGACCTCGCCCGGGGTGATCTACGGCAAGGTCTCGTACATGTCGCCCGAGCAGGCGCGCGGCGAGCCGCTGGACGGGCGCACGGATCTGTACGCGGCCGGCATCATCCTGTGGGAGCTCCTGACCGGGCGCCAGCTGTTCCCGGCCGGTGAGGCGCAGGCCACCGATCTGCTGCAGCGGGCGCGCGATCCCCGCCCCGAGGCGCCGTCACGACGCGCGGCGCGGGTGCCGCCGGCGCTGGACGCCATCGTGCTCAAGGCGCTCGCGGTCAGCCCGGCGGAGCGCTACCAGAGCGGCGAGGAGATGCGCTCGGCGCTGGCCGGGTATCTGGCCGCGGAGGCGCCGTCGACCGACTCGGCGCGCGTGGCGACCTTCATGGATCAGCTGTTCGCCGAGGACAAACCGGGCGAGCGCGCGGGGCGCGAGGGGCTGGTCGCCAAGGTGCGTGACAGCCTGCGCACGCAGCCGGCGCTGCAGGCGGTGGGCGAGGGCGAGCTCGACTCGACCGGGGCGCCCAAGCGGCGGCTGAGCGATCGCGTCGGGGATCTGCCGCGGCGTCGGGCCGAGGATGCCGGGGCGCCGGCGGGCCAGGGCGGCGCGGGAGCGGGTGCGGGTGCGGGCGCCGGGCAGGCGCGCATGTCGCGGCTGGCCACCGAGCGGGGCGGGCCCGAGTTCCGCGCCGTCGATGTGCCACCGGTGGGGCCGCCGGGCGCGCCCACGCTGCACACGCGGCTGACCACCGACACCGACGGCAGCGCCGCCATCAAGCGCGCGCCCGACGACATCGACACCGGCGTGGTCGGCACCATCATCGACGGGCGCTACAGCGTGCTGCGCCTGATCGGCGAGGGCGGCATGGGCCGCGTCTACGAGGCCGAGCACATCGAGATCGGCAAGCGCGTGGCGCTGAAGATCTTGCACCAGGTGTACTCGCGCACGCCCGAGGTGGTCGAGCGCTTCCGGCGCGAGGCGCGCGCGGCGTCGCGCATCGGGCACCCCAACATCGTGGATGTCACCGACTCCGGGCAGACGCCCGACGGCTCGGTGTACTTCGCGATGGAGATGCTGGAGGGCATCGAGCTGGCCGCGGTCATCGATCGCGAGGGCGCGCTGGCGCCGGCGCGGGCGCTGTCGATCGCGCAGCAGATGTGTCGCGCGCTCAAGGCGGCCCACGACGCCGGCATCATTCACCGCGATCTGAAGCCGGAGAACGTCTTCCTGGTGGTGCGCGACAACACCGCCGACTTCGTCAAGGTGCTCGATTTCGGCATCGCCAAGGTCGCCGACCTGGAGGAGCCGCGCACCGGGCGGCTGACCCACCCCGGCATGGCCATGGGCACGCCCGAGTACATGGCGCCCGAGCAGGCCGCGGGCAAGCCGGCCGATCCGCGCAGCGACATCTACGCGGTCGGCGCCATCATCTACGAGATGCTCACCGGAGTGCCGCCGTACACCGGCGACAACTTCATGGAGATCCTGAGCAAGAAGGCGTCGACCGAACCGCGCCCCCCGCGCGAGCTCAACAAGGAGCTGCCCGAGATCGTCGAGCAGGTGGTGCTGCGGGCGATGGCGCGCGATCCGGCGGCGCGGCCGCAGACCATGGACGCGCTGGAGTACGACCTGACCAAGTGCTTCGCCGGGCGCGGCCTGGCGGTGGCGCGCCTGCTCGGGCTGCCGGTGGTGGAGGAGGGCGGCGTCGGCAACGCGACCACGTCGGGCATCACCACGGTGCCGCAGGCGTCGGCGCAGCAGTCGATGCCGTCGCCGGTGCCCACGGGCAGCTCGGTGCCGCAGACGTCGCAGCCGACCGAGGAGGTCTGGCAGCAGCGCAAGGGCGCGCGCGGGTGGCTGGTGGCGCTGCTGCTGCTGACCGGCGCGGGCGCGGCGAGCTGGTATGGCTACCAGCGCTGGCGCGACGGCAAGAAGGCCGACAAGCTGGCGGCGGCGGGCAGCGCGGCCGGGACTGGCGCGGGGCCCGAGGTGGCGGCGCCGATGCTGGCGGTCGACGCCGGGCCGGGGCCGACCGGACGCAAGCAGCCGCGGGTCAAGGATCCGGGGACCGGCGACCCGACGGCGGGCGGCGGGCCGAGCGCGAGCCCGGCCACGAGCCCGAGCCCGAGTGCGAACCCGAGCCCGAGCCCGGCGAAGTCACCGACTCCGGTGGTGGTCGACGCCTCGCCGTCGCCCAGCCCGTCGGAGCCGGATGATCGCGGCAAGAGCGCGCGTGAGCGCGAGAAGGACAAGGCCGAGGCCAAGAAGCTGCTGGCGACCGCGCGGGCGGCCGAGGCGCGCATGGAGTGGGCCGAGGCGCGCGCCGCGTACGATCGGCTGCTGTCGAACGGGCACAACAAGGGCGCAGCGCTGACCGGGCTGGCCTCGGTGGCGTGGCAGACCAAGGATCTCGAGCGCACCATCGACCTGGCCAAGCAGGCCATCAAGGCCGGCGGCGGCAACAAGGCGCGCATGCTGCTGGGGCACGCGTATTTCAAGCAGCGCGACTTCGCGGCGGCGGCGGCGACGTACGAGGAAGTGCTGAAGACCGAGCCCGAGCACCGCGAGGCGCAGACGGCGCTGAAGGCGGCGAAGCGGCAGGGCGGGATTCCGTAGGCGGAGGCGGAGCCCGGACGAACAGGGGACAGGGGACAGGGGCACAGGAAACAGGAACGGGGTATTGGGGGGGGGTATGGGCACGGGTAAGGGCTAGAAGATTTCGGGGCACCAGGGGGAGTGGGGAGAGGAGAAGAGGGCGTCGGCGTGGGTGAGGGTGGCGGGGCTTCCGTAGACGCGGCTGGCGGCGGCGAGGGTGTGCAGGCGGTGGCCGCCGAGGAAGATGGCGGCGAGGTCGCGGATGTGGATGGTGAGGTCGGCGGGGCCGGCGTGGGGCTGCAGGGTGGCGCCGTCGGGGGAGGCGTCGAGGCGGAAGCTGCCGTGGTTGGCGGGCAGCTGCGGGTCGGTGACGGCCAGGGTCAGGCTGCCGGTCGTGGCGTAGCGGCGGCCGGTGAGGGCGCGCGGGAGATCGAGGATGCGCAGCCACAGCGAGTCGCGTGAAGTGCCGTGCACGGCGCGCGGGTCGGTGAGGAGCCAGGGCAGCGGCTCGTCGGCGGGCTGGTTCCAGGCCTTGACGCGGGCGACGAGGTCCATCGAGAGGGCGTAGCTCCACAGCGCGTGGCGGGCGGCCGGGGTGGCGGCGACGAGCTCGACGATGATGAGGCGATCGTCGGGGTAGCCGGCGTGCCACTCGCTGCTGCGCCGGTACAGGAGGTAGCCGCGCGGGGCGCCGCCGTCCTCGTGGATGGCCAGCTGCAGGCGGCCGGCGCCGCCGGGGCGGCGGTGGCGTGGATCGTAGAAGCGGCGCCAGCGCCACCAGGTGTCGTCGCGCGCCAGCATGCCGGGGACCTGGGCGCGCACGGCGTCGTACAGCGCGGCCGGGATGGCCCAGCCGTGGTCCAGGTTGGCCAGGCGGATGCTGCCGGTGGCGGGCTCGAGCAGGCGGGCGCGGTGGGTGTGGAGCTCGAGCTCGTGCTGGGCTGCGGCGGGGCCATAGCCGAAATGGCCGTAGATCGCGGCCTCCGAGGCCCACAGCCCGGCCAGCACGTCGCCCCGGCGCAGGGCGTCGTCGAAGTGCGCCTGCATCAGGCTGCGCAGCACGCCGCGGCGCCGGTGCGTCGGCAGCACGCCGACCAGGGTGGTGCCCGCCATCGGCAGCTCGCCGCCGGGCACCGAGACGCGCAGGCTGAAGGCGCCGGTGGTGCCGACCATGGCCTCGCCGTCGAAGCCGGCGTGGACGCGCTCGGGGGCCAGCACCGCGCGCAGCGCCTCGGCGTCGTCGGGGTGCGGCTCGAAGCCGATGGCGGTGCAGAAGGTGGTGCGAAAGGTCTCGAACTCGTCGTCGCGGATGGCTCGAACGGTGACCGACATGCGCGCGATGGTACCGCGCGTCGTGTGCAGCTACGGCTTGATCTCGTCGGCGCCGATGTCGGGGCCGCCACCCTGCGGGCGCATGTCGCGGTCGAAGTCCAGCATCGGGGCGCCGGCGCCGTCCGCCTTGTCCTTGCACGGCGAGCCCGACATCAGGTGGTAGTTGCCGGCCGCGGCGTCCACGAACATCGGGGCGTCGGCGATGTTGTTGCTCACGTTGGGCACCGTGGTGAACTGGACGTCGGAGTACTCCCACTCGCACGCGGCCACGTTCAGCGCGTTCAGGTTGTTGAAGACGATGTTGTTGCGGAAGCGCGGCGTGGGCACGTTGCCGACGCAGCCGACGCCCGCGGTGGCCGACGCGGTCGACGTGTTCTGCGCGATGGTCGAGAAGGTCATGGTGCCGACGCTGCCGTCCTGGATGCGGATGCCACCCACGCTGCTGCCGGTGCTGCCGTTGTCGACGATGAAGCTGTTCTGGATCGTGAACATGGTCCCCGAGATGGCCAGGCCGCCGCCCTGGTTGCGGCTCAGGGTGGAGCGCTCGATGCTGATCATGCAGTTGGTGGCGTCGAGGCCGCGCCCGGCGTTCATGGTCACCGTGGTCTCGATCAGGCGCACCACCGGGGTGCCGTTGCCGTTGCACGAGATCCCGCGCGGCGAGCCCGACCCGGCGGCGTCGCTGACGGTGACGCCCTCGAGGGTCAGGCTACCGTTGTCCCCCACCACGAAGACGCTGGCGCTGATGACGCCCGGCTTGACGGTGGCGCCCCTGCCGACGATGACGACGGTCTTGCTCTGCACGGTCACCGTGCCGGGCTCGGTGTAGGTGCCGGGGCCGAGGTGGATGGTGCGCCGGGTCCCGGTCACGCTGCTCATGGCCGCGGTCACGGTGCGGCACGGGCTGGCCTGGGTGCCGCAGCCGGCGCCGTCGGTTCCCGTCGCGGTGACATAGATGATGGTGTCGGTGGCGGCGCAGGTGCCGGTGGGCTCGTCGCAGATCGCGCTCGGGCACTCGCTGTCCTGCTGGCAGCCGCGGCACAGGCCGGTGGTGGCGTTGCACACCGGCTTGCTGGCGGCGGTGCAGTCGGTGCTGGCGGTGGCGCTGGCGCACTCGACACAGGTGCCGGCGATGCCGGCGCCGGCGCCGCAGCGCGGGGTGGTGCCGCCGCGGGCCATGCACTCGGTGTCGGTGCTGCAGGCGCGGCACATGCCGGCCGCGAGCTCGCAGATGGGGGTGGCGGCGGCGCATGACGACAGCGTGCAGCCGGCGTCGACGCTGCCGTCGCGGCCGCCGTCGCCGGAGTCGATGCAGCGGTTGGGCACCCCGCCGAGGGTGCCGTCGAGGTCGCAGTAGTTGCGCACCGCCGACATGCACGGCGTGTTCTGGTCGCAGTAGATCGGGTTGTCCTTGGTGCAGCCGGTCAACGCGACGAGGGACGGGACGAGCACGAGCACAAGCCAAGCAAAGGTGATGCGCATGAAGCCTCCTGCGACGGGCTCTGCGAGGGTACCGCGTCCACGCGGGGGGCTCCAGATCCCTGCGTCACACCCGGTGACATTGGTGACCGAAAGCGGCCAGCCCGGGGGCGCGATTCGGCATATTGATGGGGCATGTCGCTGGACGAGGAGGCCTGTTTCCGAGCTGCGCGGGCGCGTGATGCGCGCTTCGACGGCGCCTTCTTCGTGTGCGTGCTGACGACCGGGATCTATTGCCGCCCGGTGTGCCCGGCGCGGCCGCCGCGGCGCGAGAACATGCGCTTCGTGCCGAGCGCGGCGGCGGCCCAGCTGGCGGGCTTCCGGCCCTGCCTGCGCTGCCGGCCCGAGCTGTCGCCCGACGTGGCGGCCTGGCGCGGCACCGAGAGCGTGGTGGCGCGCGCGCTGGCGCTGATCGCGGAGGGCGGCCTTGACGGCGGCGGCGGCGGCGGTGGCGGCGGTGACGGTGACGGCGGCGGCGCAGACGAGGGCGCCAGCGTGGACGCGCTGGCCGAGCGGGTCGGCCTCGGCGAGCGCCAGCTGCGCCGGCTGTTCGAGCGCCACCTGGGGGCGTCCCCGGTGCAGGTGGCGCAGACGCGGCGCCTGCTGTTCGCCAAGCAGCTGTTGCAGGACACCCGCCTGGGCATGACCGAGATCGCGCTGGCGTCGGGCTTCGGCAGCGTGCGCCGCTTCAACGCGGTGTTTCGGGCCCTGTACGGGCGCGCGCCCAGCACCCGGCGGCGCGGGCCGACCGGCGCTGCGTCGGGGCCGCGCACCCCGGTGACCGAGACGGTGACGCTGCGCCTGGGCTACCGGCCGCCCTACGACTGGGACGACATGCTGGGCTTCCTGGCCGGGCGCGCGCTGCCCGGGGTCGAGCTGGTCGAGGCCGGGCGCTACCTGCGCACCTGCGCGACCGAGGCCGGCCCGGGCACGGTCGAGGTGCGGCCGGGGCCGCGCGGCCAGCCGGTGCTGCTGGCGACGCTGCGGGTGCCGGCGCTGCGGGCGCTGCCTGGCCTGGTGGCGCGGCTGCGCCGGGTCTTCGATCTCGACGCCGACGTGCACGCCATCGGGGCGCACCTCGGGCGTGATCCCGCGCTGGCGCGCCTCGTCGGGGCGCGCCCCGGGCTGCGCACGCCGGGTGGCTGGGACGCCTTCGAGCAGGCGGTGCGCGGCGTGCTCGGGCAGCAGGTCACGGTGCAGGCTGGGCGCAAGCTGGGCGGCGTGCTGGTCGAGCTGGCGGGGCCGCGCGTGGCCCCCGCGCTGTCGGGTGACGCCCGGCTGTCACGGCTGTTCCCGGGGCCGGCCGAGCTGGCCGCGGCCGACCTCGGCGGCCTCGGCATGCCGCGGGCACGGCGCGCGACGCTGCACGCCCTGGCGGCGGCCGCGCTGGCCGACGGCCGGCTGCTGCAGCGCGGCGGCTCGCTGGAGGACGCGGTGGCGCGGCTGCGCGGGATCGCGGGCTTTGGCGAGTGGACCGCGCAGTATGTGGCGCTGCGCGGGCTCGGCCATGCCGACGCCTTTCCGGCCGGGGACGTGGCGCTGCAGCGCAGCGTGGACAGCCCGCGGCGGGTCGCCGAGCGCCAGCTGCTGGCGCGGGCCGAGGCGTGGCGACCGTGGCGCGGCTATGCCGCACAACATCTGTGGACCGCCGACGCAGCGCGCCGGCAGGGAGCGTGACGTGGTGAAGCAGCAGGTGATGATGCGGGTCGATCGGCTGCAGACGCCGATCGGGGTGATGCGGCTGGTGGTCGACGGCGCCGGCGCGCTGAAGCATGCCGACTGGGACGTGGACGGCGACGACGCCGGGCTGCTGCCGGCGCGTGATCCCGCCGGGGTCACCAGCGCGCTGCGGGCCTACTTCGGTGGGCAGCTTGAGGCGCTGGACGGCCTGAGGGTCGCCGGCGAGGGCACCGACTTCCAGCGCCGCGTGTGGGCCGCGCTGCGCGAGATCCCGGCCGGCACCACGCAGAGCTATGGCGATCTGGCGCGTCGCATCGGCTCGCCCGCCGCGGTGCGCGCGGTCGGCGCCGCCAACGGACGCAACCCCATCGGCGTGGTGGTGCCCTGCCACCGCGTCATCGGCGCTGACGGCACCCTGACCGGCTATGCCGGCGGCCTGGAGCGCAAGCGCTGGCTGCTCGGCCACGAGGCCCGCCACGCCACCCGCACCCTCGGCCCCGGAACCGGACCGGACAGAGGCGCTCAGCGCGAGCCTCGCTTCGCGAGGCTTCGCTGAGAGCCTCTGTTTTCCCCCGCAAGATGAAGTAGCCTGCCTCCATGTTGACCGTGGAGCAGGCGCTCGAGCACATCCTTTCCCGCGTCGCGCCGCTGGGCGTCGAGCGCGTCCTCCTGCTGGACGCCATGAGTCGCATCCTGGCCGAGCCGGTGGTGTCGACGCGCACCCTGCCGCCGCACGACAACTCGGCCATGGACGGCTATGCCGTGGTCGCGGCCGACATCGCCGCGGCCTCGCGCGAGCGTCCGGTCATCCTGCCCATCGGCCTGCGCGTCGGCGCCGGCCACCTGCCGTCGCGCCCGCTGCAGCCCGGCGAGGCCGCCCGTGTGATGACCGGCGCCGCGGTGCCCGAGGGCGCCGATGCCGTGATCAAGCGCGAGGACACCGACGAGGGCGACGCCGGCGCGCCCGCCGCCAGCGGCGGCAAGGTCGGCTTCTTCGTCCCCGCCAACCCGGGGGCGCACATCCGTCGCCGCGGTGACGACATCGCCGAGGGCGCCGAGGTGCTGCGCGTCGGGGACGCCATCGGGCCGGCCGAGATCGGCCTGTGCGCCGGCCTCGGGCGCGCGGTGCTGACGGTGCGCCGCCGCCCCACGGTGGCCATCCTGTCGACCGGCGACGAGCTGTGTGACGTCGACCAGGTGCCGGCGCCCGGGCAGATCGTCAACTCCAACGTGTGGGCGCTGGCGGCGCAGGTCGCCGAGGCCGGCGGGCTGCCGATCGTCCTGGGCCACGCGCGCGACGACGCCCAGGCCATCCGCGCGCGCATCCGCGAGGGGCTGGCCGCCGACGTGCTGTTGACCTCGGGCGGCGTCTCCGTGGGCGACTTCGATCTGGTGCGCGGCGCGCTGGAGGCCGAGGGCGTCGGCCTGGAGTTCTGGAAGGTCGCCATGAAGCCCGGCAAGCCGGTCACCTTCGGGCGCGGCCCCGGCGGCCGCCTGGTCTTCGGCCTGCCCGGCAACCCGGCGTCGTCGATGGTCGCCTTCGAGCTGTTCGTGCGCCCGGCGCTGCGCGGCCTGATGGGCGATCTGCGCCCGCGCCAGCGCGTCACCGTCATGCTGGAGGACGGCTTCGAGCGCGGCGGCGGCCGGGTCCAGTTCCTGCGCGCGGTGGTGCGCATCGTGCGCAAGCCAGGGCAGGGCGATCGCTGGATCGCGCACCTCCTGCGCTCGCAGGACTCGCACAAGCTGTCGTCGATGGCGCGCAGCAACGCCCTGGTCGAGCTGCCGGCCGACGCCGGTCGCGTGGTCCCCGGCGAGGCGGTGACCGCGATCCTGACCGGCGTTCCGGTGCAGGCCGAGGCCTGATGGCGGAGCGCTTCACGGTGCCGCCCGAGGCCGCCGGGCAGCGCGTCGATCGCTTCCTGACCGAGGCCTACCCGGGGCGCTCGCGCCGCCGCGTGCGCGCGGTGATCGAGGACGGCGCCGTGCGCGTGGCCGGCCGTCGTGTGCGCGCGGGTGAGCTCCTGCGCGCGGGTGACGAGGTCGTGGTCGAGCGTCCGCCGCCCGACGACGCCGCGCTGCGCCCGGCGCCCGAGCCCGACGCGCCGCTGACGGTGCTGCACGAGGACGCCGCCCTGCTGGCGCTGCACAAGCCCGCCGGGGTGGCCACGCACCCGCTGCGCGCCGGCGAGCGCGGCTCACTGGCCTCGGCGCTGGTGGCGCGCTACCCGGAGTGTCTGGCGGTCGGGGACGATCCACGCGAGGCCGGCCTGGCGCACCGCCTCGACATCGACACCAGCGGCGTCATCCTGGCCGCGCGCACGCCCGACGCCTGGCGCAACCTGCGCGAGCAGTTCAGCGCTCACCGGGTCGACAAGCGCTACCTGGCGCTGTGCGCCGCCGCGCCCGGCTTCAGCGCCGAGGTCGGCCTGGCTGGCGAGGTGCGCGCCCCCATCGGCCACGATCGCGCCGACCGCAGGCGTGCCCGCGTGTGCGCCGACCACGAGCTGGCGGTGCGCCTGGGCGCGCAGGCCGCGCACACGGTGTGGCGCATCGTGCGCGAGGTTCGCCTGCCCCGGCGCGACGTCCCGCTGTACCTGGTCGAGGCCAGCGCCAGCACCGGGCGCATGCACCAGGTGCGGGCCCACCTGGCCTTCGTCGGCCTGCCGCTGGCGGGCGACGCCCTCTATGGCGAGGGCACGCCGCCAAGCCCGCTCGACGAGCGCCACCTCCTGCACGCCGAGGCGGTCAGCTTCGATCACCCGCTGACCGGCGTGCGCATGACCATCCACGCGCCGCTGCCCACCGTCGCGGGCTGGCTCACCGCAGGGTGACGCGAGCCGGCCGGGCCACGGCCGGGCGGCTCACAGCAGGGTGACCAGCTCGGTCTCGATGAGCAGGATCAGCGTGCGCAGGAAGGCCATCTTGTCGTCCTCGCGGTCGTAGCGCCCGACCAGCTCGCGGATGCTCTTGCGGCCGCCCAGCTTGTTCAGCAGATCGCGCGGCGCCGGCCCGAGGCGGAACTGATCGGGGGAGATGCGCGCGCGCCCCGGCACCACCGCGGGGCGCCGGTTGGCGCGCGGCACCACCCAGTCGGCGCACACCTGCACATCCAGCGCGGTCGAGCCCGCGCCCATGACCTCGAAGGCGTCGAGGCCCAGCGGGAACGACTCGCGCGGGTTGACCACGCCGGCGTACCAGCGGTAGTTGCCGCGCTGCCAGGTGCAGATGTCGATCAGCTTCTCGCGCACCTGGCGGGTCAGGTGGCGGAACACCTCGAGCGGCCGCAGCAGCCCCAGGCCGACCAGGGTGTCGCCCAGCTTGCCGCCGAAGTGCGGCATCATCGCCAGCGCCATCGCCAGCTCGGTCTCGCTGATGACGTTGTGCTGCTTCAGGTACTCGCCGAACAGCTCGCGCGCGACGTTGGACGACACGAACTCGGGCGCGCCACGGACCAGGAAGATCTGCTTCACGATGGCGTTGCAGTCGACCACCAGCAGGCCGGTCTCCTGCGCCACCGCGCGGCGCGCCAGCAGCCGGATCGCCGAGGTCTGCGCCAGATCGCCCTGCTCGTCGGGGGCGCGATCCGGGGTCAACATGTCGGGCTGCGCGGGCACCGCGTGCGGCTTGGCGTCGGGCCCCGGGCGCGGCGGGTCGGGCACCGGGTTGAAGGCGTCGGAGGCCGAATCAGGCGACATCATCGGCAGATCCAGCGGCCCCGACGGCAGCTCGAGCACCATCTCGGGGCGGCCGCCGTCACCGCTCTCGATCTCGATGACCAGGTCCATGGTGCCGGGGCGCGGCGAGCCCAGCTGGGGCAGCGCCAGATCGGGCGGCAGGAGGTTGCTGTCGTCGACGAACACCGGCAGCTCCGAGCCCGGCGCGCGGCGACCCTGGGCCCCGGCGGCGGCCGGCGCACCCGGCGGGGTCGCGGCCGGCTCGGGCGTCGACCCCGGCCACGACGGTCGCGGCGCCGGCGGCTGGCGCACCCCGATGGGCGGCGGGCCGCTGCGCGCGGGGGGCAGCTGTGGCGCCGGCGCCGAGGGTGTCCCCGCCGCGGCGGGGGGGCTGGCGGGCGGTGGGGCCGGGGCCAGGCGCGGCGGAGCCAGCTGCGGCGCCGCCGGTGTCGAGCCGGGCGTCACCGGTGACACCCCGGGCGGCAGCCCCAGGCTGGTCGGGCGCGGCGCCACCCCGGTAGGGGTCGGCCCCACGAAGGGGGACGGCCCCCGCGGCGGCAGCAGCGGCGACGGCGCGCTGGGGGCGTTGCCCTCGCGCGGCGGCAGCAGGGACGCACCCGGCGTGCGCACCGCGGCGCCGGTGGCGGCCTTGCTGAACATGCCGCTGGGACGGTTGGCGGCGACGCCCGGGATGGGGCCGGCGGCCTGGCCGGGCGCGGCGGGCGCCTCGATGCCGGTGGCCGCGCGCACCTCGGGCTGCGGCGCCTGGTCGGAGATCTGACTCACGAAAGCGGCCAGGTCGGGCGCGCCCACGCGCTGGCGGGTCGCGAACAGCCACTCGGCCAGCTCGTCGCGGAACTCACCCGCGGTCGCGAAGCGGGTCTCGCGGTCGCGCTCGAAGGCGCGGTCGAGGATGGCGCGCAGGTCGCGCGGGATGTCGACGCCGAACTTCTCCAGCCGCTCCAGCTTGACGTCGCGCACCATGAGCAGGACGTCGAGCTCGTTGGGCGCGGTGAACAGGCGGCGCCCCATCAGCATCTCGGCCAGCACGATGGCGCACGAGAAGATGTCGCTGCGGCCGTCGAGATCGCCGCCCACCACCTGCTCGGGCGACATGTAGCCGTACTTGCCCTTGAGGGTGCCGGCCTTGGTCTTGCCCTGGCGCTCGGCGGCGCGCGCGATGCCGAAGTCGCCCAGCTTGACGTCGCCGCGGCGCGCGATGAGGACGTTGGACGGCGAGATGTCGCGGTGCACGATGCCGAGGGGGTGGCCGCTGTCGTCGAGCGCCTTGTGGGCGTAGTCGAGGGCGTCGAGCACCTCGGCGATCACGTGCACCGAGAGCGCGAAGGGCAGCCGGATCTTCTTGTGCGTGCACGCGCGCAGCACGCCGAGGGCGTCGAGGCCGTCGACCATCTCCATCGCGATGAAGAGCTGGCCGTCGGCCTCGCCGAAGTCGAGCACCTGAATGATCTTGGGATGTTCGAGCCGCGCCGTCAGCTTGGCCTCGTCGATGAACATGCTGACGAAGCTGGGATCCGAGGCCAGGTGCGGCAGGATCCGCTTGATGACGACGGTCTTCGAGAAGCCGTGCGCCCCCATGACGCGCGCGCGGAAAATCTCCGCCATGCCGCCGACGGCCATGCGCTCGACGAGCTGATAACGCCCGAAGGGCTGGGGGAACGCCATGGCCTCGGACATGGGTCCTCTATGATACTCCTCGCGCCCGGCCGGCGCGAGTCCCGTGGTGGCTAGCCGCCACCACCTGGACCTGGGCCACGCCCGCCGCCGGGACCACGCCCGCCACCACCGCCACCAGGGCCACCGGGGCCACCGCCGCGGCCGCCTGGGCCACGCCCGCCGCCGGGACCACGCCCGCCGCCGCCCGGACCTGGGCCACGCCCGCCACCGGGGCCCTGGCCGCCGCCGGGGCCGCGCCCGCCGCCGCTCTCCAGCTGGCGCACGTACTCCACGAAGCTGGCCCGGTCCTCCATGATGTCGTGATAGCGCGCGCTGCTCGGCCCGCCGCGACCCACGCCATAGCGGGGGCCCGGCCCGGGCGGATCCGCGCGCCGGTTGCCCGGCTCGGCCTCGCCGCCCCGGTCGTTGCCGCCCGCACCCTGCGCGCCGCCCTGGGCGCCCATGCGCGGCCGCGCCGGCCCCAGGCCGCGCCGCCGCCCGTCCAGGGCGACCGCCAGCAGCCCCTCGACCAGCTGATCGACCTCGACCCCGTCGACCTTGGCCTGCCACAGGAGCTCGCGGTGCAGCGCGGCCGACAGCTTGACGGTCAGCGGCCCTGCCAGGGTCGCCCCGGCGCCGGCGCTGTCCAGCGCGACCGGGACCTCGCGGCCCTGCTCGCGCAGATTCGCCAGCAAGGCGGCCATGTCCTCCTCCAGCCGCTGGGTCGCCTCGGCACGCGTCGCGCCCTCGCCCACACAGGGCGAAAGTTCGGGCGATCGTGCGACATAAAGGCCCCTTTCGGGGTCGTGGGTGACGATGATGCGGTAGCTCTCGCGGGGCTCGGCCATGACGCGCGAGCGTACTCGAATTTGCGCCGCATTTCTTTGCCGGGATACACTGCCAGCGTGAAGCCGATCTCGACGGGGCGCACCGACATCGGTCGGTCGCGCAAGCACAACGAAGACTCCTTCGTGTGCGACGACGCGATCGGGCTGTATGTCGTGGCCGACGGCGTCGGCGGGCACGCCAAGGGCGAGGTCGCCAGCGCCGAGTCGGTGTCCCAGATCCAGAACTGGGTCATGGGCGCGCGCGACGCCCGGCGCGCCTACCTGGAGGCGCCCGAGGACGAGGCCACCCGCTTCGCGGTGCGGCGCACCCTGGAGAGCGCGGTCCAGCAGGCCTGCTACATGGTCTTCGGCATGGCCGAGATGAACCCCGACCAGCGCGGCATGTCGACCACCATCTCGGCGCTGCTGATCCTCGGCGAGCGCGCCTTCATCGCCCAGGTCGGCGACAGCCGGGTCTACCTGCTGCGCGGCGGCGACTCGGTGCAGCTGACCGAGGACCACACCCTCATCAACTACAAGCTCAAGCAGGGCCTCATCACGCCCGAGCAGGCCAAGCAGGCCAAGGGCAAGAACGTCATCACCCGCGCCGTCGGCCACAAGGAGTATGTCGAGGTCGACAACACCCAGGTCGACCTGCAGCCCGGCGACCGCCTGCTGCTGTGCAGCGACGGGCTGCACGGCTACCTGCAGGACGGCGAGCTCGGCGGCCTCATCGGCGAGCTACCGTCGGATGAGGCCTGCCAGAAGCTGATCGACATCTCGAACCAGCGCGGTGGCAAGGACAACATCACGGCGGTCATCGTCGAGATGGTCAGCGACGGCGCCGACGCCTTGCTCGGTCGCTAGCGGCTCGCGCGCGGCGCGGGCTACTTGCCGGTGAAGCGGTACAGCTTGGCAGGGCGGTGCGAGCCGCGGCGGACCTCGCCGGCGTCCTCGATCTGGCCGCCCTCGAGCACGCGCACGCGGAAGTTGCGCTTGTCGAGCGCGCGTCCGAGCACGACCTCGTAGACCTGCTGCAGCTCGGTCAGCGTGAAGGTGCGTGGCAACAGCTGGAAGGCGATGGGCGCGTACTCCAGCTTGCCGCGGATGCGCTCCAGCGCGACCTCGAGGATGCGGCGGTGATCGAAGGCCATGCTGAGCTTGTCGAGCTCGTCGGGGATGGTGATGAAGCGGGCGTCGGCGGCCTCGGGGGTCGGCACCACGGCGTGCACGCGCTCGGCGGCGGCCAGCGCGTAGTAGGCCACCGAGATGACGCGGGTGCGCGGGTCGCGGCGCGGCTCGCCGAAGGTGTACAGCTGCTCGAGGAAGATCCCGCGCACGCCGGCCTCCTCGTCGAGCTTGCGGCGCGCGGCGTCATCCAGCGACTCGTCGATGCCGACGAAGCCGCCGGGCAGCGCCCAGCGGCCGCGGTGCGGCGGATTGGCGCGCTTGATGACCAGGGCCTGCAGGACACCACCCTGGATGGTCAGCAGCACGACGTCGACGGTGACCGACGGGCGCTCGAACTTGCTGGCGTCGTACTTCTGCAGAAAGTCGGCGTCGTCAGGCGACGGCGACGACGACGACGACGCGGAGCCGGCGGGCTTCTGGGTGGCCACGGCCCGGTTTAACGCGGCGCACGGCGGATGTCGAGGCGGCGCTGCTTGGCGTAGGTGTCGAGCGCCTGCGGGGTCGGCATGGCGGCGGCCGCGGCGGCACCAGCGCCAGCGCCAGCAGCGGCGCCGGCCGCAGGGCCACCCAGCTCCGCCAGCAGCGCGGCGGCGGTCGGACGCGCCGCCGGGTCCAGGGCCAGACAGCGTGTCACCGCGCTGGTCAGTGCCAGCGGCAGATCGGGCCTGAGGCCGCCCAGCTCCAGCATCGGATCAATGCCGCCGCACTCCCGCCGCGGCGCCTCGGGGGGCACGCGCGCGCTGGCCGCGAAGTGCAGCGTGGCGCCCAGCGCATACAGGTCGGCTGCCGGGCTGGACGGCTCGCCGCGGTACTGCTCGGGCGGCGCGAAGCACGGCGTCAGCGCGTTGCGCGCCCACATCATGGTGCGCGGGGTCAGCGCCGAGGCGCGTGCGATGCCGAAGTCGACCAGGACCACGCGGTCGCCCTCGCAGATGATGTTGGCCGGCTTGAGGTCGCGGTGCACGATGCGCGCGGCGTGCAGGTGCGCCAGCGCCGCCAGCGCGCCGCGGGCCAGCGTGTCCAGCGCGGCCGGGGTCAGCGGCCCGTGCTGTGCCACCAGCGTGGACAGCGCCATCCCGGGCACCAGATCCATGACCAGGAAGAAGCGCCCGCCGTCGCTGAAGAAGTCGCGCACCGCGGGAAACGCAGGGTGCTTCAGCGTGAACAGGATGCGCGCCTCGTCGCGCAGGAGCTCGATCAGCTCGGGCGTCGGCGCGCTCAGCTCCTTGATGGCGACGTCGACGCCGAGGGCGCGGTGGCGGGCGCGCACCACGCGGCCCATGCCCCCCTCGCCGAGCACCGGTCCGAGGTCATACGACGCCAGCATGTGCCACCTCGAAGGGCGACCGCGGATCGGCGGGGCCGACCTCGGGCTCGACCAGGAGCCCGCTGACCTTGGCCGCTCCCGCGCCCAGCGTCGTGATCTGGGCGCCCAGGGCCAGCAGGGTGTCGGCCACGGTCCGCGGCGCCGCGCCCCACGCCGTCAGCTCGGGCGGCACCACCACGCGGCGCGCCAGCTCGGCCAGCTGCGCGTTGCCCAGCACGTGGGCCGCGCCGGCGGACTCGATGAAGAGATCGCCGACGCCCAGCGCCACCGCCGCCACCCGCGCGCCGACCCCGGTGACGACGACCGGGCTGTCATCGGGGGCGTCCGCGAGCATGCCCGCCAGCACGCCCTCGACCAGCGGATCCATCAGCGGTGCGGGCAGATCGCAGACGATGCGCTCGACCCGCCCTGGGCGTGGCCCCAGGCGCAGCGCCGACGCGCCCGCCGCGCCAGTGCTGGTCTCGGACCGGGCCAGGATCAGCACCGGCGCCGCCGAGGCTGGCCCCTCCAGGTGTGCGCGCAGCGCCTCGAGCATGCGCCTCGACTCGGCGGTGCGGTCGCCGCGCGTGCCCGGGTCCACCACCACGAAGATCCCGGTCGCCGGTGCCGCCCTGGTGCTGACGCCGATGGCGGCGAGCTCGTCTTGCTTGCCGCTGCCGCGCGGCAGCTCGACCTGCAGGACGAAGCCGAAGCGCTCACCGCGCAGCTGCTCCACCGCGCGCAGGCCGGCCACCGTGCCCAGGAGGTTTGCCGCCTCGCCGCGCAGCGCCAGCAGCACCACGCGCTTCAGCCCGCCGTCCGGACCGCGCTCGCGCCAGGCCGACCAGGCCGCCAGCGTGGCCTCGACCGAGCGCCGATCGCCGAACAGGAAGTTGCGCGCGCGGGTGTCGCGCCGATCCACCCCGCCACCGCCGCGGCTCATGACGCCCTCCCCAGCTGCGCGGCCAGGTCGCGCCCGTCGCGCAGCACCGGCACGTCCTGCGAGGTGCGCCCGCGCCCCAGCTGCGCGGTGTGCTCGACGGCCCAGGCCTGGTGGAACTCGTCGTCCTCCTTGCGCACGCGCGCGGCCAGGCGCGCCCAGCCCGCCGGCTCCGGCCCGAGGTGCGCCGGCAGCGGCCAGTCATAGCTGGCGAACACCTTGGCGCCGTAGCGCTCGCACAGCTCGTGCGCGGTGGCGCGCTTGGACGCGATGCCGAGGCCGCCGGTCACCGCCAGCATGAGGACCACGGTGTAGTCGAGGTCGACCAGGAAGCGCACCGCCTCGGCCACCGAGTACTCGTGCGCGGTGCCGCCCACCAGCGCCACCTTGTGGTGCCGGCGCGCGCTGCCCTCGAGGTAGGCGCCGGCCTGCGACGCCAGCAGGATCTCGCGCAGCGCGTTGCCGTTCATGCCACGCCGGTCCGGCGCCGACAGACACGACAGCCCGGTCTTGAAGTCTGGGAGCAGCCACGGCCGCGGCAGCGCGGCGCCGGCGGCGGCCTCGCGCTCGAGCTGATCGCGCTGCTGGTCCAGCAGTGCGCGCACGCTGGGGATGTAGTCGACCACGCCCTCGCGGCAGTGCGGCAGGAAGTTGCGGTCCTCCTTGTCGATGATGGCGCCGAAGACCTGCTCGACCTCGGCCACGGTCAGCGCAGCGCGCGTCTCCAGCTTGCGCGCCAGGGTCGGCGACGCCGCCACCACGGCGCGCTCCGCGGGCAGCAGCGCGCGCGGATCGAGGACGACCGCGGTGGTCGCACCACCGTCGAGCAGCGCCGGGTTGAGGTGCTGATCGGCCGGCAGCACGGTCACGATGCGGCGCTCGGCCAGGCGATCGCACAGCAGGCGCGAGGCCGACAGCCAGGGCGCCTCGGTGTGCTCGTCGAAGCTCTCCTCGCACAGGCCCCCGGGGCCGCCCGCGATGGCGGCCAGCAGATCGGTCAGGATGACCACCGGGCGCGGCGTCGGCACCCCGGCCACGACGTCGTGACCGACCGGGGGCACCAGCACGTTCTCGACCCCGAGGTAGCGCCGGAAGAACGGCGAGCGCACCTGGGTGCCGCCCAGCCCGCCGCTGGCCTGGGCGTCGAACACCGCGTGGCCGGGCTTGGGCAGACCGCGATAGATCGGGCGCATGTCAGACCTCCACCTGGTCGGCCAGCACGGCGCCACGGCGCGCCATCATGGCCAGCGCGGCGTGGTGAAACGGCGCCGCCGGGTGGCGGATGAGCTCGGGCAGGCCCAGCGCCACCGGGTCGCCGAGGTCGTAGGTCGCGACGCCGGGCGTGTACACCACCACCGGGCCCAGGCGCCCGAGCAGCCCGTGGTTGCGCGCCGACAGCGTGGTGACCACGAAGTCGAGCACACAGATGTCGGTGCAGTCGCCGGTGACCACCAGGGCGTCGAGCTCACCGCTGCGCACCCAGTCGACGAAGCGGTTCTCGCCGGCGCGGCCGATGGCGCCGACGAAGCCGTTGATGCAGTCCTTGTCGAGCACCGTGGTCGCGGGCGCGTCGGCCAGCCAGCGCAGGCGCGGCGTCACCAGCTCCTCGCCGGTGCCGCGCTCGCAGTGCGGCGGGTAGGGCGGCTCGGGCACCCCGGGCGTGTGCGCGTCGCGAAACACCAGCACGCGCAGGGCGCCGGCGCGGTCGAGCAGGCGGCGCGCCAGCGCGTCGATGGCGGTCACCATGGGGGCCATCGAGCGCGGGTCGGACAGCGCGCCGAAGTCGCAGAAGCCCTGCACCGGGTCGACCACCACCAGGCCGACGCGCTTGCCGCGCAGATCGGCGGCGCCGATCTCGATGGGCATGGCGTGGGCGAGCTGCTTCAGGAAGGCGTCCTCGTAGGTCACGATCGTCATGGCTGTTCTCCTCTCGTCAGTCGTTGCTGAAGTCGGTGGTTCACTCGAGCTCGAGCACCAGGGCGCGGTCGCCGCTGCCGAAGGCCACGCGGTCGCCGGGCTCCAGCGCGATCTCCTGGTTGGCGGGCAGCACCGTGAAGGCCGTGCCGGCGCCGACACGACGATGCAGCGTCTGCGCCCCGCCCAGCGCACACAGGTACAGCTGGCCGGCCCGGCGCGACAGCCGAGCTTGACGGCGCGACAAGGCAAAACCGCCATTTGCACGCGGCGACAGCGGCCCCAGGTCGAGGTCCACCACCACCGGCGGGCGCGCCTCCAGGTCGTGGCGCCCGAGCAGGAGCTCGCTGAAGTCGTCACCCGGCAGCGCGAACGCCTGGGTCTGGCCGACCACCTTCAGCGCCGCCCCGGTCGGCGAGGCCAGCGCCCCGATGGCGCCCAGCGGCGCCGCCGCCGCGGCGGCCGGGATCGGGACCGCCCCCGGTCCCGCCGCCACCGGCAGCGGACTGCCGCACACACACAGCAAGGCGCCCGCCAGCGGGGGCGCGCCGCACACCGCGCACTTCATCACTCGTCTCCTTTCGCCGTGCCCAGCGCCATGCCGGGCGTCATCACGCGCGTGCGCAGCGAGCGCGCCGCGTCCTCGTCGCCACCCGCCGCCGCGGTGCCCAGCGTGGCCAGCGCGCCCAGCATGGTGGCGTTGCCCGCGCTGCCGAACAGGGTGCGCGCCAGGCCGAGGTCGCCGCGCATGGTCGCGCGCGCCCCCGCCGCGGTCAGCACGGTGGCGCGCACCAGCGCGTCGGGCGCACTGACCCGCGCGGCGTCGGCGCTCAGCTCGACCAGGACCTCGCGCACCTCGCGCTGCGTCCCGCCGCCGTCGCGCCAGCTGACCTCGACCCGGGCCACGTCGCGCGTCGCCGCCACGCGGGCGTCGGCCAGCCGCGCGCGCACCACGTAGGCCCGCCCGCGCGCGTCCACCACCCCGGCGCGCTCGCGCGCATCCCCGGCGCCACCCGCGCCCGCGCCGCGGATCACGACCTCGTGCTGCGCCGGCAGCATCGCGGTGACCTCGCTCAGCGACACCCCGGGCGCCGGCACCACCGCGAACTCGACCTCGCTGGCCTGCGCCGCCGCCCCGAGCTGGATCTCTCGCGCCAGCTCGGCGCCCAGTGCGCTGACGTCGCTGAGGTGCGCGAAGCGCGAGCCGCCGCCGGCATGCTCCGCCACCTTGCGCAGGAAGGCCTCGTCGTACGAGACCCCGGTGCCATACACCAACAGGGTCAGCCCCAGCTCGCCGGCGCGCTCGGCCAGCGCCAGCGTGCGCGCGCGCTCGGCGTCGACGTCGGGGCAGTACGGCACCCCGTCGGTCAGGAACACCACCAGCGTGGTCGCCGCGCCGTCCCTGGGCGCCGCCACCGCGCCGCCCAGGGCGTCCGCGAACGCGGTGCCGCCCTGCAGCGACAGCTTGTCGATGGCCTTCTTCAGCGCGGCCAGGTCGGCCCGCCGCGCCAGCGCCTGCCATACCAGCGGCACCGCCGCCTTGGCCGCGAAGGCCCACACCCCGGCGCGGTCGCGCCCGGCGACCAGCTGATCGATGGCGGCGCTGCAGGCCTGCTTGAGCGCCTCCAGCTTGGTCAGCCCGCCCAGCCCCGAGGCCTCGCCCATCGAGTACGACCGGTCGAGCACGAAGCGCACGTCGACCGGGCGCGCCCCGGGCGCCGCCACCCCCCCCCGTGGCGTGAGCCGGGCCAGGAACACCACCTCGGCCTCGGCCGCACACGGCAGCACCGGCTGCGACAGCGTCAATTCGAGCTTCATCACGTCACGTCCTCCTGCGCGGCCGCGCCGCGCACGTTGCTCATCCGCACCCGCCACGCACCTGCGCTGGCCGGGCACACCTCTGGCGTCACGGCCATCCGGCCGCTGCGCACACCTGTGAGTCACACCAGGGGGACGTTCCCGTCCCCCCTCGCCGGGCAAAGCCCAGCGAGCCTCCCCCCACCGCGCGTTTCTCGCGCGGGTCCTGAGGTTCGTCTATGTCAGCTGCTAGTGATCCGCGCCGCTCCACAGCCGCTGCGACAGCCCCTCCAGCAGCGGCGACACCGTCACCGGATACTCGTCCTTGCCTTCACGCGCTGGGTCGCCCGGGATCACCCGCATGTCGGCGGGCAACGCCGCCAGCTCCGCCGCCGCGCGCGCACGCGCCACCTCGAGCTGCCAGGTCGCCGCGCCTTCGGGCAGCACCGCGCCCTCGGCCATCACCTGCACCAGCAGCCCGCCAGGCCCCTCCGAGGCCAGGCCGATCTCGTCGCCCACCATGCGGCCATCGACCACGGTCCGGCGCACCTGCTTGACCCCGGGCATGGTCGCCTTGCCGCCCGACGACTTCTTGGCCACCGAGCGCCCGGCGGTGTGGTTCTCGACCAGCTTGTAGACGATGCCGGTGATGGGCGCGTCGACCGGCTCGACGATGTTCTCGCCGACGCCGTAGCTGTCGATGGGGGCGCCTGACTCGCGCAGGCGCGCCACCGCGTGCTCGTCGAGGCCGCTCGAGGCCACGATGGTCGTCGCCGTCAGCCCCGCGGCGTCGAGCAGCTTGCGGCTGTCACGCGCCAGCGCGTCCAGATCACCCGAGTCGAGGCGCACCGCCTTGAGCTTGTCGCCCGCGGCCTCGATCGCCATCTTGACGCCGCGCAGGCTGTCATAGGTGTCGATCAAGAGGATGGCGGCGTCGGGGAAGGTCTCGACCCAGTGCGCGAACGCCAGGCGCTCGCTGTCCTGGTCGGCCACCCCGGGCCGCGCATGCGCCATCACCCACATATGGGCCATGGTCCCGGTCAGCGGCAGCCCGTGGCGCATGCCGGCCTCGACGTTGGAGGTCGCGGCGCAGCCGGCCACCACCGCCGCGCGCGCGGCGTCGACCGCGGCCTCGTCGTGGGTGCGCCGGCCGCCGAACTCGACCACCTTGGCGGGCGCTGCGGCCAGCACCACGCGCGCCGCCTTGGACGCCACCTTGACGCCGTGGTTGAGCACGCTGAGCACGAAGGTCTCGGCCAGCTGCGCTTCGATGATGGGCGCGGTGATGCGCAGCAGCGGCTCGCGCGCGAAGCTGACGGTGCCCTCGGGCTGCGCCCACAGCTCGCCGGTGAAGCGGAAGCCCGCCAGGTAGTCGCAGAACGCCGGCGTCATCGCCGCGCGCAGCATGGGCACCTCGCGCAGGTAGGCGATCTCGTCCGACGTGAAGCGGAGGTCGCGCAGGTAGGTGGCGATCCGCTGCAGCCCCGCCATCATGACGAAGCGGCGCCGCGGCGGCAGCCGGCGCATGAAGGCCTCGCAGGTGACCCGCGTCGGCTCGAAGCCGCGGTGGAAGTAGGCCGCGGCCATGGTCAGCTGGTAGAGGTCGGTCTTGAGGGCTCGCATCGTCGTCGCCTCGCCTGTCATGCCCACTGTGATGTGGTGACCCATTAGTTAGTGTCATAGTAACACTAACTAGTCACCTGTCAAGAGCCAGGGGGTGCCCGCGAAGGCGCCGCCCTGGTTTCCCCACAAAAGTGGATGTTGCGGGCAAACCCCGCGAGATTCCAGTAGCCGCCCGGGAGCGCGCTGGGGTAGGCTGACGATCCCGGGGATCCCGCGCTGCTGCGCGGAGATGCCCCCGCACGGGAGGGATTTCGTGTCCGACAGCGAGCTTCCCAAGAAGCCCAATCCGCGCAAGAAGGCTCCAGCTCCCCCGGTCGATGCAGGAGAGGGCTGGGACGATCTCCCCGCCGCCCCTGCCGCGGCGCCCCCGGCGCCCGCAGGCGACCCCTTCGATCTGGGCGAGATCGATCACCTGCTGGCCGGCGCCGATCCGTCGTACCCCGGCGAGGCCACCGAGGTCGGCGAGCTGGGCCGCGGCGCACCGCCGTCGCACCGCATGAACATCGACGTCGGCCACGACGATCCCCACGCCAGCCCGACCGCGGCCTATGACGCCGCGCCCAGCGACGAGGGCTACCAGGAGGATCCGCTGGCGGCCCCCCCCGAGCGCCTCAGCGACGCCGACTCCGAGGCCATCGCCGCCGAGGCCGGCGTCCTGGTCGAGCGCCCCGCGCGCGGCTGGTCCGAGCCCACCGCCGAGCTGCGCCAGCCGACCTCGCGCCGCGCCCCGTCGCGGCTGGAGACCGCGCCGGTGTACGAGTCCGACGCCCTGCGCGACATCGATCTCGGCCCCGATCCGGTCGCCGAGGTCGAGAGCATGGCCCCGGGCGCGCGCTCGCGTCACCCCGGCCACGAGCCCGATCAGCCGGTGGCGCCACGCATCCGCGCCCGCCACTCCGCGGCCGAGCCCGACTCCGGCCCCGTGATCGCCACCGATCTCGACGATGACGCCTTCGCCGCCGCCGCGGCCGCCGCCAACCAGGCCCTGGCTCCCGAGCCGCTGCCCGCGGTCGACTCGGCCCCCATCATGCTCGAACCCGAGCCGGAGCCCGCGCCGATGCCCGATCCCATCCCCGAAGCGGAGCCCGAGGTCGAGCTGGACGCCGCGCCGATGCCGCCCCCGATGCCCGAGCCCGAGCCCGAACCGGAGGCCGCGCCGCTGGCCGCGTCCGACTTCGAGCCCGCCGAGCCGCCCACCGCGCCGGCCCCCGCCGCCGTGCCGGCCGCGCCTGCCGCCCCGCCGCTGCGCAGCCGCGCCACCATCACCGGCACCGGGCTGCCCGCCGCGCCGCGCCTGCCGACGCCGATGGCCACCCCGGCCGCGCCGCGCAACCCGACCCCGATGGCCACCCCGGCCGCGCCACGGGTGCCGCCGCCCGCCGTCGTCGCCGCGGTCGCCAGCGGCGAGCGCACCGTGCTGACCGACAACGCCACCTTCCGCCAGGAGTCGCAGCGCCTGGCCCGCGCGCGCGACTGGGCCAAGCTGGCCGCGCTGACCTCCGACGCGGTCGACAACGCCGCCTGGGCCACGCTGCCCGAGACGCGCGCCGCGCTGCTGCTGGATCTGGCGCGCATGTACCGCGATCGCCTCAAGGATCTGGCCGGCGCCGAGGAGACCTTCCGCCGCCTGACCCAGATCGAGCCGGCGCACGCCGACGCCGTCGAGTTCCTGTCGACGCGCTATCGCGAGCGCAACGACTACCGCGCGCTCTACGATCTCTACGCCGGCGCCATCAAGGAGACCTGGGATCCCAACCAGCGCCTGGAGTGGACGCGCGAGACCGTCGAGATCGCCGAGACCCGCCTCAAGTCGACCGATCTCGCCATCGACGCCTGGGAGCGCCTGTACGAGCTGGGCGACGCCGTCGACGAGACCTCGCGCGCGCTGTCCGAGGTCTATCGCCGCGCCAAGCGCTGGGACCGCCTGGCCGAGTTCCTGTCGCGGCGCGCCGCCGCGCTGACCGGCGCCGAGCGCGTGGTCATGCTGCGCACGGTGTCCGAGGCCTACCTCTCGGGCATGCGCGATCACGAGAAGGCCGCCGAGATCCTGGCCCAGATCCTGGCCGAGCGCCCCGATGATCCCATCGCGCTGCTGGCCCAGGCCCGCGTGCTGGCGCGGCGCAAGGACTGGGACGGCCTGGCCGAGCTGGGCGCGCTGCCCCTGACCGGCCTGCCGCCCGCCGCGGTGCTCGACTTCCGCCGGCTGGTCGCCGATGCGCTGTGGTCGGCCGGCGATCTCGAGCGCGCCCTGGTCGCCTACGAGCGCGTGCTCGAGCTCGACGCCGATGATCACGACGCCCTGCGCGCCAAGGAGGAGTACCTCGCGCGCACTGGCAAGTCGGAGGCCCTGGTCGGCTTCCTGTCGCAGCGCGCCCAGCGCGAGAAGTCGCCCGAGGTCCGCGCCAAGCTGCTGACCCGTGCCGCGACCATCGCCGAGAAGGAGCTCGACGATCCGCGCCTGGCGGTGTCGCTGTGGGAGCGTCGCGCCGAGGTCGCGCAGGAGCTGGCCGCCGCAGCCGCCGCCGCCGCCCCGCCGGGTAGCGCGCTGTCGCCGCCCGATGGCGCGCTGGAGGCCTTCACCGCGCTGGCCCAGCTGTACGACACCCTGGGTGACAACGTCGGCGTCGCGCGCGCCCTGGAGGGGCAGCTCAAGCTCCTGCGCGCGCCGCAGCAGCGCATCGAGCTCTTGCGCAAGCTGGGCGAGCACTGCGCCGCGCGGCTGGGTGACGACACCCGCGCCGAGGCGTGCTGGAAGGAGGTCCTGTCGATCGTCCCCGACGACTGGACCGTGCGCGACGAGCTGATCGCGCTGCACCGCCGGCGCGGCGACTTCGAGGCGCTGGATCGCACCCTGTCGGGCCAGGCCTGGCGCGCGGTCGACGACGCCAGCGTGCTGCGCTACTGGCGCGCCGCGGCCAAGAACGTCGACGACAACATCCCCGACGCCCACCGCGCCGTTCGCGCCTGGCTGCGTGTCGTCGATCTGGCCCCTGACGACGGCGACGCCCTGCGCGCCCTGGTCGGGCACCAGCGCAGCCTGGGCCAGCCGCGCGAGGTCATCGCGGCCGAAGAGGCCGAGCTGCGCGTCATCCACGACACCGGCGCGCGCATCGAGCGTGGCCTCGACATCGCCAAGCTGTGGGAGGGCCAGGCCGATCGCGCCGCCGCGCTGGCGGCCTACGAGCGCGTGCTGCGCTGGAGTCCGACCCAGCCCGACGCGCTGGCCGCGGTGGCGCGGCTGCGCGGCCCGGCGCAGGCCGGGGTCGCGCTGGGAGCGCTCGAGGTCGCGACCGCCACGGTCGAGGCGGCACCGGCGCGCATCGCGCTGCTCCGCCTGGGCCTCGGGCTGCTCGACGGCGAGGACAAGCTGGGGCGCTTCCACGCCCTGCGGCGGATCCTGTGGCTGTCGGGCCGCGATGCCGAGGTGCTGGCCGAGTGTGTCGCCGCCGCGCGCGAGGCCGGGGCCTGGAGCGAGCTGGTCGCGATCTACCTCGACATGGCCGCCGAGGCGACCAGCGACGACGCCCGCGCCGCGCTGCATCGCGAGCTGGCCATGCTGTACAAGGACAAGCTGAACGATCCCAACCGCGCCTTCCTGGTGCTGCAGGCCATCGGGCTGTCGTCGGTCAGTCGCGCCGGCGTCGCCGAGGCGCTGGCCGAGCTGGCCGGGACCACCGGGCGCCACGAGGATCTGCTCGCGCTGATGGACGTGTCGGCGCGGGCCTCGAACGATCTCGAGACCCGGCGCGCGGCGCTGCGGGCGCGCGCGGCCATCTCCAGCGCGCGCATCAACGACGCCGAGCGCGCCTTCCACGAGCAGGTCCGCCTGCTGGCGCTGGATCCGCGCGACGGCGCGGCGCTGGCCGAGGCGCAGCGCCTGGCCGCGTCGCGCGGGCTGTGGCGCCCCCTGGACGCGCTGTATGCCGAGCTCGGCGATCGCGCCCAGGGCCTGGCCCAGCGCGTCGAGCTGATGCGGGCGCGCCACCGCGTGCGCGCGCAGGAGCTCAAGGATCCCAGCGCGGCGCTCGACATGCTCCTGGCGATCTACCGGCTGGATCCGGGGACTGCCGGCCTGGAGGGTGAGCTGGTAGACGCCGCCGAGGCGCAGAACGCCTGGGACAAGGTGCTGCCCGCCATCGAGGCGCGCATCCGCGCCAGCGGCGAGGCCGCCTCGGCCGACGAGCTGTCGCGCGTCGCCGCGCTGCACGAGGACAAGCGCTCCGACCGCGAGCGTGCGCTCGAGCTGTACGCCGAGGCCTTCGTGCTGCGCCCCACCGAGACCACGCTGCCGGCCAAGCTGGAGCGGCTGGCCGAGGCCACCGGGCGGCGCGAGCTGCTGGTGGGCGCCTTCCGCCTGGCCGCGGCGCGCTCGCGCGATCCCGAGCAGGTGCTGGAGCTGTATCGCAAGATCACCGCGCTCTACACCACGCTGGGCAAGGAGCGCGACGAGGACGCCCTCGACGTGCACCACCGCATCCTGCAGCTGCAGCCGTCGGCGGCGGCCTCGCTCGAGGTCGTCATCGAGCACCACCGCAAGGCCCAGGGCTGGCGCGATCTGCGTGATCGCCTGCAGCAGTCGGTCGAGCTGATGCCCAAGGAAGACAGCGGCCGTCGCATCGAGCGCGAGCTCGAGATCGCGCGACTTTCGCGGGAGAAATTGCAGGATCCCGAGACCGCGCTGGCGACCTACGCGCACATCCTCGACCTCGCGCCCGACAACGAGGAGGCGCTGGCCGGGGTGCGCTCGCTGACCACGGGCCAGGTCGATCCCTCGCTGGAGCTGCGCCGCCTGCGCATCGAGCTCGGCCGCGCCACCGGGGCGCGCCGGGTCGAGATCCGTCTCAGCATGGCCCGCCTGCAGCGCGAGCAGCTCGACGATCCGATGGGGGCCATCACCACGCTGCGCGAGCTCGTCAACGAGGCCGGCGCCGACGGGCCCGGCTTCGCTCCGCTCAGCGACCTCCTGCGCGCGCAGAGCCAGTGGTCGGATCTGACCGACCTCATCGAGGCCCGCGCCGATGTGCTGGAGGATCGCGCCGCCCGGGTGGCCGCCTTCGAGCAGGCCATCAAGGTGTGCGACGAACATCCCACCGCGACCTCGGCCGAGAGCAAGGAGCGCCTGTGCCGCCGCCTGCTCGAGGAGCGGCCCGAGGACGGCGACAACCGCCGCCAGCTCCTGTCGCTGTACCGCACCGGGGCGCGCTATCCCGAGCTGGCCGATCTGCTCGCGCGCACGCTGGCGCGGCAGCTTCAGACCGACGCCGAGCCCTCCGAGGTGGCCGACACCGAGTGGGAGCTGGCCCGCGTGCTCGACAAGGCGCTGGGCAAGCTGACCGACGCCGAGGCCACCCTGGCGGCGCGCACCAAGCGGCTGTCGGGCGGCGCCGCGGGCGACGAGGACATGGAGACCCTGCTGGCGCGCGCCTCGCTCGAGCTGCGCGCGGGCAAGTTCGACGCCTGGCTGGCGCTGCGCGAGAAGCAGGCCAGGAAGCTGCCGCCGGCGCAGGGCGCGCTGGTGCTGTGTCACCTGGCCGAGGCCTGTGACGAGCGTGGCCCCGACACCGCGTCGAAGGTCGCGGCGTACTACCGCGAGGCGCGCGCGCTGGATCCGGCCAACCAGCCGGCGATGGAGGCGCTCAAGGCCATCGGTCGTCGCGCCAAGGGCTGGCGCGCCAGCGCGGCGCTGCTGCCCGAGCCCGACGAGGCCAAGCTGTCGTGGTCGGAGCGCGCGGCCCGGCTGCGCGCGCGCGGCGCGGCGCTGCTGCTCACTGATGGGGCGCAGGCGGCCAGCTGGCTGACCCGCGCGGTCGCGGTCGACCCCGATCACTATCCGGCCTGGGACGCGCTGGCGCAGCTCATGACCACGCACGGCGACCACGCCGCGGCGCTGGAGGCGCGGCGCGCCTCGCTGGCGGCGTTCGAGCGCTCCACCGGCCCCGAGCCGGCCCGCCTGCGCGAGCACGCCGAGCGCATCGAGCAGCTGGCCGAGGCCATGCGCGTGGTCGGCGAAGACGAAGGCGAGCGCGCGGCGCGGCTGTCGCAGCGCGCCTTCGACCTGATGCCGGCCTTCCCGGCGGCGGCGCTCTCGGTCGCCGATCAGCGCCTGGGCGAGGGCGACGTCGCCGGCGCCTACGCCATCTACGACCGCGTGCTGTCGGGACGCGGCGAGCCGCTCGACGATCGCACCCGCCTGCACGCGACCTACCGGCGCGGCGCCCTGGCGGCGCGCCTGAAGAAGCCCGAGCAGGCCATCGACGACCTGCGCGAGGGGCTGCGCATCGATCCGCTGCACTCCGG
Source organism: Polyangia bacterium (assembly GCA_044229835.1). GTDB lineage: Bacteria > Myxococcota_A > Polyangia > Haliangiales > JADYYK01 > JADYYK01. Next base: position 30,781 of record JBGASF010000016.1, on the reverse strand, counting down.
CGTGCTCAATGCCATCGCCGACGTGTTCGCCGACCAGGGCCGGGTGGCGGCGGCCATCCAGCACTCGATCCAGGCCCTGCTGGTCGATCCCGAGCCGACGCACCGGGGCCAGCTGTATGCCCGCCTCGGGCGCCTGTGGGAGGACCGCCTGGCGCGGCCCGACGAGGCCGGGGTCTGTTACGACCTGGCCATCAACGCGGGCGGCGACAAGGCGGACGCCGACGGCGATCTGATGGTGCGCGCGCTGCGCCACTACCGGCGCAGCGGCAAGGCCGAGCGCGCGCTGGCGGTCATCGAGCGGCTGCTGCCGACCACCAGCGACCCGACCCAGCTGGCGGCGCTGTGGGCCGAGCGCGGCGGCATCCTGGCCGCGACCGACGAGGACAAGGCCATCGAGGCCTTCGACATGGCGCTGTCGTACGACCCCGGCAACAGCGGCGCCATCGACGGCCTGAGCGAGGTCCTGGAGAAGCGTGGCGACTGGGAGCAGCTGATCCAGATCCACGAGGCGCGCACCGAGAGCGGCGGCCCCGCCGAGCGCGCGGCGGCGATGCGCTCGCTGGCGCGCATCTCGGTCGAGAAGCTCGGCGACAAGACGCGCGCCGAGCGCTACCTGCGCGGCGCGGTCGAGCTGGCACCCACCCGCGAGGACTGGGAGCGCCTGCTCGAGCTGTACGGCGACGACCCCGCGCGCAAGGACGACAAGCGCACCGCCATCGCCGGCCTGATGGCGCTGGCGGGGCCGTGGATGCCGCGGGTCATCGAGCTCGGCAAGCTGCTGGTGGCCGAGGGCGAGCGGCGCTGGGCCTGGAGCCTGCTGTCGCTCTTGATGGCGTCGAACCTGCCCGATCCGCAGCTCAAGGCGCTGGTGCTCGAGCTGCGCAAGGAGTTCGAGAAGGCCGACAACGCGGGGGCGCTGTCGCCCGAGACGCGCCTCAGCGTGCGCCATCCCGACCTGACGCCCGCGCTGTTCGGCGTGCTGGCCGAGCTGGACGGCATGGTGCAGCTGGGGCCGCCGACGCCGGAGGCGGCGGGCGCCACCGGGGTGGCCAAGCTGGACGCGCGCACCGCGGCGGGCAAGACGTTTGCCGCGGTGTCGGGGCAGCTGGGGCTCGAGGGCGCGGTGCTGATGCGCGCGCTGGAGCTGCCGGCGCCGTTCGTGGTGCTGGACGCCGAGGTGCCCACGGTGATCGTGCGCTCCGAGGTGCTGCAGCTGCTCCCGGTGGCGGAGACCAACTACCTGTTCGCCAGCACGCTGGAGCTGGCCAGGCCGGGGGCGCGGGTGCTGCAGTCGCTCAGCGTGGAGGAGCTCGGGCGGCTGGTGCCGGCGCTGCTGGCGGCGTGCGGCCTCGGGCAGAGCGAGACCATCGAGGTGCGCGCGCTGGAGGACCGCATCCGCTCCGGCGTCGAGGCCAGCAAGCTGGCGGCCTGGGCCGATCGGCTGCGCGACGTGGCGGCCGAGATCGCGGGCCGGCCGGCCGCGGGCGCGGCGGCGGCCGAGCGGCTGCGCCACGGCGTGGTCGAGACTGCGCGGCGCGTCGGCCTGGTGGCGGCGGCCGACGTGCGCTTCGTGGCGCGCCTGATGACCCGGCTCGACGAGGGGCTGCCCAAGATGCCCACCGTGGGCAAGCTCGACGACCTCGACGACTTCATCGGCGGCGCCGGAGCGGTGCAGTCGCTGCTGGCGTTCGCGGCGACCTCGGCGTTCGGGCGGGCGCTCAATCCAGGCTGAGCGCTGGACCCACTGGGCAACGAGAAACGTTCCACGCTCCTCACCGCACTCTCTCGCAAGGTCAAGACTTGATCGTGATCGCGACCGTCTCGCCCTGACATCCGGGGACGAGACGATCGTGATCCGTCAAGGCTTGATCTGGATCGGCGAGATCGCCGAGAGTCGCCGCGTGGGTGGCGATACCGCGAGCTTCATCATCAGTGAGAGCCCCGAGATGTCCTCGGTGGTCGAGGGGCTGCGCGCAGCGTGCGAGGACGACGTCCCGGTCCTCATCGAGGGCGAGCGCGGCAGCGGCCGCGAGCTGATCGCGCGCGCGATCCACGACGGCGGGCGGCGCTCGGGCAAGTTCGTCGCGCTGCGGGCGGCGTCGATGTCGGGCACCGTGCTGACCTCGGAGCTTTCCGACCACGCCTCGGGCAAGCTGCGCCGCGCCAACGGCGGCACCCTGCTGCTCAAGGAGGTCTCGGCGCTGCCGCGCGGGCCGCAGCGGCTGCTCACGCGCGCGCTGCGCAAGCGCAGCCGCGAGGACACCAGCGAGCACGTCGACGTGCGCCTGATCGCCGCCACCGACACCGACCTGTCGGCGGCCGCGCAGCACGACCTGTTCGAGCCCGAGCTGGCCGAGCGCCTGTGCGCGCACACCATCTCGGTGCCGCCGCTGCGCAACCGCGTGGCCGACATCCCGCGCCTGGCGGCCCACTTCGCCGCGCGCATCGCCGACGAGATCGGCCGCGGCCGCATCCAGATCACCAGCAAGGCGGTCGATCGCCTGACCGCATACTCGTGGCCGGGCAACGTCGCCGAGCTCAAGGACGTCATGCGCCGCGCCGTGCTGCGCGCCCGCCGCACTCGCATCGAGCCTGGCGACGTCGACCCCTTGATCGCGCCGCCCATCGCGCGCGTGCCCATGGAGGAGCTGCCCTTCGAGGACATGGTGCGCGCCAAGCTGGCCACCTTCCTGGGCCGCTTCCACGACGGCGACGACTCGCTGAGCGACCTCTATGACGAGGTCATCGGCCGCGTCGAGCGCCCGCTGATCCAGCTGGTCATGGAGCGCGCCGCCGGCAACCAGCTCAAGGCCGCCAAGATGCTGGGCATGAACCGCAACACCCTGCGCAAGAAGCTGACCGAGCTCGGCATCCCGTCGAAGTAGGGGACGAGCTTTGCCAGCGGGGGCGTGGCGCAGGCCACACACCGCGCGCCGGTTTGAGCCATACTTGGCCCATGAAGAAGGCCTGGCTTGTGCTGTCCCTGGGCGTGGCCGGTTTCGGGTGCGCCCCCAACACGCGCTTTCGCAACGCCGCGGTGGTGCCCGCGATGACGCCGGTGATGTCGACCGGGCGGCCGCTGGATCACCAGGCGCGCGTCGAGGCGTATGGCGGCTTCACCGACAACCTGACCGACCTGTTCCCGCAGGAGGAGAGCACGCCCGCGCTGCACGTCGCGCACGGCATGGGCGGCGTGGGCGGCAAGCTCCGCCTCGGGCCGATCACCGACATCGGGGCGCGCTTCGAGGTCGGCCCCTACAACTCGACGCAGCACTCCGCGGTCGGCACCCCGCCGGTGCCCGGCCACAAGAGCGTGGTCGGCGCCGGCATCACGCTGGGCGGCCACTATGTGCACAGGAGCGGCTTCGGCCTGGGCGCGGTCTACGAGGGCACCGCCTACTCGGTGCCCTGGGCACAGTGGGAGTGCGACGGCTCGGCGTCACCGTGCCCGGCGCGCCTCAACGTGCCGGTGGGCGACAACCTGCCCGGCTACCACCTGGCCGACGAGGGCACCGAGACGGTCTACATCAACCAGCTGTCGATTTTGCCCAGCTACAAGCGCGACATCTTCACCGGCTTCATCGGCATGAGCGTGCGCGGCACCATCGAGAACGTCGGCTTCTCCGACAGCTCGACCAACGGCAACCTGCCCTCGACCGGCAAGCCGGCCGCCCTGTTCACCGTGGGCGGCGAGCTGGCGTTCGATCGCTTCCGCGTCCTGATGGAGGCGCACCGCGCCAGCGCCAACCCCGGCAACAGCACCTGGGGTTTCGGGCTGTCGATCGGCTACGAGCTCGGCGAGCCGGTGCGGCGTCGCGCGGCGCCGCAGGTGGATCCGTACGCGCCGCCTGCGGGGTATCCACCGCCCGCGGGGTATCCGCCGCCCGCGGGGTATCCGCCGCCTGGTGGCTACCCGCCGCCGGCCGGCTATCCGCCGCCGGGTGCGCCGGCGCCCGCGCCGGCGCCGACGCCCGATCCGGTCACGCCCGCGCCCGGCGACCCCTACGCCCCGCAGTAGCCGCCAGAAGACCGCCTAGAAGCGCCCCGGCTGCAGGGTGGCGTAGTCGCGCGCCAGGGCCGCCAGCGCCGCGCCGACCTGGTTCCACACCGCCTGCGCCCTGGGCGAGTCGCCGCTCCAGCCGCCCTCGCGCACCGTGGGGACGCCGCCCTTGCCGGGCTGCCACAGCTCCCAGCGGTGCGTGACCGCGTGGACGTTCTCCACCGCGCGCGGGTTCTTCAGCTTGCCGAGGCCCACGCGCGCCGCCAGCGCGAACACCGCGCGCGCCCGCGCACACGGCAGGTCGACATCCTCACGCTTCTCGCTGCGGCCATCGAGGATGTCGGCGTCGCCCACGTTGGTCATCACCACCAGCACACACTGCTTGTCACCCTCGGCCACGATCAGCGTCTCGCCGAGCTGCCCGGTCTTGCCCCCGCTGACGCGCAGCACCACCCGCTTGTCGCCCAGCGTCGCGCGCGCCGGCACACCATGCATCGACGGACAGCGCACCTTCTGCCGCGGCGCCGCCGCACAGTCCTTGTTGGGCGCACACACGAACTCGCCGACCCCGACACAGGTGAAGTCATCGGCGATCACCAGCTCATCGCGAGCGTCGATCTCGGGCAGCGCCTTCTCGTCCACCAGCGGCCGCACCAGCAGGCGCGCCGTCAGCTCGGCCTTCTGCGCGACCGGCTCCAGCACGATCGTCTTGAACACCCCGGCGATGCAGGCGCCATGCGTCGCCTCCAGCGTCCCGCTGACCTTGACCTCCGCGACCACCCGCTTGCGCAGGCCGACCACGACCGTCAGCGTGCCCCGCGTCGGCGCCATCGGATCGACACACCCACGCAGCCCCTGCTGCAGCGCCCGCACCCGCGCTTGCGCTGGCCGTAGCTCGACCCCCTTGCCCGCGAGACCCACCACCAGCACCTCATTGAGCGGCACCACCGCCGGCGGCGACGCCAGCGCCACGGATGCCGCCGCCCAGCCCAGCCCGAACCCCGCGATGACAATCGCCCCCAGCCGCATCACCTGAGCCTAGCACCGCAGTGCCGCCCAGCCTCGCGAACCTGTCGCCTGCGACCATGGCTGACATCGAGGCTCTGCGCACAGCACCTGCGCTGAGCTGGACGCGCCCCATGCTCGTTGACGCGTTTCGTCCAGGCAGCGTAAGACCGGTGGTATGAGCGTCCTCACCGATCTGATCCTGGCGGGCCTCGATGAGGCCCCATCCGTGTCGGAGTCCGAGCAGGACTCTGATCGGTGGCCGCGCATCTCCGTGCCGGGGATGGATCAGGTCGTGCTGTGCTCGTTGTGGGCGATCCTTCGTGGTGACGCATACCGCGATGAAGACGTCGACGCGTTCACGCTCGCTCATGAGGAGTCCGCAGAAGGTCCCTGGACCGTGGTAGTCCCCGCGGGGCTGGTTGGTCTGCTGGCCGGGCTACCACCAGATGACATGCCGCGAGTTGCCGTCGGGGGGACCCAACCCAGGTTCGTTGACCGCCGGAGGACCCAACCCAGGTTCGTTGACCGTGCCTCTCCGAGGCTGGTGCCGCCCGACGGTGTCCGGTCCGGCGCCGTCCGGCACGCCGGACAGCCGCCGGGACCCGGCGATGGCAAGCAGCTGAATCTGTTACCCTCGCTCGTACGGCACGGACCGTGCTGCATAGCCATGCATGTCGTATCCGCGCCAGGTGCTCCCGGGGGCGACCTACCTCGTCACGCGGCGCTGCACCCAGCGCCAGTTCTTGCTGCGGCCGTCGGCGCAGACCAACGCCATCCTGCTCTACTGCCTCGCGCGCGCGTCTGCGCTCTATGGCGTCGAGGTGCACGCCTACTGCTTCCTGTCCAACCACTATCACCTGGTCGTCACTGACCCTCGCGCGCGGCTCCCCGAGTTCATGCGCTACCTCAACGAGCACACAGCGCGGGCGATCAACGCATCGCTGGGCCGCTGGGAGTCGCTGTGGGCGCCGGGCAGCTACAGCGCCGTGCGCCTGGTCGAGTCGGGGGATGTCGTGGCCAAGATCGCCTACACCCTCGCCAACCCAGTGGCCGCCGGCCTGGTCGAGCGCGCAGAGCACTGGCCGGGTGTCTGGAGTCATCCGCGGGAGCTGGACGGCGCCAGCCGCGTCGTGCTCCGGCCCGAGGGCGGCTTCTTCCGCCCAACTGGCCCCACGCCCGAGGTCTGCGAGCTGCGCCTCACGCTGCCGCCCGGCTTCGATGAGCGCATCACCTACGTGGAAGCGGTACGCAGGGAACTGCGTGCGCTGGAGGACGCTGCCATGCTCGCGGTGCGCACACGTGGAAGTGGGTTCCTCGGGCGCAAGGCCGTCCTGACCCAGAGCGTCTCCGACGCGCCGTCCAGCGTTGAACCTCGCGGCGTCCTCAACCCGCGGATCGCGGCCCGCGATCGCTGGAAGCGGATCGAGGCGCTCCTGCGGCTGCGCGACTTCATCGATGCGTACCGGGCCGCGCGCGAGGCGCTGTGCGCCGGGCTGGCCGGCGTGTGCTTCCCGCTTGGCACGTACTGGCTGCGGGTACGGCTCGGCGTCGCCTGCGACCCCGGCTGACGGCCAGCGCGCCGCGGACTGGTGCGGCAGAGGGCGGGCTGGTCGCTGGCAATGAGATGGCGACGGGTGAAGAGCGTCCGCTGAGGCCCTGTGCGGTGGCAGATGTCCTCACCATCGCAGCTCGCAGTGTCTCGAGGCGCGTGAGGGGAACTCGACGACCTCCGCCAGCCGAAGGAGTGGCCGAGTGCCGACCGTCCGAGAGTTGCGATACTCCACGAACCTGGGTCGGGTCTTCTGGTCTTCTAGATGATGGTTCATGTACTCTACGAACCTGCGATACTCCACGAACCTGGGTCGGGTCTTCTAGACCGTCTGATGGTTCATGTACTCTACGAACCTGGGTCGGGTCTCCCCCTTCTCTACGAACCTGGGTCGGGTCTCCCCGGGTCTCCCCTCGCCGTCCTGGCGCGACGGGCGCAGCTCTACGAGAAGGCGCGCCGACGCCGGCCAGAGCGCTGGGCGCGCGGCACCCGCAACTGGACACCAGCAGGCGCCGTCTACCTCAACCCACAGAGACGCGGCGACACCGATGCTCCGGTGCCCGTCGCGGAGCTCGCATCATGATCGCCGACTTCGCGACAACTATCTTGACGCTCACCGTCTACGAACCTGGGTCGGGTCTCCCCCGGGTCTCCCCTAGGGGGTCGGGTGCTTAGGCGAACCTGGGTCGGGTGCCTACTTACCGGACCATGGGCAGGCGCATGGGTGTGGGTGAGCGCTTGGGCCGTCCCGCGGCAATCTTGGCCTCGTCGGCCACGTGCTGCTTGAGGATGCGCCGAGCCGCGATCATGGCGTCGCGAGCCACGGCGAGGGACAGGTACCGCGCCTTCTCGCGGAACATGATGCGCTGTGCGACCATCTCTTCGAGCAGGGCCTCTCGCTCGACTGGGTCCAGGTTGGGAAACTCGGCGCCGAGCTCCGACTGGGTCCGGATCTGCATGCAGTAGCGATACAGGTCGGCCTTGGCCCCGCGCAGTACATAGGTCTGCATGCCGGTGGGCCGCGAGCGCACGATGCGCAGATGGCCGCCGGTTTCCTCGTAGCGCAGCCATGACTCCGAGCCGTACTCCGCCTTCCAGCGCAGCACGCGCGCGATGACCGGATTCCAGTCGGCCTGCTCCATCAGGTCCACGTCGTAGGTGTAGTCATACAGCTGCACCTGGGCGAGGACCGCTTCGGGGACGATGCCGCGGTACATGTCATGGCTGCGCACGTTGCTCACGCCATAGCGCTCGGGATGCTTGTAGACCACCGAGTCGATGCCCAGGACGAACGCCACCGAGTCCGGGGGCGGGTAGATCCAGGCATACTCGTTGATGACCTCGAGCGTCTCGGTGACGTCGTCCTCCGTGGTGCTGGGAAAGTGGACGATGAGGTTGGCGAGCAGGTCGATGTGCAGCTCGGCGCAGGTCTTCATGACCTCGAGGTTCATGATCACCGAGGTGCCCTTGTTGATCTTGTCGAGCACCCCGTTCGACAGCGCTTCGACCCCGAACTGCACACTGCGCAGCCCGACCTCAGCGAAACGCAGGATGTCGTAAGGCCGCATGTTGGCGCGCGCCTCGTGGAACATCCAGGTGTCGACGTCGACCTTGCCGAGCTCGTCCATCAGCTCCGGGAAGCCCTTCACGCGCACGATGTTGTCGAGGAAGGTGAAGCGGGCGCGCTGGTAACGGCGGGCCTGTGTCTCGAGCTCGCTGGCGACGCGCTGCGCCGACTTCTGGCGATAGCCATCCCATTGCACGTTGAGGTTGCAGAAGTGGCAGGTGCTGGTCTCGTTCTTGGCGGTGCGATCCCACCAGCAACCGCGCGAGCCCTCGATGGGCACGTGGCTGTCGAACGCCTGGACGAAGGGGTGGTTGAAGTAGCCGTCGAAGTTCGGGATCGGCAGTCGATCCATGTCCTCGACCTGCCACATCTGGGTGACGGCGGCGGGCTGGCTGCGGGTGACGACGCCGCGGATGCCATCGATGGACAGCTTCTTCTCGACGTGGGACGCCAGGGCGTGCAGGGGCAGTTCGCCCTCGCCGCGTACGATGGCGTCGATGCAAGGGTAGGTCGCCAGCATCGAGTCGGCGATGCCGGCGGGGCTGACGGTCGAGCCGCCGACCACGACGACGGCGCTGGGTGCGCGCTGCTTGATGCGCTGCGCCAGAAGGATGTTGCCGAACAGCTGCCCGTAGCCGGTGGTCAGCCCGACCACCGTTTCGTTCCAGTCGGTGCCGTCCACCAGCGCGTCGAGGTGGGCCTCGATGCGGCGACGCATGGTGTCGTAGATCCACTGCGCCGACTTGCCCTCGCGCTGGAGCCTGCGAATGTAGCCGGCGATCGCGGTGGATTCGACCGCGTTGTCCCACGACTTGATCAGGGCGGGCGCACCCTCGGGATAGAGGATGGCGGCGAACAATCGGTCGCCCTCGCCGAAATCCACGGCGATGGCCCGGTACATCTCGTGGTCCTGGACGGCGACGTCGAGGTACGAGTAGACGACGTTGACGTCCCAGTGCGGCTCTTCCTGTTTCAGGTAAGCCGCCAGTGACCCCATCGCTGCCTGGGGAGCGCGATAGTCTGACCAGGGCAGGACGACCAGGACCACTTTCATGTAGAGACCTCCCCCATGTACTGTCCGGGATCGCGGACAGCTTCCCTCTGGGCCCTTCGCTGGTGATGATTCTAAGTCGGCCTGCGAGGACAGTGCGACCCGAAAAGTGCCCATGTGGGTTGTTCGTGCGACGCCCGGTCAAGCAGGTGGCGCCGAGCTGTCTCGGACTATGGCGGGTTGAGACGGCCGGCGTGTGCGCCGCTGGCGGCGTAGCCGATGAAGAGATCGCCGTTGCCGGCGCGGAGGATGCGCGCGGCGGACATGGCGGTGGGGAGCGCGGTCGGTGCCGCGAAGCTGGTGCCGTTGTGGCGACGGACATCGACGCGGGTCGGCGTGGCCTCGAAGACGTGCACGAAGCTGGTGGCGCCGGTGAGCACCGTGCTGGTGTCGGTGCCGTCGTCGGTGATGGGGTTGAGCTCGGTCCAGCTGGCGCCGTCGAGGCGCGCGGTGTGCAGCTCGCCCGGGCCCAGCTTGTAATAGGACAGCAGCGTGAGGGTGGCGGTGGTGTCGACGTCGCTGGGCACCAGCTGGCGCACGCCGTCGGAGGTGACGTCGGGCAGCGCGCTCCAGGTCCCGGCGGTGTTCACCGAGACCTGGAGGACTCGGCCGCCACCGCCCAGCCCTGCCATGGTGAACACCACGATGGAGCCGTCGGGGCGCACCGACGCGCGCACCGTGAACACGCTATTGAGGAAGGCGCTGCCCAGCGGGACGAACGCGTTGGCCACCAGGGTGCGCACGGTGAGGTGATAGTTGGTGCCGACGAACTCGGCCATGGCGACGACCGGGAGGCCGTTCTGGTCGGGCACCATGTCGAGGTCGAGGGCCGGCGCAAACTGGCCCGGGGTGGCGGTCAGCGCGAGCGCATCCTCCCAGTTGCCGCCCACGAAGCGGCGCACGCGCTCCCGCGCGGTGCTGGCCATGTCGGTCGCGTAGGCGACATAGGGCACGCCAGCCGGCGTGACCACCAGCGCTGGGCAGATGTTGACGTTGAGGCTCTCGCCCGCCCCGTTGAGCAGGCCACCCACCGGCGTCCAGGTGTTGCCGACCAGGCGCGCGACCCGCACCCCCTGCTCGAACGTCGAGTGCACGATCATCGGATCGCCGCTGTTGCCGCTGGACAGGCCGATGGCAGGGGCGCACGGGTGGTTGTGCGCCAGGTGCCCATGGCAGTCGATAGATTCTCGACACGCGACTGTAAAGCGTGGCCATACGATGCCAAGCCCTCCGCGGCGAGCTCAGCCCATCGCCAGAAGCCCTTGCACGAGGCCGACTGCTCCACCCAGCACGCCGCCGATGATGATGAGGATGAGCTCGTCTTCCTCGAAGAGGCCGCGCAGCACGCGCTCGAACTCCGCCTTGGGTAGCGCCGCGAGCTTGCCCTCGATGGTGCGCGCCACATCGAGCTTGCGCTCGATGTAGGTCTCCAGCTCGGGGGTCACGTCCGGGATCCGGGCCACGATGCGCTGCGCTGCCAGCTGCTTGATGCGCGCCAGCACCTCCGGCTCCACGCGCACGGGCACCAGCGGCTCGACCTTCTTCCACTCGGTGTCGAGCCGCGTCGCCACCGTCTCGCTGATGAGCCGCGCCAGCCGCTCGCCGCCCGCGCCCTCGGTGACCAGGCGGATGAGGTTCCGCGGGGTCAGGATCTGCTCGGCGGCGATCTTGCCGTAGTCGCGCGCGATCTCGGCCTGCCGGCGCGCGAACACGCCCTGGTAGGTGACCACTCCGAGGTAGCGCGTCGGCTGCTGGGGCCGGAACACCATCTGCAGCGCCAGCCAGTTGGTGGCCAGGCCGACGACCACGCCCACCAGCGGCATGGTCCACCAGATGCCGAACAGGCCCCACGCCGCGGCCTGCGCCAGCCCGATGAGGAGGCCGAAAACCCCGCCCGAGTACTCGATGAACTTGAGCTCCTTGTTGCCGATGCGCTTGAACATCATGACCAGTCGACTGGTGTTGTCGCCGGTCAGCTCGCGCGTCACCAGCGCGCGCACGTCGAGCAGCTCGTCGGAGATGCCCTGCAGCTTGTCGAACAGCTCGCGCGCCGCCAGGCTGGTCTGCGCGCGCACCTGCGCCACGATGCTCTCGCGCAGCGGCTCGGGCAGCTGGTCCCAGGCGCCGGAGTGAATCAGCTCGGCGGCCTCGCGCGTCAGCGTGCGCGTCTCGGCGTCCAGCGTGCGCGCCAGGAGCTGCTCCATCTCGGCGGGGTCGAGGCGGAGCGCCAGGTCGCGAGGCGAGATCAGCCGCTCGGTCAGCATGCGGCCGACGTCGTCGGCGAACTTGAGCGCCTTGCGCGGCAGGATCCCCTGCCAGCCGATGGGCCCGACACCCCGGAACTTCAGCGGCTGGAAGATCATGACCAGCGCCTGCCAGTTGGTCAGCCAGCCGACGAAGGCCGCCACCAGCGGCACGGTCACGACCACGAACACGCTGCTGGACATCGACGCTCCTGGCAGCGGCGACTCGCCGGCACCAGCGCCGATTGTCGCACGCCGCAAGCGCTCGGCACGTGGTGGCGCGCTGGCACCAGGTGCCAGCGGCGTCGCTGGCGACGCTGTAGATGAGCAACGCTGCGCCCGTCGCTCCGCAGCTCTTCGCCCGCGATCTGCACCTTGGCCCCCGGTGCGGTCATGGCGCGACTCCACCGGCAATTCTCGCCGGCATGGTCGCGCGCTGGCCCGCCCCGACCCGAACGGCGTCAGATCTGGTCGTCGAGCTCCACGCCGGCCCACTTCGCGAGGGCGACGCCGAGCGTCACGCACCAGCCGCTGTCGAACAGCAGGTCGTTGCGGCTGTAGCCGATGCCCGACATCGCGGCCAGCGACGCGTCGGTCACGAGGTCGACCTCCGCGCCCGACGACAACACGGCCTTGATGCCGCGATGGACGTGGTCGTCCGAGGCGAACGCGATCACGCGCGCGAGGTCGGCGCGCGCGAGCACGCGGCCGTCTGCCTGCGTCACGCGGTCGCCCACCGCGTCGAGCACCAGGCGCTCGTGGTCGTAGACCTCGAGGCCGTCGGTCTTGCGCACCCAGATGAAGTCGCTGGGAGCGTTGGTCTCCGCGGGGGGAACGCCGCGCGCCGTCAGGTCTGCTACCAGCGCTGCGTGCTCAGGGTCGAGCACCCAGCGCGTCGCCAGCGGCCCGGCCAGCGCCTCGTCGAACTCGAGTGCCCTGGTCAGCGCGCCGATCTCGCGCGCGATGCGCGGCTCCGGGGTCGGCGAGCGCAGGATCGCCAGCGCTCGCGGGCGCTCGACCCGGGTCAGGTACTCGCTGTCCCAGCCGTCGGTGATGCCGTTGTCGTGATCACTCTCGTAGTCGTAGTAGGTGGCGCAATACGGGCATTTCCAGAGACCACTCCGCGCGATGCCGAAGGTCTCGAACTGCTCGGTGACCTCTGGCAGCGGTGCACCGGTCTGGTCGCCGTTCGCGGAGTGACACCAGCCCATCGAGGCGGGCAGGTCGCGACACAGCGGGCAGGTCTGCCACGACGCCGCCGTCGGACCCGCCGATGGCCACCGTCCAGCACGGGCGTTGCGCAGGAGTCGATCCGACTCGTGGTTCGCGGTCACCACTCAGCTTCCACGTTGCACCATGTCGCGCGTCGGCTGCGGCACTACGGCGTGAGCGGCCAGTTCGGCGTCATGTAGAAGGTGCTCGTGTAGCCACCGAAGCTCCAGGTGCCGTCGAACCGGGTCCCGCCCCAGGTCCCGGTCATGCTGCCGCTGGTGCTGGAGCCGACACACTGCAGGTCGATGGTCATGGCGGTCGAGCCAAGCGAGCCGCCGGTGACGTGGAGCGCGGCCGGGCCGCCCGCGGTCTGCGACGCCAGGTCCTGCGGGAACACGGCGCGGAAGTCGCTCCGGATCTGCTGCGCGTTGACCCCGTTCTGCGGGCAGTCCTGGCCCAGGACCTGCTGCGAGATCCACTGCCAGGAGCAGGCGTCGAAGGCCAGATCGCCGCGCTCGCACATGCCGCCGGTGTCGCCGGGACCGGTGCAGGCGCGCGCGCAGCTCAGCGCGGCCTGCGTCTTGGCGCGAGTCGCCAGCATGCAGGCGCCGCGGGTCTGCACGCCGCCCTGGGCCTGGCAGCACGCCTTCATGCACGGGCTGTTGGCGAAGTTGGTGGCCTGCGGCGTGCGCACGCAGCCGGCATAGCAGCCGACCCAGCTGCGGAAGCTGCGGTTGTGCGCGCAGTGGCAGGCGTCGCGGTTCATGCTGCAGCACAGGTCCGGTGGCTGGCTGCCGCAGCAGCTCGTGAAGCAGCCATAGTCCAGCCGGCAGCTGGCGCCCGGCGGCGCCGGGACGAGCGCCCAGGTCGAGAAGTGGCCGACATAGCCGGTGACCTGACCGGATTCGGTGTCGACCATCGCATACCCGGAGCTCGACCACTGGCCGTTCATGCGCGTCGCCAGCATCAGCGTCTCCGGCGCAGCCGCGCCCAGCGCCGCGCGGTCATAGGGCAGCGTCACGGTGATCGGCTCGGCGAACGCGGTGCCGTCAGGCCCGAGCTCGTAGATGGCGCTGGCGCTGCCCTGCGCGGGCCCGCTGCTGCGCAGCACCGAGATCTCGGTGGTCGCCGCGAGCGCCCCGGCGGGGATCTCGAGCTGCACGCCGTCCGCAGTGGTCAGCGTGCCGCCCCCGGGGCCGATCATCATCCGCACCACCGCGCCGTCGACCGCGGCGGCGTCGGCCAGTGGAGAGTCCGCGTCGCTCGCCGCGTCGGGCACGTCGTCGTCGCCACCGTCGCCGCCGCCACAGCCGGCCAGCACCACCACCAGCGTCACGGTCCCCAGCCGCCTCATCCCTCCATCTTACGGCAGGCAGCTACTCCAGGCGCACCCGGGGATCCAGCGCGGCATACAGCACGTCGACCACCAGGTTGGCGACCACGATGAAGGCCGACGCCACCAGCACGGTGCCCAGGATCAGCGGCCGGTCCAGCGTGATGATCGACTTGACCGCCTCGCGCCCCAGCCCCGGCCACTGGAACAGGTACTCGGTGATGATGGCGCCGCCCAGCAGCGCGCCGAGATCCAGTCCGATCATCGTCACCACCGGGGTCAGCGCGTTGCGCAGCGCATGCTTGACGACCACGGCCCGCCGCGACAGCCCCTTGGCCTGCGCCGTCCTGATGTAGTCCTCCTGCATGATCTCGATCATCTCGCCGCGCACGATGCGCGAGTACACCGCGATCCCCGTGATGGCCATGGTGAACGCCGGCAGCACCAGGCTCGCCAGCTCGTGCCCCTTCTGGTAGCCGATCGGGAACCAGCCCAGCTGGAAGCCGAACACATACAGCAAGAGCAGCCCCCCGAAGAACGTCGGTGTCGACATCCCCAGCAAGCCACCTGTCGTGATCGCCGTGTCCGCCATCCGGTTCCTGCGCAGCGCCGCCCACACCCCCAGCGGCACGCCAATCAAGACCATCAGGAACACCGCCGACACCGCCAGCTTGGCCGTCATGCCGATGCGCTTGGCGATGATCTTGGCCACCGGCTCCTTGGCGTTGAACGACTTGCCCAGGTCACCGCGCGCGATGCGGCCGACGAAACAGCCATATTGCTCGATCAGGCTGCGATCCAGACACAGCTGCTTCTTCAATTTGGCAATCTGCTGCGGCGACGGGTGCGGCCCCAGCAGCACCTTGGTCGGGTCGGCCGGCAGCGCATACGCCATCAGGAACGCCAGCGTGATGACGAACCACAGCGTGATCACCGACCACGCCAGGCGGCGCCCCAGGAAGCTGACAATCGGCGGCATTACCGGGGCCTCGTCGGCAGATCCAGCCACACATAGCGGAAGTCGCGGATCCACACCGGATGCATCTTGTAGTCCATCAGCCAGGGCTGCCGCGCCTCGACGCGCACGCTGTGGTACTCGAAGACCCACGGGGCGTCGTCGACGATCATCTGCTCGGCCTGGTGATACAGCTCCGTCCGCTTGGCCGGATCCAGCTCGATCGCCGCGGCGTCCAGCAGCTTGTCGACCTCCGGGTTCGAGTACTGCGAGCTGTTGACCGCGTTGGTCGGCGCCCGGTACTTCGAGTGAAACAGGAACTCCAGGAAGTTCGACGGATCCGGGAAGTCCTGCACCCAGCTGTCGAGCCCGAACGGGATCTTGCCCGCCGACATGCGCGCCGCCAGGTGCACCGGGAAGGTCAGCCGCTTGATCTTCAGCCGCACCCCGACACGCGCCATGTCGGCCTGCACCGACAGCGCGATCTTCTCCACCTTCTCGTCGGGCCCGGTGATGAAGTAGTCGAGCTCGAAGCCATCGGGATAGCCAGCCTCGGTCAGCAGCGCCTTGGCCTTCGCCGGATCATAGGGATATCCTCGCAGCTCCGGGTTGTACCCCGGCATGCCCGGCGGCAGCGGCCCCTTGGCCGGCAGCATCGTGCCGTAGCCCAGCTGCGCCAGGTGATCGCGATTGATGGCGTAGTTGAAGGCCTGGCGCACCCGCTTGTCGTCGAACGGCTTCATGGTCATGTCGAAGCGCTCGCCGTAGATGTCGATGCTCTTGTCGCGCAGCAAATACGGCTGCCAGGCCGGCTCCTCGCCGATCGACAGCAGATCCTGCACCGTCATGCGGTCGACCACGTCGGTCTCGCGGGCGCGGAACTTCATGAAGCCGACCTGGCGCTCGACCATCAGCTGCATGTCGATGCCGTCGAGGTAGATCGAGTTCTTGTCCCAGTACTCGGGGTTCTTCTTGAACTGGATGCGGATGTCGCGATCGTAATTCGTCACGTAGAACGGCCCCGACGACACCTCGTGTGCGTTCAGCCCATCGGCGCCGTAGTGCTTGACCACCTCGGGCTCGATGGGCGAGGCGAACTTCATCGCCAGCTTGTACATCAGCGTCGGATCCGGCTTGGTCAGGATGATGGTGAGGTCGCGCCCCTCGGCGACCAGGCCCCAGGCCTCGCGCGGCCCCTTGTCACCCTCGCGCGCGATCATCTCGGGCGCACCGCCGATGGCCTCGAAGAACGACTGCGCCGGCGAGCTGGTGTCGGGGTCGAGGCAGCGCTCGATGGCGTACTTGAAGTGGCGCGGCTCGATGGGGCGCACCTTGGCCATCCCCGGCGGCGGCGTCGGGTCGTAGAAGGTGATGCCGTCGCGCAGGTGGAAGACGTAGACCCAGACCTTGATGTCCTCGCCGCTGACCGGGTGCTTCATGGTCCGCTCTTCGGCCGCGGGCATGTTGGTCGCCAGCTGCGGGATCAGGCCGACCGCGTTGGGCGACATGGTCTTCTCGTAGCCGACCAGCGTGTCCATCGTGTAGTGCAGCGGATAGATCGAGTACTCGTCGTAGGCGACCTGCGGATCCAGGCTCTTCACGCCGTCATTGATGGAGAAGTGCAGGGTGCCGCCCCGGGTCGGCGTGGTCGCGCCGGCGCCGACATAGGCCGGGCCCGACGCCAGCGACTTGTTCTTGCAGCCGGCCAGGACCCCGACCAGCAACAACAAGGCCCCTGTGCCCCGCCTAACCACGCTTGTCCTTCGGATCGAAGGCGTCGCGCAGCCCCTCGCCCAGCAGGTTGAACCCCAGCACCGTGATCACGATGGCGGCGCCCGGGATCAAGATCAGCCGCGGCGCCAGGGTGTACAGCGACTGGCCCTCGTACAGCATGGCGCCCCACGACGCCTGCGGCGGCGGCACCCCCAGCCCGAGATACGACAGCACCGCCTCCGACAGGATGAAGCCCGCGATGCCGACCGACGCCAGCACCGTGGTCGGCCCCAGCACGTTGGGCAGGATGTGCCGCAGGATGATGCGCCCGTTGCCGGCCCCGACCGCGCGCGCCGCCTGCACGAACTCCATCTCGCGCAGCGACAGCACCTTGCCGCGGATGACGCGCCCCATGGTGGTCCACCCGGTCAGCCCCAGCACCAGGAAGACGTCGACCATGCTCGACGACTCGCGCATCGAGGCCACCGTGATGACCAGCAGCAGGAACGGGAACGCCAGCACCATGTCGGTGAAGCGCATCAGCACGGCATCGGTCGCCTTGCGGTAGTAGCCCGCCAGAAGGCCGATCCACAGCCCGATCCCCACCGCCAGCGCGGTCGCGAAGATGCCGACCTCGAGCGACACCCGCGCGCCATACAGCAAGCGCGACAGCACACAGCGCCCCGCCGCGTCGGTCCCCAGCGGGAAGTCCGCCGACGGCCCCTGCGGCTTGCCCAGCGCGCTCAGCGCGTTGCCCTCGAAGTGCATCTCGTTGGGGTCGTGCGGCGCCAGCATGGGCCCGAAGATCGCCAGCAGCAGCACGATCGCCACGATCCCCGCGCCCACCAGCGCCGGCCGGTTGCGGGTGAAGCGCTTCAGCGCGCGACGATCGAACACGCCGCCGGTATACACCGTCCGCCGCGCCGTGGTAAACGCCTGCCATGAACGCGCACGACTTCAAGGCCACCTCCATCGATGGCGCGCCGGTCGACTTCGCCTCCTTCAAGGGCAAGACACTGCTGGTCGTCAACGTCGCCAGCCAGTGCGGCCTGACGCCGCAGTACAGCGGCCTCGAGGCGCTGTGGAAGAAGCACAAGGACGCCGGCCTGGTCGTCATCGGCTTCCCGTGCGACCAGTTCGGCCACCAGGAGCCGGGCACCGAGGCCGAGATCAAGACCTTCTGCGAGACGCGCTACAGCGTGACCTTCCCGATGATGGCCAAGGTCGAGGTCAACGGCGAGGGCGCCCACCCGCTGTGGAAGTGGATGCGCCAGCAGCAGCCCGGGTCGGAGGGGGGCGCTGACGGTGCGATCACCTGGAACTTCGCAAAATTCGTCATCGACCCCACCGGCGCAGTGGTCAAGCGCGTGCCGCCCTCGGTCAAGCCGGAGAGCTTCGAGAGCGACCTCATCTCCCTACTCCCGCGCTGAATCGCGGGGTTTGACACCCTCCGGACGATCCCCTACAGTCCGGCCGCGATCCAAGGACCCCCGATGGCCCTCGCCTTCTCTGCAGAATCCAGCCGCAAGATCGCGGAGATCCTCCCGCGCTACCCCAACAAGCAAGCTGCCTTGCTCCAGGTCCTGCATGTGGCCCAGGGCCAGTTCGGCCATGTCGGCGCCGACGTGCAGGAGCTGGTCGCCGAGACCCTGGAGCTGGCGCCCGCGCACGTGTGGGGCGTGGTGACCTTCTACACGATGTATCACCGCGAAAGCGTCGGCAAAAACGTGCTGATGGTGTGCACCAACATCTCCTGCATGCTGCGCGGCGCCGAGGACATCCTGGGTCACGTCGAGAAGAAGCTGGGCGTCAAGCCGGGCGAGACCACCGCCGACGGCATGTTCACCCTGGTCGAGGAGGAGTGTCTGGCCGCCTGCGCCGACGCCCCCATGATGATCTGCGGCGACAAGTACTTCATGCGCCTCGACACCAACAAGGTCGACACCGCGCTCGACGAGCTGCGCAAGCACCCGCGGAGCGAGCACTGATGCCGACCACGCGCGACACCAAGATCGTCACCAGGCGCTTCGGCATGAAGGACGCCCACACCTACGCGGTATACAAGGCCGACGGCGGCTACGGCGCCTTCACCAAGGCCATCGGGCAGCAGCCCGCCGCCATCGTGGCCGAGGTCCAGAAGTCGATGCTGCGCGGCCGTGGCGGCGCCGGCTTCGCCACCGGCCTCAAGTGGACCTTCCTGCCCAAGGACGCCCCGGGGCCCGGCAAGCCGGTCTACCTGGTCGTCAACTGCGACGAGTCCGAGCCCGGCACCTGCAAGGATCGCGAGCTCATCACCTTCGATCCGCACATGCTGATCGAGGGCATCGCCATCGCGTCCTACGCGCTGGGCGCGGCGCAGTCCTACATCTACATCCGCGGCGAGATGATCGCCGAGGCCAAGATCCTGTCGGCCGCCGTCGCCGAGGCCTACGCCCACGGCATCCTCGGCAAGCCCCACGCGACCGCCGGCCGCGGCGAGTGGAAGCTCGAGCTGGCCGTGCACCGTGGCGCCGGGGCGTACATCTGCGGCGAGGAGACCGCGCTGCTGAACTCGCTCGAGGGCAAGCGCGGCTGGCCGCGCCTCAAGCCGCCGTTCCCGGCCGTCAAGGGGCTGTTCGGTCAGCCCACCATCGTCAACAACGTCGAGACCTTGATGAACGTGCCCGCCATCGTCGACAAGGGCGGCGAGTGGTTCGCCGGCCTCGGCATGGGCAAGTCGGGCGGCACGCGCATCGTGTGCCTGTCGGGCCACGTCAAGAACACCGGCGTCTACGAGCTGCCCATCGGCATCACCTTCCGCGAGCTCATCGAGGAGATCGGCGGCGGCGTCACCGGCGGCAAGCTCAAGGGGCTCATCCCGGGCGGCTCGTCGATGCCCCCGCTGGATCCGGCCGAAATTGACGTCCCCATCGAGTTCGACGCCCTGATGAACGACCCCCGCATCAAGGAGGTCGAGGTCAAGCCGGGCATCAAGTTCGACATGGGCGGCGGGCGCGGCCTGCGCACCATGGCCGGCTCGGGCGGCGTCGTGGTCTTCAACGACAAGACCGACGTGGTCAAGCTGTGCGCGCGGATCATGCGCTTCTATCACAACGAGTCGTGCGGCCAGTGCACCCCGTGCCGCGAGGGCACCGGCTGGCTGGACCGCATCTGCGAGCGCCTGGCGCGCGGCCAGGGCCGCCCCGGCGACGTCGATCTGCTGGCCGAGATCGCGCACGGCATCGCCGGCAACACCATCTGTCCGCTGGGCGAGGCCGCGGCCTGGCCGATGCTGGGCTTCTTGACCAAGTTCCGCCCCGACTTCGAGCAGCGCGAGCGCGAGGGCAAGCCGGTCGCCCTGGGCGCGCCCAAGTCGCTGCGCACGCTGCCCATCATCGGGCAGTCGCCCCTGGTGCCACGGGGGACCACGCCATGACGCGCACCCGCAGCCTGTCCGCGCTGGCCGCGCTGCTGGCGCTGATCCTGACCGCCCTGGTGGCCGCGCCCGCGCTGGCCGCCGACGGCGACGCCGACCGCGCCGGCGCCAACGGCGACAGCGTCGCCCCCGCCGCCCCCACGGACGGCGAGCTGCCCGCCATCTCGGGCGACAGCCCCACCCCGCAGAAGCCCGGCACCCGCGACCTGGTCATCTTCTGGACCGTGGGCGGCCTCGCCATCCTGGGCGCGCTCGCCGTCATCACGCGCAAGAACCCGGTCACCGCCGTGATGTGCCTGGTCGGCACCTTCCTGGCGCTGGCGGTGGTCTACATCATGCTGCTGGCGCACTTCCTCGCCGTCATCCAGGTCCTGGTCTACGCCGGGGCCATCATGGTGCTGTTCGTCTTCGTGGTCATGATCATCAACCGCGAGGAGTCCGACGCCTGGGAGCTGTCGTGGAAGACCTGGATCGGCCGCGGCGTCGGCGTCGCGGCCGGCGTCTTCCTGGCGGTCCGCTTCATCACCATCCTGGCACGCTCGACCCGGGTGCTCGGCCTCAGTGACGCCGGCTGGACCCGCGAGGAGATGCAGCATTTCGGCACCACGCGCGCCATCGGCGAGCTCCTCTTCACCAAGTACCTGTTCCCGTTCGAGGCGGTCTCGCTGCTGCTGCTCATCGCGGTCATCGGCGCCCTGGTGCTGGCGCGCCCGCACGAGAAGGTCGGGCCAGTGAGCGACGCTGCCAACTCCCCCGCGGGGCAGGCCAAGCCCGACAACGGTGGTGCCCATTGAGCTTCTTCATCTCGCTGCCGCACACGCTGGCGCTGGGTGCCATCCTGTTCACCATCGGGATCATCGGCGCCCTCATCCGCAAGAACGCCCTCATCGTCCTCATGAGCATCGAGCTGATGCTGAACGCCGCCAACCTCACGGTGCTGGCGTTCGCGCGCGCGCGCCATGACAACACCGGCCACACGCTGGCCTTCATCGTGATCGCCGTCGCCGCCGCGGAAGCCGCGGTTGGCCTGGCGGTGCTGGTCGGGATCTTCAGGACCCGCCGCACCTCCAGCCTCGACGAGATCACCATGATGAAGCAGTGACGGCGTCATGACCAACGACTTCCCGCTGTACCTGATCCCGCTCCTGCCCCTGATTGGCGCCGCCATCAACCTGCTGTTCGGCAAGCGCCTGTCGAAGGACACCAACCACTACATCGCCATCACCGCGGTCGGCGGCGCCGCCGTCATCGCCATCCACGCCTGCGTCTCGGGGCTGTGGCCGCTGTGGAAGGCGGGCGGCGCGGGCACCCCGGCGCTGACCTGGCAGGGCTGGGAGTGGCTGCACGGCGCGGCCGGCGGCGGCGTGGGCGAGACCGCGGTGTCGCTCAAGGCGGCCCTGGTGCTCGACCCGCTGTCGGCGGTGATGGTCCTGGTCATCACCCTGATCGGCTTCCTCATCCACCTGTACTCGGCGGGCTACATGGCCGAGGACAAGCGCTACGCGACCTACTTCGGCTACCTCAACCTGTTCACCGGGGCGATGCTGATCCTGGTGCTGGGCGACAGCCTGCCCGTGATGTTCGTCGGGTGGGAGGGCGTCGGCCTGTGCTCGTACCTGCTGATCGGCTTCTGGTTCGACGTCGACAAGAACGCCAACGCCGGGCGCAAGGCCTTCGTGGTCAACCGCATCGGCGATTTCGCGTTCCTGCTCGGGATCTTCCTGACCTTCTACTTCACCAAGTCGCTGTCGTTCAGCGGCGTGCGTGACGGCGTGGGCGAGATCACCGGCAGCCGGATCTGGGGTGCCCCGGCGCAGTTCTGGATCTGCCTGCTGTTCTTCATCGGCGCCTGCGGCAAGTCGGCGCAGATCCCGCTGTATGTGTGGCTGCCCGACGCCATGGCCGGCCCCACGCCGGTGTCGGCGCTGATCCACGCCGCCACCATGGTCACCGCCGGCGTCTACATGATCGCCCGGCTGTCGTTCCTGTACGTGACCGCGCCGACCGTGATGGCCATCGTGGCCGGCGTCGGCGCCGCCACCGCGCTGTTCGCGGCCATCATCGGCTTCGCGCAGAACGACCTCAAGAAGGTGCTGGCGTACTCCACGGTGTCGCAGCTCGGCCTGATGTTCGTCGGTGTCGGTACCGGCAACTTCACCGGCGGCGTGTTCCACCTGATGACGCACGCCTTCTTCAAGGCCGGCCTGTTCCTGGGCGCCGGCTCGGTGATGCACGCGCTGCATCACGCCAAGGACCCGGGCGACATCCGCGAGATGGGCGGCCTGCGCAAGAAGCTGCCGATCACGCACATCACCTTCCTCGTCTACTGCATCGCCATCGCGGGCATCCCGCCGCTGGCCGGCTTCTTCTCCAAGGACGGCATCCTGGCCGGCGCGTTCGGCTTCCACGCGCCCGGGGTGCCCAAGTTCTACGGCCACCTGATCTGGGCGGTCTCGTCGGTGGCCTCGCTGTGCACCGCGATCTACATGTTCCGCCTCTACTTCCTGACCTTCACCGGCAAGTTCCGCGGCGATCACCACGTCGAGGAGCACCTGCACGAGTCGCCCGCCGAGATGACCATCCCGCTGATCGTCCTCGGCCTCGGCGCCATGGCGGTCGGCTTCGTCGGCATCCCGGCCTTCCTGCGCAGCCACCACGAGCCGCTGTTCGTGCGCTGGCTCTCGAACGGCGACGCCCCGGTGCAGGCGCTGGCGCTGCACATGTCGTCGTCGCGCGAGTGGCTGCTGATGGGCGTCGCCACCGGCGCCGGCGTGGTCGGCATCATCGTCGCCGCCGCGCTGTGGCTGGGCGGCCCGCGCCCCGCGGTGGTGTCGCTGGGCAATGGCATCGGCCCGATCAAGAAGCTGGTCGCCAACAAGTTCTACATCGACGAGCTGTACGACCTCGTGCTGGTGCGGCCGTTCCGCTGGCTGTGCATGGCGGTGTACCAGGTCGTCGATCGCTTCATCATCGAGACCCTGCTGCTCGGCCTGGTGACCACGCTGGTCGACTTCAGCGGGCGCGCGCTGCGCCTGCTGCAGAACGGCCACGTGCAGCGCTACATGGTGGTCACCGTCATGGGCCTGGCCGCCATCCTGTGGTTCGGCATGCGGCCCTCGGACGAGTTCACGGTGCAGCCGGTGATGGGCGCGCAGAACACCATCAGCCTGCACGCCAACGCGCACGACTACGGCACGCCCAACGCGCCGCAGCGCAAGTACAAGTGGAAGTGCGCCACCGACGATCCCTGGAAGGCCGGCGGCCCTGACAAGACCTGCGAGTATCCCAACGCCGGCAAGTACGAGGTCCAGCTGGAAGTGCACGACGATCTGTGGGGCACCAGCAACAAGTCGAGCAAGCTGATCAAGGTGGGGGGCGACTGATGCTGCTCACCATCATGCTGCTGCTCCCGCTGCTGGGCGCGCTCATCGTCGCCCTGGTCCCGCGCGAGGAAGAGGGGCTGGCGCGCGGCGTCGGCTACCTGTTCACCATCGCGACCTTCATCCTGTCGATCGCCGTCGCGCTGCGCTTCAAGGCCGCGCAGGGCGGCATGCAGCTCGGGCTGGCGGTGCCCTGGGTGCCCTCGCTGGGCATCAGCTTCAAGGTCGGCATCGACGGCATCTCGCTGTGGCTGGTCATGCTGACCACGTTCCTGACGCCGATCTGCCTGCTCTCGGCGCACAAGGCCATCGACAAGAAGGTGCGCGGCTTCGTGGCCGCGTTCCTGATCCTCGAGACCGGCATGCTGGGCGCCTTCGTGGCCCAGGACCTGTTCCTGTTCTACGTGTTCTGGGAGGTCATGCTGGTCCCGATGTACTTCATCATCGGCGTCTGGGGTGGTGACCGCCGGATCTACGCGTCGTTCAAGTTCGTCATCTACACCATGGTCGGCTCGCTGCTGATGCTGGTGGCGATCTTCTACCTCTACGTGACCATGCACGACGTGTCGGGGGTGTGGACCTTCGACATGGAGCAGCTCAGGCACCTGGTGCTGACGCCGCGGGCGCAGATCTGGTGCTTCCTGGCCTTCGCGTCGGCCTTCTTCATCAAGGTGCCGATGTTCCCGGCGCACACCTGGCTCCCCGACGCGCACGTGCAGGCGCCCACCGCGGGCTCGGTCATCCTGGCCGGCGTGCTCTTGAAGTTCGGCGTCTATGGCTTCCTGCGCTTCGCCATCCCGCTGTTCCCGTGGGCCGCGACCTGGTGCTCGCCGGGCCTCGCCATCCTGGCCGTGATCGGCATCGTGTACGGGTCGCTGGTGGCGTTCGCGCAGGACGACATGAAGCGGCTGGTGGCGTACTCGTCGGTCGCGCACATGGGCTTCGTGATGCTGGGCGTGATGGCGTGGAACGCCGCCGGTATCCAGGGCGCCATCTTCACCATGCTGTCGCACGGCCTGACCACGGGCGGCCTGTTCCTGGCCGTGGGCGTGCTGTACGACCGCCGCCACAAGCGCGACATCGCGGAGTACGGCGGCATCGCCAGCCAGATGCCGCGCTACGCGGCGATGTTCCTGATCTGCACCATGGGGTCGATCGGCCTGCCCGCGCTGTCGGGCTTCGTGGGCGAGTTCATGTCGCTGCTCGGCATGTTCAACTCGGCGCCGCTGCCCGCGGGCTTCAAGCAGACGCTGTGGCACTCGCGCATCTTCGCCATCGTCGCGACCACCGGCGTCGTGCTGGGCGCGGTCTACATGCTGTGGATGTTCCAGAAGGTGATGTTCGGCAAGAACGCCAACCCCAAGAACCAGAACCTCAAGGATCTGTCGGGCCGCGAGGTCGCGATGTTCCTGCCCCTGGTGGTCGGGATCTTCTGGCTGGGCCTGTTCCCCAAGGGGATCCTGAACAAGATGGACGCCAGCGTGCGCGGCTACCTCGACGAGTACCGCGCCAAGATGGAGGACATCCGCAACTTCCGGCAGGACGACGCCAGCGGCGAGTACCGCCACCACCTGTGGCCCGAGGGCTACGTGGTGCCTGGCGCGCCGGTGGCCAAGCAGCCCGAGCCGGAGGCCCCTGCGCCGCAGCCGGTTCCCAATCCTGACGTCGCACCCGCGCCGCCCGGCGGAGGTGCACCATGAACGGCTGGAAGGACTCGCTGGGCAACTTCGATCCCAACGCCCTGATGTACCAGCTGCCGTTCCTGCTGATCGTCGGCTTCGGCCTGTTCGTGCTGGTGCTGGAGGCGTTCTCCAAGGGGACCTCGAAGCGCTGGCTGATGTGGGTCGCGGTGGCCGGCATCGTGGCCGGCTTCATCGGCGCCTATCTGGCCTGGAAGAAGCTCGGCGTGATGGTGCCAGGCGACGCCCAGGTGGTGCTCGACATCGCACGCGGGGCGGCGCCGCCGAGCACCGACATCCCGTATCGCGAGCTGTTCGACGGCATGCTGATCTTCGACCGCTTCGGCGTCTTCATGAACGTCGTCTTCCTGGTCGGCGCGCTGCTGACGGTGCTGCTGGTCGCCGACTACATGAAGGAGCACGGCTTCGAGTTCGGCGAGGTCTTCGCGCTGATCCTGTTCGCCACCGCGGGCATGATGCTGCTGGCCGCGGCCAACGACCTCATCACGGTGTTCCTGGGCCTGGAGACCATGTCGCTGGCGGTCTACGTCCTGACCGGGTCGTGGCGCCGCTCGCCCAAGTCGGCCGAGGCGGCCATGAAGTACTTCCTGATGGGCGCCTTCGCGACCGGCCTGCTGCTGTACGGCATCGCGCTGATCTATGGCGTCACCGGCGCGACCAACCTGCACAAGATCGCCATCGAGGCGCCCAAGGTCGGGTCGAACCCGCTGTTCCTGATCGGCGTCTTCCTGGTCATCGTGGCCTTCGGCTTCAAGATCGCGGCGGTGCCGTTCCACATGTGGGCGCCCGATGCCTACGAGGGTGCGCCCACGCCGGTGACGGCGTTCATGGCGGCCGGCGTGAAGGCGGCGGCGTTCGCGGGGCTGCTGCGCTTCTTCGGCCACGCGCTGGGCAACGAGCGGCTGGTGTGGGGGCCCGCGGGCTGGGGCTCGCTGATGTGGATCCTGGCCATCGCGACCATGACGCTGGGCAACCTGTCGGCGCTGCGCCAGGACAACATCAAGCGCATGCTGGCGTACTCGTCGGTCGCGCACGCCGGCTACCTGCTCATCGGCGTGGTCGCGGCCGGCTTCGGCGCCAAGACGGCGCAGCCGGCGGTGCTGTTCTACCTCTTGGCGTACACCTTCACGACCATCGGCGCCTTCGGCGTGGTGGCCTGGCTGGGCAACCGCGGTGACGAGCGCCTGCTGGTCGACGACTGGGCCGGCCTGGGCGCGCGCCATCCGGCCGCCGCGATGGCCATGACCATCTTCATGCTGTCGCTGGCGGGCATGCCGCCGACGGCGGGCTTCTTCGGCAAGTTCTACATCTTCCGCGCCGCCATGGAGGCGCACCAGCAGCTGGCCGGCCAGACCCCGATGATGATGACGCTGGTCATCGTCGCGGTCATCAACTCGCTGGTCTCGGTCTACTACTACCTGCGCATCGTGATGGCGATGTACTTCCGCGAGCCCGCGCGCGAGACCTCGCCGCTGCGCTCGCCGGCGGTGGCGCTGGCGCTGATCGGCTCGGCGCTGTTCGTGCTGCAGATGGGCCTTCTGCCGTCGCGCTACCTCGACATGGCGACGCAGAGCCTGATCGGCCGCTGATGCGGGGCAGGGCAGGCCTCGGGCTGGCCCTGGTGCTGGTGGCCGCGTCGGCGGGCGCCGGATGCAAGAAGAAGGCGGGCAAGCCAGGGCCGTCGGTGTCGCCGCCGGCCCCGACGATGGACGGCCCCGCGCCGACCGCGCGCCCCGGCGTCGAGCAGCGCTGCCCGGGCGAGCTCGAGCCCATGTTGCGCAAGGTCTGGTCGCTGGAGGACGCCACCCGGATCGAGGGCGCCCTGTGCGCGTCGGGCCACTTCCCCGAGCCGCGCTGGGCGATCTATGCCCAGCTGCGCAGCAGCAGTGACCTCACCGCGCGCACCTCGCTGATCGACAGCGGCAGCATGACCGCGGTGATGACCAGCGACCGCCAGGCCGCCCCGCGCGAGCCCGAGCTGGAGGGCAGCGTGCTGGTCCCGACCGACCTCGACCGCGACGGCGTCGACGAGCTGGTGACCATCGGCGCCGACGGCCCCGAGGCCGACGCCGGGGCCGCCACCACGCGCTTCCTGCGCGTGCTGCGCGTGGCGTCGGGCTACCTGTCGGGCGTGTTCGACGCCGCCCTGCCGGCCCCGGCCCCCGGTTGCACCTTCTCGGTGGTGCACGAGGCCAGCGGTGACGGGCTCAAGGTGCCACGTCTGGGGGACGACGGCGCCTGCGTGATCGAGATCTTTCGCCTGGTCGGTGGCAAGCTCGTGAAGCAATAGGCGGGACGTCCCGTCGGAGGCAGTCACGATGCGTCGATTCGCCTGCGCCTTGCTGTTCGCTTCGACCGTGATCGCGGCCGCCTGGCCGGGCGGCGCCGCCGCGGGCAAGCCGGCCACCGCCAAGCCCGCCAAGCCCAAGCCGGGCGCGTGCCCGGAGCAGGCCGTGCTGGCGGCCAAGCTCGTGAAGTTGTGGAAGCTCACCAACAACGCCACCGTGGTCGGGGTCAGCTGCACCGAGGGCAAGTTCCCCGCCGCCGGCTGGGCCGTGGTGGCCTGGATCCACACCCCCGGCGAGGGCGAGAAGCTGGAGCAGCGCCTGGCGCTGATCACCACCAAGGGCAAGGAGCTGGCCTTCGCGGTGACCCCGCGCCCGCTGTCGGACCTCGCCGAGGTCCGCCTGGGCACCCCGCTGGTCGGCGACCTCGACGGCGACAAGGTCGACGAGGTCTTCTACCCCGATCGCAACAGCAGCCAGGGCTTCCAGGTCTACGCCCTCGAGGTCTGGCGCTGGGCCGACAAGCAGCTGACGCCGCTCCTGCGTCGCACCTACGCCTCCGACAACGACGGCCTGGTCAAGAAGGACCAGCGCGTCATCTGCGACGGCTCCTACGAGCTGGTCGCCGAGGGCAAGAAGATGACCCTGGTCCTCACCGGCACCATCAAGAAGGGCCCCAAGGCCCCCGCCGACGCCGCCGCCGACTGCACCGACGGCACCGTCACCCTGCGCTGGCAGGACGGCAAGCTGCAGTAGCAGGACGCGCCGCCGCGCCTTTGGCCCGGCTCAGTCGAACAGACGATGGAAGTTCCCCGCCAGCACCGCGGCGATCTCGTCGGTGGTGTACCCGGCGGCCTGCATTCCTCTTGTCAGCTTGTCAAGATAACCGCGCACCATGCCGGGGAATTGCGGCCCATCGCTGGCGAACAGCGCGCGTGCGATGAGGCCGCGCCGGCGCACCTCCTCGAGCACCGCTGGATACTGCGCCGGGGGGGCCGTCCCCGCGGGCACCATGGCGCCGGCCTCGTCGATGAGGAGCGGCCGTCCCAGCGCGCTCAGCTCCAGCCAGACGTTGTCATGCCCGGTCGCCAGCTCGAGCGCATGCCGGGTCGCGCGGGCGTCGCCCTGGCCGACATGGGACAGCACGAAGTCCACCCGCGGCAGCCCGTGCCGGCCGTCGTACATCTCGATGGTCGCCTGCAGCCCGTGCGGGTCGTAGAACGCCGGATCGGTCGACGCGCCCGGGAACGGCGAGAAGCCGGTGTGCAAGAGGATGGGGACGCCGAGCTCCGCCGCCAGCGCATACAGCCCGGCGTGCGCGGGCTCCGAGAAGCGCGCCTGCTGGTGCGGATGGGCCAGCTTGATGCCGCGGAAGCCGCGCCCGCCACCCGGCCCGGCGCCGCGCTCGAAGTAGGTCCGCAGCGCACGCAGCCGCTCGCCGCTGTGCAGCGCCCAGTCGTCGAGATCGATGCTGGCCAGCCCATCGGCCCAGCCGGCGTTGCGCGCATCGTCGAGCACGCCCTCGAGCTCCTCGTTGGAGAACCAGCCCGTGGTGTGCTGGGTGTACACCGCGAGCAGCACGACATGGTCGACGCCGGCCAGCGCGGTCTGGGCGCGGATCCCGATGTGCGGCGCCCACGGATCGATCGACTGCCCCACCACGGCGGGCGCATAGAGCCGCAGATATTCGGGCAGCGACTCGATGACGAAGCGCTTGCCCAGCGGCGCCATCTGTCCGAACGCCCCCGGGTGCAGGTGCATGTCGACGACCTCGAGCATGCGCCCGTCCACCGCCACCCGCGCGTGGGCCGTGCCCGCGCCCAGCGCCAGCAGCGCCAGCGTCGTCGCGAACCGCCGTGTCATGGCTGCCCCGCGCGCATCGACCCGCGCATCGCTGGCGGCGTCGGCGCGTCGGTCCACGGCGCCACCACCGCGACGCGCGTCGAGGCGTCGTTCACATACTCGATCACCAGCCCGGCCGGGTAATAGGCGACACCCGCGACCTCGTCAGGCGGCCGCCCCAGCAGCGCCTCCAGCTCGGCCCGCGTCCGCCCCGGGCGCAGCGCGCCGCCATACCGCGTCCCGGTGGTCGACACCCCGATCACCAGCGCGTCCGCGCTGACGGCGTCCTCCAGCGACGACGACAGCAGGAGCTCCAGCTCCAGCCCGGGGTAGCGCGCCAGCCCGAGCCAGTTCAGCACGGCCGGCGCGCCCGCCGGCTCGCCCAGCGCCGCGCGCACGTCGGCGAACCGGGCACCCAGCGCCACCGGGCCGATGCCGAGCCCTGGCACCAGCTGGCTGCGCGGCGGCTCCTCGTGCATGGTCGCATCGGCGGCACCCGCACTGGCATCGCCCCGGGCTGGCCCCACGTCGCCGCCGCCACCACAGCCGGCCATCAGCACGCCGACCACGACCGCGCCGCCCAGCGCCAGCGCCGCCAGCAGCAACCAGGTCACGACCGCGCTCCAGCCGCGCCCCGTCGCGACGGGCCCTGGGCGGCTGTGCCGGCGGGCGCCCCTCAGCACCGCGCTCACGCGGGGCCTACCGGGCCAGCGCGAGGTCGACGCGCCCCAGCTCCTGCGCCGCCCCCGCGAACGTGAAGGTCCGCGTCGAGTAGCCCGCATAGTCCACGCCGGCCATCGGCGCCTGCTGTCCGCCGCCCTGCATGAACAGCACGGCCACGATGTAGAACGGCCCGCCCTGCGTCGCGCTGGTGTCGAGCTGCAGGGTGCGCACACCGCCCGCGCTCAGCACCGGCGCGTCCTCGGAGAGCAGGATCCCCGCCGGAGGCCCCGCCAGCGGCATGGTCCGGCTCAGCACCACCAGCAACCGCCGCGTCGTCCCGGTGAAGCCCGCCGGCACCGCCAGCTCCAGGCGCGAGCGCGCCGCCGCATCGGGCGCCGCCGCATCAGGCAGCGCCGCGTCCGCCATGGTCGGCGCTGCATCCGTCATGGCCACCGCCGCATCGACCCCCGCGGCCTCACCCTCGTCCCCACATCCCGCCCCCAGCAGCACCACCAGGGGCAGACCGATCGCACAAAGCAGTCGCTGGCTCATGCCTGGGCAATTAGCCCAGCCATCCCGCATTGGTCAATTGATTAATTCAGACGACCAATTTACTGTGGCCTGGCTTCCTTCATTCCATGGCGGTCACCCGCGCCGCCAGCGCCTTCGGCGCCAGCACGCAGTAGCTCCGTCGCAGCAGTTCGCCGACGTCGTCCCAGTCGGTCGCGTCGTCGAGGACCATGCCGACGATGTTGGGGAACCACACCGGCCGGAAGAACGGCGCCCGCGCCAGCCGCCCCGCATTCAGCGCCGGCCCCGCGGCCCGGACCGTGAGCACGCAGACCGCCCCGCCGCCCGCACGCCG
>JBGASF010000169.1:0-16674 GCA_044229835.1 Polyangia bacterium | reverse complement strand
GGTGGTGTAGGGCACCACCTCGATGTTGCGCGACGGCCGCAGGCCCTCGAGCCCCACCAGGTCCGGCCACAGCGACACGTAGCGGCCGTCGTTGCGCGGCGGGTAGACGAGGTAGTCCTCCTCCTGCAGCCGCGGCACCTCGCGCAGCAAGTTGAAGCCCCACACCATCGGCTCGACGTTGCGGAAGGCGAACTGCGTGACGGTGAAGCCGATGAGCACGACGATCAGCACGAGGCCGGCGACGAGACCGGAGACGACGATGTCGCCGGAGAGGCGGCCGGTCAGCACGACGGCGGCGGAGAAGATCCAGACGATGAACAGCAGCCACGTCGGGATGAGGGACAGCGCGCGATCCTGGCCGCGCAGCGCCAGCACCAGGATGAACAGTCCGCCGACGCCGCCGATCAGCGTGAACGAGACGCGCGCGAACGTCGACGCCAGCCGCGGATCGACCGCCGACACCGCGACCAGCGCGAGGCGCGGGGACTCGACGTAGGCCGTCAGCATCAGGACGATCGCGATCACGGCGAGTCCCATCGCGAGTTCCCGGCCGTCCAGCCAGCCGTCGACGTCGGGCACGGCGAGCTTGCCGTTGACCGTGATCTGCGGGTAACCCGTCATGGTGTAGGTCCCGTCGGCGCGCAGCTCGTAGTCGGCCGACCAGCCCAGGCCGGGCTCGCCGTTGGGGCCGTCGGGGCCCTGGCCGCCACCATGCCACTTGCCCAGCAGCTCGTCGGGGATCTTGGTCAACTTGGTCGGCTCCGGGTCGTCGAGGTGCAGCTTGATGCGGTACTTGCCCTCGGGCTGCGGCTCGGCCGGCGCGGTCGCCGCCGGCGCGGTCGCCGCCGGCGCGGTCGCCGCAGGTGTGGTGGCCGCGGGCGGCGGCTTGCAGCACCCGCCCAGCAGCGCCAGGGCCAGCAGCGCGGCGCGCGTCATCATGGCGCCAGCATAGCGCAAGCTCAGCGCTCCAGCGCCTCCCAGGAGGCGTCCTCGATGACGCGGCGATCCCCGACCGACCCGGCGCGGTGCAGGCCGCCGACCTCGAGCGGCTCGTCGGCGCCCTCGACCGTGCGCAGGCGGCCGGTCACGCGTACGTGGCGGCCGCGCAGCTCGCGCGGCCAGGCGTCGAGGCCGGCCACGAAGATGGCGCCGGCGTCGCGCACCACCACGGCGCCCTGCTTGGCGTCCTCGGCGACCCCCTCGATGACATCGCGCTTGCCTTCCATGGAGTTCTCCTGGGCTCGACTTCGGACTATTGACAGGCTGCCAAGTTCAAGTGAGGTGAAACGCCCTCGCTGATGGTGGCGTAGCCGCCGCTGCCGGTCCAGCCCACGGCCTCGCCCTGGGCCTCGGTGGCCACCGGCAGGCTGCCGCGCGTGGCCGCCAGCAGCGCCGGCCAGCCCGGCGTCGCGGCGCGCCACTCGTACAGGCCGCCGTAGCTGCGCACCAGCAGGCGCGCCCCGCACGGCGCCAGATCGGCCCCGGTCGCCACCTGGCCCGCGGGCAGCGCCAGCTCGCCGATGCGCACCGCGGTCATGCGCGTGGTGCTGGCGGCGACGTGGAAGACCTCGCTGCGGCCCGCGACCTTGGTCAGCACGTAGATCTCGCCGCGGGGATCGACCACCAGGGACTCGGCGTCGGGGTGGGCGCCGCCCGGATAGTCGTAGCGCAGCGTGATCGGCGTGATGGTGGCCGTGCCGGTGATGACGTCGGGCTCGGTGAAGCGGTGGATCTGGTGCTCGCTGGCGTTGGCGGTGTTGTCGCCGATGTTGCCGACGAAGACGCAGCTGCCGAGGGCGCCGCCGCCACAGGGGCCGACCGCGATGTCCTCCAGGTTGTCGGCCTGCGCTCCGGTCAGCGTGATGGTCCCGACCACGGTGGCGCGCTCGTCGATGACGTACACGTTGGTGTCGCCGCTGATGGGGTCGTCGTTGTGCACATAGAGGATGCCGCGGTGCTTGCGGCTGGCCGCGATGCCCGACAGCTCCACGCCGGCGCCCATGACCCGCCCCACCGAGGCAGGCGCCGCGAAGGCGCCGCAGCCGCAGCCCACCAGCGCGCCGCCGTCCGGGCCGGTCGCGCCGTCGCCCGTGCCGCCATCGCCGGCGCCGCCATCGCCGCCCGCGCCAGCGTCGACCACCACGGCCGCGGCGTCGACCACCGGCCCACCCTCGTCGTCACCACCACAGCCGGCCAGCCCGAGCAGCGCCAGCACCCACAGCCCCGGTCGCAGGCCCCCCCGCATTGCCGCCTACCGCGCCGCCAGCCCGTAGCGCGTCATCAGGTCGCCGGTCACATAGTCGACCATCGAGCGCCCCTTGAGGTAGTCGATGCGCGCGCGCACCTCGCGGATCTGCGCGCTGCGCAGCGCGTCCTGCCGCGCCAGCACGTCGAACAGCGTCGACCGCCCCACGTCATAGCGCGCCTTCTCGGCGTTCAGGTTCTCGACCCCCAGCGCCACGCCGCGCGCGGTGACGTCGAGCCGCTGCCGCGACGCCCGCAGCGAGTTGGCCAGCCGCACCACCTGCGACACCAGCAGCCGCGCGGCGTCCGCGATCTGCAGCTTGCGCAGCCGCGCGCTGGCCCGGCTCGCCGCCACGCTACCCTCGGCCGCGGTCGCGCCCAGCAGCATGGTCAGCGACGCCCCCGCGGTGATGGTGAAGGTCTTGAACTTGACCAGGCGATCGAAGGCGTCGCCCATGGTGTCGCCACGGCCCAGCGGGCCGGCCGCGACGTTGAAGTCCAGGGTCGGCCGCAAGGCGTCCGGCGCGACCTCGAGATCGATGTCGTCCAGCTTCTCCGAGCTGCGCAGGATGGCCAGCGCCGGGTTGCCCGCCAGCGCGCGGCGCAGGGTGTCCTCGACGTCGATGGGGTCGCCGCTGGCGGCCGGCAGATCGACCGCGGCCAGGTAGATCTCGGTCGGCGAGATCTCCAGCCCCAGCGCCTCGCGCCCGGTCAGCGACAGGTCGGCCAGCGCGATCTCGCCCAGCACGACGGCTTCCTCGCGCTCGGCGATGGCCTGCTCGACCGCCAGGGCGTCGACCCGCGGCAGCCGGCCGACGTCGACCTGGGCCTGCACCACCTCGAGCTGCTTGCGCGCCAGCTCCAGCGCGCTCTGGCGGATCTCGAGGTCGCGGTAGGCGAAGGCCAGCTCCCAGTAGCCGTCGATGACCTTCTGCAGCTCGAGCAGCGCCTGCGCGTCGCGCCGGACCTCGGCCGTGCTCTGCGCCGCGCGGGCGCGCCGCTCGGCCGCGCGCGCCACCGCGCTGCCGCGCCCGCGCAGCAGGGGATGCGCGAACGACAGCGTCAGCGCCGGCTCCCACGAGTCGGAGGTCGACTCGCTGGTGCCCGACAGCGCGCCGGTGTCGATGAAGAACTGCTGGCGCGAGAAGGGCAGGTCGAACTTGATGCCCAGCGAGCCGCCCGAGCGCAAGGGCTTGACCAGGCCGACGCTGGCGTCGAGCTGATCGTTGCCGGTGTTCTGGAACGGCGAGCCCGCCACCGGGTCGGAACGGCGCCGGGTGTAGCGCGCGTCGGCGCTGAGGATCATGTCGTCGGCGCCGCCGGTGGCCATGGCCTGGGCGTGCGCGATGTCGACCTCGACCACGCTCTGCGCCAGCGTGGCGTTGGTCTTGAGCGCGGTGCGCAGCGCCTCGACCAGGGTCAGGGCGCGCGCCTTGACGCCCAGCTTGGCCGCGATCTCGGTGGTCGGCGTCGTACTTGCGACCGGGGCTGGCTCGGGCGCGGCGACCGGCGTCGGCGTCGGCGCCGGCACCGGCGCCGGCTTGGCCACCGGCACGTCATCGGCTCCCGCGCGCGCGGACAGCCCCAGAACCATCAGCGCCACTCCGGCGGCACGGCCGGCTGCGCTCGTCGTCTTCCACCTCAGCATGGCCAATGAGATGCAAGCCTGACGCCCTGGCGTCAAGGGTTCCCTCGCCCTGGCCATCGTGTTACGGTGCCCCGGCTCGATCGCGCAGGGAGGGAGCCTTGGCCGGGATCACGCTCAGGACGTACACCTTCATCGACGACTTGCAGCCGCAGCTTGCCACCTTCATGGGCAAGACCGCGCGCGGCTTCCTGCCGGTGCCGCACCAGGCCTCGCTGTTCGTCGAGATTGCGCCGGGCATCGCCATCAACCGGGTCACCGACATCGCCCTCAAGGCGACGCGCGTGCAGCCGGCCATCCAGATCGTCGAGCGCGCCTATGGTCTGCTCGAGGTGCACCACGACTCGCAGGGCGAGGTTCGCTCGGCGGGCGAGGCCATCCTGTCGCACCTCGAGACCAAGGAAGACCAGCGCATCAAGCCCAAGCTGGCGACCAACCAGATCATCCGCGGCGTCGAGGCCTACCAGACCCAGATCATCAACCGCAACTCGCAGGGCATGATGATCCTGCCCGGCGAGTCGCTGTTCATCCTGGAGACCGACCCGGCCGGCTACGTCGCCTTCGCGGCCAACGAGGCCGAGAAGGCCGCCCGCGTCAGCCTGGTCCAGGTGGTGCCGTACGGCGCCTTCGGACGCCTCTACATGTCGGGTCCCGAGGCCGAGATCGACGAGGCCGCCAAGGCGGCCATCAAGGCGCTGGAGTCGCTGGGCGGCCTGTCGGGCGAGAAGTTCAAGGACAAATAAGCCAGGTTTTTGGCAGCAGTCGAAAGGGAGAGATCGATGGCGGATGCGCTGGGAATGATCGAGACCAAGGGCTTCGTGGGCATGGTCGAGGCCTCGGATGCGATGGTCAAGGCGGCCAAGGTCGAGCTGGTCGGGTACGAGAAGATCGGCGGCGGCTACGTGACCGCGATCGTGCGTGGCGACGTCGCCGCGGTGAAGGCCGCGACCGAGGCCGGTCAGCGCGCCGCGGAGCGCGTCGGCGAGCTGGTCTCCGTCCACGTCATCCCGCGTCCGCACGGCAACATCGACGAGGTGCTGCCGCTGGGTCGTCAGGGCAAGCCCGAAGCGAAGAAGTAATGACCCTCGGCAAGGTCGTCGGCACCGTCGTCGCGTCGCAGAAGGAGGCGACCCTGGAGGGGTTGCGCCTGCTGCTCGTGCGCGCGTGCGACTTCGACGGCAAGCCGAGCGGATCGGCGGTGGTGGCGGCCGACGCGGTCGGGGCGGGCATCGGCGAGGTCGTGCTGTACGCGGCCGGGTCGTCGGCGCGCCAGACCACGGTGACCAAGGATCGGCCCATCGATCACACCATCATGGCCATCGTCGATCTGATCGAGGTCGAAGGCCAGAGCCGCTACACCAAGGAGTAGTCGGTGAACCTGGACGAGAAGCGGATCCAGGAGATCGTCGAGCGCGTGATGGCGCGGCTAGGGCCCGGTGGCGGTTCACCTGGGGCCAGCGCGCCGGCACGGGCCCCGGCGGCCTCCGGCGCCAGCGAGTCGAAGCGCGAGGTCAACATCCCGCGCGGCAAGCTCGGCAGCCATCCTGATCCCGACAGCGCGGTCAAGGCGGCGCGCGCCGGCCACGAGTGGAACGAGCGCGCCTCGCTGGAGAAGCGCGCCAAGATCATCCAGGCCATGCGCGACGTCACGCGCAAGCACGTGCGCCAGCTGGCCGAGTACGCCGTCGCCGAGACCGGCTATGGCCGTGTCGACGACAAGGTCAGCAAGAACCTGCTGGTGGTCGAGAAGACGCCCGGCACCGAGATCCTGACGCCGATCGCCTACACCGGCGATGGCGGCATGACCCTGGTCGAGCGCGCGTCGTACGGCGTCATCGGGTCGATCACCCCGACCACCAACCCCACCGAGACCATCCTCAACAACGCCATCGGCATGATCGCCGGTGGCAACGGTGTGGTCTTCAACGTGCACCCCTACGCCAAGCAGACCTCGGCCTGGCACGTGCACATCCTGAACGAGGCCATCCAGGACGCCGGCGGGCCGACCACGCTGCTCAACCTCATCGCCGAGCCCTCGATCGAGACCGCGCAGGCCATGATGAAGCACCCCGGGGTGCGCCTGCTGGTGGTCACCGGCGGCGGCGCCGTGGTCACCGAGGCCATGAACTCGGGCAAGAAGGCCATCGCGGCCGGCCCGGGCAACCCGCCCGCGGTGGTCGACGAGACCGCACGGCTGGACCAGGCTGCGCGCGGGATCGTGCAGGGCGGGTCGATCGACAACAACATCATCTGCACCGCCGAGAAGGAGACCATCGCGGTGGCCTCGATCGCCGACCGGCTGATCGAGGAGCTCAAGCGCGCCGGCTGCTACCTCTTGAACGCGCGCCAGGTGACGCAGCTCGAGGGGGTCATCCTCAGCGACGGCGGCAAGCACATCAACCGCAAGTGGGTGGGCAAGAACGCCAGCGTGATCCTGCGCGAGATCGGCGTGCACACCTCGGACGACCCGCGTCTCATCCTGTGCGAGGTCGACGAGAAGCACCCCTTCGTGCAGCACGAGCTCCTGATGCCGGTGATGCCGCTGGTGCGGGTGCCCGACGTCACCGAGGCCATCGCGTGCGCCAAGCGCGTCGAGCACGGCTTCGCGCACACCGCGGTGATGTACTCGACCAACATCGAGAACCTGCACGCCATGGCGCGCATCATCAACACCAGCATCTTCGTCAAGAACGCCAGCAACCTGGCCGGCCTCGGCCTCGGCGGCGAGGGCTACACCTCGTTCACCATCGCGTCGCCCACCGGCGAGGGGCTGACCACGGCGCTGAACTTCACCCGCGTGCGGCGCTGCACGCTGCACGGGTACTTCCGCTTCGTCTAGCCGACGCCATGTCGAACACCTTCCTCCAGGAGATCGACGCCACCATCATCCTCTGGGATGTGACCAAGTTCTCGCGCCTGGCGGCCGACATGGGCGCGCTCGAGCTGGCCTCGGCGCTGGAGCGCTTCTACGAGCACGTCGAGCGCTATGTGCAGCGCCACGGCGGGCGCATCGTGAAGTTCGTGGGTGACGCCGTGCTGTCGGTGGTGCTGGGCTCGGGCGACGTCGATCATGCCGGGCAGGCGCTGCTGGCCATCACCGAGGCCGCGCGCGAGCGGCAGGGCTGGCTCGACAGCTGCCTGGCCGCGGGTGCGCCGGCGATGGACTTCAAGGTGGTGGCGACCACCGGGTCGGTGCTGGCCGGGTACCTGGGCACGCCGACGGTGAAGTTCTGGGACGTCCTCGGCGAGCCGGTGATCACGGCGTTCAGGCTGGCGGGGATCGCGGCCGAGCGCGACCAGTTCCACCTGTTCAGCGCCGAGCTGCTCGACGCCTGCCGGCTGCGCCCGGCCGCGAAGGAGCTGGAGGCCATCCAGGTCGGCGGCCGCCCGGTGCGGA
The DNA here is from genome assembly GCA_044229835.1 of Polyangia bacterium. Lineage (GTDB taxonomy): Bacteria > Myxococcota_A > Polyangia > Haliangiales > JADYYK01 > JADYYK01. The sequence continues at coordinate 9,388 of JBGASF010000169.1, read as the reverse complement.
TCTTCCACCTGGAGCAGCTGTAGTGCCGCGCGGGCGCGCCTAGATGGCCCGTCGCGCCGAGCGCACCGTCGCCGCCGCCAGCGAGCGCGCCCCCGCGCTGGCGCTGCTGGAGGTGAACTCGATCGCGCGTGGCGTGTTCTGCGTCGACGCCATGGTCAAGCGCGCGCCGGTCGAGCTCCTGATGTCGCGCACGGTGTCGCCCGGCAAGCACCTGACGCTGCTGGCCGGCGAGGTGGCGCCGGTGGAGGAGGCCATGGCCGCCGGCGTGGCCGCGGCCGGCGCCGCCCTGGTCGACCGGCTGCTCCTGCCGTACGCGCACGCCGCCCTGGCCCCCGCCATCGGCGGCCTGGTGCTGCCCGGCCCACTGGCCGCGGTCGCCATCATCGAGACCTTCACCGTGGCCGCCACGCTGCAGGCCGCCGACGCCGCCTGCAAGGCCGCCGAGGTCGCGCTGGTCGAGATGCGCCTCGCCCAGGGCCTGGGCGGCAAGGCCTTCTTCACCCTGAGCGGCGACCTGACCGACCTCGAGGCGGCGGTGGCCGCCGCGGTGGCCGCCATCGACCCCGGCCTGCTGCTGGGCCGCGAGGTCATCGCGGCGCCGCACGACGACCTGCGCGAGAAGCTGCTGTTCTGAGTCGTCCCGGCCCCGAACGTTCATCGCGGTTATACTGGTCCGAGGAGAGGGGCGCATGGGGCAGCACGCGCGGGTTTGGTGGGGGACGGTCTCGATCGTGGTTCTCGCCCTGGGCCTCGGCGGCGCAGGGACCGGCTGTGGCGGCGGCGCCAGCGACGGCACCAGCCGGGTGTTCAAGACAGGTGGCGCGCTGGGCCGCGTCTTCCTGTCGCCGGATGTGCCGGCGGCGGGATGCTGGGTCAGCGCGGTCGGCACAGGCAACGGCAGCCCCTGTGACCCGCGCGGGGTCTACCAGGTCTCCGGCATCCCGGATGGCCGGCGGACGTTGCGGCTCGCGGCGGCCGAAGGTGCCGGCGACTTCGCCGAGCGCAGCATCGATGTCGCCATCAACCGTGGCCTGGTCACCAACGTCGAGACCGTGATCCTGGGACGGCCCGGTAGCATCGGCGGACGCGTCATCGACCCCTCCGGCGCGGTCGATCTGCGGCTGGCCATCGTCGGCATCCCCGGCATCGGCGTGGTCACGGCGCCCACCGAGCAGCACGCCTACCTCCTGGTGGGCGTGCCCCCAGGGGTCCACGACGTGGTGTTGCTGACCGAGACCGGCGCCGAGATCGTGCGCCAGGTTGTGGTCAAGCCGGAGCAGATCACGACCGGCGTGGACTTCACCGTGGGCTCTGCGCTGCCACCGCCCGCGCATCTCCTGGGCCAGGCCCTGCGCGCGAGCGACGAGCCCGGTGAACACGCCGGCATCGAGGTCGAGCTGCTGTCGGCCCTGACCGGTCTGCGCGTCGGCCAGCCGGTCACCACCGGGGCCGACGGCGCCTTCGACCTGGTCCTGCCCAGGCCGGGTGCCTATGCCGTGCGCGCGCGCAGTGGCGGCGCCTCGGTCGTCCTGCCCAACCTGCTGCACTTCGCCGGTGACGTGCCGCTGGCGGTTCGCCTGGTGGTGCCCAGCGGTCTCGACCACGACGGCGATGGCATCCCCGACAGCGCCGATCCCGATGACGACGCTGATGGCTTCCCTGACGAGATGGACGCCTTCCCGCTCGACTTCGCCGAGCACCTCGACGTCGATCACGATGGCCTCGGCGACGCCGGCGATCTGCAGACCCTGGGCGGCCCCGGCATCGACACCCGCAACCCGACGCCCGACGGCGACGGCGATACCCGCTTCGACTTCGAGGACAACTGCCCGGCGCGCGCCAACACCAACCAGAGTGATCGCGACGGTGACGGGCGCGGGGATGCCTGCGACGTGTGTCCGATCGTGTATGACCCCGAGCAGCGCGACGCCGACGGTGACGGGCTGGGGGACGCATGCCCCGACACCTCGAGCTGCACCCAGCGCAACGCCGAGTGCGGCCCGGTCAGCGACGGCATGGGGGGCGTGATTGACTGCGGCAGCTGCTCGATGGCTGGGCAGGTCTGCGGCGCCAGCGGCGTGGCGAACCGGTGTGGCGCGACCTGCGCGACGGCGGTGGTGTGCCCGAGCAGCCGCCAGTGCGGCACCATCCCGGATGGCTGCGGGGCGACCCTGGCCTGTGGCTCGGGCTGCGGGCCCGGGCAGCTGTGCGACGGCAGCGGGCTCTGCCAGGCCTGCGCTGGCCTGACCTCGTGCGCAGCGCAAGGCAAGAACTGCGGCTTCATCCCCGATGGCTGCAACCTGGGTGGCGAGCTGCCCTGCGGCCCCTGCGTCGGCCCGGCGACGTGCGGCGGCGGAGGCACCGCCAACGTGTGTGGCGTGGGCACCAACACGGTGACCGTCGCCAGCGGCAACGGCCAGACCGGGCTGCCCGGGCAGACCCTGGGACCGGTCCGCATCCAGGTCGTGCGCGGTGGCCTGGCGGTCGCTGGCGCGCCGGTCACGGTGACCTCGCAGCAGGGCGCGACCGCGCTGGGCGTGACCGCGACCGGGACCGCGACCACCAACCTCATGGGTGAGATGACCTTCACGCCGGTCCTCGGCCGCTCGCCCGGTACCACCTATGTGTGGAACGTGATGGTCACCGGGACCGCGGGCACCGGCTCCGTCGAGGTCAGCGCGACCTCGACCACCCCCAGCGACACCGCCACCAACCTGGTGGTGCCCGTGGTCAATGCCAGCCATCTCACCACGCCGGCGACGGCCTTGACCGCCCTGCCCACCCCGGCCTCGCTGTTCCGCACCGGGTCAGGCAATCTACGCGCCATCGCGGTGGCGCGCGACGGCACCATCTACGTGGGCGACACAGGCACTGATGCCATCCTCGCAGTGTCGCCGAGTGGCGTCATCAGCAAGCTCGCGGGCGGCAACCCCACCGGCCCCACCAGCGATGGAGTGCTGGCCACGGCCGCGCGGCTGCGGGATCCCAGCGGCCTCGCCATCGACGAACCCGCGGACGGCTCGCGCAAGCTGCTCTACGTCGCCGAGCAAGGCGCGGACAAGATCCGCGTCATCGATCTGAAGCAGGCGGCCCCCACCATCGAGGCCTTCGCCGGGGGCGGGGTCGATAGCGGCGAGCCCTACGGTGATGGTGGTCCAGCAGTGGGGGCGGTCGTGGTGGAGCCGCACTCGCTGGCGATCGACGTCGACGGCTCGGTCTATGTCGCGCAGAACTCGCTCAACGGGATGGTCCGCCGCATCGATCGCGGCGATCGCGTGATCAGGCGCGTGCTCAGCCTGGGCGGGCCGACGCCCGCGCTGAACAGCTGCAGCACCAGCGTGGGTTGCGCCGTCGCGGTGGATGCCGATGGCACCGTGTTCGTGGCCGGGAAGTGGTCGTTCGTGCCCAACTCGAACTCGGCCGGCATCTTCCGGCGCAGCGGGAGCGGCTGGGTCAGGGTGGCCGGCGGCGGCACCGCCGGCATCACCAGTGGTGAGTTTGCCCAGGACGTCGGCTTCTCATCCACCATCACGATCGCCGCGATGGCCTTCGATCGTGCAGGCCAGCTCTTCTTCACCTATGACGACGTGCTGTACCGCATCGATCGGGTCGGTCGGATGTGGCGGGTCTCGGGCGGCAGCACTGGTGCGGGCGGTGACTTCGGTCCGGCGGCGGCGGCGACGTGGAACCAGCCCATGGCCCTGAGCTTTCAGGGCGCCGACCTCTACGTCGCCGACATGGGCAACAGCTCGGTGCGCATGCTGGGCGCGCTGGGGCGCGTCAGCGACGACTACACCCTGTCGGCGGTCAGCGGCGGCATGCAGCGCGCGCTGCTCGGGAACCGGCTGACCGACGACCTGGTGGCGCGGCTGGTCGATGGTGCGGGACAGCCCGTCGAGGGCGTGCCCATCAGCTTCAGCACCTCGAGCCCGGGCGCCGCCATCGCCAGTCCCAGCACGAGGACCTCGGTGACCGGGCAGGCCCTCGCCGCGGTGCGTGTCGCGCTGGTGAGCGGGGTCAACCTGTTCGACGGCCGCGCGATCGACATCCACGGGCGCTCCCTGACCAGCCCGGTCACCTACATGGTCAGCGCCGACGCCCCCAGCGACGGCACCCTCTTCCCCCTGGTCAACTTCGCGGGGGTGTCGGGCAGCGTGTCCAGCGGCCCGTCCACGCTGGCCCAGATCGGGGTTCCAACGCAGCCGGTGGTGGGCAGCGACGGCACGGTGTACTTCGCTGACTCCAGCAACGACGCCGTCCTCGCGCTCGACCCGGCCGGCGTGCTGAGCCGCGTCGCCGGCACCGGCAGCCCCGGTTTCGCGGGGGACACCCAGCCCGCAGTCCAGGCGCAGCTGAGCGGCCCGACGTCGCTGGCTTACGACCCGGGGAACCAGCTGCTCTTCGTGGCGGACACCGGCAATGATCGCATTCGCGCCATCGAGCTCGGTGGCGCGCGCCGGATCTACACGGTGGCGGGAGGCGGCACGCAGACTGCCGAGCCGTACGGCGACACCTTCGCCGCGACCTCGGCGCGGCTGGACGCCCCTGGCCTGTTGACGCGCGCGCCGGACGGCACCCTGTTCTTCGTCGACAACATCGGCAGCGCGCGCATCCGCCGCTTTGTGCCCGGGGGCGACATCTTCCGCGTCTACACCACCGAGGCGTGCTCCGGGAGCTACTTCGGCAGCCTGGCGGCGACCCTCAGCAGCAGGCTCATGGTCGGCGGCCACCTGTGCAGCCGCACCGGCGGTGTGTCCGGGCTGGCCGAGTTCGAGCCCGTCACCGGGGACTCGACCCGCTATGCGCCGCTGCTCGGGTTCGGTCGCATCAGCGGTCTGGCCTACGACGGGGCCAGCAACCTGTTCGTCGGTGAGCTGATGCAGCCGCGCATCCGGCGCATCGACAAGACCACGCTCGTGGTCACCAACGTGGCCGGTGACGGCACCGCAGGCTTTCTGGGCGACTATGGCCCGGCCCCCGCCGCGCGCTTCAGGCAGGAGCTCCAGTTCACCTTCACGCCTCAGGGCGATCTGGTGATCGCCGACCTCGACAACTTCGCCGTGCGCAAGGTGTGGCGACTGGCTCCATGAAGCTGCGTCGAGCGCTGCTGGTGACGGTCCTGGTGCTGTGCGGGGCGCTGCCCGCGCAGGCGGTGCCGGGGCCACCCGATGCCGGCAGCCCCGCCGACGAGGCCGCCAGTCGCTACGACCTCGCGCTGCGCTATTTCAAGGAGAGCAACTTCACCGCAGCGCTGGCCGAGTTCGAGGCCGCGCACCAGCTGTCGGGGCGCTGGGAGGTCCTGTTCAACATCGCCGTCACGCAGCGCCGCCTGTTTCGCTATCACCAGGCCATCGGGAGCTTCCGGCGCTACCTCGACGAGGGCGGCGCCGCCATCGGCCGGGACCGGCGCGCCGACGTCGAGCGCGAACTCGAGCAGATCGCGTCGGCCTCCGCCGAGGTCACGATTGACGTCAGCGGCGGTACCGCGACGGTGACGCTCGATGGTGTCGTGGTGGGTGAGGCGCCGCTGGACGGGCCGGTGCACGTCGGTTCCGGGCGCCATGTGCTGGCCGCGCGTCGCGGCCGGGCCCGAGCCGAGGTCGCGCTGGACGTCATCGCGGGCCGCCCACAGCGCGTCGAGCTGGCACCGCGGCTGCCGCCCCCGACCTTGCTGGTGGTGACCTCGCGCCCGACCGGCGCGCTGGTCAGCGTCGATGGCAAGGAGGTCGGTCGCACGCCCTGGACCGGAGAGGTCACGGTCGGTGGCCACCGCGTCCGCGCGCGCCTGCGCGGGCACGACGACGCCGAGACCGAGGTCGCCGTGGTCGCTGCCCAGCGCCGCTCGGTGGTCCTGGAGCTCAGGGCGACCCGGCCCGCGGCGCGGCCGCGCTGGTATGCTCGCTGGTACGTGATCGGTGGCGGTGTGCTGCTGGCCGGGGCGATCGGCGCCGGCGTCTGGTGGGTCACCCGTCCCGAGGAGTTCTCGATTGAGTGGGACCATCCGGCGGACCCTGAATAGCGTGTGGGGCCGGCTGGCCTGGTTGGCCTGGCTGGGCAGTCTGGGCTGCCTGGGCTGCGGCGACCGGCCCGACCTGGCGGTGGATCTCGGCCATGCCGACGGCGGGCTGTGGAGCACCGACGGCGGCGATACGCTGTTCTGCACCCGAGATGATGGCGTGCGCATCGGCGGTGACGCCGGCGCGGTGTGCCCCGGCACGGTGGCGCGCCTGTTCGTGGGGCGGACACGAGAGTCGATCGCGGTCCGCGTGCACAACGACGCCCGTGCGCTGAACCTGGTCTGGTACAAGGTCGGCGAGGCCTGCTGGGTGCTGCGCGTGGACCTCGCGATGACCGATGGCATCACGGTCGTGCTGCCCGGCGGCTCGGGGCTCGTGCAGACCAGCTGCCCAGCGGGGGTGTGCACGGCGACACCCTGCGAGCTGGCGCGCTGACGGCCGAGTGAATCCGCGGGAAGGCCGAGTGCGGTATCATCGGTCGAGATGGCGGGGGGCACCACCATGGGGACCAGCGGGACCGAGGACACGCTGCTGCCGGCGTCGCCGGCCGAGAGCCCGGCGGTGGCGCACGTGCGGCCGGAGTCGCGGCTGGGGCGCGGTGACCGGGTCGATCGGTACGACGTGGTCGACTATGTCGGGGCGGGCGGCATGGGGGTGGTGTACCGGGCGCGCGATCGGGTGCTCGGGCGCGAGGTCGCCATCAAGATGCTGCGCGGTCCGGCGCCGGGGACCGACTCGTGCGGCCTGATGTGCTCGCTGCTGATGCGCGAGGCGCAGACCATGGCGCGCCTGTCGCACCCCAACCTGATCACCGTGCATGACGTCGGCGAGTTCCGCGGCTGCGTCTACCTGGCCATGGAGTTCATCGACGGCGTCACCCTGCGGGCGTGGGCGCGCGAGCCGTCGCGCACTCTTCGCCAGCGGCTGGACGCCCTGCTCGCGGCGGGGCGCGGGCTGGCGGCGGCGCACGCCGCCCAGGTGGTGCATCGCGACTTCAAGCCCGACAACGTCCTCATCGGCGCCCAGGGGCGGGTCGTGGTCACCGATTTCGGGCTGGCCCGCCGCAGCGGCGACCTCGACGAGCCCGCGGTCTCGTGCGGCTGCGCGCCCGGCAGCCCGGTGACGCTGGACCCCGACGCCCAGGTCGGCACGCCGCCGTACATGTCGCCCGAGCAGCACGACGGCGCCCCGGTCGACGCACGCAGCGACCAGTTCGGCTTCGCCGCCAGCGCCTGGGAGGTGCTGGCCGGCAGCGCGCCGTTCGCCGGCAGTTCGCTGGCCGAGCTGCGCGCCGCCAAGCGGGCGCAGGCGCTGGCGACGCCGCCCGAGAGCGCGCTCCCGGCCGCCGTGGCCACCGTGCTGCGTCGCGCCCTGCGCGAGTCGGCCAGCACGCGCTACGTGTCGATGACCGACCTGCTCGACCGCCTGGCGGCCGCCGCCGGCTGAGAGGCCAGCGCGGCTCGAAGCGTTCTGCCTGACGGGGCTGGTCCACGGCGGCAGCATGCTCGGTCCGGGAGCGCGCCGGGATTGCAGCCATCGCGCCGCGTCATGCAGGGACTGCGACCTTCCGCACGCCCTGAGCGGGCCTCGGGCTGGTCCGCGGCATGCATTTCCTTGGTCGGGCGTCCCGAGGAGGCTGCCATGTTGACCCCACGAACCCTCGTCGAGCTCTACCAGCAGAGCTGCCAGGACAACGCGGAGCGCCCGGCCTTTGGCACCCGGCGCAGGCAGGGCTGGGAGTGGCTCAGCTATGGCGAGCTTCTGCAGCGCGTCGATGCGGCGCGCGTCGGCCTGGCCAGCCTGGGCGTGGGACCTGGTGACAAGGTCGCGATCATCGCGCGCAACCGGGTCGAGTGGCCCATCGCCTGCTATGCCGCGGCGGGCCTCGGCGCGGTGGTCGTGCCGATGTACGAGAAGCAGCTGCCCAGCGAGTGGCGCTTCATCCTGGGCGACGCCGGCGCCAAGGTGGCGCTGGTCTCGGGTGCGCTGGCCTTCGCGGCGGTGACCGCGATGCAGGCCGAGCTGCTCGAGCTCGACCATGTGGTCGGGTTCGACCAGCCCGAGGAGGATCCGCGCTCGTGGGCGGCCCTGGAGCGCCACGGCGCCGCCGCCGCGCTGCCCGCCATCCTGCCCGCGCCGGACGCGGTGGCGCAGATCATCTACACCTCGGGCACCACCGGCCTGCCCAAGGGCGTCCTGCTGACGCACGGCAACTTCGTCGCCGACATCGAGGCCATGCGCAAGGTGTTCCCCATCGAGCCTGACGAGCGCACCGTCTCTTTCCTGCCCTGGGCCCACGTGCTGGGCCAGATCGGCGAGCTGCACCACGGCGTGTCGGTGGGGATCTCGATGGCGCTCAACGACGAGCTGACGCGCCTGCTGGAGGACATCCAGGTGGTGCGCCCGACGCTGCTGGTCGCGGTGCCCAGCGTGTTCAACCGCATCCACGCCAGCGTGGTGCGCCAGATCGCGCACAAGTCGAAGCTGGTGCAGCGGCTGTTCGCCGATGGCCTGGCCACCGCGACGCACCAGCACCACGGGGATCACGTCGGGCTGCTCGAGCGCCTCGAGCTGGCGGTCGACGACCGCCTCATCCTGGCCAAGGTGCGCGACAAGCTGGGCGGCCGCCTCAAGTGGGTGTTCTGCGGCGGCGCCTCGCTGGGGCGCGAGGTCGCCGAGTTCATCGACTCGCTCGGCATCACGGTGCACGAGGGCTACGGCCTGACCGAGACCAGCTGCACCGCCACGCTGCAGCCCAAGGGGGCGCGCAAGATCGGCACCGCGGGCCAGCCGCTGCCCGGCGTCATGGTCGACATCGACACCCTGGTCACCGGCGATCCGCGCATCGGCGAGGTCGTGATCTACGGCCCCATCGTGATGAAGGGCTATCACAACCGCCCGCGCGAGAACGCCGCGGCGTTCACCCCCGACGGTGGCCTGCGCACCGGCGATCTGGGCTACTTCGACGACGACGGCTACCTCGTCATCACCGGGCGCATCAAGGAGCAGTTCAAGCTCGACAACGGCAAGTACGTCATGCCGATGCCCATCGAGGAGGCCATCAAGCTGTCGCCATACATCAAGAACGTCCTCCTGCACGGCGCCAACCGGCCCTACTGCGTCGCGCTGCTGGTGCCCGACGTCACCGCCATCACCGAGTGGGCCGCCGCCACCGGCATCACGCTGGGCGATCCGACCCGCGACGCCGCGCTGCACCAGCTGCTCGAGCGCGAGGTCCAGCAGCGCTGCCAGGACTTCCCCGCCTTCCAGCGGCCCAAGGCGGTGGCCATCGTCGGCGAGGACTTCAGCACCGACAACGGCCTGCTGACCCCGACCCTGAAGCTGAAGCGCCAGCGCGTCGTGGAGCGCTA
>JBGASF010000168.1:0-16699 GCA_044229835.1 Polyangia bacterium | reverse complement strand
GTGGCCGGGGCAGTCGACGTGCGCGTAGTGGCGCTTGTCCGACTCGTACTCGACGTGCGCGGTCGAGATGGTGATGCCGCGCTCGCGCTCTTCCGGCGCCTTGTCGATCTGGTCGTACGCCATGAACTGCGCACGGCCCTTGGTCGCGCAGTGCTTCGTGATCGCCGCCGTCAGCGTGGTCTTGCCATGGTCGACGTGACCGATGGTGCCGATGTTGACGTGGGGCTTGTTGCGTACGAACTTTTCCTTCGACATGGGCTTGGCCTCTCCGGCGAGTGGTCTGGAACCTGGTGGAGCCCGCTCCCGGAATTGAACCGGGGACCACCTCCTTACCAAGGAGGTGCTCTACCTCTGAGCTAAGCGGGCGGGTGTGGGTGGTCGGTCTCTGGGTTTCCTCTGCGAAGCGGCGGGTGGTGGAGCGGGCGACGGGACTCGAACCCGCGACATCTAGCTTGGAAGGCTAGAGCTCTACCAACTGAGCTACACCCGCAATTCGGGAGTGGAGGGAGAAGGAGTCGAACCTTCGAAGGCTTGCGCCGGCAGATTTACAGTCTGCTCCCTTTGGCCACTCGGGCATCCCTCCGTATTTTTTGTCTCGCTTTCGGCTTGTTTTGTCTCGTTTGGTCTGTGCTGGCGATGGGACTTGAACCCGTAACCTTCCGCTTACAAGGCGGGTGCTCTGCCAGTTGAGCTACGCCAGCGAAGCTCCGTGCCGAACCAGGACCCGCTTCTGAAGAACGGGACCTTTTACGCGGCAGCCATGGGGCTGTCAAGGCCAACGTGCGGACACTCCAACGGAGTCGAGACCGAGAAGGAAGCGCGCTTACAAGTTTCGGTCGGACTTTGCAGGTGTCTCAGCCGGCGATGACCTTGACCAGGACCTTGCGTGTGCGCGGTCCGTCGAACTCGCAGAAGAAGACGGCCTGCCAGGTGCCCAGCAGGAGCTTGCCCTTCTCGATCGGGATGCTGAGCGAGCTGCCCATCAGGCTGCCCTTGATGTGCGCGTCCGAGTTGTCCTCGCTGTGCACGAAGCCGGCGTCGCGCGGCACCATGCGCGCCAGCTGCGCCAGCAGATCCTTCTTCACGTCGGGATCCGAGTTCTCCTGCAGCGTCAGGCCGGCCGTGGTGTGCGGGCAGTAGACGTAGCAGATCCCCGCATCGACCCCGAGCTTCTTGACCACCTGGCGCACCAGCGAGGTGATGTCGATGGTCTCGTCTCGGGTCGTGGTCTTGAGGTCGATGGCCTCGATCGGGGTGGGCCCGGGCATGTCCATCAGGTACCATGCGCCGCCCGTGACGGCAATTTCGCTGCTCAGGGCTTGTGCCTGCGCATGATAAGTTGCTCGCTTCCAGGAGAGCGGAGACGCGGATGGCGGCCGAGGTCCAGGACACGCAGTGGGCGCAGGTCAGCTACCGCGCCTGCGAGATCGAGCATCGCTACGGGGCCAATGTGCACATCCTGCACGACCCGCTGGCGCTGACGCTGCTGGCGCGCCTGTGTCAGAAGGGCACCGTGCAGCCCGAGGTCAACAACCTGGTGCGCGAGACCTACCGCGCGCTGGTGCACGAGGTGCTGGCCAGCGAGCTGCCGCGGCGCTCGGTGGCGGTGCCGACCCGGATGATTGATCACACACCGCGCGGGGTGTGGAGAGGCGAGGCCATCGCGGCGGAGACGCCGGCGGTGGTGGTCGCGGTGGCGCGCGCGGGCCTTCTGCCGTCGCAGGTCACCTACGACTTTCTGAACCAGGTGCTGCAGCCCGAGGGCGTGCGCCAGGATCACCTGGTGCTGGGGCGGCAGACCGACGAGAGCGGGCGCGTCACCGGCGCGGCCATGTACGGGTCGAAGATCGGCGGGCCCATCGATGGCGCGGTGCTGCTGATCCCGGATCCGATGGGCGCCACCGGGTCGACGGTGTCGAAGGTGCTGGGGCACTATCGCGACGAGGTGCACGGCCACGCGCTCAAGGTGTGCGCGCTGCATCTGATCGTGACGCCCGAGTACCTGCGCCACGTGACCAAGAATCATCCCGAGGTGAAGGTGTATGCGCTGCGCCTGGACCGCGGGCTGTCGTCGCCCGAGGTGCTGGCGACCATGCCGGGCTCGCGCTGGAGCGAGGAGCGCGGCCTGACCGACAACCAGTACATCGTGCCGGGCGGAGGCGGGCTCGGAGAGGTGATGAACAACAGCTATGTTTGAGATCCCTGACAAGAAGCTGTCGATCCTGATCTCGGCCGACAAGATCGCGGCGCGCGTGAAGGAGCTGGGCGCCGAGATCACGCGCGAGTACCGCGGCAAGGAGGTCGTGGTCGTGGGCGTGCTCAAGGGGTCGTTCATCTTCATGGCCGACCTGGTGCGCCACATCGAGCTGCCCATCACGCTGGAGTTCATGGGCATCGCCTCCTATGGCGACGAGACCAAGTCCTCGGGCGTGGTGCGCATCACCAGCGACCTGACCAAGCCCATCGACGGCAAGCACCTGATCATCGTCGAGGACATCATCGACACCGGGCTGACCATCGACTACCTGCTCGACAACCTGACCACGCGCCACCCGGCGTCGGTCAAGATCTGCGCCCTGCTGCACAAGCCGGAGCGCGCGGTGAAGCAGGTGCCCATCGACTACCTGGGCTTCACCATCGCCAACCAGTTCGTGGTCGGCTACGGGCTGGACTTCGCGCAGAAGTATCGCAATCTGCCCTTCATCGGGCTGGTCGAGGGCGCGAGCGAGTAGCAGTGAGCGCGGGCGGAGACAAGCCGAAGGACGGCAAGCCGGGCAAGCCGGGCGACGAGGCCGCGGGCGCGGGCGCGGATGCGGGCGCCGGGGCGCGGGCGCTGACGGACGAGGGCTGGGTGTCGGAGCCGGAGGCGAAGGTCGTCGTCGCGTTGACGGCGGAGGCGGGGCCGGAGGCGGAGACACAGAACAGGTCACAGGCAACAGGTCACAGGCAACAGGCGACAGGCGACGCGGGCATGAGTGAGAGCGCGACGCCGAGCACGAGTCCGAGCACCAGCACGAGCACGACGCCGAGCACGAGCACGACGCCGAGCACGAGCACGACGCCGGGTGCGAGCCCGAGCACGAGCACGAGCACGAGTCCGAGCCCGAGCACGAGTCCGAGCCCGAGCACGCCCGCAAGCACGAGTCCGAGCACGAGCACGGCCGCGAAGCCCTCCCCTGAGCCGTTCAGTGGCTCGGTGCCGCCGCGCGAGGCGAGGCCGAAGAAGCCGGGCGCGCCCGATGCGGCCGAGAAGAAGGAGCGCTCGAAGTTCAGGCTGTACGCCGCCGGGGCCGGGCTGCTCGCGATCGTCATCGTGATCGTGTGGCTGCTGTCGTGGCGCAACAGTCGCTACCTCTACCTCGAGTGTCGCGAGGACAAGGTCATCGCGGCGCGCGGGTCGAGCTGGCCGTGGGGGCGCCAGCAGCTCGGCGGCGCGGCGTACCGGCCCATCAAGCTGCCGCCCGAGGCCGACTGCAGGTCGCGCACCTTCACCGAGACGCTGGAGCTCGAGCGCTCGATGGTGGAGCTGCTCATCGTCCGTGCCCAGGCGGGGCTGCGCTCGAAGAAGGCCGAGGAGGTCGCCGAGGCCAAGGCGCAGCTGACCCAGGCGCTGCTCCTGTCGCGCTCGTACACCGAGCAGAAGCCGCTGATCCAGCACCTGCAGGGCGATCTGTCGTATCGCGAGGGCGGCCAGTCGGTGGCCGAGGCGCAGAAGAAGATCGAGGAGGCCATCGCGCGCTTCAAGGACGCGGCCTCGCGCCAGCCGGTGCTGTTCAAGGACTATGACGCCTGGATCGAGCACCTCGAGGCGGCCAACCAGGCGCTGCGTGATGGGCCGCGCCCGATCGAGAAGATCACCGAGGCCGCCGATCAGCCGGCGCCGCCGCCGGGGGCGCGGCCGCGCGTCGATCGCGGCGTGCTGCCGCAGCCGAGCGCGTCGCCCGACGCCGCGCTGCCGGCGGCGCCCAAGCCCGATGGCGGCCTGCCCTCGGGCGGCGTCCTCATGTAGCCATCCCACCGCGCGCTTCGATCCGCGCCCACCCGGCATCGAACGCCAACCACCCTGCCCCCGAGAGAGACGCCGATGGCCGACGACCTGCCCAAGCCCGAACCCAAAGAGATCGACGAGAAGCTGTCCATCCAGCTGCGCCATCTGGCCGAGGACGCCGTGCTGCGCGCCAAGCCGAACGGCGACGAGCGCTGCGACAACTGCCTCTACTACATGGATCCGGACAAGAACCTGACCTACTGCTGGCACCCCAAGCTGCGCATCCTGGTCGGCGGCGAGTGGTGGTGTCAGTGGTGGGAGAAGATCGAAGAGTAGAAGAAGCTCAGCGATTCCTGGTGGTTCGGAGGCAGCTCGAAAATAGTGGTTGACGCGCGGACGCGGAATGAATATTCATTCCAGTCATGAGCGGACGGGCACTGCACACGACGAGTCGGGCGGCCAACGCCGACGAGCGTCGTGAGGCCATCCTGGCCGCGGCGCTCGAGCTGTTCTCCGAGCGCGGCTTCCACGGCACCGCGGTGCCCCTGGTGGCGGACAAGGCCGGCGTCGGCGCCGGCACGCTGTACCGCTACTTCGAGAGCAAGGAGGCGCTGGTCAACGCGCTGTACCAGCGCTGGAAGGGCGAGTTCGCCGCCCACGTCATGACCAACTTCCCGGTCGAGGCGCCGACCCGGCAGCAGTTCGCCACCATCTGGCAGCGCATGACGCGGTTTGGCCATCAGAACCCGCGCGTCCTGCAGTTCCTCGAGCTGCACCACCACGGCGACTATCTCGACGAGCAGAGCCGCGCGGTGGAGCGCTCGGTGCTCGATCCGGTGGTCGCCTTCATCCAGGACGCGCAGCACAAGCAGGCCATCAAGCCGGCGCCGGTCGAGGTCATCATCGCGCTGGTGCATGGCGCCTTCGTGGGCCTGCTGCGCGCGGTGCAGGAGAAGCGCCTGGTGCTGACCGACGAGGTCCTGAAGATCGCCGAAGAGTGTGTCTGGGAGGCCGTCCGGCGCTAGTCCGCCGGAGATCCGCCCTTTTTTTGTCCTGAAACCGGAATGAACGTTCATTCCCAAGTGAAAACGAGGAGAAAGCACATGTCGAAGTCGAAGCAGCAGGTCGTCGTCATCACCGGTGCCACCGCAGGGATTGGTCGTCACGCCGCCGAGTACCTCAGCGAGCGCGGCTATCGCGTCATCGCCACCGGCCGCAACCCGGCAATCCTGGCGGAGATCGCGCAGAAGAGCGGCGGCAAGGTCGACACCGTGCGGCTCGACGTCACCAGCGAGGAGTCGATCGCGGCCGCGGTGCGCGAGGTCGACCGGCTGACCGAGGGCCACGGCGCCGACGTGCTGGTCAACAACGCCGGCTACGGCATGGCCGCGCCGCTGGCCGAGCTGACCGACGCCGATCTGCGCAAGCAGTTCGACACCAACGTGTTCGGGTTGATGGCGGTCACGCGCGCGTTCCTGCCCCAGATGATGCAGCGCCGCGCCGGCCGCATCATCAACATCTCGAGCATCGGCGGGCGCATCACCTTCCCCATGTTCGGCGCCTATCACGGCTCGAAGTACGCGGTCGAGGGGCTGAGCGACTGCCTGCGCATGGAGCTGCGGCCGTTCGGTATCCGCGTCTCGCTGGTCGAGCCCGGGCCGATCGCGACCGAGTTCGCCAACCGCTCGATGGCCGAGGTCAGCAAGTACAAAGCCGCCGAGTCGCCGTACGGGCCGGTGTATGCGCGCGCCGATCGTCTGAAGGAGCTCAGCGACAAGCAGGCGGCGCACCCCATCAAGGTGTCGCGCGTCATCGAGCGCGCGGCGTTCGGGCGCTGGCCGTCGGCGCGCTACGTGGTGCCGTTCAGCTCGGCGGTCATGCTGTGGGTGCTGAGCCGCCTGCCGACCAGCTGGCGCGATGCCATGATGCGCCGCTTCGTGGGGCTGACCGCCAAGCTGGTCGAGTCGGCGCCGCAGGTGGCCGCGGCGGTGGGCGGCAGCGGAAAACGCTCCGTCGCAGCCTGATTGGCCCACATGTGCGCCTGACGGCCCAGGTGGTAGAGGTTGGTCGTCAGGCGGGGATTCAGGCAGGGTGATCGCGGGGTTGGGGGTCGGAAAAGGGTGGCACGCGGGCTGCTCTTGTAGCTGGTCATGATGACCAAGATGGTTCGCGTGATGATGGTGGCGGTGCTGGCGGCGACGCTGACGGCGTCGGCGGGCTGCATGGGGTCGGAGTCGGGCGAGGACGGCAGCGGCACCGGCGGCGGCACCGGCGGTGGCACGGGCACCGGCGGCCGCACCGGCGGCGGCACGGGCGGCACGGGCGGCACCACGGTGAAGCCGGCGCTGCCGGCGGTGAGCGGCAGCTTCCAGGTCGTGACCACCATCGACCTGACCGTGAACGCGGTGCTGCCGAGCACCGCGGCCGACGGTGTCGGCACCCTGCAGGCGCTGAAGACCGACCCCGCGGGCACCTTCTTCGACCTGCTCGAGGAGGCAGGTGTGCCGCTGGTGGACGACATCATGGACGCGCTGCCCAGCGCGCTGTCGTCGAAGCTGAAGGGCTGGATCAACAGCGCGGTGAGCGGCCTGGTCTTCAATGGCGGCCCGGTGTCGACCACGCTGAGCGACCTCATCGGCGCGGCCTCGCTGACGCTGACCCGCTTCGACGTGCTGAGCACGCTGGAGATCGGCAGCATCGACGCCGCCGGCCGTGGCCTGGCGGTGCACCGCATCGACGCGCTGCGCTTCTCGATCCAGGGCAAGACCGTGACCGTGCCGGTGCCGGTCGCGACCGGCGTCACCACCCAGGAGGACGTCACCATCCAGGTCAGCGCGGGCCGCATCGTCATCGGCGCGCACAGCTTCTCGCTGCCGTATGGCCAGTACGCCTATGACGCGCTGAACGACTATGCCCGCCAGAAGTACGGCTACGACCTGCGTGGCGCGCTGGGCGCCGCCATCGACTGCAACAAGGTGGCGTCGTCGGTGGCCAACCGCTGCGTGCTGGGGGTGTGCGTGGGTTACCAGGCCACGCTGCGCTCCATCTGCGAGCAGGGCCTGGACCGCGCGGTGGCCGAGGTGCAGAGCCGCTTCGCCGCCAACCGCTTCGACGCGCTGGAGCTGTCGAATGGTCGCGCCGCGGCGACGGCGACGGCGCTGACCCAGGGCAGCTGGGACGCGCGCCTCGACGTCGGCTTCGGCCCGCGCGCGGTGCCCGCGACCTTCACCGCGACCCGGTAGTCGCCCGCACCGCGAGCCCAGGCACGGCCCGCTGGCCCGCCGCGCACCTACTCGGGTGCCAGGCGGGCCAGTCGCTTTTTCAGGTCGGCGTACTTGCGCAGGAACTCGTAGTGCTTGTCGCGGAAGGCCTGCAGGTAGCGGCGCTCGCGGCCCTTGGCGACGAAGGCCTCACGCAGCTCGCCGAAGCGCTCGAACAGCTGGCGCGGCGCGGTCAGCTCGGCGATCAGGGGCAGCGTGCGGGTGCCGTCGTTGAGGCCGGCGCGCCCAGGCTTGCCCGGGGTGGGCAGCACGAACTCGATGGTGATCATCTCGGGCGCGGCCTCCTTGAGGGCGCGGATGACCATCGACGCGGGCAGATCGGGCAGCTGGTCGCGCACCAGGGCGATGTGCAGCCGGCCGCGCCCGCCGCGATCCATGGCCTCGCCGCCGGTGGTGGCGTGCTTGATGATCCAGCCGCCCTTCGCGGCCGCGGCGGCCTTCATGTCCTCGTACAGCTCGGTGTCGGGATCGACGATGAGGGCGACATACTCGGTCTCGAAGTCGGCGCGGCTGGTGTCGCGGCCGGCGACCGAGTCGCGCAGGTCGACCAGGTGGCGCTCGCTCTCCATCAGGCGCTTCAAGAACTCCTCGTGGGCGTCGCCGAGCTCGCGCACGAAGGACGACAGGTTGCGCTCGCGCGCGACCTCGCGGGTGGCGTCGATGATGCGGCGGCGCAGGTAGTCGAGCTGATCGGACGCCTTGAGGATGCAGTCGGCGGCCCCGGCGCGGTAGCTGGCCACCGCGACCTCGAACGACTTGCGCCCGGTCAGCATGATGAAGGTCGACGCCGGCGCCTCGGGCTTGGCCATCATCAGGAGGTCGAGGCCCTGGGTGGCGTCGGGGGTGTCGATGTCGATGACCACGACGCCGAAGAACTTGCTGTGCAGCTGGGCCAGCGCCTCCTCGTGGCTGACCGCGCTGGTGACCGAGACGCCGGCGTCGGCGAGGACCCGGGTCAGCCCCGCAGTGACTCGCTCGTCCTTGTCAACGACGAGGACCTCCGAGCCGTGCTGTTCGTCGCCCACGCGGTCACTCTACAGGGTGGAACGTGAAGGGCCACTGGATGGGGACCTCGCCGGAGACCGGCTTGGGGAAGTCCCAGGTCTCGATCAGGGCGCCCACGCAGTCGGCCAGGCCGTCCGAGCCGGTGGTGTTCTTGGCCACCCGGCTGACCTTGGCGCGCCCGTTGGCGTCGATGCGGAAGACGATCTCGATGTCGCCCTCGAGCTTGGGATCCTGCTTCTGGTAGCGCGTGTAGCACGAGCCGACGCTGTCGGCGCCGCGCCGGAAGACGCGGTCGAGCTCGTCGGTGTCGATGGGCGGGCGCGCGGGATCGGCGGTCGGCGACGGTGACGGGGCGACCTCGGTCGGGCCGGCGTCGGGCGTGGCGGCAGGCGGCACCGCGGCGTCGACCGTGGCCGCGGGGGTGGCGCTCGGGGTCGGCGTGGCCGAGGGGCTGGGGCTGGCGCTCGGGGAGGCCGACGCCGACGGGCTGGGGCTGGCGGACGCGCTCGCGCTGGGCGACGGGCTGGCGCTGGGGCTGCTGCTGGCGCTGGGCGTCGGGCGTGGATTGATGATGGTGACGGGCTTGCCCTGGTCCTTGCCGATGCGCATGCCGCGCACCGGCACCAGCGGGGCCGGGGTCGGCGGCGCGCTGGCCAGCACGAGGCCGGCGTCGGGGGCGCCCGCGAGGACCGGGCGCGCTGGCTCGGCGGCCTGGGCGCGCAGCGAGAAGTAGCGCCGCAAGCAGTAGATCCCGCCCGCGACGAAGCCGAGGTTGAGCAGCACCAGCACCGCGGTCGCGGCCGGGGCGCGGCGCGGCGGGCGGAAGTCGAGCGAGGCGCCGGCCGCGGGGTCGGCGGGCGACGGGGCCTGCGCGTGCCCGTGCCCGTGCCCGTGCCCGTGCCCGTGCCCGTGGGTGACGGGCGCGGGCTGCGGGCGGCGCGCCGAGCTCAGGGCTCGCGCCGCGGCCGACCCGGCGGCGGGTGGTGGCAGCGGAGCGGGGCGGCTGCCCCCGAGCGGCGCTGGCAGTCCCCCAGGAGCGCCAGCGCCGACGCCGGCCACCGGGCCACGGCTGCTGGCGCGACCCGACTTGAGCGACGCGGTGTCGACCGGCGCGACGGGTGCGCCGGGCTGCGCCTGGCCCGGCCCGACCGAGGCCGGGCGCCGCACCGGCGGGACCGGGGCGGCCCCACCAGGAGCGGCCAGGGTGCGGCCCGGCAGGGACTGACCCGGGGTGCCGCCGCCCTGCCCTGGCGCCGCTCCCGAGGCCGCTCCGGTGACGCGACTGCCACACACGCCGCAGAAGGCGGCGCCATCGGGCAAGGGAGACCGGCACTGCGCGCACGCCGCCATCGCTGTGGACGCTAGCAGCCTTCGCGCAGGGCGTCAAAACCCCGTGATCGTGCTACGCTAGGACGATGTCGGCAGTCCTGGATCGGGTGCTTGCGGCGGCCCGCAAGCTGGGCGCTTCGGACGTTCATCTGAAGGCAGGGTTGCCGCCCATCTTCCGCATCGGGGGCGAGCTGCGCACCGTCCGTGACGTGCCCGCGGTGACCAAGGAGGCCATCGGCGCCTTCGCGGCCAACATGATGACCGACCGCCAGCGCGAAGAGTTCGAGCGCGCCTACGACTGCGACCTGGCCTACCAGTCGCCCGACGGGACCCGCTACCGCGTCAACGTGTTCCAGCAGCGCGGCACCCTGGGCATGGTCATGCGCCTCATCCCGCCCGAGGTGCCCGCCTTCGAGACCCTGCTGCTGCCCAACGTGATCCTGAAGCTGGCCGAGGAGTCGCGCGGCCTGATCCTGGTCACCGGCATCACCGGCTCGGGCAAGAGCACCACGCTGGCGTCGATGGTCGACTACATCAACGCGCGCCAGGCCTGCCACATCGTGACCATCGAGGATCCCATCGAGTACGCGTTCCGTGATCGCCGCTCGGTGGTGAACCAGCGCGAGCTCGGCCTCGACACCATCAGCTTCGCGCGCGCGCTGCGCGCCTCGCTGCGCCAGGACCCCGACGTCATCCTGGTCGGCGAGATGCGCGATCTCGAGACCTGCGAGATCGCCATGACCGCGGCCGAGACCGGCCACCTGGTGATGTCGACGCTGCACACCGTGGACGCGGTCGAGACCATCAACCGCATCATCTCGATCTTCCCGCCGCACCAGCAGGGCCACGTGCGCATCCAGCTGGCCGCCATCATCAAGGGCGTCATCTCGCAGCGCCTGATCCCGCGCGCAGACGGCAAGGGCATGGTGCCCGCGGTCGAGATCATGGTGTCGACGCAGCGCATCCGCGAGCTCATCGTCGAGCCCAAGCGCACCGTCGAGATCCACGACGCCATCGCCACCGGTCGCCACCCCTACGGCATGCAGAGCTTCGACCAGGCCCTGACCGAGCTCGTGCACAAGAAGCTGATCTCGTACGAAGAGGCCGTCAAGGCGGCGTCGAACGCCGACGACTTCGCGCTGCACTTCAAGGGCATCCAGACCGGCAGCTCGAACGAGAGCGCGGCCGACTTCATGCGTGACCAGCAGGCCGCGGTGCGCAAGCAGGCGGGCGGCGCGCCCCCGGCGCAGGGTGGCCAACCCGATCCTGGGTTCCAGATCGACCGGTTCGGCAAGGAGTAGACTGGCGTGATGCGCGGCGTTGCCGGCGTGCGTTGTTGGCTGGCGCTGGCGCTGCTGGTGGCGATGACCTGTGGGCTGGGCGGCGGCGCGGGCGTGGCCCTGGCGGCGCGCAAGCGGGTGGTGTTCCTGGGTGTCGACGGGCCGCAGGCGGGCCGCGCCAGCGGCATGATCGAGCGCCTGCTGAGCAAGAAGTTCACCCTGGTCAGCGTCAAGGCCTACGTGCGCGCGCGCAAGCGGCTGCGCGCCAAGGGCAACGACCGCGACCTGGCCAGGGTACTGCAGGACGTCGGCGCGGACGCCCTGGTCAGCGGCAGCATCCGGCGCAAGGGCGCGCGCTGGGTGCTGCGCGTCAGCGTCAAGAATGGCACCAACGGCAAGACCGTTGGCTCGGCCAGCGACGTGGTGCGACGGCCGGCGGATGCGGCGTCGTCGCGTGGCGCCATCGCGGGGCGGCTGTATGCCGCGGTGGAGCGCTCGGGGGGCAAGGTGGTGGTGCTGGCGGCGGGCAAGAAGGTCAAGCCGGAGCCCGAGCCCGAGCCGCAGGGCGATGACGGCGATGACGGCGACGACGACGCTGGCGACGCGCGTGGCGCGCGTGGCGCGGGTGACGACGACGAGCCGGTGCCGGACGAGCCGCCCAGGGGCAAGGGCGGCAAGAAGGGCCGCGAGGTCGTCGCGCGCGGCGGCGATGATGATGCTGGTGACGACGACGGCGGCGGCGGGCGCAAGCGGCGCGGCGCGGGTGGGGACGACGGTGACGGTGACGGCGACGGGGCGGGTGACGACGATGACGGCGCGGGCGGCGCTGATGGCGACGGCGCGGGGGATGGCGGCGCGCGCAAGCGGCGCGACGACGACGATGGTGATCGCGTCGATCTGGCCGGCCGCAGCCGGGGCATCCCGCCGTCGGCCATCCGGCTGTCGGCCGGGGTGACCTTCATCGGACGCGACTTCGCCTTCGCCAACTCGCGCACCGAGCTGCCCAGCTACAAGGGCGTGCCGACGCCCGCCGGGCTGATCGAGGCCGAGCTGTACCCGCTGGCGCTGGCCGGCGGCGGGCCGATGCGACGCCTGGGCCTCGGCCTGGTGCTGGAGCGCGTGATCACCATGCACACCGAGGACAACGACGCCCCCGGCCTGGAGATCCCGACCCGGCGCCAGCGCCTGGAGTTCGACGTGCGCTATCGCCACCAGCTCGGCGACCGCGCCACCCGCACGGCGTTCACCGGGCGCGCAGGCTATGGCAATCACCTGTTCGCGATCGACGACTACGACCCCGACAGAGACGGCAACACCAACCGCAAGCTGCCCAACGTGTCGTATCGCTACGCGCTGCTGGGCGCCGGGGTGCGGGTGCCCATCGTGCGCACGCTGTTTGCGACCTACGTGGACGCGGCCTACCTCCTGGTGCTCGACACCGGCGAGATCGGCAAGGCGACCTCGTTCGGGGGCGGCTTCGTGGGCGGCCTCGATGGCGAGCTGGGCCTCGACATCCGGCCCACGCGCTCGCTGACCCTGCGCATCGGCGGGCGCTACACCCGCTTCTTCTACGACTTCGACAACTCGGGCCGGCTGGCCGACCAGAACAACGACGGCAAGCAGGATGTCGGGGGGGCCCTGGACCAGTACTTCGGCGGATTCGTCAGTCTGGGCTACCTCCGGTAGCCCAGACTGTCCGGTCCGCGCTCCCCCTGGGCTACCTGCGGTGACCAGACGGGGATCCCCGAGGTAACCCCGGGGATTGCGTTTGGGCGGGCCGCGTCGTACATGACTCAGCCA
Organism: Polyangia bacterium; assembly: GCA_044229835.1. Classification (GTDB taxonomy): domain Bacteria; phylum Myxococcota_A; class Polyangia; order Haliangiales; family JADYYK01; genus JADYYK01. Next base: position 4,016 of record JBGASF010000168.1, on the reverse strand, counting down.
TGGCTTCCGCCCGGCAGATCCGCAGCACCTTCATCGAGTACTTCAAGAAGAACGGCCACGAGATCGTGCGCTCCAGCGCGCTGGTGCCGCAGGGTGATCCCACCCTGCTGTTCACCAACGCCGGCATGGTGCAGTTCAAGGACGTCTTCACCGGGCGCGAGACCCGCGACTACAAGCGCGCCACCAGCTCGCAGAAGTGCATCCGCGCCGGCGGCAAGCACAACGACCTCGAGAACGTGGGCCGCACCGCGCGCCACCACACCTTCTTCGAGATGCTGGGCAACTTCTCGTTCGGCGACTACTTCAAGGCCGACGCCATCCGCTTCGCCTGGGAGCTGCTCGAGCAGTACGGCATCGACAAGAAGCGCCTGATGTTCACCGTTTTCGGCGGCGACAAGACGCTGGGCATCGAGGCCGACGACGAGGCTCGCGCGCTGTGGCGCAAGGTCACCGGCGTTGGCGACGACAAGGTCCTCGGCCTCGGCCTCAAGGACAACTTCTGGATGATGGGGGACACCGGCCCACAGGGGCCGTGCTCCGAGATCCACTACCACCAGGGCGACCACCTGCCCTGCCCCGAGCGCCAGTGCCTGGGCCCGGCGTGCGACTGCGATCGCTGGCTCGAGATCTGGAACCTGGTCTTCATGCAGTACGAGAAGAAGACCGCGGGCGGTCCGCTGGAGCGCCTGCCGGCGCCGTCGATCGACACCGGCATGGGCCTCGAGCGCCTGACCGCGGTCATCCAGGGCCTGATGACCAACTATGACACCGACCTCCTGCGCCCCTACATCACGCGCGCCGAGGCGCTGAGCAAGAAGAGCTACGGCAAGGACGCCGAGGACGACGTCTCGATGCGCGTCATCGCCGACCACGCCCGCGCGTCGGCCTTCCTGATCGCCGACGGCGTGTTCCCCGACAAGGCCCAGCGCGAGTACGTGCTGCGCCGGATCTTCCGGCGCGCCGTCCGCCATGGCAAGCGCCTCGGGATCGACGAGCCGTTCATGCACATCGTGTGCGGCGACGTGGTCGACCAGATGGGCGCCGACTTCCCCGAGCTGACCGAGCGCCGCCCCACCATCGAGCGCGTCACCCTGGAGGAGGAGACCCGCTTCAGGCAGACGCTGGATCGCGGCCTCAAGCTGCTCGACGAGGAGATCGCGGGCCTCGGCGGCGGCAAGCAGATCCCGGGCGGCGTGGTCTTCAAGCTGTACGACACCTTCGGCTTCCCCACCGATCTGACCGCCATCATCGCCGGCGAGCGCGGCCTGACCATCGACCAGGCCGGCTTCGACGCCGCCATGGCCAAGCAGCAGGCGCAGGGTGAGTTCGCCGGCCAGGACGCCGCGGTCAACGACATCTACAAGGCGCTGCCGCAGGAGCTCGGCAAGACCGAGTTCCTGGGCTACCAGGGGCGCGGCGAGCAGGGCGCGGGGGACATCCAGCTCATCCTGGTCGGCGGCGCGCGCGTCAAGTCGGCCGGCGCGGGCGCCAAGGTCGAGGTGGTCACCAAGGCGACGCCGTTCTACGGCGAGAGCGGCGGCCAGATCGGCGACACCGGCATGCTGGAGACCGAAACCGCGCGGGTGCGCATCGAGGACACCCAGAAGCCGGCCGGCGACGTCATCATCCACCGCGGTGTGGTCGACAGCGGCATGCTGCAGACCGGGCAGCGCGCGACCTTGATGGTCGACGGTGACCGGCGTGATCGCGTGCGCGCCAACCACTCGGCGACGCACCTCCTGCACCACGCGCTGCGCAAGGTGCTGGGCGATCATGTGACCCAGAAGGGTTCGCTGGTGGCGCCCGACAAGCTGCGCTTCGACTTCTCGCACTTCGCGCCCATGACCGAGGACGAGAAGCGCACCGTCGAGGAGCTGGTCAACGAGGAGATCCGCGCCAACGAGGACTCGCGCGTCGAGGTGATGGCCTTCGACGACGCGCGCAAGGTCGGCGCCATGGCGCTGTTCGGCGAGAAGTATGGCGACAAGGTGCGCGTGATGCGCATCGGACGGCAGTCGGTCGAGCTGTGCGGCGGCACCCATGTGCGCCGCGCCGGCGACATCGGGCTGTTCAAGATCACCAGCGAGACCGGCGTGGCCCAGGGTGTGCGCCGCATCGAGGCGGTCACCGGGGCGGGCGCGCTGGAGCACGTGCGCCGGCTCGAGGCCGAGCTCGGCAAGGCGGGCGCCGCGCTGAAGGCGGGGCCGTTCGAGGTCGCCGACCGCGTGCTCAAGCTGGGCAAGGAGCTCAAGGAGCGCGAGCGCGAGATCGAGGCGCTGCGCGGCAAGCTGGCCTCGGGCGGCGCGCGCGACCTGATGGCCGACGTGCGCGAGGTCGCCGGCGTCAAGCTGCTGGTGACGCGGACCGACGTGGCCGATCCCAAGGCGCTGCGCGAGGTCGGCGACAAGCTGCGCGAGCGCATCGGCAGCGGGGTCATCGTGATCGGCGGGGCGGACCTCGCGGGGGGCAAGGTCGCGCTGCTGGCGCTGGTCACGGCCGACCTGGTCGGGCGCTTCCATGCCGGTAAGATCGTTGGGGAAGTGGCCAAGGCCGTGGGCGGCAAGGGGGGCGGACGGCCCGACCTGGCGCAGGCCGGCGGGACGCAGCCGGAGAACCTCGACAGCGCGCTGGCGCTGGTGCCGGGGCTGCTCGCATAGCTGGTGCGCGTGGGCGGATACAGGAAACCGCCGCCAAGGTGCGCTATCATGAGGGCCCCGTGGCCGACGGATCCGACAAGCGCGAGGCCGAGCGAGTGGCCTCCGCGCTCCGCCTCAAGCTGAAGTATTCAGACGTCGAGACGTTCGTCGACAAGTTCGCCACCAACATCTCCAAGGGCGGCATCTTCATCGCCACCCGGCAGCCCAAGCCGGCGGGCACCTCGCTGCGCTTCGAGCTCCTGCTGGAGAACGGGCAGAAGCTGATCCGCGGCGAGGGCGTGGTGTCGTGGGTCAAGGACTTCGACCCCAAGCAGCCCGCCAAGCCGCACGGCATGGGCGTCAAGTTCACCAAGCTGGACGCCGACAGCCGCGTGCTGGTCGACCGCATGCTGGCGGTCAAGCAGAAGCGGGCCTCGTCGGGCGTCGGCGGGGCCGGCGCCGCGACTGGCGACGGCGTGCCGGTGCCGGTCGCGACCAGCGAGTCGGGTGCGGTCAAGAGCGGCGCCGTCGCCACCCCGAGCGCCCCGGTCAACGTGCTGGCGATCGACTCGGCGCCGGTGCCGCGCGAGACCGCCAAGATCAACGGGCACGCCGAGGGTCGCAAGCCAGGGCCGCCGCCGCCCCCGCCGATGGCGCTGCGGGGGCCCGGCAAGGCGCCGCCGCCCCCGCCACCGCCGCGGCCCGAGCCGCCGCGCGCGGCGCTACCCGGCGACGGCGACGACGACGGCGTCGAGATCGACATCGAGGCGGGCGAGCCGCCGACCGCGGTGATGCCGTCGCCGCTGCCGCCGCCCGAGGAGTCGACCCAGATGGTCCCGATGGCGGCCTTCCTGGGTGAAGCCGCGCCTGCGAAGCCGCCGTCGCCCGACGAGGCCACCCAGATGGTCTCGATGCGGAGCTTCCTGGCCGAGCCGCCCGCCGCGCCCGAGCCGGCGCCCCCGCCCGACGAGGCGACCCAGATGACCTCGATGGCCAGCTTCCTGGCCGACCTGCCGCGGACGACGACGCCGCCGAAGCCAACTTCCGCGAGCCGAGCGGCGTCGCGGTGTTCGAGCGCTCGCTCTTCGTCGCCGACACCAACAACCACCGCCTACGCGCCGTGGACTGGCGCACCGGGGCGATGCGGGACCTGCCGCTCGACTAATCGGGCCGGTCGGGGCTCAGCGCGTCGTCGGGCCAAGGGCCGATGAGGCGCACCTCGGGGGTCAACAGCACCCCGAACTGGCGCAACACCTCTCGGCGGGCGAGGCGGATGAGCGCGGCGAGCTGCGCCGCGTAGTCGGCGACCGTGTCCGTGGCGAGCCCGGGCAGCAGCGCGGCGCGCGCGAGGCTCGTCCCGACGCGGCCGGTGAACGTGTC
>JBGASF010000167.1:0-16724 GCA_044229835.1 Polyangia bacterium | reverse complement strand
ACCAGCGCGGCGTAGCGGGCGTCGATGGCGCGCGCGATGGCGGCCAGGCGCGGGTAGCCCTCGACGGTGGCGGCGCGACCGTCGAACAGCAGCAGGGTGTGGCGGTGATCGACGAGCTCCATCAGGCGGCGGCGGCCGTCGGCGCGGTACAGGTAGCCGTCGGGGGCGCGCGCGCCGGGGGCCGGGCCGTGCATGAAGGCGCTGTGCGCCGAGATGGTGGGCGCCTCGTCGCTGGTGTCGTCGCGGCCGAGGCGTGAGCCGAGCAGGCCGCCGTGGTGCTGGCCCACGATGGGGCTCTTGTCGTAGCTCAGGGCCAGCTCGGCGGTGGTGCGCATGATGCGGGCCTGCACCACCTCGAGCGTGCTCAGGAAGCCGGCCACGCTGTTGCGCAGCACGCGGGCCACCGGGTTCTTCAGGGTGGCGGCGCGGGTGGCGTAGTCGGTGGCGCGCAGCAGGCTCTGGCCGACGGCGTGGCGCTCGGCGTGGTAGCTGTCGAGCAGGTCGTCGCCGGCCTGGCCGCTGGCGACCAGGGCCAGCTTCCAGCCCAGGTTGTGGGCGTCCTGCAGGCCGGTGTTCATGCCCTGCCCGCCCGCCGGGCTGTGGATGTGCGCGGCGTCGCCGGCCACCAGCACGCGGCCGACGCGGTAGCGCTCGACCTGGCGGGCGTGGATGCGGAAGCGCGCCAGCCAGGCGGCGTCGGACAGCATGGCGGTGTGGCCGGTGCGCTCGCGCACCGCGAACTCGACGTCGCTGAGGGTCACCGCGGCCTCGCCGTCGGGGGCGCCCGACAGGATCAGGCGCCAGCGCCCGCCCGGCATCGGGAAGCACGCCAGCAGGCCGGCCGCCGAGAAGAACGACGTCACCGCATCGGTGGCGACGTCCCACTGGATGCGCACGTCGGCCAGCATGAAGGGCTCCTCGAACAGCTCGCCGCGGAAGTCGAGGCCGACCGACTTGCGCACCACGCTGTGGGCGCCGTCGCAGCCCACCACCCAGTCGGCGCGCACCTTCTCGGCGTGGCCGCCGCTGCGCAGCAGGACATCGACGCCGCCGGCGTCCTGGTTCAGCGCGGCCAGCTCGACGCCGCGCTCGATGCGCCCGCCCAGGGCCAGGAAGCGCCGGGCCAGGATGGCCTCGGTGTCGGCCTGCGGGATCGAGAGCAGGAACGGGTAGCGGGTGTCGAGCTCCTCGAAGCTGGCCTGCATGATCGAGCGGCCATCGCCGAACAGCTGCACGCGGGCGACCTGCAGCCCGCTGGCGACCAGCTCGTCGGCGACCCCGAGCGGCTCCATGACCTCGAGGCTGCGGGCGTGGACCACGATGGCCTTCGACAGCGGCGATGGTGCGGCAGCTTTGTCGATCACCCGCGCACGCACGCCGTGACGCAGGAGTTCACACCCGAGCATGAGGCCGGTCGGGCCGGCCCCGACCACGAGAACTTCTTGCATTGGCTCATGGTAGCCCGAAGCGGGGGCGGACGTCAGGGCCGTGGCTGACGGTGGTCAAGCGGCCGCGCTGGGCTATCCTCGGGCGCCATGGCGGACGAGATCTACATCAGCACCGACATCGAGACCGATGGGCCCATCCCGGGGCCGCACTCGATGCTGTCGTTCGGGTCGGCGGCGTACACGCGGGACAAGCGGTTGCTGGCGACCTTCGAGGCCAACCTGGAGCTCCTGCCCGGGGCCAGCGGGGACGCCAAGACCATGGAGTGGTGGGCGACGCAGCCGGAGGCCTGGGCGGCGGCGCGCGAGCGGCTGCAGGACCCGGCGGTCGCGATGGCGAAGTATGTCGAGTGGCTGGCGGGGCTGCCGGGCAAGCCGGTGTTCGTGGCCTATCCGGCCGGGTTCGACTTCATGTTCGTGTACTGGTACCTGGTCAAGTTCACCGGAGGCAGTCCGTTCTCGTTCTCGGCGCTGGACATGAAGACCTTCGCCATGGCGCTGCTGGGCGGCGACTATCGCGAGGCCTCCAAGCGCAACATGCCACGGCACTGGTTCGACGAGCTGCCGCACACCCACAAGGCGCTGGATGACGCCATCGAGCAGGGCGCGCTGTTCTGCAACATGTTGAAGGAGCGTCCGCGGCGCTGATCACGTGTGCGGGCGCGCCGCAGCGGGTACAATCGAGGCTCCTGAGGCGCGCTGTCGACATCGGCTGGCGGTGGGGAGTGGCCCTCGGGCTGCTGCTGCTCGTCGGCTGCGGCGATGATGCGGTCCGGCCGGGGCGCGATGGCGCGGTGCGCGATGCCGCGCTGGACGGCGGCGGCTTCGACAGCGGACGGGTGCCCGATGCGGCGCTGCCGGATGCGGCGCTGGTCGACGCCGCGCTGGCGGACGGCGCGGGCCCTGATGGCGGCGCGGCCGACGCCAGCGCCGATGCGGGGGTGGTGCTGGTCGGCGCGCGCGTGCGCGTGGTGGCGTCCAACCTGACCACGGGAAACTTCCAGGCCTACGAGCTGCCTGGCATCCGCATCCTCGACGGCCTCGACCCCGACGTGGCCCTGATGCAGGAGATGAACTACGCCGGAAACTCCAGCAGCGACCTGCGCAGCTTCGTGGATCTGGCGTTCGGGCCGTCGTTCTCGTACTACCGCGAACCCGGGGTGCAGATCCCGAACGGCGTCGTCAGCCGCTTCCCCATCCTGGCCTCGGGCAGCTGGACCGATCCCCAGACCAGCAACCGCGGCTTCGCGTGGGCGCGCATCGACGTCCCGGGGCCCAAGGATCTGTGGGCGGTCAGCGTGCACCTGCTGACCTCGTCGGAGGCCAATCGAGACCTGGAGGCCACCGCGCTGGTGGCGCTGGTGCGGGCCATGGTCCCGGCGGCCGACTACCTGGTCATCGGCGGCGACTTCAACACCGACGTGCGCGACGAGCCGTGCATCACCACGCTCGGCGCCGTGGTCAGCATCGCGGGGCCCGACCCGGTCGACATGGCGGGCAACCCGAACAGCAACGCCGGGCGCACCAAGCCGTACGACCGCGTGCTGGCCGACGGCGATCTGGTGCCGCTGCAGGCCCCGGTGGTGCTGGGCAGCTCGACCCATGCCAGCGGGCTGGTGCTCGACACCCGGGTCTACACGCCGCTCGGCGACGTGGCGCCGGCGCTGGCCAGCGACAGCGCCGCGCCCAGCATGCAGCACATGGCGGTGGTGAAGGACTTCATCGTCCCCGAGTAGGCCGCCTACGGGTGGCGGCGGCGGCGCGCCTGCAGGCCCTGCATGAAGTGCGGCAGCGCCTGGCGCAGCTGCTCGATGGGCAGATCGAGGTGGGCGCGCGCCTGGTTGGACGCGAAGGCCAGGCCCAGGGTGATGGCGCGGTCGCCGGGGGCGGGCGTGCCGGCCCAGGCCTGCAGGTCGCCGAGCGCGAGCAGGCTGTCGTGACGCGCCAGCGACGCCGCCACCGCGGCCTTGACGCTGTCGGCGACCGGGGCCGGGGCGCTGTGGCGCGCCGCGCCCAGCATGGTGGTCATGGTGGTGCGCGCGTCGGGGCTGGTGACCTCGAGGGCGGTGCCGCCGACCACGGCGTGCGCCTGCAGCATGGGGCGGGTGGCGTCGACGAAGCGCTGCAGCAGCGGGCGCCGGTCGTGCACCACGGCCTCGTCGACGGCGATCTTGCCGACGCGGAAGGCGCCCGGCTTGAAGCGCACGACCTCGGTCGAGTCGGGTGTCGTCGCGCCCAGCTTGGCGCGCAGGGTCAGCGCGCGGCCGTTGAGCTTGCGCGCGGCGGCGCCGTCGCTGACCGCGAACGACGCCAGCAAGCCGTAGGGCGCGGTGTCGGCCAGCACCGCGCCGGGGCCGAGCCACAGCGCCGCGGCCTGGCGCTCCAGCGCGGCGACCCCGGGGTGCTTCGACCCTGCCGACGCCTTGCTGACGTCGAAGTCGCCCGACAGCGCGAACAGCGGGCTCACGCTGGGCAGCTCGAGCAGGTGCTGGTGCGTGGCCGGGCGCTGCCGGAGCGTGAAGTCGGCCAGGGTGGTGGCGTCGGCGACCCTGGCGCTGACGTCCAGCGCGACACCGCGGGCGTCGACCTCCAGGGTCAGCTGCAGCTCCTCCAGCGCGGCGCCGTGCGCGAGCAGCTCGTCGGGGGTCATGGTCAGCTGCTGGGTCTGCGCCAGCCGCGCGAAGACCGCCTGGACCAGGGCCCGCGCGACGGGGTGAAAGCGCTGCAGCAGGTGCGCCGGGCGCACGGTGGCGGCGTAGCCCGGCGGCACCGAGCGCTCGAGCAGGCGGGTCAGCGCATGATCCGAGCCGACCCGCATGGCCTCGGCGCCGCCGAAGGCGATCCAGCCGTCACGGCGGCGCACGGTGTAGCCCCACTGGCCGGCCCACTCGTCGGTGATGGCGCGGCCCAGCTCGCGGCCGACGATGAGCACGCGCTTGCCGCTGACGTCGAGCGACAGGAAGAACACCGGGCGGGTGCGATCGACCAGCGCCAGCGCGAAGCCCTGGTTGGGGTCGGACAGGCGCTGGGCGTAGGCGTCCAGGTTCTGGCTGGAGCCGGGCGCCAGGGCGTCGGCCCACTCGCTGGTGGCGGCCAGGGTCTGGTCGAGGCCGCTGACGCTGACGTGGAACAGCAGCTCGGGCGGGGCGTCGGCGGGCGTTGGAGGTGGCAGCTCGGGGGCGCGCGGGGGCGGCGCGGGCGCGGCGGCCTCGGCGGCGGCCTCGGCGGCGACCGGCAGCGGCGGCGCGGGGCGGGTGGTCGGGGCCGGCCTCGATCGCGAGCCGCCACAGCCGGTTGGCAACAGCAGCAGGAGCAGGACGGGGATCAGCCTCGGGCGCCGCGCCATGGCGGCATCATAGCCGGGCCGCTGGCATTTCACGCCTGCGCGTGCGGGCCAGCGACCGCGCACGGAATGCGCGCCATGCGACGAAGTGCGCAAGCCCTGCGTCGGGCGCCCCTCGATGCTGCACATGCCCGCGGCATCGCTGGAGATTCGCGCGCGCAGCCGGCGGCACGGTTAGTGGAAGAGGTGGAGACAGGTTCAAACAGGAGGTGTGCCTTGCTGACCGTCGAAGATGTCATGACCCGGCGACCCACGGTCGTGCTGGAGTCGGCGCCGCTGCGTGCGGCGGCGGCGACCATGCGCGAGCTCGATGTGCGCCATCTGCCCGTCATCACGGCCGAGCACGAGCTGGCCGGCATGCTGAGCGACCGCGATCTCGGCGGCCTGCCCCCGCAGGGCATCGACCCCGACGAGCTGACCCCGGCGCAGCGCCATGCCCTCGAGGTCAAGGTCGCATCGGTCATGAGCACCGACGTCAAGTCGGTGACCGCCGAGCAGCCGCTGCTCGAGGCCATCGAGCTCTTGATCGAGCACCGCATCGGGGCCATCCCGGTGCTCAGCCAGGAGGGCCGTGTGGTCGGCATCCTGAGCTATGTCGACGTGCTGCGCGCGTATGCCCGCGACCTGGTGGAGAGCGAATGACCGGCTGAGGCGCCAGCAGCGCCGGCCTACAGCTTCTCGTGACAGCCGATGTCGGGGGCGCCGCCCTGCACGCGGGCGCCGCCGAGCAGGTCCAGCGTGATGGCGCTGCCGTCGCTGCGCGTCGCCGCCACACCCTTGTTGACACAGGCCGAGCCGGCGGCGAGGTGGAAGTCGGGCGCCGGGAAGGCGGGGTCGAAGCAGGTGGTGCTGTCCCCGACGATGTTGCCGCGGACGTCGGGCAGGCCGGGCTGCGCCAGCGCGATCTGGTCCACGAGGTCGCCCGCGCTGCGCGCGGCGCCGGTGAACGAGAAGTAGTTGTGGTCCCAGCTGGTGGCCTCGTTGCACGCCCCGCTGTTCCCGGCGTAGTCGTACACCATGGGGTGCCCCGGGCCCGCGCCGGCATGGACGAGGTTGTCCTGCATGAAGATGGTGCCGCCGTCCTGGTAGCAGTACACGCCCACGGACACGGTGCCGGTGACCGTGGCCACACCGCCGCCGTGGAAGGTGTTGCCGATGGCGCGCAGCTGCACCACGTTGGCGACGTCGAGGCCGGCGCTGGTCGTGGCTTGCCCCGCGGCCAGCCAGCTGCCGTAGAGCTCGAGCGCCGTGCCGTCGGCCAGGCCACCCAGGCTCGAGGTGGTGAACGAGGCCTCGCCCCCGGCCTGGAAGCGTGAGCGCTCGATGCGACCACCGCCGCCGGTGACCGAGAAGCCGCGAATGTCGCGCGACTGCGCAGGCAGGGTGAAGCTCGCGCCGGTGACGCTGAAGCGCGCGTTGACGGTGCGCAGGCCGAAGTTCTCGGCCCCGAAGTTGGTCTGCGCGAGCGTGAAGCTGCCGCCGGTGACGTCAGTGACCCCGGTGGTCACGCCGTCGATGTTGACGAGGTGGTTGTAGGACGAGCCGTCGCCGTTGACGGTGCAGTTCGAGATGGTGACGTTGCCCTCGGGCCCGGTGACCCAGAGCGGCCTCGAGTAGGTGAAGCTGGGCAGGCGCGGCACCGTCACCGAGACCTGATCGATGACGCCGGTGGAGTTGATGAAGCGGACCGCGCTGGCGTGGCCGTGCTGGGGGCTGGCGAAGGGATCGATGAAGCCGGTGCCGTCCACCACCAGGCCGGACACCGTGACGTTGCGGCTGGCCTCGACGTGGACCGCGGCCCACGTCGCGCCGGCGTCGTTGCCGCCAACGCTGGCGGCAGTCGACCAGGCCGCGCGTCCACCGGTGATGCGCACCGCGGCGCGGTTGCTGTTCGAGACCAGGATGCCGCTGGCGTGGTAGCCGGTGGTCCAGGTGCCCAGCACCGGGGCGTCGACGTCGATGGCGCCGACCGGGTCCTCGATGAACAGCCCGCGCACCTGCCAGGCGTTGGTGATGTCCCCGATCGACAGACCACGGACGGTGCCCGCGCTGCCGCGCAGGCGCACCACATCGAGGGCGGCCGCGCCCTGGAAGCTGGGCAGGCTGACGCCGCTCAGGCTGACGGCGGTCGACGACGTCACCAGCAGGCCGGTCATGGCCACCTGTCCCCCAGGCGTGACGAGCTCCAGGGTCAGGCCGTCGATGCTCAGGTCGGGTGCGAAGGTGATGTCCGCCAGCACGCCGTTGGCCGGCACCTGGCCGGCCAGGGTCAGCCCCTTGAGCGCGACCCCGGTGCGCTGCGCCAGCAGGGTGCCCGGCACCTCCAGCAAGGTGGGCTGGGCGTCGTCGGCCTTGTGCACCCGCGAGCGCAGCGCGCCGTCGCGCACCCAGCGGCTGCTCGAGCAGGCCACGTAGCCGCCCTGCAGGCGCACGCCGCTGTGCTCGATGCTGAGCGGCAGGCCGCTGTGCTCGAAGCTGTCGCCGGCGCGCAGCGCGACCACGTCGTTGGCCGCGAGGCCGGCCAGCGCGGCGCTGATGCTGCCGGTCGGCGAGGCCAGCGACAGGCCGGTGCCCATGCTGCCGGCGGCCACGAAGCGCGTCGGCACGCCGTCGGCCAGGCAGTGTCCGCCCGAGCAGGTCTCGCCCAGCTTGCACTGACAGGCCTGGCTGCACAGGTAGGCGCCCGCGGCGGCGTCGAACCCCGTGGTGCGCGCCACGCAGGCGCCGGTCGGCGAGCACACCTGGCTGGCCGGGCACTGGGTGTCCAGCGTGCACAGCCCGCTGGCGACGCACTGGCCGAGCTGGCACAGCTTGCCGCCGGTGCAGTCGCCGTTGACGCTGCACTCGGGGCGACAGCTGCCCATGCTGCAGATCTGGTTGCCCGGGCACGGGAAGCTGAGGTCACAGGCCTGACGGCACACGCCGGCGCCGTCGCAGCTCTGCCCGGTCGGACAGGTCGCCGAGCAGGGCAGCACGCAGGTGCGCGTGCTGAGCTCGCACACGCGCGCGCCGCCGCAGCTGGCGTCGGTCACGCAGCCGGGCCGACACAGCCCGCTGTCGCACCACTGCTGCAGCGGACAGTCGGCGTTGGAGCGACAGCTGACACAGGCGCCGCTCTGACAGAAGCCGCTGCCACAGTCGCGATCGACGGTGCACTCGGCGAAGCAGCGCCCTTGCAGGCAGGCCTGCCCGGCGGCGCAATCCTGCGCCACCATGCAGTCCTGGCAGATCCCGAGCGGCAGGTTGCACTTGCGGCTGCCGCCGCACTGGGCGTTCGAAGTGCACGCCACGCAGGCGCCCTGGGCGTCGCAGATCTTGCCGTTGCACTGCGAGCTCGAGGCGCAGTCGACGCAGCGGCCGAAGCGACAGATCTTGTCGGCCGGGCAGTCCTCGGGCGCGTCGCACAGCCGGCACACGTCGCCGATCTTGTCGCCGACCGAGTCCTCCTGCCCCGGGTTGGGCGTGCCCGGGCAGTTGTCACACAGGTCACCGACGCGGTCGCCGTCGGAGTCGCGCTGCGCGGGGTCGGGCACCATGGGGCAGACATCCTCGAAGTCGAAGCGGCCGTCGTTGTCGGTGTCGGGTGTCGGGTTCTGGGTGTCGAGGCCGGCGCCGGTGGTGGCGAGATCGGCGCGGTCGCCCAGGCCGTCATTGTCGGCGTCGGTGCTCTCGGCGGGATCGAAGGGGAACTCGTCGGCGGCGTTGGCGACGCCGTCGTCGTCGATGTCGGCGTCGGCGCTGTCGGGGTCGCCGTCATGATCGAGATCGCCGGGCACCGGCACCACCAGCGGCACCGGCAGGCGCAGGCTGAGGCTGCCCTGCGGCACCACCGAGGGCAGGATGGCGGTGGCCGGGTTCTGCCCGTCGCGGGCGCGCACGACGTACATGCCCGAGCTGGCGGCGAGCTCGAAGGCACCGTCGGCGGCGGTGCGGTCGCTGGTGACCACGGCGCCGGTGGCGGCGTCGACCAGCTCGACGGTGAGGTCGCCGTCGCCGCCAGGGACGTCGTCGCCGCGCAGGGCGGTGCCCTTGATGGGGGCGGTGACCGGCGTCGTCGCCGCGCCGTCGAAGTCGACGCCGATGGTGGTGCGCGCGGGCACGATGGTGACCGGGGTGCGCACCAGGGTACCGGCGGGCGTGATCATGACCAGGTCATGCACCCCGGGGGGCGCGCCGGTCAGGAGGTAGCCGCCGTTGGCGTTGGGCGCGGTGACCACGCCATATGCAGGCAGCGCGATGATGGTGCCCGCGGGGGCACCGGCGACGCGGCCGCCGACGGCGCCGGGCTTGGACAGCCGGACCACGCCGAGGTCGGTGACCAGGCCGGCGTTGGCCGCAGCGGCCAGGCGCTTGCCGGGCAGCGACGTCGCCGGCCCCGACACCACGCGCAGATCCCAGCGCCCTGGGGGCACCCCGCGGATGTCGAAGGTCCCGTTCTGGTCGCACGGGGCGCCCAGCGGCGTGCCCTCGAGCAGCACGCGACAGTCCGCGGTCGGCACGTCCTCGGAGATCTCGACGTGGCCGATCAGCTCACCGCGGGCCACCGTGGGCGTCTCGTCGGGCTCCGCCCCACAGCCAGCCAGCACCACCACCAGCGCAAACCCTGCGCACCTTCTCAGCATGCCGTCCCCCCCACGCAAAGCTCGATCCAGGTCGCGCTGGCACCGCGGGCCAGCTGCCGCCGGCTACTGCTTCTCGTGACAGCCGATGTCGGTGGCGCTGCCCAGCACGCGCGCGCCGCCGAGCAGATCCATGGTGATGCTGCTGCCGTCGCTGCGCGTCGACAGGACGCCGGTGTTGACGCAAGGCGAGCCGGCGGCGATGTGGAAGTCGGGCGCCGCGAAGGCGCTGTCGGCGCAGGTCACGGTGTCGCCGATGATGTTGCCGCGGGCGTCGGGCACCCCGGGGGCGCCCAGCGCGACCGTCATGGCGTCGTCGTTGGCGTCGCGCGGCAGCGCGCCGAGCGAGAAGTAGTTGTGGTCCCAGGCCGCGGGCAGGATGCAGGGGCCGCCGTTGAAGCCGTAGTCCCAGACCATGTACCGGGTGGGCGCGCTACCGGTACGCACCAGGTTGTTCTGGAACAGCAGCGGCGCCGTCTCCTGGTTGCACATCACGCCGGCGCTGGTGCTGCCGGCGCGCCCGGCCAGGCCTTCGCCGTCGAGGGTGTTGCCGACGGCGCGCAGCTGGGCCGCGAAGCGCAGCTCCAGCCCGGCGCTGGTGAAGGCGGGGCCCGCCTGCAGCCAGCTCTGGTGCAGCTCGACGGTGCCGCCGCTGAAGACCCCCCCGCGCGCGACGCCGGTGATGGCCCCGTCGGCGTCGGCCTGAAAGCGCGAGCGCTCGATGCGACCGATGCCATTCGTGATCAGGAAGCCGTGCGAGTACTGCGCCTGGCCTGGCATGTGGAAGCTGGCGCCGGTGACCAGGAAGCGCGAGTCGTCGATCTGGAGGCCGGTGTTGGTCGAGGCCGAGGCCGGGGTCTGGGTCAGCGCGAAGCTGCCCCCGGTGATGGTCGCGACCCCGCTGGAGACGTCCTCGATGAAGACCGGGGTGTTGCGATCGCAGCCGTCGCCGCGCACGGTGGCGTTCGAGAGCGTGACGTCGCCGACCGGGCCGGTGATCCAGAACGGACGCAAATAGTAGTAGCCAGGCGTCCGCGGCACCGTCACCGAGACGCCGTCGATGACGCCGGTCGAGCTGATGTAGTGCACCGCGCTGGCGTTGAGGCGCGTCCAGCTCGCGAAGGGATCGAGGAAGCCGGTGCCATCGACCACCAGGCCGGTCACGTTGACGTCACGGCTGGTGTCGACCAGCACCACGGCCCAGGCGGCCGACGAGTCGTTGGTGCCCACGAAGCCGGTGGTCCACTGCGCGCGGCCACCGGTGATGCGCACCGGGGCGCGGTTGGCGTTGCGGATCACGATGGCCGACGAGCTCGAGCCGGTGGTCCAGGTCCCGGTCGTGGTGTCGTCGATGTTGACCGGGGTGATGGGGTCGACCACCACCAGGCCGCGCACCTGCCAGCCGTCGATGACGGTGCCGATCGAGAGGCCGCGCACGGTGCCGCCCGACTGCTCGAGGCGAACGACCTCGAGGTTGCTGCGCGTGTTGTGCGCGGGCAGGGCGATGTTGCTGAGCTGCAGCCCCGCCGACGAGGTCACGCGCAGGCCCGTGATGGCGCCGTTGCTGCCCGCGCCGGTGAGGTCGAGGGTCAGGCCGTCGGTGGCCAGGTTGGGCACGAAGGTGGCGTCGATGAGCTCGCTGTCGGTGGGCACGTAGCCGGTCAGGGTCAGCCCCTTGAGGGTCAGGTTGCGCAGCGGCGCCAGCAGGGTGCCGGGCAGCCTGAGCAGGTTGAGCTCGGCGTCGCCGGTCTTGCGGATGGTGGCGCGCAGCGCGGGGTCGCGCACCCAGCGCTTCGGGGAGCACTCCAGGTAGCCGCCTTGCAGGCGGATGTCGGTCTGGTTCACCACCAGCGCGGGGCCGTTGTGATCGAAGCTGTCACCGGCGCGCAGCGCGACCAGGTCGTTGGCGGCCAGGCTGCTCAGCGCAGTGGTCAGGGTGCCGGTGGCCATCGCGATCGAGCTGCCGTTGCCGATGCCGCCCGCGGCCACGTAGCGGGTCGGCACACCGTCGGCGACGCAGTGGCCGGCCGAGCACATCTCGCCCAGCTTGCACTGGCACGGCTGCGTGCACAGGTAGGCGCCCGCCGCGGTGTCGAACGCGGTGGTGCGCGCCACGCAGGCCCCGGTGCCCGAGCAGACCTGGCTGGCCGGGCAGTCGGTGTCGAGGTTGCACAGCCCGCTGGCGACACACTGTCCGAGCTGGCACACCTTGCCGCCGGTGCAGTCGCCATTGACGGTGCACTCGGGGCGGCAGCTGCCCATGGTGCAGATCTGGTTGCCCGGGCACGGGAAGGTCAGGTCGCAGACCTGGCGGCAGATCCCGCCGCTGTCGCAGCTCTGCCCGGTCGGGCAGGTCGCCGTGCACGGCAGCACGCAGGTGCGGGTCGGCAGATCGCACACGCGCACGCCGCCGCAGCTCGCGTCGGTGACACAGCCGGGCCGACACAGCCCGGCGTCGCACCACTGCATGGCGGGGCAGTCGCCGTTGGAGCGACACAGCACACAGGCGCCGCCCTGGCAGAAGCCGCTGCCACAGTCGCGATCGACGGTGCACTCCGAGAAGCAGCGCCCCTGCACGCAGGCCTGGCCGCTGGCGCAGTCGAGCGCGACCAGACAGTCCTGGCACAGCCCGAGGCCGGTGTTGCACTTGCGCGTGCCGCCGCACTGCGCGGTCGCGGTGCACGGCACGCAGGCGCCCTGGGGATCGCAGATCTCGCCGCCACACTGCGAGTTGGCGGCACAGTCCACGCAGCGCCCGAAGCGACAGATCTTGTCGGACGGACAGTCCTCGGGCGCCGAGCACAGCCGGCACACGTCGCCGATGTGATCGCCGACGGCGTCCTCCTGCCCCGGGTTGGGCGTGTTCGGGCAGTTGTCGCAGAGATCGCCGATGCGGTCGCCGTCGCTGTCGCGCTGCATGGGATCGGCGACCTTGGGGCACACATCCTCGAAGTCGAAGCGGGTGTCGCCGTCGGTGTCGGGGGTCGGGTTCTGGGTGTCGAGGGCGGTGCCCATGGTGGCGAGGTCGGCGCGATCACCGAGGCCGTCGCTGTCGGCGTCGGCGCTCTCGGCGGGGTCGTAGGGGAACTTGTCGGCGGCGTTGGGCACGCCGTCGTTGTCGAGGTCGGGATCGCTGGCGTCGGGGCGGCCGTCGCGGTCGAGGTCGCCGGGCACCGGGACCACCAGGGTCACCGGCAGCGTCAGCGCCAGGCTGCCCTGCGGCACCACCGAGGGCAGGATGGCGGTGGCCGGGTTCTGGCCGTCGCGCGCGCGCACGACGTAGATCCCGGCGCCCGCGGTCAGCTCGAAGCTGCCGTCGGCGGCGGTGCGATCGCTGGTGACGACGGCGCCGGTGGCGGCGTCGAGCAGCTCGACGGTGAGGCCGGCGTCCCCGCCGGGGACGTCGTCGCCGCGCACCGCGAGGCCCACGATGGGCGCGCTGACCGGGGTCACCATGGCGGCGTCGAAGTCGACCCCGGTGGTGGTGCGCGCGGACACGATGGTGATCGGGGTGCGCACCACGGTGCCGGCGCGCGTGATCATGACCAGGTCGTGCACCCCGGGGGGCGCGCCGGTCAGGAGGTAGCCCCCGTTGGCGTTGGGCGCGGTGACCACGCCATAGGCGGGCAGCGCGATGATGGAGCCCGCGCTGTCACCGGCGACCCGACCGCCGACCGAGCCCGGCTTGGCCAGGCGCACCACGCCGAGATCGGTGACCAGCCCGGCGTTGGCGGCCGCGACCAGGCGCTTGCCAGGCAGCGCGGTGGCCTCGCCCGCGGCCACGCGCAGATCCCAGCGCCCCGGCGGCACGCCGCGGATGTCGAAGCCGCCGCTCGGGTCACAGGGCGCCCCCAGCGGGGTGCCCTCCAGCAGCACGCGGCAGTCGCCGGTCGGCACGTCCTCGGAGATCTCGACGCGCCCGATCAGCTCGCCGCGTGGCGACGACGGCGTCTCATCCGGCTCCGCCCCACAGCCTGACCACAGCACCAGCGCCACCAGCGCGCACCACCTCGACATGCGTCTGCCCCCCAGCGGCCAGTATAGCCTTCAAGCCACCCTGGGCGCTGGCAGACCATGTCAGCCCGCGGCCACGCGGAACCAGCCCGCGCGGGCGCCGACGATCATGAGCGCGATCAGCGCGGCGTTGACGGCCAGGCCGATGCGCGCGTCGGGCCAGCCCACCATGCACATGCCCAGCGAGCCGACCGCCAGCCCGAGCGCGGCCGACGGCCACCACGGCGCCCGCGCCAGCGCCGCCACCGCGGCCGCCGCGAAGGCCAGCGCCGCGGCCAGCCAGAGGATGCCGATGGCGCGCACGCCGCCGTCGCCGACGTCGACGTGGCCCGCGAAGATGGTGGTCCGGTACGGGATCGGGGCCTTGCCCAGCCTGAACGCGGCCAGGAAGCCGACCAGGTGTGCGATCCCGTGCGCGAACATCAGCAAGGCGATGGGGATCCTCATGGCTCACTCTCCTGCGTGGTCATGCTCGGGTTCCGCGGCCAGGGCATGGTCGAGCACGCGATCCAGGGCACGGCCGCGGGTGGCTGGATCGCCGACGCCGGCACAGCGGAAGCGGATGGGCCCGCGCGCGAACCAGTCGTTCACGGTGGGCGGGCGCACCCCGGGCAGGGTCAGCAGCGCGTGCAGGCGGGCGCGCACATCGAGGTTCTCCTCGGCCCAGATCAGGTGCTCGGGGCGATCCACGCCGCCCGCGATGAGCAGCAGCAGGCCGGGGCCGGCGGGGGCCTGGGCCAGGCTGGTCGTGTCCAGGGCCAGCGCGTCGCTCCAGGTCAGGCCGGTGTCCTGGTCGTGGTGCGGGAAGCTGGCCGGATGGCTGACCGGAGCGCCGACCAGGGCGCGCAGCAGGTCGAGCGCGGACACCATGCCGTCGAGCTGGCCCTGCTGATCGATCACGACCAGGCGGTGGTGGCCGCTGCCGGCGACCACGCGCGCGGCCTCGCGCACCGAGGTGTCGCCATGCACCGTCAGCGCCGGGCTGGTCATGCGGTCCGACACCAGCGCGCCCAGCGGAGCGGTGAGCAGGGCGTCCCACGACACCACGCCGATGGGGCGATGCTGACCGTCGATCACGGGCGCTCCGGAGACGTGCAGGGTGCCGAGCTCGGCCAGGGCGTCGCTGGCCAGCTCGCCGGCGCGCAGGCTGAGCACCTCGGGGTTCATGATCTCCTTGACCTGGATCGCCATACCGGGAGGTGGTGCATACCGCGCGCCTGGCGAAGCCAGCGTCGCGAGGGCCGGCGTGGCGCAAGGACTGCCCCTGGATGCCGAGGTCGCGCAAGGCTTGCGCGGCGGGCGTGGCGGGGCCACGGTTCTGGACGGCACGCGTCTTGAAACCTGGGGGGGTAGGAGGCAGCGATGAAGACCGAAAAACCCCGCATCCTGGTGGCGCTCGACTTCTCGGCGCAGGCGCGCAAGGCGCTGGACTGGGCGCTGCTGCACGCGGTGGCGACCCATGGCGAGGTCCACGTCGTCCATGTCGTCGAGTACAAGCTGGCCGATGTGCTGCCCGCCGCCGACAAGCGGCTGGAGCGCGAGATCGATCAGCTCAAGACCGAGGCGCAGCTCGAGCTCGAGCGCATGGTGCCCGCGGCGCAGCGCGCGGATCTGCCGCCGTACACGCGACACATCGCCATGGGCAGCCCGGCCGCCGAGATCTTGACCGTGGCCGAGACCATCAAGGCCGACGTCATCGTGATGGGCAGCCATGGCCGCAGCGGCATGGGCCGCTTCCTGCTCGGCTCGGTGGCCGAGAAGGTGATGCGGCACGCCAAGGGCGTGGTGGTCTGCGTCAAGCCCGAGTAGCCACCGCTTCAGTGATGATGGTGCGCGCCCAGCCAGGGCCGCACCGCCAGCCAGGCCGCCAGCACCAGCCAGCCCAGCCCAGCCGCACTCGGCGGCAGCCGCGCCGCCAGCCGTGACAGCAAGCGGCGGCCCAGCAGCGGCACCAGCAGCCCAGGCATCGAGGCCAGCGCGAACACGGCCATGACCCCGGCGCCGACCAGCGCGTGCTGGCTGGCGGCGGCCAGCGCCGCGGCGGCCAGCAGCATGCCGCAGGGCAGGATGCCGGTGGCGATGCCGAGCAACCCGCCACGCAGCGGCAGGAGGCGCATCAGGCCGGGGGTGCGCCGCGGGCGGCTGCGCTGTAGCTGGACCAGCGCGGGGCCGGTGGCCGCGGTCGCGGCGGTGGCGGTGGCGTTGGCGGTGGGGCGACGGCGCAGCAGCACGAGGCCGCGCCAGGCCACCGGGATGGCGACCAGCGCGACCGTGAAGGCGTGCATGCGCCCGACCGGGAGGCGACACAGGGCGTGGCGGCCCAGGTGGCCGAGGGTGGCGCCCACGGTGGCATACGAGATCAGACGGCCGATGAAGTAGGCCGCGGTGGAGCGGCCCGACAGCTTGCCGTCGCGGCTGCAGCCGGCCAGCGCCAGCGGCCCGCACATGGCGGCGCAGTGCAGTGAGCCGGCCAGGCCCATGATGACGGCGGCGGACAGGAGCTCGGCGGGCGTCATGGCGGGGGCGCTCCCTGTGCGGGCGGCGCGAAGCCAGCCAGGCGCAGCGAGCCGGCCACCGTCAGCAGTGACGACGCCAGCATGCTGAGGCCCGCCCACACCGGCCGCAGCGCGCCCGCCATGGCCAGGCCGAGGAAGACCAGGTTGTAGACCCCGGCCCAGATCAGGTTGCGCCGCGCCAGCCGCAGCGCCCGGCGGGCCAGCGCGATGGTCCACGGCACCAGGCGCAGATCGTCGGCCAGCAGCGTGACCTGCGCGACGCCGCCGGCCAGCCCGCTGGCCCCGGCGACCGCGAAGCTCGGCCCCAGCGCGGCCAGCGCGGGCGCGTCGTTCATGCCGTCACCGACCATGGCGGCGCGCGTGCCCAGCGCCTGCACCTCGGCCAGCTTGTCCTCTGCGCGCAGCCCAGCCTGCCCCGGCACACCGAGGACCTCGGCCACCGCGCTGGTGCGCGACCCGGCATCGCCGCTCAGGATCAGCGAGCGCACGCCGAGCGCCCGCAACCCCCGCACCGCCGCCACGGCCTCGGGCCGCACCGCCTCGGCGACCACGAAGCGCGCAAGCACCACCCCATCGCGGCTCAGCACCACCCGCCCGCTCGTGCTCGTGCTCGTGCTCGTACCCGTACCCATGCTCGTGCTCGTGCTCGTGCTCGTGCTCGTGCTCGTGCTCGTGCTCGTGCTCGTACCCGTGCTCGTGCTCGCCTCCGTGCCCGTGCCCGTGCCCGTGCCCGTGCCCGTGCCCGCCTCCGGGCTCTTCTCCGCCCCGAGCACCAGCTCCCTCCCCA
>JBGASF010000166.1:0-16977 GCA_044229835.1 Polyangia bacterium | reverse complement strand
GTGGTCGGCTCGGAGTCGTCCAGCCATTGCTGGACGCGGGTGACGTCTTCTTCGCGTCGGAAGGATTGGTCGCGCAGATAGCCGCCCGATACCGTGAGTTCTTCGTGCAGCCGGTGGTGATTGCCGCCGGTGACCACCAGACGCGAGACGACGGCCACGGCAGGGCCATCAATGTGCGCGTCCGGCACGGTGCGGACGGTGACACGGTGCAACTTCTTCACATCGTCTTGCGCCCAGATTTCGGCGCGCAGCAGACGCAGGCACATCTGTACCAAGCGGTGGTTCAGGTGGACGAGCACCACGTCGTCGCGGCCGGAAGCGACGGCGTGATTGAAGGTGATGGGGCTGATGCGCTTCGTGTACGGGTGCTCGAGCCCGTCGAGGCATCGCGACCACGAGCCCGCGAGGGCGGGCATTTGGAACACCCGGGCCGCGGGAAGGTCGGCCAGCTTCGCGGGCGTGAGGTCGGGCTTGTCGGTGAGCGCCAGGGCGACGCGCACCACGCGCTCGATGCGGTCGGGCGTGAGGTGCTGCTCGCTGCGCGTCGTCGTCAGCCGCTCGTGCAGCTTGGCGATGCGCTCGCGCAGCTCACGCTCGGCCTTCACGTAGCGTCTGGCGCGTTCGATGCGCTTCTCGGCGAGGCCAGTGTCGAGCTCGCGGCGGCGGCCTTCGAGAAGCGCGGGCAACTGCGGTGCGATGACCGGGTTCACGCTGCCCATGTCGGCGCGCATCGAGTCGAGCTTCTTGAGCGCGCGGAGGATGTCGTCGCCGTGGCCGCCGCTCGCGTCGACGGGATGCCAGATGACGACTTCGCTCTGCTTCTGCCCGTGACGGTCGACGCGGCCGTTGCGCTGCTCCATCACGTTCGGGTTGTAGGGGATCTCGACGTGGACCAGCAGGTTGCAGTGGTTCTGAAGGTCGATGCCTTCCGATGCCGCGTCGGTCGCGAGCAGGATGCGCACTGGCGACTCACGCGGATCGGCCTGGAACGCGGCCTTGATGGTCTCGCGCTCCTTCGGGTCCATGCCGCCGAAGAGCAGCGCGAGACGCTCGCCGCCGAGGTCGTGGCTGGCGAGGATCTCGTGCAGCCACTTCTGCGTCGCGCGGTACTCGGTGAAGAGGATGACGCGCGCGTTCGACCATTGGCTCTTGGGCCGCAGGTTCTCTTCGAGCCAGCGCAGGAGCGCCGCCGCCTTCGAGTCGGGCTTGTGGCTCGCCTGCTCGGCCCACGAGCGCAGGCGGCCGAGGAGCTTCTTCTCCTCGGCCGACAGCGGTGGCAGCGGACGGCTCGCCTCTTCGATGGCCTCGGACTCGGCGGCTTCGTGCGTGTCGTCGTCGGCGTAGTCCTCTTCCGTCTTGGCGATCGCGCGCCGGAGGATGCGCTCGTCGAGCCCCGAGGTGCGGCGTGCCTCGCCCTTGCCTTCGATGGTCGCGGTATGCCGCGCGAGCGTCGACATGAAGGCGGCGGGTGACGATGCGAGGCGCTTGCGGAGAACCTGGTGGACGAAGTGCGAGGCGGCGCGTTCGCGCTCGTCCTGCTTCTCGCGGCTCGCGATGTACTGTTCGAGAAGTTGTCGCGCCTCGCGCTCCTCGGCGCTGTACTCGACGTTCAGCGCTTCGAGGCGGCGCACCGGGTAGAGCTTCTTGCCCTTGGCGTCGACGAGGTCGCTCTTGAGACGGCGTACCATCACCCGGGCGAGCTGTTCCTCGGACGGGAGCACGTTGCGCGAGAAGCGCTGGTCATCGAGCAGTTCGAGAAGCGCTGTGAACGACTCGGTGTAGCCGTCGTGCGGCGTCGCTGTGAGGAAGAGCTTGTGCTGGAAGTGTGGCGCGAGCAGGCGCACGAGGCGCGTGCGCAGGCTCTCGACGGCGTACTTGCCGACGGTGGGCGCGACGTTGTGGGCCTCGTCGACGACGAGCATGTCGAAGCGGCGCGGGAACGTCGGCTGCGGCGGGAGCACGTCACGCAGGAGGCGGATGCCTTCGCCCTGCTTCGCCCAGTCGATGGATGCGATGAGCCGAGGGAACGAGGTCCACGGGTTGGCGTGCAGGCCGCGCTCACGGCGCGAGCGCTTCACCGAGTCGGTGTCGACGATGCGGAACTCGAGGCCGAACTTCTCGGCCATCTCGGAGCGCCACTTCTCCTGCAAAGACGACGGGCAGAGCACGAGGATGGTCCGCGCGCGGTGGCGCAGAAGCATCTCCTGGATGACGAGCCCGGCCTCGATGGTCTTGCCGAGACCGACGTCGTCGGCGATCAGCAGGTTCGTGCGCGCCATGTCGATCGCGCGCACGAGCGGGTCGAGCTGGTAGTCCTCGATGCTCGCGCCGCTGCGGAAGGGCGCTTGGAGGTAGCCGCGATCGGCGTTGGTCGCCGCGCCCCACCGGACTGCATCGAGGAATGCTTCGAGCTTCGACGGGTCGTCGAGCGCCGAGAGCGTCGGCAGTCCGGCGCGCTCGATGACGTGGGCGCCGGGCTCGAGCTCCCACAGCACCTCGATTTCTTCTCCGAGCGCGTCCTCGTCGATAGAGGCGAGTTTCACCAGGTTGCGCTTGGGCAGTTCGGGCGAGACCGCCGAGGCATCGACGTCGGAGACGATCCACTGGCGGCGGCGTACCTCCACGAGCTGCCCAGGCTCGGGCGCCGTCGAAGAGAGCACGGATGTGTGGGTGGCGACGGTGTCGGTCATGCGCGGCGCATCCTCTCGCGGCGGCGTTCGAGGATGTGCGCGATGCGCACCGCAGCGATCTTGGGCTCCTCGTGTGCCCAGACGCGGATGACCTTCCAGCCCTCGGCGCGCAGACGCTCGTCGGTGTCGTTGTCGCGCGCCATGTTGGCCTCGATCTTCGCGCGCCAGAACTCGGCGTTCTGCTTGGGCCACGTCGCGTGTGCGCGGGACATCCGTGCCAGAAGCAGCCGTCGACGAAGACCGCGACGCGGAGCCCGCTGAACGCGACATCGGCGACCCTGCGGGGCTTCGTGAGGACGGGAACCTGGATGCGATAGCGGAGGCCGCGCGCATGAAGCTCGCGGCGCAGGGCGGACTCGGCAGATGTGTTCTTCTGTCGAACGCTCTGCATGCGTCGACGAGCGTCAGCGGATGACGGCGCTACCTTCGTGCTCGCGGTCATTCCGCCCCCTTGGGTGTTTCGCCGACGAGGAGGGTCGGTCGACGTTCTGTTTGACGATGTTGGTGACGGGGTCGCGGTGTTGCCCGACGTGCTCGATGATGCTCTGGCCGATGACGCGCCCGAGGTCGACGGGCACCGCGTTGCCAATCATGCGGCCGAGCGCTTTGAACTGGACAGCCTCGTGGTCCGGGATGAACGAGTAGCTGCGCGGGAAGCCCTGGAGCAGCGCCCCCTCGCGGAGCGAAATGCCGCGGGCTTGTGTGGGGTGCCCGAAGCGCCCGTTGCCGAAACCGTAAAACTGCGTGGTCAGCGTCGGCGCGGGCTCAGCGTAGCTCATGCGGCCGTACACGCCCGGGTAGGTCTTCCCGGTCTTCCTTTTGTGGCATTTGGCGACGAGATGCGCTGGCCAATCGCGCCAAGTGCCGCCCGGCGTCGACGCCCGGATGCGTTCGAGATTGAGTGGCGAGAGCTTCGACGCCGTGTGGAGCCGGTCGTTCCTGTCGGTGCCGCCGTGTCGGAGGATCGGAAGCCCCTTGATTACGTCCTCGGCGGTCCGTGCCTCTGACGCGATGGGAGCGCGCAGCTTGATGTCGCCGTAGAGCGACGCGAGGAGCACCGTGCGGTGACGGCGTTGGGGGAGGCCATACTTCGCGCAATCGACGACGTCGACCCAGACGCTGTACCCGAGGCGCTCGAGCGTGCCCCTGAACCGCCTGAAGACAGCGTGCTTCGTTATGGTGGGGACGTTCTCCATCGTGACAATGTCGGGCCTCGGGTTCATCCTGGTGACGAGGCGACCGAAGTGATTGAGCAGGCTCCAACGCTCGTCGTCCTCGATGTCCTCCTCCTTCTGGTAACGGAGCGCGTAGTTCGAGAAGGGCTGGCAGGGTGCGCAGCCCGCGAGGACGCGCACGGTCGCGTTTGCGAACCACCCATCGAGCTTGGCGGGTTCGAGCTCGGCGACATCGGCCTGGTGGAATTTGATGCCTTCGTGGTTCGCCTCGTAGGGGTGCTTGCAAGCCTTCTCGAAATCGACACCAACGACGACCTTCACTCCAGCCTGTCGAAGACCTTGCGTGAGCCCGCCGGCACCGCAGAAGAGGTCCACGCAGACGACGTCGCTTTCGGGCCCGTCGTTCGCCTTCTTCGCCATCGCGGTCACCTCACTCGTCGTTCTCGGTGCGCGTCAGCGCCCCCTTCTTCGTGCACCCAGGCAACTTCCAGAATGGGTCGTTGCGATGCAGTCAGACCCTCTACTCGGTACTCGGCATCTCGCCGACGGCCTCTCTTGGGGCGCCTCAACCCAGGTGCCGAGAACGAAACGCATGGAGAGTACCGCGCGCAGACCGTTGAAATCAACGGAGTCCGTTGTACTTCGCCCGATCTCGTCGGGTCTTGTGCAGTCGCGTCAGTCGAGGTGCACGAGGACTCGGTGCACTGGCACTCCGAGTCCTCGGAGGGAGTTGGACTTCATCCCAGGGCGGCGCACCATCTTATGTCCCCGTCCTTGGGGTTCAAATTTAGCGCAGCGGGGTCTTCAGCATCGTTGCCGCCAGGCTTTCGTAGAGGCTGCGTCTGGGGTCGTCGGTGCGGTAGATCAGGCGGAACCAGTCGCTCAGCGGTTCCACTTCGGGGAAGACGATCTGCATCTTCTTGGCCTTGAGGTCGGGCTTCACCAGGTATTCGGGGAGGACGGCGATGCCTTTGCCGGCGAGGACGAGTTCGCGCATGGCGGCGATGGTGCCGACGCGGTTGAGGCGGGAGAAGCGGAGGCGGTCGCCGCCGCCGGGGGCGTCGCGCCAGTAGCGGAACAACGGCAGGTCGGCGGAGACGTCGAGGAGGGTGTGGTCCTTGGCCTGGGCGGGCTTGTCGAGGGGGGTCTTGCGGAGGAGGGCGCGGGAGCCGACCAGGACGTAGGTCTCGGGGTGCAGGCGGGTGGAGTCGAGCTTGGGGTCGGTGAGGCGGGACGAGGTGATGGCGCAGTCGACTTCCAGCGTGCGGACGCGCAGGAGGAGGTCGGCGCCGGAGCCGAAATAGAGGTGGATCGTGAGGGTCGGGTGCGAGCGCTGGATGGCGTCGAGCTGGGGGACGACCCAGGACAGGCCCAGCTCGTGGCGGGTGCCCATGGTGATGTCCATGGGCGTGGGGCCGATCTCGCCGCGGGCGGCGCGGACGCAGTCGCCGGCGCGGTCGATGCAGTCCTGGGCCACGGGGATCAGCGCCAGGCCGGCCTCGGTGAGGACGATGCTGCGGGTGGTGCGGTGGAACAGGCGCGCGCCCAGCTGGTCCTCGAGCTGGCGGATGCGCTGGCCGAGGGCGGCCGGGGTCAGGGCGACGGCGCGGGCGGCGGCGCGGAAGTTGAGCTGGCGCGCGGCGGCCACGAAGCAGCGCAGGCTGTCGATGTCGGGGTAGACCATGTAGGGATTGTATACAATCCCGTAGCGATTGAAAGCGGGCTACTGCGTCCAGATGATGCAGACGCCGTCGATGCCCTCGCCGTAGGTCGAGGGCTGCAGGATGATGGCGTCGCAGCCGGCGCGGCCGGCGGTGCGCTGCATGTCGGCCAGCAGGGCGTCGCGGGTGGCGTCGGAGCCGTTGGGGTGCGCGCTGAGCTCGCCGAGCTCGCGGAAGGGGCGCTCGGGGCGGGCCTCGAAGAACTGCACCGATGCGGGGTCGCGCTGCTTCTGGCCCGGGGGCATCGGGCCGATGGGGTTGAAGCCGGTGTAGGGCTTGGCGCCGGGGCAGCCGGCGGCGCCGAGCAGCAGGACGGCAGCGAGTCCGAGGAGCGACGGTCTGGCCATGGCGGCAGGATATCAGGTGCGCGGGGCGGGGAGCGCGAGGTCCAGCGTGTGGGTGTGGGCGCCCTCGCTGACGGCGCCCAGCCAGGGCAGCAGGCGCACGCGGCGCGCGACCGGGAAGCAGGCGGCGGCGTCGCCGGCGCTGCAGATGACAGCGTCCAGCGTGAGCAGCCACTCGCCGCGCACCGGCTGCGGGGCGGCCTGCGCGGTCAGGGCCAGGGTCACCGCGAGGGTGCCGCCGCTGACCGTGCCGGTGTGCTGCTCGGGGTCGAAGGCGCACAGATCGGAGCGGCGCGAGACCTCGATGGCGACGCGCCAGGGCGCGCCCTCGGCCAGCTTGAAGCCGGCGGGGGCCAGCAGGCGCAGCGTCAGGGCGTGGCCACCGGGGGCGAGCTCGGCCAGATCTGCGGGCAGATCGAGGGTGGCGGCGACCAGCTGGGCCGCGGCTGCGGCGGCGGCGCTGGCGGCGGCGGTGCGGCGCTCGCGCGGGACCACGCCGCGACGGGCGGGCGGCACGCCGGTTGGGACGACCTCGCGGGCGCTGCCGTCGAGGCCGATCCACAGGATGCGGCCGTGGTTGGTGTCGGCCACCAGCAGGCGGTCGCCGACGGCGTGCACGCCGCCGGGTTCGTCGAGCGGCAGCGGCGCGCCGGGGCCGCCATACAGCGTGGTCACGCGCGCGTTCTCGAGGTCGACGCGGCGCAGCTTGTGGTTGTAGGTGTCGGCCACCACGACCGAGTGATCGGGCAGCGAGGCCACGCCGAGGCAGTGCTGGAAGCGGGCCTCGGAGGTCGCGCCGTCGTGATCGCCGAAATCGAACAGGCCGGCGCCGACCACGGTGCCGACCTCCATGGTGGCCAGCGCCAGGCCGCGCAGCGCCGAGGTCTCGCTGTCGGCGAACCACAGCACGCCGCCGTCGAGCGCCAGCGCGGACGGCTGCGCCAGCGCGGCGCGCTCGGCGGGGCCGTCGACCAGCGCCTCGCGCCCGCTGCCGGCCAGCACCGACACCCGCCCGCGCACCAGGTCGAGCACGCCGAGCTGGTGCGTGCCCGCGCTGGCGAACAGCACGAACTCGTCCTTCTTCCACACGTCCCAGGGCGACCGCAGCGCCTTCTCGAGCGCCGGCTCGGGCGCGCCCAGCGGCGACTCGCCGAGCTCGCCGGTGCCGGCCACCACGCGCAGCGTGCGCGCGGCGAGGTCGGCCTCGCAGATGACGTGGGCGCGTGCGTCGGCGATGTAGAGCAGGTCGCCGTCGAGGAACAGGCCCTGCGGGTCATCGAGCGCGACGGCCTCGAACGGCCCCTCCACCAGCCCTTGCAGACCGCTGCCGATCTGGTCGCGGAAGGCGCCGTCCTCGCCCAGCACGACGACGCGATGGTGCTGCGAATCGGCGATGATCAGGCGGCCGTCGCGCGCGGCGATGGCCTTGCCCGGGTAGGCCAGCGGGCCACTGGCGGCGGTCGGGCCGGCGCCCAGCTGCAGCGGCGCGGCGGCCAGCGTGCCGGCGGCGCGCGCCTCGGCCAGGGTGTCACGCACGAACGACTGCAGCGGCGCCAGCTGCGGCTCACCCGGGGCGTGGCCGGCGATGCGACCGTCGGGGGTGATGATGACCAGGGTCGGCCACGACGACACCCCGAAGCGGCGCCACAGCGTCATGTCGGCGTCGACGACCACCGGGTGGTGGATGCCGTAGCGCTCGATGGCGCGCTGGATCTGCGCCGGCGCGGCCTCGGTCTCGAACTTGGCCGAGTGCACGCCGATGACGACCAGCGGCTCGGCGGCGAAGCTCTCCTCCAGCGCGCGCAGCACCGGCAGCACGTGCATGCAGTTGACGCAGCAGTAGGTCCAGAAATCGAGGATGACCAGCTGGCCGCGCAGCTCGGCGAAGTCGAGCGGGCGGTCGATGTTCAGCCAGGCCCGGGCGCCCTCGAAGGACGGGCTGGGCGCAGCATGGGTCACGACTTGCGGCGCAGCTCGGCGCCGGCCGCCTCCAGCATCTCGATGCCCTTCTTGTGCCAGTAGCGGTCGTACTCGGGGATGAAGGTCAGCGTGCGCGTGTCGGTCACGTTGTCGACGAACAGCTTGCCGTCGAGGTGATCGAGCTCGTGCTGCACGGTGGCGGCGAACAGGTCGCGGGCCTGGAACGACAGCGGCTCGCCGTGGCGATCGAGCGCGTCGACGCGGATGCCGCGCGAGCGATGCACCAGGCCGCGGATGCCGGGCACCGACAGGCAGCCCTCGTACTTGGGCAACTTGTCGTCGTTCAGCACCGTGATCTTGGGGTTGATGAGGATGGTCAGCGGCACGTTGGGGAAGTGCGGGTAGCGCGGGTTGTCGCGGATCTCGATCAGGCAGATGCGCACCGGCTCGTAGATCTGCGGCGAGGCGATCCCCGCGCCGTCATACTCGTGCGCGGTCTCGATGAGGTCGTCGATCAGGCGCTGGATGCGCTGGGTCTCGACCTCGCCGGGGGCGACCGTCTCGGACACCTGGCGCAACACCGGGTGTCCCATGACCGCGACTTTGCGAATGGCCATGGCGATACGTTAGCATCACCGCACCGTGAAGACCGCCGCCAAGAAGCCGGCCGCCAAGGCCAAGAAGCAGGCCGCACCCGCCGCCAAGGCCAGGACGAAGGCCGCACCCGCCGCCAAGGCCAAGAAGCAGGCCGCACCCGCCGCCAAGGCCAGGAAGCAGGCCGCGCCCGCTGCCAGGGCCAGGTCGAAGGCCGCGCCCGCCGCCACCCGCAAGCCGGCCCCGCGCGCCGACTATGGCGCCCCCATCGACGGCTTCTTCGCGCGCCAGCCGCAGCACCTGCGCCCGATCCTCGAGGCGCTGCGCGCGCTGGTCGAGGAGGTGGTGCCCGAGGCGGCGTCGTCCATCAAGTGGGGCATGCCGATGTACACCCTGAACGACGCCATGCTGTGCGGGCTCGGCGG
The DNA here is from genome assembly GCA_044229835.1 of Polyangia bacterium. GTDB lineage: Bacteria > Myxococcota_A > Polyangia > Haliangiales > JADYYK01 > JADYYK01. The sequence goes on along the minus strand of JBGASF010000166.1, from coordinate 8,108 downwards.
CCACAAGTCGCACGTCAACCTGATCCTGGCCGGCCCGCCGGGGACCTTCGACGATCCCGACGGGCGCCTGACCGGCGAGGGCAAGACCGGCAAGCACCTCAAGCTGACCTCGCTCGACGACCTGCCGCACGAGTCGGTGCGCGGCTGGCTGCGCGCAGCGGCGGCCCGCGTTCGCGGCTAGGACGGACGCGCCAGCGGCGAGTACATGCGGCCCGGCTAGGCGCCGGGCGGGCGCTGCGGCTTCTGCTTGGGCTTGCGGAACAGCGAGCGCGTGAAGGCGTACAGCATCAGCAGCCACAGCGCGCCCAGGATGCCGCCGGCGACCACATAGGCGGTCACGCCGCGCGACAGGCCCTTCGAGATCAGCGTGATCATCACGGCTGGCGGCACCACGATGGCGCCCAGGCCGAAGGCCAGCATGGGCAGCGCCAGCAGGCCGGCGAGGATGTAGTTGAAGCCCTCGTTGGCGCGGTCGTCGTCGGGCACCGGGCGCGCGCGGCCGTGGCTGATGCCGTTGGCCTTGGGGGCGTCGTCGGGGGGATCGCCTGCGCTGTCGTCGCCGGGGGCTGCCACTAGCTGGTGCACTTCTTCTTGTCCTTCGCGATCTTGTCGAGCTCCTTCACCTTCGCCTTGGCGTCGTTGAGGAGGGGCGAGGACGGGTAGCGCTTGATGAGCGCCTCGAGGTAGGCCTTGGCGTCGGAGCACCACTTCATCTCGGCGGCGGCGAGGCCGTTCTTGAAGAAGGCGTCATCGACGGTGTCGCCCTTGGGGAAGCGGTCGATGACCTTCTGGTACTCGCCGATGGCGCGCGCGAAGTCGCGCTCGGTGAAGTAGCTGTCGGCGATCCAGAACTGGGCGTTGTCGGCGCGCTCGTCGTCGGGGAACTTCTGCACGTAGGCGGCGAACCAGCTGCGCGCGCCCACGAAGTCGCGGTCGCCCAGCTTCTTCAGGGCGCCGTCGAACAGCGCGTTCTTGTCGTCGGGCGGGCCGGCCGGGCGCTGCGGCACCGCGGCGACCTTGGCCTCCAGCTCGGCGATGCGCGCGGCGGTGGCGGCGCGGTAGTCGTCGAAGGCGCGCTTGAGCTCCTCGGCGATGTGCTTGGCCTCCTCCAGCTGGCCGGTCATGTCGCCCATCTTGGCCTGCAGCTCGACGACCTGGGCGCCGACGTCGGCGCTGCCACGACCGAGGATCTTGGTGGCCTCGGCCAGCGCCTCGTCCAGCTTGGCCACCTTCTCGGTGGTCTCGGCCTCGCGCTTGTCCATGCGCTTGGTCAGGTCGTGCAGCTCGCCGCGCAGCTTGTCGCCTTCCGACGACGTCATGCACGCGGGGGTCAGGGCCGCGAGGGCGATCGAGATGATGATGGCGCGCCTCATTCGAACTGGAACTCCACCCGGCGGTCCTGCGACCAGCCGGTCTCGTCCGCGCCCGAGGCCTCCAGCTCGCCCTTGGGCACCACCCGCATCTTGCTGGAGATGGCGCCGACCAGCGGCACCAGGTAGTCGCGCACCGCGCGCGCGCGGCGATCCGACAGCGTCAGGTTGTACTCCTCGGTGCCGCGCGGGTCGGTGTGGCCGATGACCTGGACGCCCTTGTTCTGCTTCTTGATGCAGTCGGCGTTGGCGGTCAGCGCGCTGCGCGCCTCCTCGCTGAGGCCGGCGGCGTCGAACTCGAAGTACACCGTGGTCAGGTTGCAGCCGGTGGAGATGGGGCCGGTGGGGCCGCTCTTGCAGCGGCCGTCCTCGCAGTACTCGTTCTCCTTGCAGTCCTCGTCGCTGTTGCACATGCCGGCGCGCAGACACTTGCCGGCGTTGCACTTGCCGCCTTCACCGCACTCGCCGTCGTTCTCGCAGGCGACGCACTTGTTGGTCTTGCAGACCTTGTCGGCGGGGCAGTCCTCGTCGCCGCCGCACCAGTTCTTCTTGGCCTGGCAGGCCCCGCGCACGCACTGTTCGTTCTTCTCGCAGTCATTGTCGGCGCGGCAGGTGACGCAGTTCTTGTTGACGCAGAACTCGCCTTCCTTGCAGTCCTTGTCGTTGGCGCAGAGGGGATACTTGGGCTTCTTGGTCGGACAGGCGACGCCGGTGAGGGCGAGCGCGGCGATCAGGCCGAGAAGCAGGCCCTTCGCGGTGGTGGCCTTGTGCATGGCTCGAAACCTAGCCGTGGGTTGCCAGGGTGTCAACGCGTTGCGTCGCAATTCGCGTGAGTGGAAATCGGGGCGGTCGTCGCGGCGTTGCTATAGTGCCGCCATGGCTGGAAAGAACCTGCTCATCGTCGACGACGAGCCCAACATCCTGGTCTCGCTGCGTCGTGCCCTCGAGCTCGAGGGCTACCAGGTCGACGTCGCGGGCTCCGCGAAGATTGGCCTGGAGAAGGTCAAGTCGGGGGCGCCCGACCTGGTCCTGCTCGACGTCATGATGCCCGAGATGGATGGGCTTCAGGCGCTGGAGATCATCAAGCGCGACGAACCCGAGCTGCCGGTCGTGATGATGTCGGGCAACGCCACGCTGTCGACCGCGGTCAACGCCACCAAGCTGGGCGCGCACGACTTCATCGAGAAGCCGCTGTCGACCGACAAGATCCTGATCACGATCTCGAACGCGCTGTCGTTCGCGCGCCTCAAGCGCGAGCACGCCGAGCTGGCCGCCAAGGCGCGCGCCGAGTTCGCGATGATCGGGACCGGGCAGCGCATGAAGGCCATCTTCGAGAAGATCAGGAAGACCGCGCCGTCGAACGGGCGCGTGCTGATCACGGGCGAGAACGGCACCGGCAAGGAGCTGGTGGCGCGCGCGATCCACGATCACTCCAAGCGGGCCGACGGGCCGTTCGTGAAGCTGAACTGCGCGGCCATCCCGCAGGAGCTGATCGAGAGCGAGCTGTTCGGCCACGAGCGCGGGTCGTTCACCGGGGCGACCCAGCAGCGCCGCGGCAAGTTCGAGCTGGCGCACCTCGGCACGCTGTTCCTCGACGAGATCGGCGACATGAACCCGAGCGCGCAGGCCAAGGTGCTGCGCGTGCTGCAGGAGGGCGAGCTGGAGCGCGTCGGCGGCGCCGAGACCATCAAGGTCGATGTGCGCGTGCTGGCCGCGACCAACAAGGACCTGGAGGCCGAGATCAAGGCGGGCCGCTTCCGCGAGGACCTGTACTACCGCCTCAACGTGGTGCCCATCGAGGTGCCGCCGCTGCGCGACCACAAGGAGGACGTGCCCGCGCTGGTCGAGCACTTCCTGCGCGCGGCGTGCAGCGCCAACGACAAGAAGCTGAAGGTGGTCGATCGCGAGGCGATAGGCCTCTTGATGCAGCACGAGTGGCCGGGCAACGTCAGAGAGCTGCGAAATGCGGTGGAAAGACTTGTCATCCTGTCAGGAGACGAGCCGCGCATCGGGGTCCGCGACGTGCAGGAGATCCTGCCCGGGGCCAAGACGGTGAAGGCACGCTGGCAGAAGGGCACCGCGCTGAAGGATCTGGTGGCGGCGGCGGAGCGCGAGATCGTGCTGCAGGCGCTGGAGGAGAACGAGGGCCACATCTCGAACACCGCCAAGGATCTGCAGCTCGAGCGGTCGCACCTGTACAAGAAGATGCGCGCGCTGGGCATCAACCCGCGCGCGGGGGACGAGGCCGCCAGCGAGGACGAAGCCGCCGAGTAGTGTCAGGGTCGCGTGGTAGGACCCACCCACCCCCAAGGCGGCGGGGGATCCGATCAGCACGTCGAGAACACCCAAGGCGGCGGGGGATCCGATCAGCAGGTCGAGACCAGGATGTCGAAGCGTGGGCTGCCCACCACGTGCACGCAGGTGCCGCGGATGACACCGTCCAGGGTGAGGTTGCCGAGTGTGACCTGGAACGGCAGCGGCGTCGCCCTGGAGTGCTGGTAGCGCAGCCTATCGCCGGCGTGGCCGGGCTCCACGGTCCAGGCCGCGAACGGTGCCCACAACCGGCGCCCCTCGGCGTCGCGCGCGATCAGCGTGGACGTCAGCTCGGCGCCGTCGGCTGCCTCCGCGTCGTCGGGCAATTCGAGCCGCGCAGTCGCCACCTCGATGGCGGGCACTGCGATGACATCGAGCACGAGCTCCTGGCCGCCACGCATCCGGATGGTGACCCGCTCGCGCGGATGATCTGCCTGGATGTAGAGCGAGAAGGCGCCCACCGTGCTCCACCCGGTCTTGCCGGCAGCCCACGAGACATCATCGATGCGGGCGCCGGCCACCGTGAAGCCCCGCGCGTCGACATACTCGACCGCGACCTCCTCGAGCCCGTGCTCCACCATGCGCAGCTCGCTGGCGATGATCGCCTCGGGCCCCCAGTCGCGGGCGATGCGCAGCCGCAGGGTCGCGGCCACGACCTCCAGTGGGTCGCTGCGCTGTTCGGCGCCGGCGTCGTCGAGCAGAACCAGCGCCGTCTTGCCGACCCCGCGCGCCGTCACGGTGACGACCAGGAGCTGGCCCTCCAGCGCGACCGACGACACCTCGAGCACCGACGGGTCGTTGCTGCGCACCGTCCACCCGACGAGGTCGCCCGCGCGTCGCGGTTCATAGCGCAGCGTGAACAGCGAGCCCTCGGCGAACGCTGGGCTCAGCCGATCACCCTGGCCGTCGGTGTTGGCCCGGAACTCGTCACGCACGACTGCCGCCGGCTCGTCCTCGGCGCAGCCCGCCAGGGCGGTGAACGCGCACATCGCGAGCAGTCCCCAGCATCGCCACGTCACTCGCTGCATGCCCAACAGATAGCGCGCTCGCGCGGGTGCTACACGCCAGCGGGCCATACAGGAACGCCAGTCAGGAGTGGCAAGAGCTGGGAAATCAGAGCGTCAGCGGCCGTCGAGGGTCGGGTTCCTCAGCAGCACGAAGCGCTGGCCGGCGGTCAGGCTGGTCGCGGTCGGGGACCAGAACATCAGGTTCTGCGGGCCCATCGGGGTGTCGGCGATGGTGTCCTGGGTGCCGTCGGACTCCTCGTTGTGGAACAGGCCGAGCAGGTGGGCGAGCTCGTGCGCGAGCAGGCGGCCGAGATCCTTCGGGGTCAGCACGCCGCACAGCGGGGACAGCGCGACTACGGTGCCCGACGACGCGGTGCCGTGCGCGTCCAGCGGGCCGGGCACGCCTGACGACAGGGCGGCGACCGCGCTGGGGTCGAAGCTCTTGATGAAGAAGACGTCGAGCGCGTGATCACCGTCGGGGGCGCTGCCGGTGGACAGCAGCGCGCCGAAGGCCGGGGTGGTGCGGCCGCTGGTCAGGAGCAGCGGATCCCAGCGCGCGTCAGGCGCCAGATCCTGATAGGTGATGTCGCCGACGCGGATGGGCACCTCGCCGAGCACCCGGCGCAGCTCATCGAGCAGGGCGCGGAAGCCGACCGACTGGGTCGCGCGCGCGGCATCCAGCGTGCCCTCGCTGGTCGGCCAGCACGCGCCGGCCAGGCCGGTGAAGTGCAGGTGCAGGTGCAGCCGCGGTGACGCCGGCGGGGGACCCAGCAGGTAGCGCACCTCGAGGGTGCCACCCGTCGCGCCCGCGCTGGCGCGCACCAGATAGCGCCCCGGCAGCAGCGGCAGCTCGGGCGACTGCGGCAGCACCAGCGCGCTGGCGCCCAGCGACGCCTGGTAGCGCACCGCGGTGGTGTCGTCACCCGCCGCCGCCACCCGCGCTCCGTCGGGCCCGATCACCTCGGTGAGCTGCGCCAGCTCGGCGCCGCCGCCGCGCACCAGCAGCGCCAGCCCCGACGCGTGGCCCGGCACCTCGACCTCGATCGCCGCGCCGGCGCTCGTGTTCGCACCTGGCGCCAGCGCCCGCATCAGCTTCAGCTCGCCCACCGGCAGACACAGCGACTCGCCGGCCAGAAGCTCGCACGCCGGCACCTCGGCCGCGCAGTCGCTCGCCCTGGCACATGGCGTCACGCAGCGCTCCAGCTCGCAGCGTGCGCTCGCGCACTCACTGGCCGCCGCACAAACGGCGCCCGCGGGTGCCCCGGCGGGCGGCTCCTCGCAGCTGGCCAGCAGCACGGCCGCCAGCGACCACACTGCTCGTGACAGCCCCCGGCGCATATGACTATGCTGCATGGCCAGGGCGCCCACGTCCATCATCCGGGCCCCAGGAAAGGTGTTCCATGCGTAAGCAGTTCGTGTCCCTGGTCGTCGTCGCCTTCATGACCAGCACCGTGGTCGCCCTCGGCAGCGCCCGCGCTCAGGACATGCCGGAGCCAACCGAGGAGGGCGACAAGCCCGCCGCCGCCCCCGTCGGCGACGAGCCCGAAGAGCCCATGCTGCCCGGTGAGAAGCCCGGCGACGCCGACAAGCCCGCCGACCCCGACGCCGACGAGCTGCCCGCCGTCCTCATCGAGGAGCCCAACAAGACCTACTACGGCATCGGCGCCCGCGCCCGCGCCGTGACCACGCCCGGCTTCATGCTCGACCTGTTCTTCGATCACCACACCGGCGCCATCAACTCGGCCGGTTTCGGCCTCGAGTTCGTGCGCCGCAAGCGCAACCTCGACATCGTGGTGTCGTCCGAGTACGCCAGCCACAACGGCGCCAACGGCATCTGGCTCGACGCCGGCGCGCAGCCCGCGGCGGCCGACTGGGTCGAGTTCGAGGACTTCGCCTTCCTGTCGGCCGACATCTCCTTCATCTGGCACCGGCCGTTCTCCAAGTTCATCGCGCTGCGCTACGGCGCCGGCCTCGGCGTCGGCTTCGTGCTCGGCGAGATGATCCGGCAGGACGCCAGCGGCTGCACCTCGACCAACCTGGCCGATCCGAGCGGCTGCCGCCCCGCCGGCGCCGACTGCACCGCCAGCGGCTGCACCCCGCAGTCGGTGCGCAACGTGCGCTCCAACAACAGCCCCAAGTTCAACGACGGCGTGCCGCCGGTGCTGCCCACCATCAACGTGCTGCTGGGCACGCGCATCTCGATCTCGCCGCACTTCACCATCAACCTCGAGGGCGGCTTCCACGACTTCGCCTTCTTCGGTGGTGTCGGCACAGACTACTTGTTCTGACCCGCCGGCCCGGCCGCCCCTCCCCGCAGCTTTCGCAGGTCCCCCACCCGCAGCGTCAACTTCTCGGCGTCGAAGAACTCGGCCAGCGGGATGGTGTACTTGCGCGTGGCGCCCACCAGATCCTTCCACTGCTGCGGCGTGATCTCGCGATGCTCGAGCAAGAACGCGCGCAGCCGCTCGCGTAGCTCGTCGAGCGCCGGCCGCGCGAACACCAGATCCTTGACCCGCACCAGCAGCCCGGCGCGCACCGCTGCCGCCAGCGCCTGCGCGACCTCGGCCTCGGGCGCCTTCAGCAGCGCCGCCAGCTCCTCGGGGCGCGCCGGCTGCAGGGCCCCCGCGCGCACGGTCTCGGCCACGCGCGCCGCCAGCGGCGGCAGCGTCGGCCCGGCGGCGCCCTGCAGGCTGACCCGATCCCGGTCCACCACCAGCACGCCCCGCGCGGCGTCGGCCAGCACGGCCTCGAACACGCGCGCCTCGACCCCCAGCTTGGCGCGCAGCTCCTCGCGCCCGAGGCCGCCCTCCCCCGCCGCGCGCACCGCCGTCGCGGCCGCCTCACCCAGCGCGACCGCCCCGGTGTTCGCGGTCCGCGGCAACGGCACCGAGGCGGTGGTGGTCAAGGTCATCTCGCGCGAGCGCGGCCACGATCAGAAGTTCGTGCAGATGTTCCTCGACGAGGCCCGGGTGGCGGCGACGCTGCACCACCCCAACATCGCCGAGATGCTCGAGGTCGGCCGCCAGGACGACACCTACTTCCTGGCGATGGAGTACGTCGACGGCGACACCGTGCGGGCGCTGCTCGAGCGCGCGGTGACGATCGGCTACCGGGTGCCGCTGCCGGTGTGCCTGCACATCGTCGCCGCGGTCGCCGCCGGGCTGCACCACGCCCACGAGCGCAAGGCCGCCACCGGCGATCGCCTGGAGATCGTCCACCGCGACGTCACCCCGTCGAACATCATGCTGTCGTGGAAGGGCGAGGTGAAGCTGCTCGACTTCGGCATCGCCCAGGCCAACAACCGCGCGGCCGAGACCCAGTCGGGGACCATCAAGGGCAAGTTCGCGTACATGTCCCCCGAGCAGTGCCGGGGCAAGGGCATCGACCGCCGCACCGACGTGTTCGCGCTGGGCATCGT
>JBGASF010000165.1:0-17254 GCA_044229835.1 Polyangia bacterium | reverse complement strand
GCCCGGAACGGGCACGGGCACGGGCACGGGCACGGGCACGGGCACGGGGACGAGCACGGGGACGAGCACGGGGACGGGGACGAGCACGAGTGGTGATGGTGGTGGGCCTGTTGCCAGCGCCGAGCCGCGGCCGCGCAAGGGTGATCCGCGCAAGCTCGCGCTCGCCGAGGCGGTGGTGCTGCGCCAGAGCAAGCCCGACGATGCCGGGCGCAAGCTGCGTCAGCTGTCGCTGGGCTCCGATGCGGTGGCGGCCTCGGCGCTGTACGAGCTGGCGCACCTGTCGCTGTTCCGCCTGCGCGCGCCGTACGCCGCGCTGGCCGCCGCGCGCGAGTACCAGCGTCGCTTCCCGAGCGGCCCCGACGCCGCCGATGCCCTGTGGATCCGCATCGAGGCCCACCTCGACGCCAACGACCACGCCGCCGCCCGCGAGGCCGCCGCCACCTACCTGGAGCGCTTCCCCGCCGGGGCCAAGGCGGCGCGCGCCCAGGCCGTGCGCGACCTCGAGTAGCGCACCTGGCGGCCCCGCGTTGTATGATTCGCGCCGGGGGTTGCAATGGCAGACGCGTCGGAGAAAGAGTTCCTCGGCTCGAAGCGCTCGAAGATCTGGACCTACCTGGTGCTGGCGCTGGCCCTGGTCGTCGGCGTCATCATCGCCAACTTCGCCATCTCCAACCCCGACACCGCCAAGCACGGCATCAAGAGCATCGCCGGGCTGCCCTCGTGGGCCTTCCCGTTCGTGCTGCTGCTGATCGGTGCCGCGCTGTTCGCCATCGGCCTCAAGGTCGAGTCGGACTGGCCCGAGGGGATCGGCGCCGGTCTCATCGGTGCAGCCGCGCTGATGGGCGAGATCTTGATCGGCTGGAAGAAGTTCTATCTCGGCGGCCTGTGGGTGGTGCCCATGGTGCTGCCGCTGGTGATCTTCCTGATCCTCCTCCTCTACGGCATGTCGCGCTCGAGGTAGCCGTGCGCACCCGCGTCCTCCTGCTCGGGCTGTGTGCGCTGACGTCGCTGGCGCCGGAGGCGTCAGCCGAGCCGCCCGCGCCCGCACCCGCGCCCGCGCCCGCGCGCACCGCGACCCCGGGCACGGTGCGCTTCGCCGCCGTGGGCGACATCATGACGCACTGGATCCAGATCCAGGCCGCCTGGAAGCCGTCCTGCAAGTGTCACGACTTCGCCCCCATGTTCGCCGACGCCCGCGCCCTGCTGGAGGACGCCGACGTCACCTTCGGCAACCTCGAGACCACCATGCCCGGCGATCCGCGGCGCTACACCCCCAAGGGCACCGTGCTGTTCGGCGCGCCCGACAGCCTGGCCGACGCCGTCGCGGGCGCCGGCTTCGACGTCGTCGCCACCGCCAACAACCACGCCGCCGACACCGGCGGCGAGGGCGTCAAGAACACCCTGGCGCAGCTCGATCGCGTCGGGGTGCTGCACGCCGGCAGCTGGCCGACCCCCGAGGCGCGCGTCGCCAACCCGGTGCTGCGCTTCGAGAAGAATGGCCTGCGCATCGCCATGGTGGCCTACAGCTATGGCTCCAACGAGGGCAAGCCCGACGGCGCCGCCCTGGCCACCCTGGCCCAGGGCACCCTGGAGGCCGACGTGCGCAGCGCGCGCGCCGGCGCCGACGTGGTCATCGTCTCGCTGCACTTCGGCGAGCAGTACGAGCGCAAGCCCAACAAGAAGCAGCGCGAGTTCGTGGGCCTCGCGCTGGCCGCCGGCGCCGACGTGGTGCTCGGCCACCACCCGCACGTGCTGCAGCCCATCGAGCGCATCGAGGTCGACGGCCGCTCGCGCCTGGTGGCCTGGTCGCTGGGCAACTTCGTCGCGAACTACCGCATGCGCTACACCGACGGTGGCATCGTCCTCGGCTTCACGCTGGAGAAGGGCGCCCAGGGCGTCATCATCAAGGACGTCGGCTATCGCCCGGTCTATGTCCATGTCGAGAAGGACGGCCCCGACGCGCCGCGCTTCCGCATCCTGCCCGCGCTGGACTACCTGACCGCGGGGCGCCTGCCCGCCAGCGCGCACAAGGCGCTGCAGCAGTTCGTGGCCGACACCGCCGAGCTGCTCGGCCCGGCGACCGGCCTCACCACAGCCAGCCGCTGAGGCTGGCCGAAAGCACCCCCAGCGCCGCGCCGGCCGCGACGTCCAGCGGGTAGTGCACCCCGAGCACCACGCGCGAGACCCCGACCGCCAGCGCCCACGCCATCGCCAGCGGCGCCAGCGCGGGCGACAGTAGCGCCACGCTGGTCGCGATGGCGAACGCCGCGGTGGCGTGGCCCGACGGCATCGAGAAGCGGTCCGGTGCCGGCAGCACCGCCTCGGCCGGCCGCGCGCGGCGGATGGCGCGCTTGCCCAGCGAGAACAGCCCCAGCGCCAGCACGGTGGCCAGCGTGACCTGGGCCGGCGCGCGCCCGGGCAGCGTCAGCAGCGCCAGCGCCAGGCCGAGCACCACCACCGCGGCGTCCCCGGTGTGCGTCACCACCCGCATCACCGCCGTCAGCCGCGGCCCGCGCCGCCGCGCCACCCAGCGCAGCAGCGCCAGATCCGCCAGCGCCGCCCGCGTCAGCAGCGACCCCCGAGCCCTCGAAGTCGAGTCGATCATGCCCCCCACTGTGCCCGCCGCCTGTGGCCGGCAGATGACGGCCGCGTGAACCCGGCGTGAACGCGACAGCTTGTCCGCCCCTGCCGACCCAGGCTGACAGCTTGACAATCGGTCCAGGTGAAACGGCCATGATCCCGGCGATTGGACGCGGTCGCGGCTGGCATCGTGGCTGCAACCTGGGGCGGCATGCGCGGGCGCAAGCAGATGGGGATGGTGCAGCGGCTGCTGGGGCTGGGAGTGGTCGCGCTGGCGGGGGTGCTGCTGGCCGGGGTGGGCGCGGTGGTGTGGTCGGCCGCGGCGCCGTCGTCGCGCCCCTCGGCCCCCGGCAGCGCCGCCCGGCCCGTGGTGCGGGCGCGCGCCCTGCTGGCCGAGGCGCGCCCGCGCCGGGTCCACGATCCGGCGCGGCTGATCGCGCGCAGCCCGTTCTGCTCCAGCTGTCCGCCCCCGGGGCCGAAGCCGACCCCCGGGCCGCCGCAGCCGGCGCCCGCGCGGCTGCCGCCCGGGCTGGAGCTCCTGTCGACCCAGCTGGCGCTGGGGCGAGGCAGCTCGGTGGCGGTGCTGCGCATCGAGGGGCGCCCGCTGCGGCTGGCGGTGGGCGCAGTCGTCAGCGGTGGCGCCGTCCTGGCGGCCATCGAGGCGCGCGCGGTGCTGCTGGAGCTTCGCGGCGAGCTGCTGCGCCTCGGGCTGGATCCCGGGGTCGAGCAGCCCGGGCCGGGACCCGGCGACCCGGGCGCCGTCACCGCCGCGGCACCGCAGCCGCAGCCGCAGTCGCCCGAGATCCAGGAGGTCGACCCCACCACCCACAAGGTCTCGGCCGCCCTGGTCGAGCGCGTCTTCTCCGAACCCGCCAGCCTGATGGGCCAGGCCTTCGTGGTGCCCAGCGCGAGCGGCCTGACCTTCCGCTGGGTGCGCGCCGGGTCGCTGCTGGCCCAGCTCGGTCTGCGCGCCGGCGACCGCATCGAGTCCCTCAACGGCGACGACGTGCGCGACCCGGCCCGCCTGCTGGAGGCCGCCTTCAAGCTGCGCGGCGCGCGCCACATCGAGCTCGGCGTGACCCGCGACGGCGCCGCCACCCGGCTCGACTATGTGATCGAATGATGCCACCTGCCGCCAGGTGACACGGCGCACCCGATCCCGTAAGGTCCGACCACAGGGGTAGGGATGGGAACGCTCAACGCTGGCACCGTGATCGGTCGCAGTCTCGGGATCTTCTTCAAGAACTTCATCCCGTTCATCCTCATCTGCACCATCGCGCTGCTGCCGGTGGTGGCCTGGGTGGTGCACTTCGTGGCCACCCCGATCACGCTCGACAACTGGCTGGAGCGGCTGGGCACGCTCGACACCCAGCTCAAGGTCGTCATCGTGGCCGGCTTCGTGCTGAGCTTCCTGGCCTCGGGCGGCGTGACCTACGGTGTCATCCAGCAGCTGCGCGGCCAGCACGCCTCGATGTTCGACTGCCTGCGCGTCGGCGTGTCACGCATGCTGGCGGTCATCGGCGTCACCCTGCTCACCATGCTGGCGCTGATCGGCCCCTTCATCCCCATCGTGCTCGTGGTCGCCATCATGGGCGGCTTCGGCGTCGTGCTGGCGCTGGGCGGCGTGGTCTTCGTGCTGGCGCTGTACTGCCGCCTGTGGGTCGCGGTCCCGGTCGCGGTCATCGAGCGCCCCGGCGTGATGGAGTCGCTGTCACGCAGCTCGAAGCTGACCGAGGGCTCGCGCTTCGCCATCTTCGGCGTCCTGTTCATCACGGGCCTGCTGCGCTGGGTCGGCCAGAAGATGGCCGAGGTCATGATCGATCTCGAGGGCGCGCCCAAGCTGGGCTTCGACGTCCTGGTCAGCCGGCTCAAGATCTACATCCTGGCGGTGCTGGTGCTGAACATCCTGTTCGCCGCCTTCAGCGCGGTGTGCTGCGCGGTCGCCTACCACGATCTGCGCACCGGCAAGGAAGGCACCAGCGTCGACGAGCTCGCGTCCGTCTTCGACTGACGGAACGGAACGGAAGAGCGCTCCTCGAAGCAGCGCTTCGAGGGGGCTAGTCCTCCTTCGACGCCTTGCGCTTGCCGAACAGCAGCTGGTGCTCCAGCCGCGCGCGCTGCGCGGCATAGAACTCGTGCAGGAAGCGCCGCGGCCGCACCGCGCCGCCGGTCCAGCCGATCTTCTTGCGGATCTTCTCGCACACCACCTCGACCGCCTGCTCGGCGTCGGGGCCCTCCTTGCGCAGCACGTCCTCCAGCACCTGCAGCTCGTAGATCCCGTACACCGACAGCTGCTCGCGCGTGAAGCTGTAGGTCGGCGTCGCCACCGCGGCCGCCACCGCCGCGGCCGGGGTCGCGGCCAGCGGCGCCAGCCCGGCGCTCGCGACCGGCGGCGCGATGGGCACCAGCGTGGTCGGCTGCGCGCTCGACAGATCCTCCAGCAGGCGGGCGCTGGGCGCCTCCACCACCAGGGTGCCGGCGATGAGGTCGCCGATGCGCTGGCGGTCGCGGTTCCACAGCGGCATCAGCGCGAACACCAGCATCCACAGCACCGCCAGCAGGGTGGCCCAGCCCGGCGCGCCCGGCCACAGCGCCTTGGGGCTGGCCAGCACCTGCGCGGGCAGGAAGACCTCGAGATCGCGCACCAGGTTGCGCACGATGACGGCGTCGGCGCGCAGCATGCCGCCGCGGGCGTCGATGACGCGCAGCTTGCGCGAGCGCTTGCCCGGGGTGCGGCCCTGCCAGCGCAGCTCGAAGATGGTGAAGTAGAAGTTGCGCAGGATGAACAGGGTCAGGATGGCGACCGCGCCGGTCCAGCTGTGGCCGGTGCGATCGTCGCCCGCCGCGGTGGCCAGCAGCACGAAGCCGAGCACCACGCCCGTGATGATCAGCATGTCGAGCAGGAAGGCCACGATGCGATCGCCCGCGCTGGCGATCACGAACGACAGCGGGATGCCCTCGGGCGTGACCACCTCGCGGTGGGTGGCGCGATCCTGTCGGCGCAGGAAGCGCCGGCGCACGTCGCTGCTCATGTGCGCCCTGCCGGTCCGCCGGTGCCGGGGCCGGTGCCGGGGCCGGCGTCAGTGCTGGCGTCGGTGTCAGCGCCAGCGCCGCGGCGCCCGACCATGCCGAAGTACCAGCCCCAGCCCACCACGCTCAGCCCGACCAGCGTGTAGCGCGCGACGATGCTGGTGACGCGCTGCCGGAAGAAGCCCTCGATCATGCCGGCCACGAAGAACATCAGCACCGCGCCCAGCACGACCACGCCAGCGTCGCGCCCGGTGCGCGCCAGGTTGGCCATCCGGGTGTGGCGGCCCGGGAAGATCAGCGCGCGCGCCAGCGTCAGCCCGGCGGCGCCGCACAGCACGATGGCGCCGAGCTCGGTGATGCCGTGCGGCAGCACCCAGCCCCAGAAGTCCAGGCCCAGGCCGCGCTGCTGGTACAGCGCCGCGAAGGCGCCCAGCACCAGGCCGTTCTGGAAGATCAGGATGAAGACCGGGATGCCGACCACGAAGCCCAGCGCGAAGCACAGGATGCCGATGCCGGCGTTGTGCGACAGAAGGTGCGTCGCGAACACCGACAGCTCCTCGGCGGTGAGCTCGTCGCCGTCGTAGAGGCCCTCGCGCAGGTGCTCGGTCGACGCCGCCGGGCCGCGGTCCTGGGCATACGCGGAGCCCACGAAGGTGTAGAAGCGCTCGGGTTCGGCGCGCGTGATGACATACGCGGTCACCCCGCCCGCCAGCAGCAGCGCCAGGCTGAGCAAGAGCGCCCAGCGCAGCCCGCGCACCGCGCGCGGCAGCCGGCGCGCGAAGAACTCGCGCAGCGCCTCGCGGGTGTGGCGCTTGGTGCCATAGACCACGAAGTAGGCCCGCCCGGTCAGGCTCTCCAGGTACTCGATCAGCGCGCGATCCAGCGACACCGCGCGCGCCACCGACAGCGACGACAGCGCGCCGCGGTACAGGCCGGGCAGGCGCGACAGGTCGGCCGCCGCCAGCGCGGTGATGCCGCCCTTCTCGACGGTGGCCACCAGGGCCTCGAGATCGCTCCAGGCGCGCTCGCGCTCGCGGCGGAACTCGTAGCTCTTGAGGCTGATGGCCACGGCTACACCAGCTCCCGGCGCCGGATGTCGAGGTAGCGGTTGAGCAGATCGATCGACACCGCGGCGGGCGCGGCGTCGACGCAGAAGATCCCCTGCCGGCGCAGCCGGCGCAACACCAGCTCGCGCTCGCGCAGGAGGTCGGGCGCGACCACGGCCCGGCCCAGCGTCAGCACGCTGCGCGGCGCCTCGGCGGCCACCGTGTCCAGCATGGGATCGCGCAGCGACACGAAGACCACCAGGTGGCGGCGCGCCAGCCGGTCCAGGTTCTCGACCATCAGCTCGGCGGTCACGGTGTCGGCGAAGTCGGTCAGCACCACCACCAGCGAGCGCCGGGTCAGCCGCTGCGACAGCTCGGCGAGGCCGAGCGTGAAGTTGGTCTCGCAGGTCGAGTAGTCGAGGTCGGACGACAGCCGCTGCAGCCGGTGGATCGCGGCCACCCCCGCGGTCGGCGCCGCGAAGGCGCGCACGCGCTCGTCGAAGCCGTACAGCCCGACGCGGTCGCCCGTCTTCAGGGAGATGTAGGCCACCAGCAGGCCGGCGTTGATGGCGTGGTCGAGGCGCGGCACCCCGCCCAGCGGCTCGCTCATCAGGTGGCCGGTGTCGAAGGCCAGCACGACCTGGTGGTTGCGCTCGGCGCGGAACTCGCGGCACAGGAGCTTGCGGTGGCGCGCCGACGACTTCCAGTCGATGTGGCGATGATCGAGGCCGGGCTGGTACTCGCGCAGGCTGTCGAACTCCGACCCGGCGTCGCGCGCGTTGATGGCCTTGAGGCCGGGCAGGAAGCTCTGGTCCTGCAGGATGCGCAGCGCCGCGCCGCGCACCGCGCGCAGGTTGGCCACGATGCGCACGGTCTCGACCACCGGCACGCGCAGCTGGCGCGACGACAGCCCCAGCGGCCCGGTCCAGCGCAGCCACACCGCAGAGACCACGCCGCTGCCACGCCGTCGCGGCACCAGGGCGACCTCCAGCCGGGCCTCGCCGCGCCGATCCACCGTGACCCGCGTGGCCGGCTGCGGGTCGAGCTCGCCCTCGAGGTCGACCAGCACCTCCAGGGTGCCGCCGCGGCGCCAGCCCTTGCTGGTGATGACGATGGGCAGCGGGTCGGCGTCGCCGATGTACAGGACGTCGGGCGGCGTCGCGGTCACGGTGACGCGGCGCCGCGGCAGCGCCAGCGCGGCGTCGGCCAGGAGCAGCAGCAGGGCGGCCCCGATGTGCGCCGTCCACGCCGCCCACAGGCGCGCGTCGACCACCGCGATGGCCAGCGCCAGCGGCACGGTCAGCCCGAGGACCCAGACCGCGCGTGCGGTGGGCCTCATGGGCGGGCCTGCCTCGGCAGCGGGCCCCTGGCCCGCTGTCTGGTCCGGGGCTCCTTCATGAGCGGGGCCACGTCCGCGGTGGGGGCCGTCTCGTCATCGGGGCGCCGGCACCTGATCGGCGATCTGGCCCAGCACGGTCTCCGCGGTGATGCCCTCGATCTCCGCGCCCGGGGCCAGCAGGATGCGGTGTGACAGCGCCGGGCGCAGCAGGGCCTTGATGTCGTCGGGCAGCACGAAGTCGCGCCCCGCCAGGGCCGCCGCCGCGCGCGCCGCGGTGGCCAGCATGTTGGCCGAGCGCGGCGACGCCCCCCAGCGCAGCGACGGGTGGGTCCGCGTCGCGCGCACCAGATCGACCACATAGTCGACCAGCTGCTCGGACAGCCGGATGGTCGCGATCTGCTCGCGCGCGGCCACCAGGGTGGGCAGGGTGGCGATGGCCTCGGCGGCGAAGTCCTCGGGCCGCGGGCTGGAGGTCTTGTGGCCGTGCAGGCGCACCATCTCGCGCTCGCCGTCGCGCGACGGGTAGTCGATGCGGATCTTGAACAGGAAGCGATCCAGCTGCGCCTCGGGCAGGGGATAGGTGCCCTCCTGCTCGATGGGGTTCTGGGTCGCCACCACCATGAAGCCGGGGCCGAGGTCGTGGGTGCGCCCGTCGACGGTGACCGCGCGCTCCTGCATGGCCTGCAGCAGCGCGGCCTGGGTCTTGGGCGGGGTGCGATTGAGCTCGTCGGCGAGCAGGAACTCGGTGAACAGCGGCCCCTTGGTGAGCACGAACTGGTTGGTCTGGAAGTTGAACAGGTTGGTGCCGATGAGATCGCCGGGCATCAGGTCGGGCGTGAACTGGATGCGGTTGAAGTTCAGCGACAGCCCGGTCGCGAAGGTGCGCGCCAGCAGCGTCTTGGCCGTGCCGGGCACGCCCTCGAGCAGCACGTGGCCCTCGGCGAGCAGCGCCACCAGCATGAGCTCGATGGCCCCGTCCTGGCCCACGACCACGCGGCGCACCTGCTCCTTGAGGCGGCTACTGACGTCGAGAATCGCGGCGAGATCCATCGATCATCTCCTGTCTCCAGCGGTGAATTGCGCGTGCAGTGACCAGGGCGCGGGCCTCCAGGCGGGGGCCCTCGCGCGGCAGCGCGGCGACATCGGCGCTGAGCTTCTCGAGATCGATCGACACCCCGCGCGCGCGCCCGGTGCGCGACAGCCAGCCGGACAGCGCGGCGGGCGCGACCTGCGCCCCGGCGTTCAGGCGCTGCCCGACGTCCTGCATGGCGTTCTTGAGGTAGCGATCGAGCACGTGGCCGGTGTGGCCGCCCGAGCGCAAGAGCTCCGCGGTGTTGTCGAGCAGCGCCTGCTTGCCGCGCGCCATCGGCGCCGCCGTGGGCAGCGGCGCTCCGAAACGGCCGGCGCCGGCCCACAGCAGCGCGATCACCGTGAGCAGCCCGCCCAGCGGGATGAGCACCCAGGGGAAGCTCGCCATCATGGTCAGGAGCGACGACTGGCGCTCGAAGCCGTGGTGGGCCTCGTCGATGACCACGGCGCCGTGCTTGCGCAGGTGATCGACCAGCGCCACCGCCAGCGCGGCGTTGTCGCCGTCGTCGAGGCCGTGGTTGGCGATGAGGTCGGGATCGCTGAGCACCACGATGCGGCGCGTGGCCGCGTCGCTGCCGGCGTCGTCGTTGGCGGTGATGAGCTCGCCGATGAGGATGCCGCCGGGGCCGCTGAGCAGCGGGGCCAGGTTGCTGCCGGTCAGGAGCTGCGGCTCGGCCAGCGCGGGGGCATGGCCGGCCAGCTCGCCGATGGCGCCGAGGTCGGCCAGGCTGGCGCCGCGCGCGACGGTGCCCTCGACGCCGTAGGTCGCCAGCACCTGCTCGACCTCGCTGGTGGGCACCAGCTCGGCGGCCTCGATCCAGCCCTGGTGGCGCGGGCTGGGCCAGCCCATGCGCTTGGGCAGCACCAGCAGCAGCGGGGCGTGGCGGGGCAGCATGGCGCCCGCCGCGGCGCCGTCGCCGTCGCCGCCGCGCGGCTCGGCCACCACCAGCAGGCCGCCGGTGGCGCGCGCGTTCGACTGGTGCCGGCTGACGATCACGGGCACGTCCAGCGTGCGCAGGAGCTCGACGAAGCCGCGGTGGCCCAGCGCCGAGCGCGAGAAGCTGTTGGCGCCGCTCGAGCTCTGCGGCTCGCTGTCGCCGAACACCAGGTAGGCCAGCCCGACCAGCAGGGACAGCGACGACACCCCGATGATCCACCACAGCGCGCGCCGGCTGAAGGGGCCGCCGCTCTCGGGCACGCCGGTGCCGGCGCTGGCGGCGCTCACGCCGCGACCTCGCGCACCACGTGCTGGAACTGCTCCACGCAGCGCGCATAGTCGCTGGCGGTCGGCTCGTCGTCGCCGAACCAGCACACCTCGACGGTGCCGATGAGGCCGGCCAGCGCCAGGCGCGCGCCCACCGGCAGCTCGCCGCCCAGGCGTGACAGCACCTCGCGGCTGGTCCACGACGGCTGCAGCGCCACCGTGCGCACCCGCGCCAGCTCGGCCAGGGTGCGCCCGAGCAGGACGTGGATGGCGGCCGCGAACTGCCCCGCGCGGGCCAGCCCGTCGGCGTCCGCCAGCGGCTGCTCGAGGTCGAGGGCCTGCGCCGGGGCCGGGCTCTCGCCGGGCAGGAGCTGCACCGGGCCGGCGTCGCCGCGCAGGGTCTGCCACAGCCACAGCCCGAGGCCCGCCAGCAGCGCGACGCTGACCGCGATCAGCAGCGCATAGGCCACCGCGCCGCCGCCCACGCTGCCACCCTGGTCGGACTCCGGCGGCGGGCTGGGCGCGAAGCGCTCGCGCGCGGCGTCGCCCTGCTCGGGGCGCACACCCGGGAGGTCGGTCTGGTAGCCCTCGGCGAGCACGCGGCGGGCCCGGGCGCCGACGTCGCGCGGCGCCGCCGCCGCGCTGCCGACCCGCAGCAGCAGGACCGCGCTGGCGCACACCAGCAGCACCGTCATCGTCCCGGCGATCCGGGCTGCGCGGCCGAGCATCCCGCTACCTTACCCCACCCGCTGCTGCCGGTGTGCGGGGCGGACGCCGGCTCAGTTCTGCTCGCGGAAGTTCTGCGACGCGCAGACCTTGATGTTGCGCTCGCAGTCGCGCGGGAAGCCACCCAGGGTCAGGAGCACGTCTCCGCTGACCTCGTCGAGCCGGATCGGGCAGCTGCGTGAACAGCCGACCACCAGATCGGGATTGACGACGTCCTCGGCGCACGGCTGCAGGGTGCCGATCATGCGCACCATGACCACGCCGTCGGGCGCATCCCGGATGACCACCTCGTCGCGCAGCCGGGCCAGCGCGGCCAGCGCCGGCTGCAGCGAGGCCGCGCCGCCGGTGTAGTCGGCGTCGAAGCACAGCGGCGTCGGCGTGATGCGCTCGCACAGGTGGTCCTCGCACCAGGTGTGCAGGTCGCCCTCGCGGCACACCGGCACCCCGCCGCTGACGCGCATGAAGTCGACCCGGACGCTGAACAGGCGCGACTGCTTGACGCGCTCGAGCAGGATCGTGCCGCTGGAGTCCTCGCACTGGTAGCCATCGGGCAGGCCGCTGTCGCGGTCGAAGCCGGCGTTGAGCCGGACCGCGTGGTGCTCGCGACAGCCCAGCGCCGGCGTCAGGGCCAGCGCCAGCACCAGCCCGACCGCGAGCCGTCGCCACGCGCGTGTCACTTCTCGAACCTCACCGTGGTCTCGACCTCGGGCTCGAACAGGATGGCGGCGGTGACGCCGGCGGCGACCGCGGCGGCGGCGCCCAGCCCGACCCAGAAGCCGGCCCGCTTGTACAGCGGGGGTGGCGCCAGCAGGTGCGCCCGCAGCATGAGCTCGCGCAAGAGGTCGCGCGGCTGGCCCCGACTCCACGAGGCCTCGGCGCGCGCCAGCACCAGGCCGTCGCTGGTCAGCACGCCGCGCAGGCGGCCCTGGTCACGGCGGTCGACCACCAGGAGGACCAGGGTGCGGGCGCGCACCGCGATGGCCAGGAGGTTCAGCGCGGTGGTGCCCTCGAGGTCGCCGCTGGCGTGGCGGCGCAGCCACTGCTGCGCTGCCACGGTGGGCGACGCCGGCGCCAGCTCGAACTGTTCTGTTGACGGAGCGTCAAGACGAATGACGCGTGATGCAGGCGAAAAGCCGTCGGCCTCGACGGCGACCACGTGGTCCCCGGCGGCCAGGTCGAGGGTGCACGGGGTCACGCAGCCGCGCCAGCGCCCGTCGACCAGGACGCGCGCTCCGGTGCTGCTGGCGGCGATGGTCAGGCGGTGCTGCTGGCGGGGGGCCGCGGCGGCGATGCGCGCCTCGACCTCGGGGCTGATGACGTCGGCGTCGGGCGGGATGGCCAGCCCCATGGCGGCGAAGCTGCCGGCGTCGGCGCTGGTCGACAGCTCGTCTCCGGCGGCGACGTCGCAGGCCACGCGCCAGAACAGCACGCGGGCGGCCTCGCCCGGGCGGGCCTGGGCCAGCAGCCCGAGGTGGCGATCGCCGGCCAGGAGCTCCAGGCAGCGCGTGACGTCGGCGTCGACATAGGCCTGGCGCGCCGCGGCCAGATCGCCATCGAGGCCGGTCACCGGCGCCGGCGCCTCGCGGCCGGGCAGGTTGGCCAGGCGCAGCTCGGCCGGAAAGCCCAGCGGCCGGCGCAGCCGGTCACGGACCTGGGCGGTCAGCACGGCGTCGCCGGTCACCACCACCGTGACCGCAGGGCCTGCGCCCGGGCCGGGGGCGCCGCCGCTGCCCGCGCAGGCGGCCGCCAGCGCCAGGATCGGGACGCCCGCGAGCATGGCCCAGGGTCGAGGTCGCCGCTGCACACGACGAGGATAACGCAGGGCCGGACCCTGAAGTATGATGCCGGCCATGACTGGCAAGCTGATGGGAGTCGGTTGCGCGCTGCTTCTGGCACTGGGTGCCGGCGCGTGTGAGAAGAAGGCCAAGAACCCGCCGGGTGGCGGCAGCAACCTGGGCAGCGGCATCAAGCCGCCGGGCGCGCCCTCGAGCAGCCCCAGCGTGGCTGCGACGCCCAGCGCGACGCCGGCGCCCAGCGCGCCGCCGCCGGCCGAGGTGGCCTGGGTGCCCTACAGCGGCGACGACGGCAGCTACACGCTGGAGTTCCCCGCCAAGCCCACCGAGCAGGTGCAGCAGATCGACACCGCGGTCGGCCCCATGAAGGCGACCATGGCGATGCACATCGAGGAGGCCGCCAAGCGGGCCTACTTCTCGATGGGCGGCCAGTACACCCTGCCCAAGGGCGTGCCCTTCGACGTCGAGAAGGGCCTCGACGGCGGGCGCGACGGCATGGTCAACGCCATCGGCGGCAAGGTCCTCAAGGAGGACAAGATCGAGATCGACGGCCGCCCCGCGCGCGAGTTCTCGCTGTCGGGCAGCAAGCCGGGCATCGGCGACTTCACCGGCATGGCGCGCATCGCCTACGACGCCAAGACCACGCGGGTGTTCCAGGCCATCGTGATCTCGACCGAGCCGACGACCTTCCCCGAGGTGCGTCGCTTCCTCGACTCGCTGCACATCAAGTGAGGTCGACCGCGCTGGCGTGGGCGCTGGCGCTGGCCCTGCCGGCGCTGGCGCTGGCCGGCTGCGGCGGCGCCACCCCGGCCGCCGCGCGCAGCAGCACACCCTGGCAGCGCTACCAGGCGCCCCGGGCGGGCTATGCGGTCGACTATCCGGGCAGGCCCGAGGAGGTCGCCAACGACAAGGACGGCAGCAACATGCAGCTGTCCATGTACGGGGACAACCGGGGCAAGCGCATGCTGGGCGTGGTCTCGGTCAGCGCCGACAAGCTGCACACCGACTCGTCGGACCTGCTGTTCGACGCAATGGGCGCCGAGCTGAGCAAGATGTTCCAGTGCAACGCCGGCCCCGCGCAGGACCTGGTGCTGGACGGCCGGCGCGCGCGCGACTTCGAGCTGACCCACCAGGACAGGCCCTCGGTTCGCGGCAAGGGCCGCCTGCTGCTCGACGCCGACAAGGGGCGGCTGTACTTCATCGTGATGATCGCCGAGACCGACGCCGGCCGCGCCGACCTCGCGCGCTTCTTCGCCTCGCTGACCCTGACCGAGTGAGTCAGTCGCTGGCGACGGCGATGTCGTCGCCGTAGAAGTGGCGCAGGATCGCCGCGGTGGGCAGACGGCGCCGCTCGGCCAGGCAGATCGCCGCGTGCTGGCCCAGCGCGCCGCGGTTCCACGGCCGGGTCGGGCCCAGGCGCGAGGCCTCCACGGCGTCGCCGCGCCGGCCGGCGTTGCGGGTCACGAAGATCTCGGTCCAGGCCGGCCCGCTCAGGCGCTGCCCGCGCACCACGAAGGCGCGCCGGATGCTGTCCCAGGTGCCGTCATAGCCGAAGGCGTCGGGGCCCGGCGGCGTGCAGGCGTCGTCCAGCTTGCTGGCGCCCGCGGCATAGTTGCCGCTGATGAGCTGGCCCTGGTGGCGCAGCAGGACGCCGCGGGTGCGCCGCGCCGCCTCGGCCGAGCGCGGGTAGACCGGGTCGCGCCAGCACTGGAAGTGTGGCCCGATGGGCACCGTGGCGGCGGCGCCATGTTCGGACAGCCAGCGCGCCAGGTAGGTGCGCGCCGCGATGGCCTGGGCGTCGAGCGCGGCAGGCGCCGCCGTGAAGTAGGCGATCTCGCAGTCGACCACGCCGGGGATGTAGCGCTCCTCGACGTTCATGGTGCCGACGTCGGTGCTGATGGTCGCGGGCAGCGCGCCGCCCCCGGCCCCCGGCGCGGCCGGCTTGCGCGAGCAGGTGGCGCCGAGCAGCGCCAGCGGCAGGCAGGTCACCACGATGCGGGGCAGGGGGCGCACTCCGGTACAAACGCCGCCCGGAGCCGATTCCTTCCGGGCCGGCTACTCGAGATCGGTGTCGAGCGACGCCAGCGAGCCGGGGCGGAAGACCTCGGTCAGATCATCGGTGGTCATCACGCGCGGGCGCGAGTGCGGCGCGCTGCCCTCGGCCAGCGGCGGCACGGTGTGCTGCACGAAGCGCAGGAAGGCGCCCATCAGGGCGTCGGGCAGCACGCGGGCGTCGTGGCCGTGCATGTCGACGCGGTACATGATGATGCAGCTCTGCTCGTCGATGGCGCGGAACTGCACCGCGCCGCTGAGCTGCAGGCGCATGTCGGGCGGCGAGCGGAAGCCGATCGACAGGGCGCGCTCGTGGATCGCGATGCCGATGCGCCCGCCGACGCGCTGGCCGCCGAGGTCGGCCGAGAGCAGGACCTCGCAGGCGCGATCGCGCACGGTGCGCACCATGGTGCGCACGTCGCGCAGCCCGGGCACCCACTCGGGCCAGCGGTCGACGTCGGCGAACAGCTCGAAGCAGTTGCGCGCCGCGCGCATGGCGATGAGGCGGGGGGTCTCGTCGGCGATGAGGTCGTTGGCGGGGATGGTGGGGATGTCGGTGCGCATCGACCCCATGCTTCAGCAAGCCGCGTGCCGCGTCGCAGCAACGCGGCTGTGCATACATGGAGGTGTCGAACTGGGGCCCGTGGGCCCCGGTGCACGCCCGGTGATGCGCCGCGGGGTGCGACCTGGAACCAACGTTGCGGGGGCGGGGGCGGAGACGGAACGGAGCCGGAGACGGAGACGGAACGGAGCCGGAGACGGAGACGGAGACGGACATCCAGTCCGGCCACGGAGTGGCCGGACTAGATGAAGAAATCAGGGATCAGCGGCGTGCCCGGCTTGGTGGCGTACTTGTCGAGGTCCTTGACGCCGGCGCTGGCCAGCACCTCGTCGTCGACGAAGAAGTTGCCGGTGCACTCGCGCGACGGCCGGGTCAGGATGACGTGCGCGGCATCG
This sequence comes from Polyangia bacterium, assembly GCA_044229835.1. Lineage (GTDB taxonomy): Bacteria > Myxococcota_A > Polyangia > Haliangiales > JADYYK01 > JADYYK01. The sequence continues at coordinate 1,438 of JBGASF010000165.1, read as the reverse complement.
CCCATGATCTCGGGCTTGCGCGACCCCGCCATCGAGCCGTCGCCGCCGAGCAGGTTCTGCACTGCCGCGGTGGCGATGACCGTGCGCGGCCACAGCGCGTTGACCGCGATGCCCTGCGGCTTGAGCTCCTCGGCCATGCCCAGCACGCACAGGCTCATGCCGAACTTGGCCATCGTGTACGCCACGTGCGGCGCGAACCAGCGCGCCTCCATGTTGAGCGGCGGCGACAGGTTGAGGATGTGCGGGTTCTCCGCCTTCTCCAGGTACGGGATGCACACCTGCGAGCACAGGAAGGTGCCGCGGGTGTTGATCTGGTGCATCAGGTCGTAGCGCTTCATCGGCGTCGCCACGGTGCCGGTGAGGTGGATCGCGCTGGCGTTGTTGACCAGGATGTCGATCCCCCCGAACGTCGCCACCGCCTTGGCTGCGGCCTCCTGGACCTGCTCCTCGGAGCGCACGTCGACGACGCAGGGCAGGGCCTTGCCCCCGGCGGCCTCGATGTCCTTGGCCGCGGTGTAGATGGTCCCGGGCAGCTTGGGGTGCGGATCGGCGGTCTTGGCCGCGATCACGATGTTGGCGCCGTCGCGCGCGGCGCGCAGCGCGATGGCCAGGCCGATGCCTCGGCTGGCCCCGGTGATGAACAGCGTCTTGCCTTTGAGCGTTCCAGTGCTGGTGGACATGGCGCGCAACGTAACATTCCAGTCGTGCTATTGCGAGGCATGGCCAAGCCCCCGTCGGCATCGCGCACCGAGACCACGCACTTCGTCCTGCCGCCCGCCACCAACGCCCTGGGCACCATCTTCGGCGGCACCATCATGCAGTGGATCGACGAGATCGCCGCGGTCGCCGCCTCGCGCCACGCCGGAGGGATCGCGGTCACCGCCGCGGTCGACGCGCTGCAGTTCATGGCGCCCATCGGCCTCGGCGACCTGGTGGTGCTGCGCGCCTCGGTCAACGCCGTGTTCCGCACCTCGATGGAGGTCGGCGTCCTGGTCGAGGTCGAGGACCCGCGCACCGGCGCCCGCCGCCGCACCACCAAGGCCTACCTCACGTTCGTCGCCCTCGACGCCATCGAGCGCAAGCCCCGCGTCCTCGAGCCCCTGGCCCCCGCGACCGACGACGAACGCCGCCGCGAGGCCGACGCTCACGCCCGCCGCACCGCCCGCCTGGCCGCGCGCTCACACTGAGCGGGCTGGATGGTTGTTGCTCGGTCAGCGCCCGGCAGCCTCCTCGACTCGTGGGCTCCGAGGGCTGGCTCCCGTCGTGGTCACCGGTGCGGCCTCCTGCGGCGCACCTCCAGCCAGCAGGTCGGCCCCGCGCGGCCGAGGTGGCGGGTGCCTCGGGCGACGGGCTGCGCGGCGGCGGGGCCCCCCCCGGGGGCCCGCGCCGAGCCCCGACCCCGGGGGCGGCCGCGCGCAGCGGCGGGCCCCGGGGGGGC
>JBGASF010000164.1:0-17338 GCA_044229835.1 Polyangia bacterium | reverse complement strand
CGGTGGCGGCCACCTCGGCGGCCGTCAGCAGCTTGCCGTCCTTGCCCTTGTCGCTGCCCGCCGCCCTGTCGCCGCCCGCGGCCTTGTCGCCACCCTTGGACCCCGCCCGCTTCGGCCGTGCCACCGCCGCCATCCGGGTCACCAGCGCGCCCAGATCCTCGCGCGTGAAGCCCGGCGCCGCGCTCGACAGCCAGCGCGCCAGATCGCGCGCCATGTCCGCCGCCCGCACGTACCTCTTGTCGCGATCCCGCGCCAGCGCCAGCGCGCAGATGCGGTCCAGCTCGGGCGGCACGTCGGGCGCACGCGACGACGCCAGCGGCGCATCCTGGCTGTGCAGCAGCTCGGCCGCGCGCACCTGGCCGACGCCCTGGTGCATCGGTCCGCCCACCAGCAGCTCGAACAGGATGACGCCGAGCGAGAAGATGTCCGAGCGCGGATCCAGCGCCAGCGCGCCCACCACCTGCTCGGGCGACATGTAGCGCAGCTTGCCCATGACCACGCCGGTCGCGGTGCGATGGCGCTTGCCGGCCGCCTTGGCGATGCCGAAGTCGGTCACCTTGACCTCGCCGGTCGACGAGATCAGCAGGTTCTGCGGGCTGACATCGCGGTGCACGATCCCGAGCGCCTCGCCCTCGGCGTCCTTGCGCTGGTGGGCATAGTCGAGCCCACGCGCCGCCTCGGCGATGACGAAGGCGGCCGAGGCGTGCGGGAACGGCTGCCCGGCCTTCTCGCACGCCTCCACCAGGTGGCCGAGGTCGAGCCCCTCGACCAACTCCATGGCCAGATAATGAGAACCATTCACGTCGCCGAAGTCGAACACCTGGCACAGGTTGGTGTGACTCAAGGCCGCGACGATCCTGGCTTCGTCGATGAACAGGGTGACGAAGTCCTCCTGGTCCTCGAACGGCGCCAGCACGCGCTTGAGGGCGACCTGCTTCTCGAAGCCGCCCTCGGCGCGCAGGACCGCCCGGAAGACCTCGGCCATGCCGCCGGCCCCCAGCCGTTCCAGGAGGACATACTTTCCGAACTGCTCCGGTAGTCCCGGCGCCATCGCGGGCGGCAGGATACCAGCGCTACAGCCATTGACCCACGAAATCCGCACGGGTAGCCTGGGATGTCGCGTTTCGTTTGGACTAACGGCAGGAGTCGCATATGCGTCAAGTTCGTTTCTGGTCGGTTCCCGCGCTGGCGCTCGTCACCCTCGCAGCCAGCTGTGCCCGGGACTTCGACACGACGCGTAAACCAGCCGACACGGGCAGCTTCGGTCAGCGGGTCTACACCCTGGGCTGCAAGCGGGTCGCCTACCTCGAGGACCTCAACGACGGCGACGGCCGCGTCGATGTCCGCGGCGACAACTTCCGCGATCTCTGTCGCAGCGGCGGCGATGCTCCCTCCGACACCCCCGAGCGCCTGCGCACGCTGACCACCTATCGCGACCGGCTGATCACCGCCATCGACGCCGCCATCCCGCCCGCGCTCAAGACCGACCTGCAGAAGATGCTGGTCGCCATGACCTCGCTGTACGACGACGACACCGTGCAGCTGACCATCGAGAAGGCCGCCCAGGTCCTCGACATGATGGAGAAGGATCAGCCCTTCCTCACGGCGATGCAGCACCTCGACTACCGGCTGGGCTACCGCCCGCTGTCGGCGTCGACCACCGCGCCGGTGTCACCCGCGGTCGGCGTCATGACCGCCATCGCCGCCTACCCGGAGCTCGACACCCTGCTGCGCACCCAGGTCGCCGCCATCGCGCCGGCCGAGGGCGGCAGCGGCGGCAGCGCGGCGGTCGAGTTCAAGCAGCTCATGAAGGCGCTGTCGGCGCAGCTCGGCGCCACCGACGTCACCGCCAACCCGGGCGCCGCCGACCGCACCCTCAAGCTGGCGCTCGACCTGCTCTTCACCGAGAGCCCCGAGCTGTCGACCAGCAAGCCGCGCGCGCTGGTGGTGCGCGACTTCCGCGGCCTGGCCGCGGTGGATCCGACCGCGCTCAACAACCCGGCGCGCTCCAAGTTCGTCGACAAGAACAATGACGGCCTGGCCGACATCGACGCCGAGGGCCGCTTCGTCGACGCCGCGGGCATGCCGTTCCAGCCCCCGACGCCGTTCGCCACCCCGCTGGTCGACGCCACCGGGACGCCGCGCGACGCCCAGGGCCGCGCCCTGCAGATGGCCGCCGGGCCGACGCTGTACCGCTATCGCGATCTCGACCGCACCGTGCTGGCGGGCCTGGCCCGCGAGGCGCTCGAGCTGTTCGATCCCATGCGCAAGACCGGCACCAAGTTCATCCGCGGCGCCTCGGCGCTGCTGGGCACCCGCGTGCCCGACGCCAGCCGCATCATCGGCACCAAGCCGGTCACCTACAAGGGCTACGACACCGCAAACGCGCCGCTGCTCGACATGATCCACGGCTACCTGCTCATCCTGCAGGACCCGGCCATCGACGACACCCTGCAGATCGCGCGCGCGCTGCTGGCCACCGAGACCGACGCCAACGTGGCCGGTCGCGAGGCGGTGGCGTCACGCCTGATCGGCTCGCTGCTCAAGGTCGCCGACCTCGGCAAGGCGCACCCGGAGTCGACCATCCCGGCGACCTCGCCGCTGTACGACGACCTGGTGCCCATCGTGGTGCGCATCCTGCGCACGCCGGGCCTGACCGAGGATCTGCTGCGCGCGCTGGAGAAGCCCGAGGTCAAGGGGCTCGGCCCGCTGTTCGTGAAGTACATGAAGTTCAAGGATCGCTTCGACGTCAACGGCCCCAACCAGGCCCTCACTGGCACCTTCGCGACCCCGGTGGGGCGCGGCGCCGGCATGACCGACTCGGGGCTGAATCGCAGCATCCTGCAGCGCCTGCTGCACACCATCGCGGACGCCAACGGGGCCCGGCTGTGCTCCAAGGCAGGCGCGCGCATCCGCCAGTTCGGCATCACGGTGCAGACCTTCAACAACGAGTGCGAGCTGTTCCAGATCGACGACCTGGCGGTCTTCTACGTGCAGTCGATCGCCTACCTGAAGGACGCCAGCGGCAACACCTCGACCGACTACAAGGGGCGCATCCGGCCCAAGGCGTTCCTGGAGCTCAAGAACCTCAACGCGGTCGTGCGCGCGGTCATCTCGGACAGCCTGATCGAGAGCTCGTCCACCATCGACGGCTTCACCACGCACCCGACCCCGGCGTCGCTCAACCGCGTGCTGTTCCTGAACCCTCCGCCCGACTTCATCTCCGACACCGCCGACCCCGCGCGCACGCGCACTGGCGAGCGCTTCATCGACATGCACGTCGGCGCGCTGCCGGTGTGGGAGGCCGAGGGCTTCTACGACAAGCTGCGCCCCATCGCGCAGGCCTTCGCCGACCACAACGCCGAGAAGATCCTGGTCGACCTGTTCAGCGTCATGCACAAGCACTGGCCGACGCGCGACTCGCTCGATCACCAGTTCACCAACGCGACGGCGCCGCGCTACGCCTACGGCAGCGGCGCCATGCGCTACGAGACGCAGATGATCGACGTGCTCGAGAAGACCGAGCTCTTGGACGCCTTCGTCGATGGCGCGCCGACCATCAACGCGCTGCGCACCAGCGCGGGCAAGCGGGCACCCGAGGTGCTGGCCGCCGCGGCGCGCTGGATCCTGGAGCCCAAGGCCGGCATCAAGACGCGCTCGGGGCTGACCACGCTGCCGACCGCCGACGGGCGCGCCATGGTGACGCCGATCTCGCCCTACCTGGTGCTGGCCGACGCCTATGCGCGCAAGCGCATGCTGTGGGACGGCGGCAACGTCGAGGCGGTGGCCTGGCAGGAGGCGGCGTCGTCGATGGCCGATCAGATGTTCGCTGGCGAGAAGGTCGGCACCATGTGGCGCTTCCGCGATCGCCGGCTGCGCGGCATCCTGGTCCCGGTGGTCGACTTCCTGCGCGGCCGGCTGAGCGCGCACCGCACCAGCGGCGACACCCTGGTGTGGCTGGGCCAGACCCTGCCGGCCGACGCCGAGCGCATGCTGACCGGCCCGATGTTCGCCTCGCTGGCGGACTTCCTGCTGGCGCTGCAGGGCGACGCCGCGGCGCGTGACCAGCTCGACGGCCTGCTGGCCTACCTGACCGACGACGTCGGCGCTTCGGACTCGTTCCAGACCTCGGTCACCGCGGCGGCCGACATCGCGCAGCTGTTCATCGACGACGCCGACCTGGCGCCGGTGGCGCAGATGATGGGGCGCGTGGTCGATCCCGAGCTCGGCTTCGTGGATCAGAACCTGGTGCTGATGCGGCGCTCGATGCTGCGCGAGGAGGAGGCCGGCGTGAAGGGCACCTTCACCAAGCTGATCCAGAACCTGTTCCGCGAGCACGTGCCCGGGCGCACGCCGCTCAGCGAGATCCTCGAGGCGGTGCACGAGGTCAACCGGCAGAACCCCGGCGTCAACGTCGGCGCGCCCTTCCTGGCCGCCGACTTCCAGAACGGCTTCGCGCAGATCCGCGGCTTCCTCGCCGACAACAAGCGCGGCCTCAAGAAGTTCATCGACATCGTCAAGCTCCGTCACGACGACTGAGAAAGGTTCCGGGCCCATGAGACGGAGTGTGTGGCTGGCCGCCGCGACGCTGACGGCGGCGCTGTCGGCGGCGCTGGTGTTCGAACCCGCGGCGCAGGCGGCGGGCTTCTGGCTGCCCGGGCGCGGCGTGCGGCCGATGGGGCGGGGCGGGGCGTTCGTCGCCGGCGTCGATGACCTGCACGCGGTCTGGTACAACCCGGCCGGCCTGGCCTCGCTGGCCGGCGAGGCGCCCGAGGTCGGCGACGCCCGGCGCACGCGCTGGTCGATGCTGCTGGATCTGGCGCTGGTGTCGAACTCGTCGACCTTCCATCGCGACGCCGGCACGGTGCAGGAGCAGCCCAAGGTCGAGAACGGGGCCTCGCCGCAGGTCATCCCGACCCTGGGCGTCGGCCACTCGTTCTCCGACAAGCTGGCGGGCGCGGTGGTGCTGATCGCGCCCTACGCCGGCCTGGCCAGCTTCCCGGTCGAGGGCCCGCAGCGCTACTCCGCGGTCAACTCCGACGGCACCATCATCGCGTCGCTGGTGGTGGGCGCCGGCTACAAGGTCGGCAAGCACCTGCGCCTGGGCGCCACGGTGCAGAACCTGTTCGTGTCGTACAGCTCGCAGATCGTGATCTCGTCGTGCCCGTCGGAGACCATCTGCGCACCCGAGGATCCCGAGTTCGACGCCGTGGGCCAGATCGATCAGACCGGCTTCTTCAACCCGACCGCCAGCGTGGGCATGCAGGTGGCCTATCCCAAGGTGCGCGTCGGCCTGTCGGCGCAGCTGCCGACCTGGGTGCGCGCCTCGGGCCAGATGCGCGTGCGCCTGCCTTCAGCGGCCTTCTTCGACGGCGCGCGCATGCAGGGTGACAGCGGCGAGACCGAGTTCACGCTGCCGCCGACGCTGCGCGCGGGCGTCGAGGCGCGCCCGACCCCGGCGGTGCGGGCCGAGGTCGCGGTCGACTACGAGATGTGGTCGATGCACGACGAGATCCGGGTCACCCCGGACGCGCGCATCGAGGACGTGCCGGCGGTCGGCACCTACGACCTGTCGCCGCAGATCATCAAGCGCAACTTCGAGAACACGCTGGCCGTCCACGCCGGCGTCGAGGCCGGCCTGGGCAAGCAGAAGAACATCAGCGTGCGCGGCGGCTACGCCTTCGAGCAGGGCGCGCCGCCGGTCGAGTGGCTGTCGCCGCTGACCATCGACACCTCGAAGCACATGCTGACCCTGGGCGGCGGCTGGCGCTCGGCGAGCGGCAAGCTCGGCCTCGACGCCGTGTTCGGCTATGTGCTGCAGCCCGAGACCAAGGTGACGAACAGCCAGGTCCGTCAGATCACCGGGATCCGCCAGCGTGATCCGGCCGATCCCGCGCCGCCCATCGTGGGCAACGGCACGTACACCTCGAGCTGGCTGTTCTTCGGCGTCGGCGTGCGGTACGACCTCTGAGAGGTCGTACCGCTCGGACGCCGTCCGGAGCCGTCGCTGGCTACGCCGCGCTGGCGGCGGCCGCGTTGCTCGCGGCAGCCGGGCGCGCCGTGCGCGGGGCCGACATCAGCCCGGCCTCGAACGTCGCCAGCACCAGCTCGGCGTGCAGGTCGATCGGCCCGGTCGGCGGCGCCATCGGCGGCGCCTCCTCGAGGTCGTCGGCCGCATCGGCGGTCGCGGTGTCGTTGGCGCCCGCGCTGGGCAGCGGCGCCGCCGGCGCGGCCATGTTGGCGCGCGTGGCGTGCAGCAGCACCAGGCTCAGGAACGACGAGGCCAGCACGTCGACCTGCGCCTGCACGTCGCACGCGGGATAGATCCCCGCGGCCACGCCTGCGCTGATGAGGTCCGCCATGGTCGAGATGCAGGCGTTCGCCGCGCCCCCGACCTCGGCCAGCACCGCGTCACCCACCTGGTCGTGCAGGGTCGGGCTGCTGAGGAAGAGGAAGATGCGGTAGGCGTCCGGGTTCTGGTACGCATAGCGCACCGCGTAGCGCCACGCCGCCTGCAGGTGATCGCGGGGCGTGCCCTCGCTGCGACGGACCCGCACCAGCTCCTTGTGGAGCGTGAGCAGGTTGTCCTGCAGCAGGGAGACGTAGAGCTCCTCCTTGCTCTTGAAGTAGAGGTAGATCGCCCCCACGCTGAGACCCGCACGCCGGGCGACGTCCTCGATGGTGGTGCGCTGGAAGCCGCGGTCGGCGAACAGCTTGCGAGCCACCCGCTGGATGCGACGCCGACGAGCCTGACGCTCGGCGGCCTTTCTCTCCTGTCCACTCATCATGAGTCACCATGTATCACCGCTAACGCGGCGTGTCAAGGAGCCCAAACCACATTCATGACGCGCTGTATAAAACGCGCATCCGATGCCGAAAACAATGCGGACGTGGCGTCCTGCCGGTGTTGGCCAGGCCTTGCCACGTCCGCTCTGTGTTTTCGCGACGCTACGCGTCAACTGGCCTGCCTTGGCAGGCCAGTTGTCCGGTCCAATTGGTCCGACCCAGGTTCATTGCGACCCGACCCAGGTTCATCTGGCCGCGCGTGGAGGGGGCGTTTGGAACTAGCGTGCGCTCTGGAAGGCGTCCATCGCGGCGCCCTTCATCATGTTCGAACCCGCCGACGAGCCCGCCGCCGGACGCGCGCGCACCTGCTCGTTGAGCTTGCGCAGGCCGGCGTTGCTGGCGTCGAGCTCGGGGCTGGCCAGCGTGGGCGCGATCGCCGTCGAGGCCGACAGGCGGCGCTCGAGCAGCTGCTGCGCCTCCTCGATCTGGCCGGCCTTGTACTGCGCCATGGCGTCGTCGATGGTGGCCGCGCTCTCGACCTGCTCGACCTTGGCCTGCACGGCGCGGTTCAGGCTGCCCCCGACGGCGTCGACGTCGCGCGACAGCTCGACGTCGACCGCGGTGCCGATGACCAGGCCGCTCTGCTTGCTGCCGACGTCGTCGAAGCTGACGTCCACGCGCGCCACCGCGCGGGTGCCGACCTCGGTCGCGGGCACGCGCAGCCGCACCACCAGCTTGCGCTGCTGGCCGCTGGCGAGGTCGCCGATCTGCACCACGTGGGTGCTGCCCTCGCTGCTGTACGGGTAGCCGAACACGCGATCGATCTCGACGCCCGGCGCCAGCTCGAGCACCACCTGGGTGCGCTTGGCCACCGTGGTCGACACCGAGGCCAGCTCGCTGTCGATGATGCTGGTCAGCCCCTGCGAGTCCTCGACGTGGTGGAACTGGCCGGCGCTGTGCTCGGCCATCGCACGCATGATGTCCTCGCGATAGCTGTCACCGACGCCGATGGTGCTGATGGGCATGCCCAGGTGCTGGCTCTCGTCGGCCAGCAGGGCGAAGTCGTTGATCTCGGTCAGGCCGGGCGCCTTGGGCTCGCCGTCCGACAGCAGCACGATCCGGGTCACGTCGTCCTGCGCCATGGTGCGCGCCAGCTCGGCGCGCGCGCGCAGCAGCGCCTCCGACATGTTGGTGCTGCCCACGGCGCGGATGTCGTTGATGCGCGAGCGCAGCTCGGCGCGGCTGTCGGCGCGCAGCACCAGGGTCGGCGCCAGCACGGTGACGTCGGTGCCGAAGCTGATCAACGTCACCCGATCACCGTCCTGCAGCGCATCGACCAGGCGCTGCGCCGCCAGCTTGGCGTCGACCAGTCGCGCCCCGTCCATCGACATCGAGCGATCGATCACCAGCGCGATGGTCACCCGCGGGCGCGCCAGCGAGGCCAGCTTGGCCGCGGTCAGATCGACGTCGAGGTAGACGCGACCGTCGCCGCCGACCAGCAGCTTGCTGCTCGACAGCGCGGCCGACAGCTTGAGCGCGCCGGCCTGGCTGCTCGCGGGTGGCGGCTTGATGGTCACCGGTCCGTGGCGTGGGGGCGCCTCCTGTTTGCTGCGCTTGCCCCAGCTCAAGGCCGCCGCCGCGACGGTCAACCCCGCAGCAGCGACGACGATCCAGCGTGTCCGGTTCAGCATCCGTAGCCTCCGTGAAGGCTAGGGACGCCCGAAATCGCTACGGGATCTACCGTGCGGTGGTCGAATCTGCCTTCAGGGTCTGCACGAAGACCTGGCCCTCGTTGGCGCCGTTCTCGACCCAGGCCACGTGGATCCCACCGCCATTACGGCGAGAAACCGCGACCTCTGGCCGCGCCGCGTCAGTGTTGGTGTTGACGCGCAGGCCGCCGGGGGCCCAGCCGGCCGCTGAACCCCACGCAAACACGTTGCCGCTGCTGGTGCTGCCGTCCTGGCCAACGATGTAGGCATGGTCGGCGTCGCCAGCCACCGCCAGCGCCGCGACCCGGCTGCCCAGGTCGGGCAGGGTAGGGCTGAAGGCCGGCACGCGCCGGCGCAGCAGCGGGCCACGGTCGTCGGCGGCGCCAGCCCGGTGGGTGCCGAACAGGTAGCTCTGGACCGACGACAGCATGCCGCCGCTGGCCTGCGGGAGCACCATGACCTGGGGCTGCGCGAAGTCCGACTCGGGTGGCCCCACCGTGGCGCCACCCCCGCCATAGGGCAGGCCGCGGCTGATGGTGCTGGTCCCGTTCTCCCACGCCACCCCCACCGCGAGCGCGATGCTCGAGGCCGAGACCCGCGGCCGGCGCAGGACACCGCGCTGCAAGCTGCTCACGGTCTCGAGCGAGGCGTTCCACACCGGGCTGAAGTTGCCGGCCGAGAAGCGGGCCGCCCGGATCTCCTCGCGGTTGCCCGAGGTCGGTGAGGGCGCGATCTCGTGCCAGGTCACCAGCAGGCCATCGCCGTCCGACGCCAGCGTGGCGTCGAGCTCGTCGATGACGGCCGCCGTCGCCGCGCTGGTCAGCGTGGTGGCGCTGCCCGGCGTGCCGTCGATGCGCCGCGCCATCAGGCGCGTGCCCACGCCATCGGCGTAGATCGCATAGGCGCGGTTGCCGCGCACCACGATGTCGAACGGGAAGCCCTTGCCGGTCACCACCTGCTGCGAGATCTGCTGCGCGCCGGCGTTGCCGCCGGCGTGGATCCACAGCTCCTGGCGGGTGGCGTCGACGGTGTCGTACTCGATCCAGCCGAAGGCGGCGATCTGATCACCCTCACCGAGCAGGCGATCCCGCGGCTTGACCGCGACGGTCGACAGCGCGATCGGGCTGCCCATGACGCTGCCATTGTTGTCGAGCTCGACGGCGCGGATCTGCGCGGTGGGCGGGTTGGCCACGTTGGGTGGATCCTCGAAGGCGAGCCGAGCCCCGCTGCTGGTGCTGGCCAGCGCGACCCGGCGACCGTCGCTGACCTTGATGGGCTGCGCGCGCATGGTGCCGCCGTCGATGACCACGATGCCGCCGTCGTCGCCAGGGGTGCCGGCGTCGATGTCCCCGGGCAGCTCGCCCGGGCGGTAGCACTTCTGGTCGGGCAGGTTGCAGGTGAAGCCGTCGGGGCAGCGCGGCTCCGCGTTGGCGGGGTCGCAGTCGAAGCCGCTGACCAGGCTGGGCGAGTAGCAGCTCGCCAGCGCGGCCCCCAGGCCGAGCGCGCCCAGCGCACCCAGCGCCAGCGTCAGCCCGGGCCGCTGTCCAGGTCGAGTCCCTCGCCCGCTACTGCGCACGGCGCGCCTCACTTGGCCAGCTTGCTGGCGTCCGCCGCCACCACCTGGTACCAGACCTCGCTGCTCAGGCGCACGTTCTCCAGCCAGGCGGCGATGACGCCACCGCCGCCGCGCCGCACCGAGGCGTGGTCGTTGCCGCCGCGATTGGCTGCCGAGTTCAGAATCAGCCCGGTCGCGGGCCAGCCCGACTGCATCGCGAACGCCTTGACGTCGCCGCCGCTGTCGCCGCCCTCCTGCATCATCACATAGACGTTGCCGAGCTCGTCGCCCAGCGCGAACGGGCTGGTCAGGTTGACGCCCTGGCTGACCGGCGACATCGCAGGCACCACGCCGGCGCGCACCAGCGGCCCGCGCAGCAGGGCGCCGATGCCCAGGATGATGGCGGTCGGCGTCGCGCTGGCGCTGCCCCCCGCCACCGGCATCGCCAGCGGCGCGGGCTGGGTCGACGTGGCCTCCAGGTAGGTCGTGCTGCCGACGCGGTCGCCGTTGCTGTACTGCAGCGCCACCGCGCCGACGCGCAGGCGCTTCTCGTAGCCGACCAGGATCAGGCCGCCGCGGCCGCTCAGCGCGAGGCGCGGCTTGCGCAGCAGGCCGTCGACCGAGATGGGGCCGCCCTGGCTGTCGGTGTCGATGGTGGTCGCCCAGTCGGGCTTGAGATCGCTGGTGCGCACGCGCTGGACGTGCAGGCGCTCGGTGGTGATGGTGCCCAGCAGATCGTCGACCTCGACGAAGGCCACCACCAGGCCGCTGTTGTCCTCGGCCGCCACCAGATCGATGGACCGGATGCGGGTGCTGAAGCTCTGCAGGTCGATGCGGGTGACGTTGCCGCCGGTCCAGCGCGCGATGGTGACGGCGCGCTTGGCGGGATCGTTGGCGTCGGGGCGGACAAAGGCGGCGTAGCCGTTGGTGCTGGCCGAGGCGATGGCCCAGGGCGCGTCGTCGGCCAGCGCGCTCAGGTTCATCACGCTGCCGGCGGTGGTCACGGTGAGCTGGGTGCTGCTGGACTCCTTGGTGAGCCAGCCGAAGAACGGCACCATGCTGCCGGCGCCGACCAGGCCGCTGCGCAGCTGGCTGCCCTGGGCGAACACCTGGGGCGCGGTATGGCTGCCGCTGTTATCGACGTCGACCCAGCGAATCGTGGTGCCGGTGCCGCCGGCCTGGGCCGGCTCCTGCCAGGCGACGCGCGCGCCCGCGGTGGTGCGCGCCACCGCGACCCGGTCGCCGCGCCCGAGCATGATGGGCGCCGCCGCGACCACGGTGTCGTCCGTGGTGGCGCCGTCACCGGGCACGCCGCCGTCGTTGCCCGGCCCGGGCAGCTCGGCGTAGCACTTCTGGTCGACCAGGTTGCAGCTGAAGCCGCTCGGACACAGCGGCAGGTTGCCGCTGGGGTCGCAGTCGAAGCCGTCGACCAGGCTGGGCGAGTAGCAGCTGGCCAGCGCGAGCAGGCTGCTCAGCGCGAGCTTGGGCGCGATCCGTCGGCCCATCAGAATTGCCCCTGGACCACGGCGCCGCCGCCGCCGGGCACGTACATGCCGGTGACGGACATCTGGCGCTCGGTGATGGTGACCGACTCGGCGCGGCGCCGGTGGCCGAGGTACCACAGGACGCCGCCGCCCACGGTGACCACCGCGCCCACGCTGTACAGGATGATGGAGTTCTTCTCGCGCTGCTGGCCCTCGTCCTCGATGTCCTTGGCGCCCTGGTCGTAGATCCCGCGCACGCCGCCCTGGTCGGGCGGCAGCAGGTAGGCCTCCAGGTGGTCGGCGCTCTGCCTGGCCTTGATGCCGAAGAAGATCCCGCCGCCGATCATGGCGACGCCGACGCCGGCCGTGATGTAGCCGATGAGGCGCGTGGTCTTGCCGCGGTCGCGCTGCACCACGCGGGTGGTCGTCTTGGGCAGCAGGAGATCGTCATCCGGGCTGGCCGACGGCGACGGGGACGGGGTCGGCTCCGGGCTGGCCAGCGGCGACGGCGAGGGCGACGGCTCGGGGCTGGCGGACGGCGACGGCGTCGGCGACGGCTCGGGGGGCCGGCTGGCCGCCGCGATCTTGGCCTTCAGGTTCTTGATCCAGACCTCGACGGCGGTCTTGTCGTCGGCGTTGGGCTTCTCGGCGAGGTAGCGCTCCAGGAACACCACGGTGGTCGGGTCGTCCCCCAGCTTGCCGTGGCACTGCGCGATGTTGTAGAGGATGTCGGCCTTCTTCGACAGGTCGTACGAGCGCTGGAACTCGCGGATGGCGTCGGTGTAGAGGCCCTCCTTGTAGTAGGAGGCGCCGCTCAAGAAGTGGTTCTTGGCGGTCTCGAGATCCTTGGCCGATGGCTTCTGGGCGTGGGCGAGTCGGGGAGCGGCTGTAGACAGCACCGCGGCCATGGACAACGCCAAGGCCAAGGCCAAGCGGACGACGACGGAGCGACGCATGTGACCCTCGCAGGCTAAGACACAGCTGGATACAGCTGGATCTTACGCCAAGGCGTCAGGCGAGGGAAATCAGTTCCACCGACAGGTCGCGGCTGACCGCCACGATTGTGTCATCCGTCACCTCGGTGGTGCCGTCGGGCTGGCCCGCGGCCGGGTTGGGATCCGACACCACCAGCACCGAGCGCAGGTGCTCGTGCCAGATCGGCTTGCCGCTGCGCTCGGGCAGGGTGGCCACGCGCTCGGGCGGGGCCTCCTTCACGCCGTGCTGCCGGTGCAGCAGCATGGGGCGACCGCGCCGCGCCGCCAGCATGAGGCGGCCGTTGGTCAGCACCACGTTGAAGTCGGTCGGCTCGCCGATCAGGCGATCCAGGAAGGCCACCGTCGAGCGCAGCGCGGTGGCGGCGACCTTGGGCTGGATGGTCTGGTCGTCGAGCTTGCCGCTGTCGTGCAGGAAGGCCAGGAACAGGTGGAACACGGTCTCGGAGTCGGTCTGGCCGCGGATGTTGCGCAGCAGGAACTCGGGGATGGTCTCGACGATGCGCTTCTCGACCTCGCGGAAGCGCTGGATGGTCCCGTTGTGCGCGAACAGCCAGCTGCGGAAGCGGTACGGGTGCGTGTTCTCGTTCTTCTGGCCGCCCACGGTGGCGGCGCGCACGTGGCCGACCACGTTGTCGGTGCGCAGCTCGCGCAGCCGGGTGTAGAAGTCGACGCCCTCGGGGTGCGGCTTGGGGTGGCGCTGCAGCAGGATCTCGCCGCCCTGGAAGAAGCCGACGCCCCAGCCATCGGGACACTCGCTGGCGCGCACGAGATCCGCGCAGGGCAGCAGCGCCGACCTGAGAAGACCTGGATCGTTGGCCATGTATCCGAAGAGAAGGCTCATGAAGACGATACTCCTGTCGCAGCACCACCGAGCAACCAGTGACCGGCGGGGTACACGTGCACCACGGGCGTTGGTCGAAGGGTTCCCTGCCTACTCGTACGTGCCCGGGGGCGCGCGGTTCGATCAAGGAACGAAGCGCGAGTGATCGGGTCCTGAGGGGATCAACTCGCGCCGACAACGAGAAGTATAGGGGGCGCGGATCGGGTTGTCGAGGCGGCCCCCGCGGCGGTAGCATCGAGGGATGATGAGGCTGCGTGTATGCGTGCTCCTGGTGACGGTGGCGTGGGCGGCGCGCGCCGAGGCGCGCAAGGTGTTCCTGAATGGTGTCGAGGTCGAGGGGCTGGCCAACCAGAGTTTCGGCAGCTGTGAGGTGAAGTTCGACGCCGACGGCAATGTGTGGATCCAGGCCAAGGGGTACGCAGTGAAGGTCGGCGCGTCGGGCGCCAGCGGGACGGCGACCATGACGCCGGCGCCCGCGCCGGTGGCCAGCATGCCCGCCGGTGGTGCGACGACGACGACCGGCGCGGCCAGCCCCGCGGTGGTGGCCCCGGCCACGGCGACCCCGGCACCTGACGGCAAGCTCAGCAAGCGCTACTGGATCGTGGCCACCCAGCCGCGGGTGGGGGCCGCGCAGTATGATGTCGACGTCTTCCTGAATGGCAAGTTCCTGCGCAAGGTGCGCTCGAAGGACGCCCAGACCGTCGTCGAGATCACCGACAAGCTGGCGCCGGGCCGCAACGTGATCCACCTCGCGGCGCAGAAGAGCTACACCGGCGGCAAGCGCTTCTCGGCGTCGCCGGACGACACCTTCACGGTGATCATCGGGGAGGGCGCCATGGGCAAGGGCACCGTGACCATCACCAACCCGCTGGCGCGCATGGTGCGCAGCGCCGCCGAGACCCGCGGCTTCGTTTCGGACAGCACCATCACCGCGCGCTAGCAGCCTTCGACCTGAGGCCCTGGATCGGGGCTGCGCGGGCGGCCAGTTGACAGCAGGGCAAAGTCGCGATTTTGCGGCGGGAAGCAGCGCGTCACTTGGCGTTGACACGAGCTTTCTGGGTCTGATAGCGTGCGCTTGCTTCAGGTGTAAACCAGCTGAATTCAAGGAGATAGGTAGACCGCTGATGGTGAAGGTTCGCCGCCGAACCATGCTGGGCATGGCCCTGGGGATCGCGCTGATCAGCGCGGGATCCACCTGTGGGCAACCCACGCGCAACACCTCGGCGTCGATGAACCGCTACAAGATCGCGCTCGACGAGTTCCAGAAGCGGGAGCTGCAGGCCGCGGTCACCGACTCCAAGAAGGCGCTGGACTACGATCCGGACAACGCCGATGCCCTCAACCTGCTGGGGCTGATCGCGGCCCAGCGCGGGGTCGACGACATCGACCTGGCCGAGAAGCGGCGCTGCGAGCGCGGCCCGGTTGGACAGTCGCTGCGCAAGGAGGCCGACGGCTACTTCGCCGAGGCCGCCAAGTACTTCAAGCGCGCCATCAAGGCGCGCAAGGACCACGCCGAGGCCTACAACAGCCTGGCCGCGGTGTCGATCCGCCTGGGCCGCTACGACGAGGCCGTGCTGTACGCCAAGGAGGCGCTGGCGTATGCGCCCCGGCTGATGCGGGTCGAGACCGCGCGCGCCAACCTGGGCTGGGCCTACTACTACCAGCGCAACTATGTGAAGGCGGAGCAGGAGCTCCTGCAGTCGACCTCGCGCGATCCGGCGTTCTGCGTCGGTGCCTACCGGCTGGCCAAGGTGCAGTGGGATCAGCGCCGGCCGGGCCAGGTCATCGAGGCGCTGGAGCCCGTGATGCGGGCCGGCAACTGCCCCATCCTGGAGGCCCACCAGCTGCTGGGGATGGCCTTCGTGAGCGAGAAGCAGGACCGCCAGGCGCGCAGCTGGTTCAGAAGCTGCGCCGAGCTCGAGCCCGCGAGTTGTGTCGCGGAGGAGTGCAAGCGGTCGCTGGCGCTGCTGCCGGGTGGCAGCGAGCCAGATGATGAGGGCGACGAGGACACGGCGCCTGGCAGCACTGACGGTGACGCCAATGGTGGCTGATGTCCAACCGGGACGGGTCCCTGCATGGGCCCAAGACGCGGGTTGAGCGACGAGAGCTGACGATGAACCGGGAAACCTTCGGCACCTACTTGAAGACGGCACGGGCGGCACGCTCGCTGCCGCTGTCCGAGGTTGCACGCATCACCAAGATCCCCGAGCGCTCGCTGGAGCTGCTCGAGCGCGGCGCCGCCGATGGTCTGCCGGCCGACGTGTTCGTGAAGGGGTTCGTGGGGTCCTACGCCAAGGTGGTGGGGCTGGATGTGAAAGAGGCAATGGCGCGCTATGGCGAGGCCGTGCGCGGCGAGCCGACGGTGGCGCCCCGCTCGAGCGGCCTGGCCGCGCGGCTGGCACCCGGGCTGAGCGCCGGGGCCGACGCCGAGGCGCACGCCTCGCGTGACGAGTCGATGGGGGTCGGCTCGGGCTCGCGCGCGGCGGTCAAGGTCGAGCGCGCGCCGGGCGGGATCGCCCCGGCGGCGGCGCGGTCACCCAAGCGGGCGGCCAGCGCGCCCGGGCCAGGGAGTGATGATGAGGAGGGCGTCGGGCGCTACCGCGTCGGGCTGACCTTCGCGGTCATCGTGCTGGTCATCATCGCCACGCTGACGCTGTCGTTCCTGCTGCGCCGGCCGTCGCAGGACGGTGACTCGGTGTCACCGGTGTCGCGCGTGTCGCAGCCTGCCAGCGGGACCACGAGCACTCCCGTCTAAATCGCGGGCGGACAACTCCTGACGAGCCTTGCCGGTCAGGAGTTGATAAATTGCGTGCGTGGTCTCTGAGCGCACCCGGGCCATCGTGTTGCGTGTCGTCCACTTCGGTGAGGCGGACTGCGTGGTCACGCTGCTGTCGCCGGCGCGCGGCAAGCTGGCCGGCGTCGCGCGCGGGGCGCGCATGTCGCGCAAGCGCTTCGCTGGCATGGGCCTCGGCGCGGTCGGGGACGCCCAGATCAAGGAGCGCCGCGGCCAGGAGCTGTGGTCGCTGGAGTCGTTCGAGGCCACGCGCTCGCTGGCGGGGGCGGCGGCCGACGTGGCGGCGGCGGCGCACTGCGGCTATCTGATCGAGCTGGCGCGCGAGCTTCTGCCCGCGCATGAGCCCGAGCCCGGGGTGTTCGCGCTGCTGGAGACCGCGCTGGCGGCGCTGGAGGACGGGCCGTTGCCGGTGCTGTCGCTGCGCCGCTTCGAGCTGACGCTGCTGGGCTTCCTGGGCATGGCGCCGGCGCTGGATCGCTGCGCGGGCTGTGGCAGCGAGTGGCTGGACGGTCCGGCGCAGCGCTTCGACGCGGCGCGCGGCGGCGTGCGCGCGCTGCTGCTGTTTGTCTACTTGTACGTGGTCGGGCGCCGCCGCGCCGCCGGTCACCACGCCGAAGACGGTGCCAATGCCGCCGATGATCACGCCTTCGGACATGAAGATGCGCAAGATGGCGCGGTCGCTGGCGCCGATGGCCTTCATGATGGCGATCTCTTTGCTCTTCTCGGTCACCATCAAGAGCAGCGTGCAGATGATGCAGAAGCTGGCCACGGCGATGGCGATGCTCAAGATGATGAAGGTCGCGATCTTCTCGAGCTTGAGCGCCGAGAACAGGTTCTTGTTCGCCTCTTTCCAGTCGCGAACCTTCATGTCCTCGCGTGCCAGCGCCGTGTGGTGCCGAGCGATCACCGCTTCGAGCTCGGGGCGAGCGACCTCGACCGCCTCGGCGTCGTCGAGCTTGACCTCGACTGCGGTGGTCCGGCCGCGCAGATCGAGGAACTCCTGCGCGTCGTCGCGCTTCATGTAGAGGTGAGCCGAGTCGTACTCGTACATGCCGCTGTAGAAGATGGCGGCCACGCGGAACTTGCGACTTCGGGGCAAGACCCCCATGGGCCCCAGATCGCCCAGCGGGGCGACCAACGTCACCTCGTCCCCGACGTAGACGTGCAGCGTCCT
>JBGASF010000163.1:0-17382 GCA_044229835.1 Polyangia bacterium | reverse complement strand
GCCGCCTGCACCCGCTCGATGACGTGGTCGAGCGTCTGGTCGCGCACGCCGAGCAGTTCGCGCGCGCGCCGGACGACGCCGGCCGGCATGCCGACGCGACTGGCGATGTCGAGCGCGTGGCTGTTGCCGGGGATGCCGAGCTCGAGGCGGTAGAGCGGTTGCAGCGACGCGCCGTCGAACGCCATCGAGCCGTTCTCGGCGCCGGCGTGCTGGTAGGCGAACAGCTTGGTGCCGAGGTCGCGCTCGGCGTTGGTCACCGACAGCACCTCGGCGACCCAGTCCGGGCGGACCGCGCTCGGGGGGGGCGGGGGGCGCGCGCGGCGCGCGGCCCGGCCAAGAAGGCCGCCCCGCGCGAGGCCCAGGCCCCCGGCGCCACCGTCATGGTCGCGCAGGCCATGCAGCGCGCCGGCGCCAACCACGAGGACTTCCTGAACACCCTGCTGGGCGCCGGCCTGGTCAGCGTGCCCGGCGTGCAGGCGCGCTCCGACGACGAGCTCAAGCTGGCCGAGCTCGGGCCGGGCAAGCGCTGGGGCCGCTCGATCACCGGCGCCATGATCTTCATCTGGGTCCTGGTCGCGGGCCTGGGCGCCGGCGGCTACTTCGGCTGGCGCTACTGGAAGCAGCTGCAATACAAGGCCGTGACGCGCTACCTGGCCGACACCAGCACCAAGCTGGAGACCGGCGGCCACGGCTCGATCCAGGGCAGCGGCGGCGCCCTCGATCTGGTGCGCAAGGCCATCAAGAAGGAGACCTCGCTGCGCACCCTGGCCGCCAGCGCGCTGGTGCAGGGGATCTTGCTGCGCGACTACGGCGAGGGCAACGACAACACCTTCGCGCTGCTGGTCGGGCAGCTGAAGAAGAAGCTCGAGAACCGCAAGGTCCCCATCACGCGCCCCGAGGCGCTGGCCGCGCGCATCGCCGAGAGCGTGCAGCTGTCGCGGCGGCGCGACACCGCCGGCGCGGTCAAGCTGATGACCGAGGCGGTCGCCGCGCACCCGCGCGACATCCAGGCCCTGACCGCGCTGGCCATGGCCGAGGTCGCCGCCGGCGACCGGGTCTCCGCGCGCAGCCACGCCGAGACCGCGACGCAGCTCAGCCCGCGCGCCGCCACCGCGCTGTCGCTGCTGGGCGACATCGAGCTCGACGACGGCGACTACAAGGGCGCGCTGGCGCACTATGACGCCGCGCTGGCCATCGACCCGCGTCACCCGCTGGCGCTGCTCGGCCGTGGCCTGCTCCGCATCGAGCACGCGCGTGAGCTCGACAAGGTCATGGCCGACGTCAACACCGGCCTGGCGCAGGCGCAGACGCCGCGCATCGACATGTGGAAACACCTCGCGCTCGGCGAGTACTACCTGTACCGCGAGGAGGACGAGACCCTGGCCGACAAGGAGCTCGACGCGGCCGAGAAGGGCGCCATCACCGACACCCGCTACCTCCTGCGCCTGGGCCTGGCCCGCCTGTGGGAGGGCCACCTGGAGAGCGCCGCGCGCGCCCGCGACAGCGCGGTGCAGCTGGGCGGCGAGGGCTGGCTCAAGCATCCGCTGATCCAGACCATCGACGCCGAGCTGCAGCTGGCGCGCGACCAGCCCGCCGAGGCGGCCAAGCTGGTCGGCACCAGCGGGCAGGCCGCGCCGCGCCTGCTGTATGCCCGCGCGCGCACCATGCTGCGCCTCGACCAGCCCGGGCACCGCGGGCTTGGTCGACACCTTGCCGTCGACCACGTTGGCCGCGTCGGTGATCGAGAACACCAGGCAGCTGGCCTGCGCCGGCAGCGCCGCGCGCAGCTTGCTCAGCATGGCGCCATAGCGAGTCTCGTACTCGGCCATGGCCGCCTTGCCGGGCGGCGTGTAGTCGGCCTCGTTGGCGCCCAGGTACACCACCGCAAGGTTGACACCTCGATGCTCGAGCTGCTGCTTCCAGTGCTCCTCGGGCAGTTGCAGCAGCGCCTTGGCCGAGCCCGACACCAGCCCCAGGTTGTCGTACGTCACCCCGACCCCGGGCCGCTCCAGCACGACGCCGTAGCCACGCGCCGCGCCGCGTGCGCGCACCGTCAACTTGTGCGCCCCCTCGGCGACCTCGACGCGCTCGAAGCCACTGCTGACGGCCTCGGCCGTGGTGTCGACGGTGGCCTTGACCTCGCCGTCGACCACCAGCTCGAAGCTGCCGCCGCGCGGCTGCTTGAGGTAGTAGAGGTCGAAGCTGCCCACGCTCTCGCCGGGCGCCTCCTTGCGGGTGGCGATGGTGACCTCGCCGCCGCCCTCGAAGCTGGCGCCGCCCAGGCCATACAGGTGGTCGGGCACGCCGGCGCCGACGATGGACCGGATCTTCCAGCCCGCCGACGCCTTCTGCAGCACCGACAGGTGACGGTAGTGGCGTGACGCCGGCACCATGTAGATGAAGCCGGCGCCACCGTCGCCGAACGACTGCTGCAGCCGCTCGCGCGCGCGCGAGGTCACCGCGTCGTTGGCGGTGATCGAGTCGCCGAACTGCACGATGCGCAGCTTGGCGCCGGCCTCCTTGTCGACCACCCGGGTCAGCGCCTGGTAGAAGCCGACCAGGCGGTCCTCGTCGGCGATGCGCTCACCGGTGAAGCTGGCGTGGGTCTTCGAGGTCCAGCGCGGCGGCAGCGGTGGCGGCGGGGTCAGGTCGGGCGGCGGCACCGCCGGCGTCGGAGCCCCGGGCAGCCCGGGCGAGCCGGCGACCGCCATGATGTCGTCACCAGCCGGCTTGGGGCGCAGCGCGCCGGTCAGCGACTCCAGGTGGCGTTCACGCACGCCGAACCACAGCAGCAGCGCTGCCACGAACGACAGCAGGGTCAGATCGACCGGCAGCGCGGCGCGCCAGGGCGAGATCGCGGGCGGCGCCACCGGTGGCGGCGGCTCGGAGCTGGCAGGCGTGGTCGACTTGCGGCGGGCGCGCGGCGCCATGGCAGCGGATTCTACAGATTTCGGAGCGGGGTGATTCCTTTTGCCCCGATTTTCGTCAGGTGGCGGTCGCGCCGGTGCTGGGACCCGCCAATGTCAGCCCGCTGGCGGCGAAGGCGCGCAGCAGGGCGCGCAAGGTGCGCTGCTCGGCGCTCGAGCGGTACTCGAAGCGCACCCCGAAGGCCATCTTGCCGTCACCGCTGGTGCGGATGTGCTGCACCACGCCGGTCAGCACCAGGTCGAGCAGCGCATGCGCGGGATCGAGGCGCACCGCGACGCGATCACCCGGGACCAGGGACGCCTCGGCGCACGAGATCAGCACGCCGCCCGAAGACAGATCCTCGGCGACGCCGGCCACCAGCACGGTGGCGCCAAACCGACGCCACTGCACAGGCAGGCGGACACAGAAGCGGGCCGCCGACCGGGGGTGCAACTCGCCCAGCTCGCCACGCGCAACCTGGCGCAGGAACTCGCGCTTGCGGATCTCGCTGGTCTCGAGGCGGACAACCAGACCGCCCGAGAAGGCGCGCCGCACCGTGACCGCGCGCAGCAGCACGCGGTTGGGTAGCCCCTGCCACGCGACCTCGACCACCACCGGGGTCCCGGGCGGCGGCGCATAGCGCGTGCGCAGGGTCAGCTCGCCGGCGTCACCCTTGCGGGGCGACAGCGCGCTGGCGAACGCCGAGCCGCTCTCGAACACGGCCAGCAGGATGGGTACACCTCCGGGGAGGACTGCCGTCTCGCGACGCTGCTTGAAGCGCTGGAACACGCTCGCTTGGCTGCTGACCTGACTCATGAGCCCCCTTCAACCTACGTCCGCCCACACTACACTCAGTGACTCACCCGTCAACCCTGGTAACAATGGTTTGGAGCGGACCGCACCTTGGTTTATCGTGAGGTTGCACACGCTTGGAACAGCCGAAAGCTGCCCGAGCGGGCCGCGTTCCTTCCTTCACATGCATCCGCGCCGGCTCGAGGTCCTGTCCGCCACCCCGTTCCCGGCCTATGTGGTCTGGGAGCTGACGCTGCGCTGCGACCACGCCTGCACCCACTGCGGCTCGCGCGCGGGACATGTCCGCCCCAGCGAGCTCGGCACCGACGAGGCGGTCGCCACCGCCGGCCGGCTCGCCGCGATGGGCGCGCGCGAGGTCGTGCTCATCGGCGGTGAGGCCTACCTGCACGACGGCTTCCTCGACGTCGTGCGCGCGCTGGTGCGCGGCAAGGTCAACGTCCAGGTCACCACCGGCGGGCGCGGCATCGACGCCGACCTGGCGCGCGCGATGGCCGACGCCGGGGTCAACGGTGCGTCGGTGTCGATCGACGGCCTGCAGGGCACCCACGATCGCATGCGCGCCTCACCGGGCAGCTTCGCGGCGGCCACCCGTGCGCTGGAGCACCTGCGCGCCGCCGGCCTGCACACCTCGTCGAACATCAACCTGAACCGCTTCAACCAGGGCGACCTCGAGGGCGTCTACGACCACGTGCTCGCGGCCGGGGTGCGCGCGTGGCAGGTCCAGCTGACGGCGCCGCTGGGGCGCGCCGCCGATCGCCCCGAGCTGCTGCTGCAGCCGTGGGATCTGCTGACCCTGGTGCCCCGCGTCGCGGCCCTCAAGCAGCGCGCGCGCGCCGACGGTGTGTTGCTGATGCCGGGCAACAACCTGGGCTACTTCGGCCCCGAGGAGGCGACGCTGCGCTCGCTCGAGGCCGGCGGGCGTGATCACTTCCAGGGCTGTCAGGCCGGGCGCTTCGTGATGGGCATCGAGTCCGACGGCGCGGTCAAGGGCTGCCCCTCGCTGCAGAGCGCTCACTATGTCGGCGGCAACCTGCGCCGGCGCGCCATCGAGGAGATCTGGCGCGACGCCCCCGAGGTCGGCTTCGCGCGCGCGCGCACCCGCGCCGAGCTGTGGGGCTTCTGCGCCGACTGCGCCTACGGTGACACCTGCCTGGGCGGCTGCACCTTCACCGCGCACGCGCTGCTGGGACGCCCGGGCAACAACCCCTACTGTCACCACCGCGCGCGCACGCTGGCCCGCGCCGGCCAGCGCGAGCGGCTGGTCCAGGTCGAGGCCGCCCCCGGCGAGCCGTTCGACAATGGCCGCTTCGAGCTGGTGCTGGAGGCGCTCGACGCCCCCGATCCCGGCGCCACCGTGCCCGCGCATGAGCGCCTGGTGCAGCTGCGCCGCGGCGCCACCAGCGCCCCCGCACGCTAGTGCACCGTATACTCGGAGCATGGGCGGACATGTGAAGGGCGCGCTGGGGGTGGCGATGGTCCTGGTGCTGGGTGTGCTCGCGCCCGCCCGCGACGCCGACGCCTGCTCGTGCGGACGACCGGTGCCGTCGGTGTGGCCGCTGGCGACCGACGTCGCGCCGCTCGACAGCCACGTCTGGGTCTTCGATCCGCCGACCGGGCTCGACGGTGTAGCGCGACCGCTGCAGCTGCGCCTGGCGGGAGGAGCGCTGGTGGCCACGGATGTCCGCCCCATGGCGTCGGACGAGGCCCGCGTGAGCGAGCTCATCCCCCGGGCCCCACTCGCGCCCGGCAAGGCGTACGAGGTGGTGCATGAGCGCGCCGCCCGCGGCGGCAAGCGCGGCGAGCTCGAGGTCCTGGGCAGCTTCAAGACCGGCAAGGCCGTCGATGGTCAGGCGCCCACGCTGGGGGCCGCGGGCGTCGTGCGCACCACGTTCGTGCGCACCACCGCAAAGACCGAGGTCGTCACCATCAAGGGCAAGAAGGTGATCCGCATCCTGCAGTCGAGCTGCAGCCGCCTCGGCGTCGGCTATGCGCTGATCGACCTGGCCCAGGGCAGCGACGACCTCACGCCACCGGGTAGCCTCGGCTATGGCGTGTGGCCAGCCGGCAGCAAGGACCTCGCGGTGACGCCCATGATCGTGCTGCACCCCAACATGTCCGCCCCGGCAGCCAGCCCAAGCAGCACCAGCACCGGCACCGGCACCGGCAGCGGCACCGGCAGCAGCGGCAGCAGCGGCAACGCCGGCAGCGGCGGCAACGGCAAGGTGGGGCCGGCGGTCGTGACCTTGCAGCTCGGCACCGACGATGTCTGTGACGTCAGCAGCTACGACTTCAGCGGCGATCTCGCGCGCGTGCCCGCCACGGCGCGCGGCAAGCGGGCGCCAAGGCCCTTCCTCGTGCACTTCATCGTCGCGGCCATCGACGCCAGCGGCAAGCGCAGCGCCCCGGTCTCCGTCGCCATCGATCTGGCCAACCCGGCACAGTCGGCGCCCTGACCGCAGCCATCCAGCGCGCCACGCCGCGCCACGCTACGCCGGGCCGGATCACACCGCGCCACGCCACGCCGTGACGCTGGCGCGCGGCGCGACTTGGACTATCTTGCCGCCATGCCCCTTCCACGCTGGCTGGCTCGCAGCATCGGCGTCGCGCTGGTCCTGGTCGTCGTCGTGCTGGTCTGGCTGCTGGCGCCGTGGCGACGCAGCGACCATGGCAAGGGCGCCGGGAGCGGCACGCCGCGGTCGCCCGTCGCCGGCGCCGCACCCGATGGCAGCGCGGTGTCGCCGTCACCCGACCCGACCGACACCGCGCCCCGTGCGGCCACCGCGCCACCCGCCGCCCTCGCCCTGCGCTTCGACGCCGACCCCCGCGGCAGCCAGCGCCTCGAGGGCTCGGTCATCGACGAGGACAAGCACACCGTCGCCGGCGTCGTGGTCACCATCAGCACCAACCCGCAGCGTCAGGTCACCACCGAGGCCGATGGCTCGTTCGAGCTGACCGATCTGCTGCCGCGCCCGTACACCCTGGTCGCGCGCGCCAAGGACGGCACCATCGCCGGGCCGATGACGGTGCGGGTGCCGGCGCTGGAGCCGGTCGTGATGACGCTGCACGCGCGCTCGGCGCTCGAGGTCACCGTGCTGGCGGCGGCCGGCCGGCGGCCCGTCGCGGGCGCACATGTCGTGCTGCGCGGGCTGGCCGAGACCAGCGCGGACACCGGCGCCGCGGGCACCGCGACCCTGACCGGCGTCCCCGGCGGCATGGTGCTGCTCGAGATCAGCGCCCCTGGCTTCGGCCCCGAGCAGCAGCTGGCCACCACCTCGGGCGTCGCCGGGCAGACCGATCGCGTCACCGTGCTGCTGTCGCGCGGCGCGCCGGTCGAGGGCCGCGTGGTCGACAGCAGCGGCGCGGCCATCGCGGGGGCGCGCGTCAGCGCCGAGCCCGCGGGGGCGCTGGTGCCGCTGGGCAACGACGGCCGCGCCCTCACGGTCGACAGCGGCCCCGACGGCGGCTTCCGCTTCGACGCCCTGCCCGCGGGCAGCTTCCGCTTCAGCGCCGTGCACGCGCCGCACGCGCCGGGCAGCACGCCGGCCATCCTGCTCGACGGCCGCACCCCGACGCGCGGCCTCGAGCTGCGCCTCGAGGCCGGCGCCCGCCTGGCCGGGCGCGTGGTCAGCCGCGCCGGCGCGCCGGTGCCGTTCGCGGCGGTGCGCGTGGCCCCGCGCGGCGCCGGCCCGTTCGCGGGCGTGTCCCGCCAGGCCAGCTGTGACGACGCCGGCCACTTCAGCCTCGACGGCCTGCCACGCCGCGCCCACGACGTGCTGGCGCTGCACGACAGCGCGACCTCCGCGCGCACCACGGTGGATCTGGCCCAGAAGGCCGAGGTGCTCGACCTCGAGCTGGTGCTCGGCCTCGACCTCACCATCAGCGGCACCGTGGTCAGCCCGTCCGGCGCGCCGGTCGCAGGCGCCCAGGTCACCGCCATGGTCGAGCTCGGCGCCAGCACCGACCTCGAGGATCTGCGCCTGCGCGGTCCCGCCTCCGAGGTCAGCGACGGCGCCGGCGCCTTCACCCTCAGCGGCCTCGGGCCCGGCAGCTACCGGGTGCGCGCGTCGCACGAGGCCGGCGGCGCGGGCGGCGATCTGTGGCTGCGCCCGGGCGTGGTCGCCGCCGCCGGCGCCACCGGGGTGCGCGTCACCCTGGCCGAGGACGGCGTGATCAAGGGGCGCGTGGTCTACGACGACGGCACCGTGCCCGAGCTGTTCTCGGTCGCCGCGGGCGCGTTCTCACCGGCGCTGCCCTTCGCGGGCGGCCGCGGCGAGTTCCGCCTCACCGGCGTACCCGCGGGCGAGCGCACCCTGGTCATCACCGGCCCGCGCATCACGCGCCTGCTCAGCGCGCCCATCACGGTGACCTCGGGCGCCGAGGTCGATGCCGGCACCATCACGCTGACGCGCGGCCGCAGCGTGCGTGGCATCGTCACCGATGGCGCCGACCGCCCGGTCGTGGGGGCCAAGGTGATGGCGGGCAGCGTCCTCGTCGGCGACGGCCAGAAGCTGGGCGGCCTGCCCAGCCCCGGCCTCCCGGTCAAGACCACGGAGAGCGCCGACGACGGCAGCTACGAGATCGCCGGCCTCGGCCCCGGCGCGCTGTCGATCGTCGCCGACGCCGACGTCGGCCGCTCGCTGGTGCTGCCCATCGCGGCGGGCGCGGGCGACGCCGTGGTCGCGCTGCACCTCCTGCCCACCGGCGCGCTGGAGGGCAAGGTCAGCAAGGCCGGGGCCGCCGTCGCCGGCGCGCTGGTCACGGCGCAGCAGCACAAGGTGCCCGCGGGACGCTTCGTGGTCAGCGCCGGCAGCGACGGCAGCTTCCGCTTCGATCGCCTGGCCCCGGGCGAGTACCTGGTCTCGGCCGTCGAGCTGGCCGGGGTCGGCGGCGCCGGCATGGAGAGCCAGCGCGTCACCGTCACCGCGGGCGCCAGCGCGCGCGCCGACTTCACGCTCGAGGCCGGCGGTGTCACCGTCAAGCTGCGCCTGCGCCGCGCCGGCGACGCCAAGGTCGACAGCGCCATCGTGGTCCTGGTCGGCGGTCGCGTGCGGGCACGGACCGCGGCCGAGCTCGAGCAGCAGGTGGCCGCGCGCAGCGGCGGCGCGGTGTACCAGTCGATGCTGCTCGGCACCGGCGGCGACCCCGTGGTCGAGATCGCACATGTCCGCCCGGGCGACTACAGCGCCTGTGTGGTGCTGATCGCGGGCAGCCTGATGGACCCCAAGGTGGCCGAGCAGCTGACGCGGTCGCCCGACACCTTGCCTGTGACCTGTGTCGCACGTCCGGTGCCCGCCAGCCCGGCCACCCAGGAGCTCGAGCTGGCCCTGCCGTAAGCACGACGGCCGCCGCCTCGTTGACATGACACGGCGCCGCCGGGCGCGGCCCGCACGGCCGAGCCCGGTTGTCCGCCCTGGACGAAAGAGGTAGCGTGAACAGCATGCAGCGATGCGAGCGTTGTGACGGCTTCGTTCCCGAGGGGCTGACATCCTGTCCAGCCTGTGGCGCCGACGAGCGTGACGGGCGCTTCGCCCGCTTCATGGTCAAGCTGGCCAAGTGGGTCGGCCCCGGGGTCATCGCGACCACCCTGATGGCCTGCTATGGCGCCTCGCCCTCGATGCGCATGAACCAGTACCCCGAGGGCACCCAGGCCTCGCCGTGCTCCCCCGGCTACGACCAGGACGGTGATCGCCAGTGCGCCCCCAGCGACTGCAACGATCAGGATCCCTATGTGAACCCGGGCGCCAGCGACCCCATCGGCGACGGCGTCGACTCCAACTGTGACGGCGTCGACGGGCCGCGCGACTATCAGCCCACTCAGCCGGTGGCGCCGGTCAGCTCGCCCATCCCGGGCTGAAGCGCCAGGGCGTCCAGGTAGCGCTCGACGCGGTCGGCGAAGGCGTCGGGCAGCTCGAGCTGCGGCGCGTGGCCGCACGCGAAACGCTCGAGCTCCGCGTGCGGGAAGCGCCGGATGGCCGCCATGGCCCGGCCGAGTTGCACGAAGCGATCCCCGGTGGCCCAGGTCAGGAGGGTCGGGCACGCCACCTTGGCGGGCAGCGCTCGCAGGTCGGCGGCGGGTGACGCGAAGCCGGTCCAGGCCTGGGCCAGCAGCGGCGCGACCGCGTAGGCGTCGGCGATGATGCGTTCGCGCACCGCGAGCGCCGCCGGCGCCGGTCCGCGCAGCACGGCGCGGTAGTAGCGCGCGAACCAGCGCGGATACCAGCGCGCCCCCCGCGCCCCCGCCGAGAAGAAGCGCACCATCCAGCGACACACCAGGCGCGCGAACCAGCCGCCGTCGAGGCCGCCCGGGTTGGCCAGCACCAGGCCACGCACCCGCGCCGCGTCGCTGACCGCCAGCCGCAGCGCCGCCGCGCCCCCGATCGAGTTGCCGATGAGGACCACGTCACGCACGTCCAGCGCATCGAGGACGCCGCGAGCCAGCTGCTGGTAGCGCGCCGCGCTGGCCGGCTCGCGGTCGGCGCCGGAGCGCCCCTGCCCGGGCCAGTCGAGCGCCAGCACGCGATAGCGGTCGTGAAGCCGCCTGGCCAGGTGGGCGAAGTCGCCGGCGTCATGCCCGATGGCGTGCAGGCACAGCAGCACGGGCGCGCCCGCCGGTCCGCTGTCGTCCAGCGCCAGGGTGACGCCATCCACCTCGAGTCGCTTGCAGCTCGCAGTCATAGTGATATGTTTATCACCAATGAGTCAGCCACGCCAGTCGCAGTCACCGCACCCGCCGCACCCGCCGCACACCCGCCAGCAGCCGCGCCCGCTCCGGGGCACCCCCGAGGCCACCCGCGCCCGCCTGGTCGCCAGCGCCACCCGCGAGTTCACCCGCGCCGGCTACCTCGGCACCGACTCCAACCGGCTGGCGCGCGCCGCCGGCTACGCGCCCGGCGTCTTCTACCGCCACTTCCGCGACAAGCGCGCCCTCTTCCTCGAGGTCTACCGCAACTTCGTCGAGGCCGAGTGGCAGGCCCTGACCGCGCTGCCGCCCGGGGACCCCGCCACCCGCGCGCGCGCCATGGTCGACCTCATCCTGGGCTTTCATCGCGAGTGGCGCGGCCTGCGCCGCAGCCTGCACATCCTGTGCGCCACCGACGCCAGCGTGCGCCGCGCCTACCAGCGCGCGCGCGCGCGCCAGCTCGACTGGCTGGCCGAGCGTGCGCCCCACCTGCCGCGCGAGCGCGCCGCCCTGCTGCTGTACCTGTTCGAGCGCACCTCCGACGGCGTCGCCGAGGGCGAACCCGCCACGCTCGGCCTCGACGCCGAGCAGCTCGCCGCCGCCCTCGCTCACGAGCTTCTGACCGCGCTGTCCCCACCCGCACCGGTGCAGGCCCCGCCTCGGCGCAGGCGTCGCTGACGCCGCCGCCGGCCGAGACCAGCTCCCGCCCACGCAACCGCCACCGCTACCGTCGTGGCCGCTTCCGCCTCCGCCCCGGTCGACCCAGCAGCAGCGCCGCCATCAGCGCCACCGCGACCGCCGCGACCCCCGCACCACCACGCCCGCGCCCACCGGCTCGACAACCGCAGCCCTCCCCACCGCCGCCACCGCCACCGCCATCGACCCCGGCGTCCGCCGCGCCGCCGCCATCCCCGCCGGCGCCACCATCGCCGACCCCGCCATCACCACCACCCGGCTCGCTGGCATACCCGCCACAGGCCTGGCGCGCCGGCTGGCCGCGCTCCGCCAGCGCCAGCACATATGCGCCTGCCCCGAAACCCACCATGGGGACCTCGCCGGCATAGTTCGCGGTCACCCGATCATGCAGCTCCGCCAGCAGGCCATCGTTGAGCCGGGCCTGGGCCACGTTCCAGCTCAGCGTCTCGCTCGCCGTCGCGGCATCGCCACCACGCGCGAACGCCAGCGACCCGCGCAGATCGATGAAGATCCACTCCTGCGAGTCATACTGCCCGCCATCGTCATTGCGCATGAAGCCGCGCATGCTGGGCGGCCTGAGGCCGGTGCGCACCGCCGCCAGCGTGGCCCGCGCCGTGGTCCCCGCCGGATCCAGCAGCCCCAGGTTGATGGCCTCCAGCGCCGCCGCATCCAGGAAGCCGCGACCGCGCGCCAGCGCCTCGACGCTCTGCGCGATCCCCCCCGCCGGGCTGCGCATGCGCGTCACCAGCGCCGCCGCCGCACGTTGCCCGGCCGCGCGGTACTCGCCCTCGCGCGCGCTGTCGCCCACCCGCGCCGCCAGGTCGGCCGCGCCGCACAGCCCCGCCGCCGCGGTGATCGTCGTGTACGCGAAGTGCTCCTCCTGGCCGTTCAGGTGCACCTCCCAGATCGACGAGTCCTTCGCGATCAACCCCGAGGCCTCCTGCAGGAAGACCAGCACGCCGGCCACGCCGTCGCGCAGCTTCGGCCACCAGGTCGTCAGCGCCGCGCTGTCACTGGACGCGCGCAGGTATTCGTCCACCGACCACAGGAACAGCCCGAAACCGTCGAACTCCACGTTGGGCCCGTCGGCGTTGAAGTCGGTCTCCTCGTCACCGTTGCCGTAGTAGCGCGTGATCGAGATCGCGTACGGCCGCCCGACATACTGCTGGTACAGCCCGGCGCGCGCCCCGAGCTGGAACTCGATGGCCGCCTTGGCCTCGGCCAGGTGCCCGCTGCGCACCAGCGCCACCGTGGCGTACGCCATGTCGCGCACCCAGGCGATGTTCCACTTGCCCGGCGCCACGCTGGCCAGCAGCGCCCCGCGCGCCGACCCCGGCTCCTGCACCTGGCCCATGCGCAGCACCGCCTGGGCGTCGTCCCACTGCGCGCGCTCGTCGGCGCTGGCCCCGGCCGGCGCCGCGCTGCGCCAGCTGGCCCAGCCGGCGACCTCGTCGTCATGCAGCTGCTGCGGCGAGCGCCCCGCGATCCACGCGCGCACCCGGTCGACCGCCGGCTCGGCCTGGGCATCGGGCGCCAGCACCACGAAGAAGCCCGCCCACGCGCTGGCCCCGATGGCCAGATCCCCCAGCGACGACTGCAGGCCGGCCACCACGTCGTTGGTCGGCCCGCCCGGCCCGGCGTTGTCGGCCAGGTTGGCGCCCGCGGTCAGCGCCGCGAACGGGTTCTGCGGCGTGATGCCGTGGTGCGTCGCCGCCGCCGCGACCACGGTGGCATAGCCGACCGCGACGTTGCTGGGCCCATACTCGTAGAACGCGCTGCGCGTCGTCGACCACGAGGCGTCCTCGGCCGCGGTGCCCGGCTCGGGCGAGCCCGCGCCGAGGTGCAGGTTGTAGAGCTGGTAGATGTCGATGGCGCCGCTGCCGGCCGTGCGCGTGGCCTTCACCAGCGTCACCGCGGCGTTCTCGGCCAGCGTCATGGGCGCGAACTCGTAGACGTCCAGCGTCACGCCCGACAGCTCGCGGCGCACATGGATGATGCCGGTCCCGGTCACGCGCTCCGCCACCGTGGGCGCCACGTCGGTCAGCCAGGTCCCGGTGGTCCCGATACGCACGCCAGGATAGGCGTCGAACGCGAAGTCGCGCGTGCTGACACCCTCACGCGGGTAGCGATAGGGATGCTCCAGGAACTGGTTGACCCGGCGCGACGCCAGGTCGTACGCGATGGCCGCGCGCCCGTTCGACGACGGCAGCGCCACCACTGATCGATGCGGCGCCACCTGGGCACGCGCGCGCACCGGCGCCGCCACCGCGAGCATCCCGAGCCACAGCGCCAGCCGCCGTTTCATGGCCGCGATGATACACGCGGGCTCCGTGGCGCCTGCGGCGAAAACATGCCAGTGTCGCGGCCGTGCTGCAGCGAGTCGCAGGCGCCCTGACGCGGTGGTGCACGCGCTACATCCCGGATGCCTATGTCATCGCCGCGGTGCTGACCGCGCTGGTGCTGGCCATCGCCATGCTGACCGGCGCCACGCCACGCCAGGCCGTGACCGCCTGGGGCGACGGCTTCTGGGGCTTCATCCCGTTCACGCTGCAGATGGCCATGGTCATCCTGACCGGCTTCGTGGTCGCCGATGCTCCGCCGGTCAAGCGCGCGCTGCGCCGGCTGGCGGCGTGGCCGACCACCCCGCGCGGCGCGGTGCTGATGACCGCCCTGGTCTCGATGGGGCTGGCCTGGATCAACTGGGGGCTGTCGATCGTGGCCTCGGCGCTGCTGGCACGGCGCATCGCGCGGCGCAAGCTGGGCGTCGACTTCCGCCTGCTGGTGGCGACCGCGTACCTCGGGCTGGGCTGCATGTGGCACGCCGGGCTGTCGGCGTCGGCGCCGCTGACGTCGTCGGATCCGACCCAGGAGTTCGTGAAGAAGTACCTGGGCGGTCCGGTGCCGGTGACGGCCACGGTGTTCTCGCCGTTCAACCTGCTGCTGGCCGCCGGCGTCCTGATCGCGATGGCCCTGCTGGCCGCGGCGCTGCAGCCGCGCGCGGGGGTCGCCGCCGCCGACCTCGGTGACGCCGACGCCGCCGAGGACGCCGATGACCCGCCCCCGGAGCGCCCGACCACGCCAGCCGAGTGGCTGGAGCGCACGCCGCCCCTGAACCTGCTCATCGCCGGCCTGGTCTTCGGCTACCTCGCGCTCTTCATCCACGCCCATGGCGCGCGGCGCATCACCATCAACCACGTCAACCTGACCTTCCTCGGCCTGGGCGCGCTGCTGCACTGGACTCCGGCCTCGTTGCTGCGCTCGGCCGAGCGCGGCGGACGCTATGTCTGGGGCGTGCTCCTGCAGTTCGGCCTCTACGCCGGGGTCGCCGGTGTGCTCGACAAGACCGGCCTGGCCAGCCAGCTGGCCGACGTCTTCGTGCGCATCGCCACGCCCGAGACCTTCCCGGTGCTCATCGTGCTGTACTCGGGGCTGCTCAACTACCTGGTGCCGTCGGGCGGCGCCAAGTGGTTCATCGAGGTGCAGTACGTGGCCCAGGCCGCCGCCGCGCTGCACGTGCCGACGTCGACGGCGATCGTGGCCTACGCCTGGGGCGACATGTTCACCGACATCATCCAGCCGTTCTGGGCCATTCCCCTGCTGGCGGTGGCCCGGCTCGGCTTCCGCGACATCATGGGCTACTGCCTGATCTTCTTCCTGGCCTACGGTGTGATCGTCTGCGGGGCGTTCACTGCGTGGGGCTTCCTGGGCTGACGCCCCGAGGGGCCTACTTCATCTCCGGGAAGCCGAGGTTGACGCCGCCATGCTTGGGGTCGGGCCAGCGCGCCGTGATCACCTTGCCGCGCGTGTAGAAGTGCACACCCTCGCGGCCGTGCACGTGGGTGTCGCCGAACAGCGACGACTTCCAGCCGCCGAACGAGTAGTACGCCATCGGCACCGGGATGGGCACGTTGATGCCGACCATGCCGACCTCGACCTCGTTCTGGAACTTGCGCGCCGCGCCGCCGTCGTTGGTGAAGATGGCCACGCCGTTGGCGTACTTGCTGCCATTGATGAGCTTGATGGCCTCGTCGTACGACTTCGCGCGCACCACCGACAGCACCGGCCCGAAGATCTCGTCCTTGTAGATCGTCATCTCGGGCGTGACCGCGTCGAACAGGCACGGCCCCAGGAAGTAGCCGCCGTCATGGCCGGGCACGCGCAGGGTGCGGCCGTCCTCGACCAGGCGGGCGCCCTCGCTGACGCCCTTGTCGACGTAGCCGACCACGCGGGCGTGGTGATCCTTGGTCACCAGCGGCCCCATCTCGGAGCCCTCGGCGACGCCGGGGCCGACCTTCAGCCTGGCGATGCGCTCGCGGATCTTGGGCACCAGGCGATCACCGGCGTCGCCCACCGCGACCAGCGCCGAGATGGCCATGCAGCGCTCGCCGGCCGAGCCATAGCCGGCGTTGACCGCCGAGTCGGCCGCCAGCTCCATGTCGGCGTCGGGCAGGACGACCATGTGGTTCTTGGCCCCGCCCAGCGCCTGCACGCGCTTGCCGTTGCGGGTGCCGGTCTCGTAGATGTAGCGCGCGATCGGCGTCGAGCCCACGAAGCTGACCGCCGCGATCCCCGGGTGCGCCAGGATGGCGTCGACCGCGACCTTGTCGCCGTGCACCACGTTGAAGACACCCGGCGGCAGCCCGGCCTTCTCCAGCATCTCGGCCGCCATGTTGGCGCCCGAGGGATCCTTCTCCGAGGGCTTCAGGATGAAGGTGTTCCCGCACGCCAGCGCGATGGGGTACATCCACATCGGCACCATGACCGGGAAGTTGAACGGGGTGATGCCGGCGACCACGCCCAGCGGCTGGCGGATCGAGTAGCTGTCGACGTCGGTCGACACGTTCTCCGAGAACTCGCCCTTCATGAGCTGGGCGATCCCGCATGCGAACTCGATGACCTCGAGGCCGCGGTTGACCTCACCCAGGGCGTCGGACAGCACCTTGCCGTGCTCGGCGGTCAGGACGCGCGCCAGCTCCAGCTTGTGGCGCTCGACCAGCTCGCGGTAGGCGAACAGGACCTTGGTGCGCTTGGACAGCGAGGCGTGGCGCCAGCTCTCGAAGGCCTTGGCGGCGACCGCGACGGCGGCGTCGAGCACCGCGGGGGTCGCGAAGCCGACCTCGCCGGTCTTGAGTCCAGTGGCAGGGTCGAACACGTCGCCGTGCCGCTCAGCCTTGGTGTCGCTCGCCTTGCCGTTGATCCAGTGCGGGATGTACGCCATTCACAATGGGTAGCACAGGGCGCGGCGCGGTGTCAGGCCAGCTTTTGCAGAGCTTCCAGGGCGTCTTTGACGTGGGCGTTGGCGGACAGCTCGTGGTGGAAGACGCCGCGCACGACGCCGGTCTTGTCGATGAGGTAGGTGACCCGCTTGGGCCGTGACAGCAGGCCCCCGAGCTGCTTGACCTCGAACAGCGCGGTCAGCTTGCCATCGACGTCGGCGACCAGGTCGTAGGGCAGCTTGAGCTCGGCCTTGAAGCGCTGCAGGGTCTCGGCGTCGTCGCGGCTGATGCCCAGCACGCGCGCGCCCTTGCCCACCATGTCCTCGTGCGCATCGCGGAAGCCGCAGGCCTCCTTGGTGCAGATCATGGTGAAGGCCTTGGGATAGAAGAACAGGATGACGGCCTGGTCGGGCGCACCCAGATCGACCTTGCTGCCATCCTGCAGGACGCCCTGCGAACCCGCCGGGACCTTCTGACCAACCTTGAGCATGGCGGCAGCTTGGCATGGGGCGGACATCCACGCCAACAGTTCGGGGCCCGCGGGATGTGCTAGGAAACCGGCATGATCGTGCAGCTGTGCAAGGTCGCCGTGACCCGCCTGGCCGATGGCGGCCGCCTCGTGGACGACCTGCGCGAGCGGGAACACCAGCCCGTCATCAAGGACTGCCTCGACCGCTGCACGAGCTGCGAGACCGGGGTCCTGGTGGCCAGCGCGGGCGGTGTCCCGGTGTCGCTGCGCACCGCGGCCGAGCTCCTGGCCAGGGTCGACGAGCTGGCCGCCGACGAGGACGACGAGTGAGTGCGCCGACGGCGCCGGCCATGGATGCGCGCCTGCTGGCGGTGACCCGGCATGGCGGGCCGGCGACGCGTCTCCTGCTGCACGGCTACCTGGGGTCGGCGCGCAACCTGGGCACGCTGGCGCGCCGGCTGGCGGCGCGTGACGCCGCGGCCGGCGTGGTGTGCTTCGACCTGACCGGCCATGGCGCGTCCCCGCCGCTGCCGCCGGGGGCGGACCTCGAGACGCTGGCGCGCGATGTGCTGCACACGGTGGCCGAGCTGGGGCTGCCGCCG
>JBGASF010000162.1:0-17460 GCA_044229835.1 Polyangia bacterium | reverse complement strand
GCACGCGCACCTTCTACGACTATCCGGTGCGCTGGCGCCTGCGCGTGCCCGAGGCCGCGCTCGACCTCACCGTGACCGCCGCCTTCCCCGATCAGGAGTTCATCACCGTCATCTCCAAGCCGGCGTTCTGGGAGGGCCGCGTCGACATCGCGGGCACCCTGGCCGGGCAGCAGGTCGGCGGCCTCGGCTATGTCGAGCGCAGCGGCTTCCAGCCGGTCTCCACGCTGGACGAGTTCTTCGGCGCCGTCGGCGAGGAGGTGCGCAAGTCGGTCAGCGCCGTGCTGCCGCTCGCGCCCACGCACGAGGAGGCGCGCTCGCTGATCGCCTCCGAGGAGCGCGAGCACTACATGGACGGCGTCGACCGCGCCCAGCTGGCGCGCACGCTGCTGGCCCCCATCCGCGCCATCACCGATCGCGGCGGCAAGTCGTGGCGGTCGTACGCCGCGCTGGCCTGCTGCGACGTGGTGCAGGGCGACTCGCGCCGCTTCGTGCAGTGGCTGGCCATCCCCGAGCTGCTGCACGTCGGCTCGCTCATCGTCGACGACGTCCAGGATCGCTCCACGGTGCGCCGCGGCGGCCCGACCTGCCACGTCGTCTATGGCGAGCCGCTGGCCATCAACGCCGGCACCGCGGCCTACTTCATCGCGCAGCGCCTGCTGGTGTCGACCGACGTCTCGAACGCCCGCAAGCTGCGCCTGTACGACCTCTACTTCGAGGCCATGCGCGCCGGCCACGCCGGCCAGGCGCTCGACCTCGACGGCCTCGGCGACGTCGTCCCCGCGGTGGTCGAGTCGGGCGACACCGACCAGCTGGAGCGCCGCGTGCTGGCCACGCACCGCCTCAAGACCGCGGCCCCCGCGGGCGCCCTGGCGCGCATGGGCGCCGTCGCCGGCGGCGGCACCGACGCGCAGATCGAGGCCGTGGGCCGCTTCTTCGAGGCGCTCGGCCTGGCCTTCCAGATCGTCGACGACGTCCTCAACCTGCGCGGCTTCAAGGGCAACCTCAAGCAGCGCGCCGAGGATCTGTCGAACGGCATCGTGACCCTGCCGGTGGCCAAGGCGCTGTCGCGGCTGCCGCCCGAGGGCCGCCGCCAGCTGTGGGCGCTGCTGCAGTCCAAGCCGACCGACCCGGTCGTGCTGTCGGGCATGGTCGAGACCATCGAGAGCGTCGGCGCGCTGGCCGCCTGTGTCGACCAGGCCCGCGACCTCGTCGAGTCGGCCTGGGCCGCCGCCGATCCGCTGCTCGAGGACTCCATCCCCAAGGTCATGTTGCGGGCCTTCGGCTGGTACATCCTCGAACGCCATTACTGACGAACAGGCGACAGGGAACAGGCGACAGGCCACAGGGAACAGGCAATTGGGTCGAGGATCATTGCTGGGCGCCCGCCCATGATGCGCTGGCTCGAGCGGCGGCTGGCGTCGCGCTGGGCGGTGCTGGGCGCCATCGCCCTCGCGGTCGCGCTGATGTTGCCGTCGATCACGACCGGGCTGGTGGCCGATGATCACCTGCACGAGGTCATGCTGCGGGACCCGGCGCCCATCCCGGCGATGGCGGGGCGCAGCTTCGATCCCTTCCGCTTCGCGCCCGGCGACCCGGCGGCGACCCACGCGCTGCAGGACGCCGGGGTGTTTCCCTGGACCGCGGATCCGCACGCGCGGCTGGCGTTCTGGCGCCCGCTGGCGGCGGCCACCCACGTGCTCGACCGCGCGCTGTGGCCCGACTCGGCGCCGCTGCGCCACCTGCACAACCTGGTGTGGTTCGCGCTGGCGCTGCTGGCGGTGGCGGCGGTGCACCGGCGCTTCCTGGGCGCGACCTGGATCGGCGCGCTGGCGCTGGTGCTGTACGCCCTCGACGACGTGCACGGGCCGGCGGTGGCGTGGATCGCGAACCGCAACGCCATGATCGCGGTGGCGCTGTCGCTGCCCGCGCTGGTCTGGCACGACCGCTGGGTGCGCGACGGCTGGCGCCCCGGCGCGCTGCTGGCGCCGCTGGCGCTGGCGCTCGGCCTCGGCGCGGGTGAAGCGGCGCTGGCGGTCACCGCCTACCTGGCCGCCTACACGCTGCACGTCGATCGCGCCCGCTGGGCCAGGCGCGTCACGCACCTGCTGCCCTACCTGGTGGTGGTGATCGCCTGGCGCGCGGTCTATGTGCACCTCGGCTATGGCGCGTCGAGGTCGGGGATCTACCTCGATCCTGGCGGCGACCTGCTCGGCTTCGCCGCCGCCATCCCGCAGCGCGCGCCCGGCCTGCTGGCCAGCCAGCTGGCGCTGCCGTGGTCGGATCTGGTGTCGCTGTATCCCTACCTGTCGCCGCGGCTGCCGCTCATCATGCTGGGGCTGGCCGTGCTGGTGATGGCCGGGATGGCGTGGCTGCTCGGGCCGCTGTGGCGGCGTGACGACAAGACGCGCTTCTTCGCCACCGGGATGCTGCTGGCGGTGCTGCCCATCTGCGCGACCTTCCCGGCCGACCGCCTGCTGTGGTTCGTCGGCCTCGGCGCCACCGGCCTGCTGGCGCGCCTGCTGGCCGAGCCGCGCACCACCCGCGCGCGCAAGCTCGCCGCCGGCACCCTGATCGCCATCCACCTGGTGCTGGCGCCGCTGCTGCTGCTGCTGCGCTCGCGCACCATGGACACCGTCGAGCGCCCGCTGGCGCGCGCCGAGGCCAGCGTCCCGAGCACGCCCGACATCACCGGCAAGACGGTGGTCCTGGTCAACCCGCCGTCGGACCTGTTCGCCGCCTACATCCTGGTCACGCGCGCCTCGCGCGGCACCCCGGCGCCCGCGCACCTGCGCTGGCTGGCCGCCGGCACCTCCGCCGCCGACGTCGAGCGCGTCGACGCCCACACCCTGCGCATCCGCCCCGCGCGCGGCTACCTGGCCGACACCGCCGAGCGCATGCTGCGCAGCCCGCGCGCCCGCTTCGCCGTCGGCGACCACGTCGACCTCACGGGCCTCCGCATCGAGGTCACCGCCATCACCCCCGACGGCCGCCCCGCCGAGGCCAGCTTCCACTTCGACCTCGCCCTCGACGACCCCAGCCTGCTGCTCATGCAGTGGAGCCGCCGCGGCTACGTCCCCTTCACGCCCCCGCCCCCCGGCGGCCACGTCACCCTGCCCGGCACCGACTTCCTCGACGCCGTCTTCGGCAAGGGCTGAGGCCTCACGGCACCCGGACCACGACCTCGTGCACGAAGATGCGCTGCTGGGTCGCGGGGCTGACCTCCAGCCACAGCTCGCCGGCGTCGGCCGGGACGTCGAGCTCCAGCGGGGCCGGGCCCTCGCCGAGCAGGGCACCGGTGGCGCGGCTGCCGATGCGCAGGCTGGTGGGGCCGCCGCTGCCGATGACCTCGAAGCGGCGCCGTCCGGCGGCGGCCAGCGCGGGCAGGTGATCGAAGCGCAGCAGCTTGCCCTGCGGCGCGCTGCCCGACAGCTTGCCGGCGCCGTCCTCGGCGGCCACGGTGCCGCCGGTGCTGGCCAGCAGGTAACCCGGGACGTGCACCGCGCTGCCGTCCTGGCGCAGGCCGATGCGCTCGCTCTGCCAGTTGACCCAGATGTTCGCGCTGTTCTTGAACGGGCGCGTCGACTCGAACTTGATGGCGACATAGCGCTGGTGGAAGCGCGGGTCGGCCTGCATCTCGACGCCGCCGCGGAAGCGCGCCTGCTGCACGCCGCCCGGGGGCAGGAAGAACACCAGATCGGGGTTGCGGCGCAGGAAGTACTGCCCGTCGCCGAGCTCGTGGCCCAGGAAGCCCTTGCCCATGTCCTTGGGCCGGTGGTGCGCCAGGTAGTGATCGTTGAGCCCCAGCATGTCGAGCGTGCGCAGCTCCGACATGAAGGCGATGGCGCCCAGGGCGTCGGCCGCCATCAGCGGATCGCGCGGCAAGAAGTGCTTCTTGAGCAGATGCGCGATGGGCGGCGTCTTCCACTCCCAGCGCTCCTTGATGGCGCGGGTGTTCTGCTTGTCGGCGTACTGCTCGTGGCGCAGCAGCAGCAGCGCGGCGAGGGCGACCACCGGGACGACCGCCAGCGCCAGCTTGAAGCGCGCCAGCGCCGCGCCCAGCCCCAGCGTGGCCAGCATGGCCAGCAGCAGCACCGCGGGGGCGAAGTGGCGCCGCCCCGGGAAGATGTCGCCACCGATGACCGCGACATAGACACACCACGCCCCGAGCGGCGCCAGCAGCGCGATGGCAGCGCTGCGCCGGCTGCGATCGAGCAGCGCGAACGGCAGCCCGGCGGCGGCCAGCAGCCCGAGGCCGAGGTGCGTGCGCAGCGACGACAGCACGTACTTCTTGCCCTCGCTGAGGCGGCCCTCGGTGACCACGACCTTGGCGTACGCGGTGTTGGGCACCCAGTCGTGGTAGTAGAGGCGCCGGAACAAGAGGTGCGCCACCAGGATGCCGCCGGCGATGGCGCCGATCTTGACCGCGGTCATCAACTTGTCACGCTGTAAACGTTCTGCCAGCACGAACGCCGCGAGCGCGACGCACCACAGCAAGGGCGCGTCGGGCCTCGTCAAGCTGAGCAGCCCGAACAGCACCCCGGCCCCGATGATGGTCCGTCGCGTCGCCGCCGGCTCGCCCAGCGCGCGCAGCAGGAACCACAGCCCCCAGCCATACAGCGCGATCAGCAGCGGCTGCTCCAGCCCGCCGATGGCCCACACCGCGACGGTGCCCGACAGCGCCATCGCCACGCCACCGACGCCGCCCGCGACGAGGTCGCTCCAGCGCGCCGGCCGCCGCAGCCACACCACCGCCACGATGGCGGCCGCGCTCGACAGCAGGCCCAGTGTGCGCGCCGCGCTGACCAGGTTCTTGCTGACCACCCCGACCAGCGCGCACCCGATCACCCACAGGAAGTTCGAGTAGCCCTCGACCGGCGCCTCGCCGTCGTTCCAGCCCAGCCCGCGCCCCTGCAGCAGCCGCTGCGAGTAGCGCAGCGAGATGAACGAGTCATCCGCGAAGAAGATCCCGTAGCGACGCGCGTGCAACACCAGCCACACCACACACGCCGCCGCCACGGCGCCCAGCGCCAGCGCGATGCGGTGTCTGTGGACGAAGCCCCACACGAGGCCGCGAAGCTATCACGTCACGGCTCCGCCAAGCCCATCGTGCCGGAGTAGGATGCGCCCATGATCACCCTCGTCACCGGCGCCACTGGGACCGTCGGCGCCGCCGTCACCGATGAGCTGCTGGCCGCCGGCCGCAGCGTGCGCGCCCTGGTGCGCGACGTCGATCGCGCCCGCAAGCTCCTGCCCGCCGCCGTCGAGCTCATGCCCGGCGACATCACCGACGCCGCCTCGGTCGCCGCCGCCGTCAAGGGCTGCGGCACGGTCTTCCACACTGCCGGCCTGCCCGAGCAGTGGCTGAAGGATCCATCGCGCTTCGTCGCGGTCAACGTCGAGGGCTCGCGCAACGTCGGCGAGGCCGCGCTGGCCGCGGGCGTCACCAGCCTGGTCTACACCAGCACCATCGACGTGTTCGCCTGGCAGCACGACACCGCCTTCGACGAGTCCCAGCTGGCGACCAGCCCCAAGGGCTCGCACTACGAGCGCTCCAAGCAGGAGGCCGATCGCGTCATGGTCGCGCTGCAGGAGCGCGGCCTGCCGGTGCGCTTCACGCACCCGTCGGCGGTCTACGGCCCGGCGCCGGTGTGCAACCCCGGCCTCAACGACGTGCTGGTCCGCTTGGTGCGCGGCAAGCTGCCCATGCTGCTGCCTGGCGGCATCCCGGTGGTCTATGCCCCCGACGTCGCCCGTGGCCACCTGCTGGCCGAGGCGGCGCCGGTGGGGGCGCGCTTCATCCTGTCGGATCGCTTCGTGACCCTGGTCGAGCTGGCGCGCGAGACCATCGCCGCCGCGGGGCGCGGCAAGGTGCCGCGGGTGATGCCGATCTGGATCGCGCGCATGGTCAGCGGCGCCGGGGAGGGGCTGGCCAAGCTGACCCGCAGCGCGCCGCTGATCCCGGCCGGCCAGCTGCAGTTCCTGCTCGAGAGCGTGCACCCCTCGGCCGAGCGCGCCAGCCGGGAGCTGGGCTGGAAGGCGACCCCGCTCGCGACCGGCCTGGCGCGCACGATGACCGCGTTCAGTGAGCGCGGCTTTCTTTGACAGGGAGAGGAACGGAACGGAACGGAACGGAACGGAGTAACGCTCCTCGAAGCTGCGCTTCGAGGGGCGTTAGTTCGCGCGGCCGATGCGGATGTCGAGCCAGCCCGAGTCGGGATCGTTGCCAGTGGCCTCCATGCGGCCCTGGATCTTCCACTCGTGCTTGGCCAGCGCGCCGGTGTAGCTCGGCTCCAGCGCGGGGGGCAGCTGGATGGCGCCCTCGAACATCTTGGTCTCGTTGGCGCCCAGCACGAACGCGGGGGAGATCTGGAACTCCTGCTGAAAGGACGCCTTGGTGGCGTGGATGTCGGCAGCCTGGTTGGCGATGGTGCCCTTGGGCAGCTTGATGACCTCGTTGCCGACCAGGTCGACGAAGACCCCCTTGGACTTGATCTCGCCGCCGGTGGAGACGACCGTGATGCGCACGTGCAGCGGGTGGCCGGGGTGCGCGATCGGGGGTTGGAACTCCAGGCTCACCTTGGCTCCGCCGCCGGTGACCGCATTCATCGCACCCTTGATCTTGTCGAAGAATCCCATGTCAGCTCCTTGAGGACAGAAGGCCAAAGTGGCCAGCGGGCGGATGGTACGATAGCGCCGAGAAAGTGTTCCTGGGTATCGCGAGGCCGGATTCGCGCCCGGGAAGCGCCCGAATATCGGGTCGTGCTTTCAACCGTTTGGACGCCGAGGCGGGTTGCTCGGGGCGCTCTTTGCCGCCGTTGCACAGCGCCGGGCGCCGTGCGATCAATCGAGGATGACGCGATCGCACGTGGTGGTGCTGGTGGCTCTGGGTTCGCTCTCGCTGGCGGGTTGTCCCAAGATGGGGACCGGGACGGGCGGTGGCGGTAGCCCCGGCGGTGGCGGCGGCGGCGCCTCGGCGTCGGGCAGCCTGACGGTGTCGGCGTCGGTCAGCTACCCTGACCCGCCCGCCAACGTGTCGGTCGTGGTCGACGGCACCGTCGAGGTCGGCCACCCACCGCTGGCTGCGTGCGCCAAGGGCGACGTCAACGCCGAGCTGGCCATCGTGTCGGACTTCCGCGACAGCTGCCACGAGATGATCATCTGCGGCGGCCTGGTCAACTCGTTCAGCGGCGCCGCGGTGATGTGCCTCATCAACGCCGCGCTGGGGCGCAAGACCGGCGTCGACAACCTCACCTACAAGGGCAACGGCGTGTACCAGGCCGGCGACGTCATGACCATGACGCTGCACCTCGGCGCCGACACCAGCTTCGGCAAGAGCGGCGACATCATCCCGTTCGACGTGCTCGACCTCGGCACCTACTTCAAGAGCGCGCGCATCAGCGCCAGCGCGTCGTTCAGCCTGGGCGGCCGCGGCGCGACCTCGTACCAGATCGACTTCACCGAGCCCGGCCCCGGCGTCGAGCTGCTCGGCCTTGGCGCCAATCCGCCGCACCCGCTGCCCAAGGTCGACTTCCAGGCCATGGCGACGGCGTTCGGCAACACCGTGCACGCCGCGCAGAGCATCACCGTGCACGATGAGAAGGGCGACTCGCGCATCAACTACAGCCTGAGCGCGCCGCCGCAGCCGCTGGGCGCGCTGTTCGGCCACGC
Organism: Polyangia bacterium; assembly: GCA_044229835.1. Taxonomy (GTDB): domain Bacteria; phylum Myxococcota_A; class Polyangia; order Haliangiales; family JADYYK01; genus JADYYK01. The sequence goes on along the minus strand of JBGASF010000162.1, from coordinate 9,792 downwards.
CCCGCTGCCCATGCAGCTGGTCAACGTCGCGGCCACCCGCGGCGCGCAGACCATCACGGTGACCAACTGGGCCATGCAGTACCAGCCCGGCAGCTCGGGCACCCTGGATGGCTCGATCACCTTCGAGGTCCGCGGCGGCGCCTTCCCGTACCGCGCGGTGTTCAACTATCCGCACCGCAAGGAGCCCGACATCACGCTGAGCTGCCTGTGAGCGCGGCCTCGAAGTCGCAGTCGCAGTCGAAGTCGCACTCGCAGTCGAAGTCGAAGTCGCAGTCGCAGTCGCAGTCGACGCCGGCGGCGCCGCCGAAGCCGGCGTCGGCGAGCTGGCGCCTGCGCGGCACCCTGCGCATCGCCATCACCTGTCTGCCCCTGCTCGGTGGCGCCTGCACCAAGGAGGCGCGCCGCGGCGGCGGCACCCAGTCCCCGACGCCGTCGCCCTCGGTCGCGCTGAGCGACGCCGGCGCGCCCACCGCGCTCGTCATGGTGGCCGACGCCGCGCCCAGCCCGCAGGTGCAGGCCGAGATCGACGCCAAGTGCGCCGACCGCGACATCAAGGTCGGCCGCGCCGGCGAGCTGAAGCCGTTCGCCCGCGACGACGCCAGCGCGCGCGGCTGCCCGGTCAACTTGACCACGGCGGCGCTGCCCGCGCTGGGCGCTGCGGACCACCCGTTCAGCATCCAGATCAGGTTCCAGGACGGCTGCACCGCGGCGCAGCAGCTGCGCAGCCCCGACGCCTGCGCCTACGAGGTCGAGGTGCGCATGCCGACCCGGGGCCGCCCCGCGGTCGAGCACGGCGCCGAGATCGTCGCCCCGGTGCAGGCCAGCACCCGCTGGCGTCGCGGCGCTGCGCCGCGCATCGACCACCTCGGCGACGACGCGCGCGCCGCCCTGGCCGCCGAGTGGCTGGCCACCGCGCGCGCCGAGCACGCCTCGGTGGCGTCGTTCGCGCGCGCCACCCTCGAGCTGATGGCCGTCGGCGCGCCACCCGAGCTGCTGGCCGCGTGCAGCCGCGCCGCCATCGACGAGGTCCGCCACGCCGAGCTGACCTTCGCGCTGGCCAGCGCCTACGCGGGACGCGCGCTGGATCCCGGCCCGCTGCCCGCGCTGACCCCGCGCGGCGGCGGCCTGGCCGCGCTGGCGCGCGACACCTTCCTCGAGGGCTGTGTCGGCGAGACCGGCGCCGTGCTGGAGGCCGAGCACGCCCTGGCCGCGCTGGGTCCCGACGGCGATCCCGCCGTGCGCGACGTCCTCGAGCGCATCGTGCGCGACGAGACCCGCCACGCCGAGCTGGCCTGGCAGACCGTGACCTGGGCCGTCGCCAGCGGCGGCCCCGACGTCCTGGCCGCGGTGCACGCTGCCGCCCGCGCCGCCGAGCCGACCACCCGCCCCGAGACCTGGCGCGAGGTCATCGCGCCCTCCCTGGCGCTGCTCGGCTAGATCCGGCTGGAATCCGGCTCGATCGGGCCCGCCGCCAGGAAGTCGAGCGCCGTGCGCACGAACGCCGGCGCCTGCGTGGTGAAGATCGGCCCGTGGCCTCCGCCGGGGACCACGCACAGCTGGGCGTGGGGCAGGGCCCGGTACAGCTCGACGCCGAGCTCGACCGGGTACAGCGGATCGCGATCTCCGTAGATCACCAGCGTCGGCGTGGCCAGCGCGGCGAGCTGGGCCGGCGTGAAGGCCATGTCGTCCACGCTGTCGGCGAGGGCGCGCATGGCGTCCCAGATGGCGCGGATCTGGGCGTCGCCGCCGGCGTGGCGCGCGCGCATGGCGGCCCACTCGCTGGCCGGCTGGGTGTCGGCCGAGACCTGCCGCATGATGGCGCGCGCCTGCTCCGGGAAGTGGGGCACCGCGCTGACCACCACCATCGCCGCGAGGCGCTCGGGCTGCAGCGTGGCCAGGTGCAGCAGGGTGTTGCCGCCCATGCTCAGGCCGATGGCGCGGCAGCGCGCCACGCCCAGGCGCTCCAGCAGCGCGGCGACATCCTCGGCGTGGCGGCGGTGGCCCTCGAAGCGGCCGGCCGAGCGGCCGTGGCCGCGCAGGTCGGGGATGATCAGCCGGTGGCGCGCCGCCAGCTCGGCCCGCCCGGCATGCACCCAGTCACCGCCCGCGCCGCCCATGCCGTGCAGCAGCAGCAGCGGCGCGCCTTCACCCAGGGTCTCGCAGTAGAGGTCCATGGCCATCGAATGCCCTGAACGCGGGCCGATTGAAAGCTGCCGCGCGGGCTGGCAAACTGAGATCGCTGGTCCGGCGCCGGGGGCCCGAAAATCAGGGCCGCTCAGTTGCCCAGCAGGTCGAGGCTCTGGAAGGTGCCGCGTGCGCTGCTGTCGAGCTCGGTGATGGGGGCGGCGCGCGGGGCGGGCAGGGTGATCCAGGCCTCGGCGTCGGGCTTGTCCGTCAGCCCCTCGAGCGAGTAGATCCCGATCCCACCCGGGGCGATCCCCTCGGCACGGGCGGCGGCGATGTCCGCCACCAGCGCGGCGGCGTCGGGCAGCCCGACGGTGACGCCGATGCCGGCGCCGGTGGTGCCGAGATCGATGCCGCCGCGCTTGCCCCACACGCGCACCACGTCGTGGGCGTAGCTGGTGATGAGGCCCGAGGTGTAGCTGCCGCCGCTGGCGGGGAACTGCTGGTCGTAGATGTTGCGGTAGACCTGGAACGAGACCGCGTCCCACTCGATGCCCTCGATCGGCGTCCACAGCGCGTGCGCGATGGTCTCGTCGCCGTCGCGCCAGTCGTCGGCGTTCATGGCCAGCGTGCTGACCGCGAAGCGGTAGCCCTTGCCGCGCACGCGCCTGGCGGCGGCGGCGAACTGCGCGCGGGCGGCGTCGAAGGCGGCGACGTCGATGCCGTCCAGCAGCCACATCGCGATGGTGACGTTGCTGGCGCCGCCGGCGCGCATCGCGGCCAGCGCGTCGACGCGGTCGAGCGGCATCTCCATGTCGACCACGAAGCCGTCGAGGCGCGGACAGGCGCTGGGCGCCAGCGCAACCAGCTCGTCGATCCAGGCCAGGTAGGCGGTCGCGTTGTGCTGGTTGGCCCAGTAGCCCTGGTCGCGCGGCAGGCCGGGCCACAGCCGCAGCGCGACGCCGGCGCGCTCGGCGGCGCCGCACAGCGCGGTCAGGTAGCCGACGTCGTGGGTCCCCTTGACCATGCTGACGTTGACGTTGAGGCGATTGCGGCCGGCGAACCCGAGGCGCTCGTCGAGGCTGGCCTGGGGCAGCTCCTCGGCCCAGATCGACATGCGCTCGGGGTAGCGGCGCGCGCGCGGCGACTCGCTGCACCCGGTCGCCAGCAGGGCGGCCAGCGCAAGCGTCGCAGAAACCCAGAGAAACCCGCGCGCGATCACGGCCTCGACGGTACCCCGATCCAGCGCCGCCGCGCTACACGGCCTTCCACTTCCAGCCCCCGCGCCTGAACCAGGCGTACGCCACCACCGCCATCAGCGAGAACGCGAAGGTCACCGCCACGAAGACCCCGTCGGTGCCCCAGCCCAACCCGTGCGACAGCGCCCACGCCAGCGGGATCTCGCACAGCCAGAAGCACAGCAGGTTGATCAGCGTCGGCGTCCAGGTGTCACCCGCGCCGTTGAACGCCGCGGTGTAGATCATCGCCCAGGCATACAGCGGGAAGCCCAGCGCGATGAAGCGCAGCGCGCGCGTGCCGTGGCGCAGCGTCTCCGCATCGTCGGTGAACAGCCCCACGATGGGCCCCGCCAGCACCACGAAGACGATCCCGACCCCACCCAGGAACATGAAGCCGATGCGCGCCGCCAGGCGCACCGCCGACTCGGCGCGGTCGGGCTGCTGCGCGCCCAGGTTCTGGCCCACCAGCGTGGCCGCCGCGTTCGACAGCCCCCAGGCCGGCAGGATGGCGAACAGCACGATGCGGATGCCGATGGTGTAGCCGGCCACCGCCTTGCTGCCGAAGCCGGTCAAGATCCGCGTCAGCGCCACCCAGCTGGCGGTGCTGATCAGCGCCTGCGCCGCCCCGTTGCCGCCGATGCGGGCCAGCGACGCGAACAGGCCGCCGTCGAAGCGCAGGTGCTGGCGCTGGATGCGGATGCGGCTCTGTGCGCGCGACAGCGCGACCAGCTGGTAGATCACGCCGACGCTGCGCCCGATCGTGGTCGCCACCGCGGCGCCGGTGACGCCCATCTCGGGCAGCGGCCCGACCCCGAAGATGAAGCACGGCCCCAGCACGATGTTGAGGATGTTGGCCAGCCACAGCGTGCGCATCGCGATGGCGGCGTCGCCAGCGCCGCGGAACACCGCGTTGATCAGGAACAGCATGAAGATGACCAGGTTGCCGCCCAGCATGATGCGGACGAACGTGCCGCCCTGCGCCACCACTTTTTGCGACGCGCCCATCACGCCCAGCATGCGATCGCCCATGGTCGCGCCCAGCACGCCGAGCACCAGCGCCACGCCGAGGCCTAGCGCCATGGCGTGCGCCGCCGCGCGCGCCGCGCCGTCGGGGTCTTTCTCGCCGATGCGGCGCGACACCAGCGCCGCCGCCGCCATCGCCAGCCCCATCGCCAGCGCATAGACCACGGTCATCAGCGACTCGGTGATGCCGACCACCGCGATGGCGTCCGACCCCAGCCGCGACACCCAGAACACGTCGGAGACGGCGAACAGCGACTCCATCGCCATCTCCATCACCATGGGGACGGCGAGCAGCACCAGCGACCGGCCCAGCACGCCGCTGGTGTGATCGACACGCTCGCTGCCGCTGAGCGCCTGCTTGAAGGTCTGCCAGGCGGAGGCCATCGGGGGCGGCAGTCTAGCCCAGCATCACCGCGACGCCAGCGCGATCAGAGGCACTGGCACGCCGCCTGATACTCGCGTTCCAGCCGATCCACGAGTTCGCCGGCGGACACCACCGCATCGATGGCGCCGATGCCCTGGCCGCAGCCCCAGATGTCGCGCCACGCCTTCTTGGCGCCCTCGCCACCGCCGAACGACATCTTGGACGGGTCGCTGACCGGCAGGTTGTCGGGGTCGAGACCGGCGGCGACGATCGACGGCTTGAGGTAGTTGCCGTGCACGCCGGTGAACAGGTTGGTGTAGACGATGTCGGCCGCGGCGCCCTCGACGATGGCCTTCTTGTAGGCCTCGCCGGCGTTGGCCTCCTGGGTGGCGATGAAGGCCGACCCGATGTAGGCCAGGTCGGCGCCCATGGCGCGCGCGGCCAGCACGGCGCGTCCGTTGGCGATGGCGCCGGCCAGGGCCAGCGGCCCCTGGAAGAAGCTGCGGATCTCCTGCACCAGCGCGAACGGCGACAGCGTGCCGGCGTGGCCCCCGGCGCCCGCGCATACCGCGATCAGGCCGTCGGCGCCCTTCTCCAGCGCCTTCTTCGCGTGCACCACGTGGATGACGTCGTGCAGGACGATGCCGCCATAGCTGTGCACCGCGCGGTTGACGTCCTCACGGGCGCCCAGCGAGGTGATGACGACCGGCACCTTGTACTTCACGCACAGCGCGAGGTCGTGCTCCAGGCGATCGTTCGACTTGTGCACGATCTGGTTGACCGCGAACGGCGCCGACGGCGCCTCGGGGTGCGCGGCGTCCCAGGCCGCGAGCTCGCTGGTGATGCGGCCCAGCCACTCCTCGAGCAGCGCGGGCGGGCGCGCGTTCAGCGCCGGGAAGGCGCCGACGACACCAGCCTTGCACTGGGCCAGCACCAGATCGGGCTGCGAGATGATGAACAGCGGGGCGCCCACGACGGGCAGACGCAGACACGACAGCGAGGCAGGCAGACTCATGTGGCGGGAGGATAGCAACCGGAGTGCCCCAGGGCACCAGGGAACCGGACCGCGGAACCGGACAACCGTAGTGCCCTTTCAGGGCACTACGGTTGGTGCTCAGGTCGTAGCAGATCCAGCACCGTCTTGACCGGCGCAAACGTCTCCGCCGGCACCTCGACGAACACCGTGTTCCAGCGCGCCATGGCGCCGTTCCACAGCCCGGGCAGCTCGAGCGCGCGCAGCTCGCGGCCCTGGTGCGACTTCTTGGCCAGGAACACCGCGCTGGGATCGACGAAGTCGGCCAGCGCATACGGCCGCCCGCCACCGTCGCGCAGGCAGCACACCAGATCGACCGGGTTGAAGTGCGTCGAACCCGCGAAGATGCCCTGCTGCGCGGCCACGCCGAGGTCGACCTGGGCCGACTCCACGATCTGCGGCGACACCGTGCCGTCGGGATCCTGGACCCAGAACGGCCCGCCCCCGGGTTCGCCCTGGTTTCTGACCACGCCGCACACCCGCAGCGGGCGCCGCAGCCGCGCCAGCGCCCAGGCCACGTCGGCCCCCGCGGGTGGCGTGGCGCCGAAACCACGCGCCAGCTCCAGCGCCGCGGGCAGCGCCGCTGCCTCGCCCGCCGCCAGCCGCGCCTCCAGCGCGCGCGCCTGCGCCTCCAGCTCCAGCGCCAGGCCGCCGAGCAGCCGCTTCCACAGGATGGTCGGCCCGCGGCGCGCGTCCCCGACCACGTTGTCGATGTTCTTGACGTAGACCACGTCGCCGCCGAGCCGCGCCAGGTTGTCGATGAGCGCGCCGTGGCCGCCGGGCCGCAGCAAGAGCTCGCCGCTGTCCTGGCGGAACGGCCGGTTGTCGAGGTCGACCGCGATGGTGTCGGTGTAGGGCTCCTGCACCGAGAAGCCGAGCTCGAAGCGCACCCCCAGGCGCGCGGCGTGGCTGGCCGCGGCCGCGGCGGCGGCGTCGAAGCCGGCGCGATGCGCGGGCGAGATGGTGAAGTGCAGCCGGCACACGCCGTCGCGGGTGCGCACGTGGCTGGCGGCCTCGCAGAGGTGCTCGACGAACGCGTTGCGCACGCCCTCGGGGGCGCGGTGGAACGCCAGCAGCGCCTTGGGCAGGCGCAGGTAGTCGAGGCCGCCGTCGTCCTCGGGGCTCAGCAGGCGGCGCACCGCGGCCAGCACCTGGGCGTCGTCGGGCTGCGCCGGCACGCCGAGCTGCTCGAAGAAGGCGAAGCGCGGCAGCCCCTGCACGAAGGCCAGCTGCTGCTTCGCGACCTTGTCACCCTGTAAAGCTGCGGCCGCGACCGCAGCGCCGTCGTAGCGCGCCTCGGGCTGCAGCAGCGGGGCCAGCGCCTGGAACATGCGCGACGCCGCGCCCGACGCTGGCACGAACTTCGACAGCCGCCCGGCCTCGGCGGCCGCGCTCCAGCGTGCCAGCAGCGCGGGGTGCTCGGCCTCCTCGAGGCGCCGGATGCCGTCGCCCACGGTACACGCACGCGCCAGCGCGGTCGGCGGCGGCGGCGCCGCGAACAGCGCCAGCTGGCGGCGCACCTCGACCTCGTTCATGCCGCGCTGGCGCAGCCAGGCCACATCGGCGTCGGTCAGTAGCTCCATGTCAGCTCCGTCGCGCCCGGCGGCGCCGCACCAGCACGACCCCGAACAGCCCCGCGCCCAGCAGCGCCAGCGCACCGGCGCCGGCACCCGCCGGACCGGCCCCGGCCCGGCCGCGCCCGTCGGCCACCCCGACCCGGCAGCCACAGCCACCGTCCTCGCCGCCATCGTTGCCGCCCCCGTCGGCGCCCGGCACCACCCCGCCGTCACCCGGGGTGCCGATGATGAGGTCGGCACACTGGTGATAGACGTCGTTGCCGTCGCCGTAGGGCGGCTTGTCGGTCATGACCTGGATGACCTGCAGCGTGCAGCGATCGCAGGTGATGTTGGGCAGCGTGAGCTGCTGGGTGTACAGGCCAGTGCCATCGCGGTCGGCGATGTTGTCGATCATCACGCTGGGCACGGTGTTGAGATCGGTGAAGCTGCCCGGATCGACGAAGTCGTCGTCACCGTCGGCGTCGAAGCTGATCCTGTAGTGGCCGGGGTGCGGCACCGTCTCCTGCCAGCGCACCGTGATGGTCTGCCCGGGATCGTAGTGCGTCACGTTGCTGCCCCGCGGCACGCGCAGCCCGCACGGCGCGACCTTGAGCTCCAGCGTACGCGGCTCGGGCGACATCAGCTCGATGTGCGCCCGCGCCGGCCGCGCGCCAGAGGCGCACGCAGCCGCGACCAGCGCGAGGGTGAGACGGCGCATGTGGCCAGGATACACGCTGGTCACGGTGTGGGTCCCGGCCCTGGCGCCGGCCCCGGTGCGTACCACTGCAGCGGCCCGAGATAGAACGGCGTCGGCGCGTTGCTGAACTGGGTCAGCAGCATGCCGTCGCGCGCCACCGCCAGCACATGCGCGGTCTGCCCGACCGGCGCGGTGGGCAGCCCACCCAGCAGCTTGCCCTGCGCCAGATCGACCACGAACGGGGACACCAGGTAGACCGCGCCGCTGTGCATCACCTCGGGGTACTCGCTGTCGAGCGGCCCCAGCTCGCGCTCGCTGGCGCCCTCGAGCAGCACCAGGCGGCCGCCCCGATTGACCAGGGTGCGCGCCCCGGCGGAAGCCGAGCTCGCGCTGCCACTTCGGCGACAGGCGCTGCTTGCCGGTCTCGAGGTCGAAGGTGGTGTCGTCGGCGTCGTTCTTGGTGAAGAAGAGGTGCCGCCCGAACGGATCCAGGGAGTCGACCTCGTCGCCCTGGGCCAGCAGGTTCAGCTTGCGCGTCGTCTTGGCGTCGACCAGCAGCCACTTGGCCTTGTCGCCTTCGGCCCCGCAGTGCACCAGCAGGCGCAGCTTGTCGGGGTCGAGGCCGTCGATGATGGGCTTGCAGCTGGCCTTGACCAGCTCGCGCGCGGGCTTGCCGTCACCGGCGTCGAGCAGCAGCGCGCCCGCCTTGTTGCGGCGCAGCATCGCGCTGCCCAGCCAGCCGATCAGCCCATCGGGCGGCGCCGCCACGCCCCCCGTGAGCGGCGCCAGCAGCAGCACCGGGTCGTCACCGCGCTCGTTCTTGACGTCGCTGACGGTGCGCGTGGTGCAGCTGGGGATGCGCTGGTAGCCCGGGCCGCGCGCGGTGGGCAGGCGGCCCTTGCGCCCCTCGACGTCGACCACGACCTCGAGGACGACGCGCTTGCCCTGGCTGTCGAACCCGGCGTCCCAGAAGGTGCCGGGGCCGGGATCGATGTCCGCCTCGGTCCCGCTGGCGAGATCGCGCACCACGACGACGACCTTCTGCTTGCGCAGCGCCACATAGAGCAGGCTGCCGCCTCCGGGAGCGAAGCGGGCCTGCATGAAGGCGCCGGTCGCCTTGTCACGCTGGGCCTTCGAGTAGGCGCCGCGCGCGGTCAGATCGATCTCCGCGCCCTTGACCGAGGTCGTGGTGTCGAGCAGCCGCAGCTTGCCGCCGCGCACGATGACCAGGTAGCGCCCCGCGGGGTCGGCGGCGAGCAGGTCGTCGATGGGTGTGCCCTTGCCCTGGCCGAGGACCAGGAAGGCGGCCATGTCGTCGCCATACAGGCCGTTGAAGCCCGGACTGACGTGGATGCGACCGTCCTTGTTGGTGTCCTTGCGCGCCTCGCACAGCACCGCCCAGCTCCGATCCGGCGACGCCGCCAGCAGCCGCACCGGCGCGCTGGTGCCGATGCCCGCCAGCGGGGCGCTGACCGGCGCAGGCACCGGGGTCGGCGCCGGGGTCGGCTGTGCCGCCACCACCCCCAGCAGCGCCATCATCGTCATCGTCGCCGTCGCCGTCGCCGTCGCCGTCGCCGTCGCCGTCGTCCGCACCAGCGCCACCCGCATCGACCGCCGCCTCGTCATGGCCGCCATGCTACCCCGGCGCCGACCGCAACCAACGTGCGAAGCCGGCCAAGGTGGGTGCGGGTCGCACCATGGATGCGATCCCCCGCAGCGCGTCAACAGGCAGCGTGGTCGTTGGGAGGGACACATGC
>JBGASF010000161.1:0-17480 GCA_044229835.1 Polyangia bacterium | reverse complement strand
CGAGTTCTCGGGCGGCTCCTGGTTCAGCGCCACCCGCGGCCCGACGGCGTCGCGCGCCACGACCATGTGATAATCACCCGGCGCGATCCAGGCGTGCCCCGGCGAGAGTGCGCCGCCGGCGCGGCCCTCCTCGACCCGCACCGCGTACCGCGCCGACAGCCGCTCGGCCGCCAGCGGTTGCACGGTGGGGGGTGACGCAGCCCCCAGCGTGGCCCTCAAGCCTGGGTTCAGATCGCGACCAGCTTGGCGGGGCGCGGCTCGGCCAGGCGACCACCGGCCATGGTGATGGTGCGGTCGCACAGGCGAGCGGCCTCCTCGCGGCGGTGGGTCACGATCAGCGCGGGGATGCCGAGCTCGGCGACCAGACCGCGCACGTCGTCGCCGAGGCCACGCGCCAGATCCTCGTCGAGCGCGGCGAAGGGCTCGTCGAGCAGCAGCACGCGCGGATCGCGCGCGATGGCGCGCGCCAGGGCGACGCGCTGGGCCTCGCCGCCCGACAGGGTGGCCGGGGCGCGATCGGCGGCGTGGGCGACGTGGAAGCGCTCCAGCATGACCACGGCGCGGGCGCGGCGGGTGGCGCGCTCGCCGTTCATGCCATAGGCGACGTTCTCGGCCGCGGTCAGGTGCGGGAACAGCGCCAGCGACTGGAACACCAGGCCGACGCCGCGACGCTCGGGCGGCACGAACAGACCGCGCTCGGAGTCCAGCCAGACCTCGCTGCCCAGGGTGACGCGGCTGTCGTGTGGCCGCAGCAGCCCGGCGATGACGCCCAGCACGGTGCTCTTGCCGGCGCCCGAGGGGCCGACCAGCGCGGTCAGGCCAGGCCCGACCTCGAGGTCGACCGCGACCGTGAAGCCGGGCACCTTGCGGGTGCCGCGGCGCTCGACCCGCGCGCGCACGGACAGGGTCTGGGCCGCCCTCATGTCGCGCGCTCCCGGCGCACCAGCTTGGCCACGCCATACAGCGCGCACAGCCCGATCGCGGTCAGCACCAGCACCATGCCCAGGGCGTCGTCATAGCGATCGGCGTTGACGGCGTTGTAGATCGCGATCGACGCGGTCTGGGTCTCACCGGGCAGATCGCCCGCGACCATGTAGGTCAGGCCGAAATCGCCCAGCGAGCGCGCGAAGCCCAGCATCAGCGCCGCCGCCACCCCGCCGCGCGCCAGCGGCAGCCACACCGTGAAGTAGGCCCGCGTGCGCGTCGCGCCCAGCGTGCGCGCGGTCGCCACCAGCGTGGGATCGACGGCGTCCAGCGCCGCGCGCGCGCCCTGCACCACCAGCGGCAGCGCGCCCACCGAGGCAGCGATGACCGCGCCGGTGCGCGTGAACACGATGGGCGAGCCGAAGATGGCCTCCCAGGTGCGCCCGATCCAGCTGCGCGTGCCCAGCGCCACCAGCAGGTAGTAGCCCAGCACCGTGGGAGGCACCACCATCGGCGCGGTCACCAGCGCACCCAGCAGGTCGCGCCCCGGGAAGCGCCGCGACACCAGCAGCGTGGCCAGCGCGACGCCGACCACGCCGGCGATCAGCGTCGCCATCACGGCGATCTGCAGCGACAGCCAGAACGGCGCCCAGCTCATGGCAGCAGCGTCACGATCTGCCCCGTGACGGTGGCGGTGGCGGTGTCGAAGCGCAGCAGACCCAGCGCGATGGGCAGGGTGAAGCGGCGCGGGCCCGCGCTGCCGGGGTTGAACATCAGGGTGCCGCGCACGACCTGGTTTTTCGGCTGGTGCGAGTGGCCCGTGATGATGATGTCGGCCTGGACCCGGGCGGCGTCGGCGACATCGTGCACCACGTGCACGCGCCGGCCCGCGATGTCGAGCGTGGTCGCCTCGGGGATGGCGTCGGCCCAGGGGCCGAAGTCGTTGTTGCCGCGCACCGCGACCAGCGGAGCGATGGCGCGCAGGGCGGCCAGGATGTCGGGGCCACCGATGTCGCCGGCGTGCACGATCAGCTCGCTGCCTGCCAGCGCGCGCAGCGCCTCCGGCCGCATGAGGCCGTGGGTGTCCGAGATGACGCCGACCTGCACAGGCCGATTGTCGCACGGGTGTATGCTCGGGCCATGGAGATCAGAAGTCTGGGCCGCTCCGGGCTGCGGGTCAGCGCACTTTCGCTCGGAGCCATGACCTTCGGCGAGTCGCAGACCTTCATGCGCGGGGTGACCTCGCCCGATGACGAGGCGCGTCGAGTGTTCGACGCCGCGGTGGACGCCGGCATGAACCTGGTCGACACCGCCGACGTCTACAGCGAGGGCCGCTCCGAGGAGCTGACCGGCGAGTGGATCAAGGGCAAGCGCGACCGCGTCCTCCTGGCTACCAAGTGCCGCTTTCCCATCGGTTTCGGCACCCGCCCGGTGGGGCCCCACGACTCCGGGCTGTCGCGCAAGCACATCATGGAGGCCTGCGAGGCGTCGCTGCGGCGCCTGGGCACCGACGTCATCGACCTGTACCAGACCCACATGCAGGACCGCGCGGTGCCCATCGACGAGACCCTGCGCGCGCTCGATGACCTGGTCACCCAGGGCAAGGTCCGCTATGTCGCCTGCTCGAACTACACCGGGTACCGGCTGACCGAGTCGCTGTGGCGCGCCGAGGCCCTGCGCACCCAGCGCTACGAGGCGCTGCAGCTGCAGTGGTCGGTCGCGGTGCGCGACTGCGAGCGCGAGATGATCCCGGCCTGCCGCGCCTTCCAGCTCGGCGTGCTGGTGTGGTCGCCGCTGGCCCGTGGCTTCCTTTCGGGCAAGTACCAGCGCGGCCAGGCCGCCCCCGCGGGCTCGCGCTTCGAGAGCTGGAAGGACAGCTACAAGCAGTTCGACAACGATCGCGGCTGGGGCATCCTGGGCGCGGTCACCGAGGTCGCGCAGCGCCGCGAGACCACACCGGCGGCGGTCGCGCTGGCCTGGCTGCTGGCGCGCCCCGAGGTCACGTCGATCATCGTCGGCGCGCGCACGGTGGCGCAGCTCGGCGACAACCTGAAGGCGCTCGACTGCAAGCTCGGCGCCGACGACCTGCGCCAGCTCGACGACGCCTCGCGACCGGCGTGGGGCTACCCCTACGACTTCATCGCGATGCGCGAGCCCTGGTAGCCGCGTCGGGGCGCGGGCCCAGCAGCGCCTCGGTGTCGGCCAGCGACAGCAGCATGCGGCGCAGCGCCTTGCCGGGCAGCTTCAGCGCGGCGCTGGCGTTGTCGGCGAAGCGCTCGATGGGCAGCACGTGGAAGCGCACCTTGTCGCCGTCGCGCTCGCCGTAGGTCCAGATCGGGGTGTAGCTGACGTCGGCCGGCACGGTCACGCCGGCGGCGTCGCGCACCAGCGAGAAGTGCAGGATGGCGCTGCCGTCGGCGAAGCGCATGCGGTAGTTCGACACGAAGTTGCCCAGCGACCAGGCCACCAGGCGCGGCTTCTCGCGCCCGAAGCGGTCCTTGATGGTGCGCAGCTCGTAGGGCTGCAGCACGTGCGGGTGGCTGCCCAGCACGACGTCGGCGCCCTCGCGGAAGGCCAGCTCGACGGTGGCGCGCTGGCGGGCGTTGGGCTCGCGCTGGTACTGCTCGCCGAAGTGGAAGAACACCATGATGACGTCGGGCTTCTTGCGCCGCGCCAGCGCGAGATCCTCGGTGACGAGCTCGGGTGAGATGCGGTTGACGTGGACCCCGACCGGGGTCGGGATCATGTTGGTCATCTCGGTGTAGGCCAGCATGGCGATGCGCAGCCCGCCGCGCTCGACCATGGTGACGCGGCGCCGCGCATAATCTGCGTCGTCGGCGAAGGTGCCCAGGCGCGTCAGCCCGAGCTTCTTCAGGACCTCGAGGGTGCGCACGATCCCCTCGCCATCCCGATCGATGGCGTGGTTGTTGACCGTGGTGAGGACGTCGAAGCCGGCGTCGGCCAGCGCGACCGCCAGCGCATCGGGCGAGCCGAAGCGCGGATAGCCGGTGAAGTCCTTGCCCGGCAGCGTGGTCTCGAAGTTCCCGATGGCCAGATCGGCGCCCGACAGCACGTCCTTGACCTGCGCGAACACCGGGCGGAAATCGTGGCACTTGCAGGCGGGATTCCACGCCGCGACCAGCTGCAGCCGGTGCGCCATGACGTCACCGACGGCGGCGATGCGCACGGTCGCGGGCGCCGCGGAGGCCGCCGGCGCGGGTGGCGGCGTGTCCTTGGCCTGCGCCTGCCTGGTCGGCAGCGACAGCCACAGCGGAATCACGACCAGGATGGCGACACGCATTCACCAGCATTCTAGCAGCCTCTGTAACCGGCGGCGCCAGCAGGGCATCCGTCGACCGCCATCATGGCGTCGCGAAAACCCTACTGGGCGGCTGTACCTGCCGCGCTCGCGCTGGCTGCGGCGGGCGTGCGCTGGCTGCTGCAGGGCTCGGGCAACGTGTGGACCGACGTCGATCGTCGGTTTTATCTACCCGACCCGGATCTGGGCTGGCGCCTGGGCAAGCAGACGGTGCCCTGGCTGGGCCTCGAGGTCGTCGGCATCCTCGCGGGGATCATGCTGGCGGTGCTCGCCGGGGCGTGGCTGGTCGCGCGGCGCGAGCGCAAGCGCGCCGCAGCGTGGCGACCGGCGCGCATCGCGCTGTGGGTGATCGCCGCGCTGCCGCTGGCGGTGCCGCTGTGGGCCTTCGCGAGCGGCGGGCGCCCCGCCGGTGGCCGTGACGCGCTGCCCACCGGCGCGGCCATCGTGGTCGGCAGCGGCGTCAGCGGCGGCCTGGCGCTGCCGGCCGGGCGCTGGACGGTGCGTGCGGTGGCGGGCTCGTCGCTGGTGGCCTCGGTGGCCGCGGGGGGCGAGCGCTTCGACGTGCGCTTCGGCGAGACCAGCGGCGAGTGGCGCGGCGATCCGCGCGATCTGACCCAGCCCATGCAGGCGCGCCTGGCGGCCGGCACGCGGGCCGTCGACACCGGCATCGATCTGCGCAGCACGCACACACGCGAGTATTTACAGGCTGACAAGTTCCCGGACATCGTGTTGACCTTGCGCCGGCTCGACGGCGCGCGCCCCGAGGGCGACGGCCTCGCCTTCGCCGCCAGCGGCGAGCTCACGCTGATGGGCCAGCCGGTCCCGGTCAGCGTCACCGGCACCCTGCGCGCGGCCGACGCCGCGGCGCGCGCCCGCCTGGGCGTGGGCGACGCACAGGCCCTGCTGCTGCAAGCCAGCTTCCCCCTCGATCTGCGCACGACTGCCCTGGCCGGCAGCGTGAGCGAGTTCGATTCCCCCCAGGTCACCGTGACCGCCAGCCTGGTGCTGGTCCATGTCCCTGTCGTTGACAGCAAGGAGCCTCGATGATGCGTTCGCAGAAGTCGTTCGTGATGTTCGCCGCCGCCGCCGCCATCGCCACCGCCGGCCTGGCCGGCTGCAAGAAGAAGAAGGACAAGGCGCCCGAGCCCACCATGACCCCGTCGGCCAGCGCGTCGCCGTCGCCGACCACGCCGCCGCCCGGGCCGCCCAAGCTCGAGATCGACGCCAACGGTGACTGGGTCCAGGTCCTGGCCTCGCACAGCCCGGGGCGCCCCACCGATCCGATCACGCTGCTCTTCAAGAGCCCGACCGTGACCCAGGTCGCCTTCACCTCGGTCGACGATCTGACCGGCGGCAGCGCCAGCTTCGAGCTCGACATCGGGGCCATGGCCTCGGGCCAGGCCATGCGCGAAGGTCACCTCAAGAGCGGCGACTACTTCGACGTCGCGACCTTCCCCAAGGCGACCGTGAAGGTCTCCAGCGTCAAGAAGACCGAGGGCGACAAGTACAGCGCCGAGGCCGAGGTCACCGTGCACGGCGTGACCGTGAAGTGGCCGGTGACCTTCGAGGTCTTCGAGAAGAAGGACAAGACCGTGCGCGTGCGCGGCGAGGTCGCCACCAAGCGCAGCGAGTTCAAGCTGGGCAAGCCCGAGGGCACCCCCGACGAGACCGCCGCCGACGCCGTCACCGCCAAGCTGCAGCTGACCCTGACCGCCCCGTAGCTCCCGCTCAGATCCCCTTCAGGAAGCTGACCAGCGCGACCCGGTCCGCCATCGGCAGGCCGCAGCCGAAGTCGTGGCCGGCGTCGCCGTAGGCGGCCTCCGTGATGCCCGCGCGTGGGGTCACACACAGCAGCGCGTCGAGCGACCTCACGCTGCCGTTGTGCAAGAAGCGCGTGAAGGCCCAGGCGCCGGTCAGCCGCGGCGACTTCAGGCCGTGCGTCAGCGCCTCCGCCGTCATCGGCCGCGCGAAGCCGCTGGGTCCGTCCATCCACCTCTCCATGGCGCGGTCGGTCCCGATCTCCTCGAAGCGGTACACCCGGCGGCCGCTGCCACGCGGCCCGTCGTGACAGGCGATGCAGCCCGCGCTGTCGAAGAGCGCCCGCCCCCGCGCGACCTCGGCCGCGGCCGGCGGCGTCTGCGGCGCCGGCGCGCGCAGCGAGTAGATGTACTCGGCCAGCGGTGCCAGCTTGTCGTCGGGCCAGTCGGCCAGCTTGCCGCCGCCGAAGTCGACGAAGCCGCGCAGGAACGACAGCAGGCTCGTGGTCCCGCCGGTCCAGCCCAGCTGCGCGCCTGCCATCCCGCTCGCGGCGCGCTCGTCGTCGCGGGGCAGCCCCCACAGCGCGGAGATCTTGCTGATGGTGTGCACGCCGTCGTTGATCGGCAGCGGCTCGATCAGGAAGTCCATGGTGCCGCTCGGCCAGCGCGCGTAGTGGTGCTCGGCCTCGCGCGGGAACATGGGCGCCATGCCCGCGCCGCCCGCCAGCGGCAGCAGCGCGCCGATCAGGCGCAGCTTGAGCGCCCCGTCGGCGGCGACCTTGTCGAGCAGCGGCTGGATGGCCGCGATGGCGTCGGGATCGTGATCCGCCGGGCTGCCCATGATGGCCAGCAGCGGGAACACCGCCAGCGCCAGGTTCTGCTTGCCGTACTCGTAGGCGTGGTTGGGCGCGCCGACGGCGTAGCGCCCGTCGGGCAGCCGCGCGAAGTGACAGCTCGCGCAGGTGAACGCCAGGGTGTCGAGGTTGCCCAGCTTGGCGCCAGGCGCCAGCCCCAGCGGCAGCTTCTTGGCCGACCCCGGGTCGGCGACCATGCCGTACTTCGAGAAGCCGGGGCCGATGTCGTCGGGGAAGTTCTCGATCAGGACCTCGGGCAGCACCGCCGGCACCCCCGCGGTGCCGAAGCCCTCGTAGAAGAACATCCACTTGCCGCACAGCAGCTGGGTGCGACGATCGGCCCCGCCGGCGCGCCAGCGCGTGCAGGCGTCGGCCAGCGCGCCGCGCTCGAGCACCGCGTCGAGGTCGGCCGACACGTTGGTCAGCCCCTCGGTGGTGTCGGGCAGCGCGGCGAACGGGTCGCGCCCGCCGCCACCGCCGTCGACCTGCACATCGTCGCCGTCGTCCCCCGCGCCCGCGCCGCTGTCACAGCCAGCCGCCCCCAGCAGCAGCCCGGCCAGCGTTGCGAATCCGACGAACCGCATTTTGGTCAATTGATCAATTCGCATGTGCCCGCGTTTTCGTCGATTCCGCGCGCGCTGTCAAGGCTGCTGCATCCCGCAACCCCCGCTGCGCCAGATCCGCACGCCCCCTGCGCCAACCCCGCGCACCTCTTGCCCACGCGCGCTGGCCCCCTTGTTGTAAAGGCCGCCGGCCATGAAGCGCTCGCGCAGCATGCTCCTGACCTGCCTCCTCGTCCCCGCCGTGCTGGCCTCGGCCTGCAGCAGCGGTCCTGACGGCACCAGCGGCGACACCGGCGACCTGACCTCGGTCGGCGGGGTCGTCCGCCAGCTCGACTGGGACGCCTTCG
Organism: Polyangia bacterium; assembly: GCA_044229835.1. Lineage (GTDB taxonomy): Bacteria > Myxococcota_A > Polyangia > Haliangiales > JADYYK01 > JADYYK01. The sequence goes on along the minus strand of JBGASF010000161.1, from coordinate 9,716 downwards.
TCTATGTCGCGCCCGACGCCGACGACGCCAGCATCGCGCGCACCATCGCGCGCCAGATCAAGTCGGCCCTGGGCGCCCTGCGCGAGCGCGGCGTCGGCATCGCCGACCGCGAGGCGCAGCAGAACCTCGATCCCGCGGGCTGGCAGCGCGACCGCCTCACCATCATCGACGCCGCCGGCGCGCCCGCCGGCACGCTGACCCGGGTGCGCTACCACTATCGCGACACCGCGCTGGTCGATCGCCGCAAGGATCCCGGCGCCGCGCTCGCCTTCACGCTGATGTTCGGTGACTACATCGCGCGCTCGGCCGACTACCAGCCCGCCTGCGTCGACGAGGCCACCGAGGCCGACTCGCTCTGGTACCACTTCTCGCCCGCGCAGGCCGCGTGCGCGACGCGCATCGCGACCGAGACGCGCAGCCTCAACGACGCGCTGGCCCGGCTGGCCGATCCGACCGGGCAGGTCTCGGCGGTCGACGCCGCGCGCCGCTTCCTGCCGGTGCGCGCCAAGCTGACCCCCCAGGCCGACGCGCCCACGCGCTTCCCCGAGTACGACCGCCTGTGGGGCTTCGGCAGCGATCGCAGCAAGGTCGTCATGTACGCCTTCATCGGCGTCGATCACGACCTGCGCGACTCGCACGATCTCGGCGCCATCGAGTACCAGCGCCTGCTGCGCACGCTGCGCGCGCGCTTCCCCAGGCTGGCGGTGACCGAGACCCGCCCGCAGGCCTGGCTGCTCGACTTCTGGATCGACGGCCGCAAGCTCGACGGCGTCAGCTTCGACGACGTGTCGCGCTGGATGATCGACGGCGCCGGCTATCCGACCGCGGTCGGCAGCGACCCGGCCAAGATCGAGGCGCTGCGCCAGCAGGTCATCGACCGCTTCGCGGAGCGCTGGATCACCCTGAGCATGCCGGTCACCGTCACGCTGGGCGCCGAGACGCGCCGCATGACCGTCGAGCTGCGCACCTACTGGGGCCTCGAGGACGGCGACCCGACCTCACGCCAGCACGCGCAGTGGCGTTACCTGGAGGCCTTCTGGCACGGCGACGTCTTCGCCTACGCCGGCCACAGCCACTTCGGCCATGGCCCGCTGGAGCCGACCGCGTACCGGCGCGAGAACTTCCCCGAGCGCTACCAGGTCATGCTGGTCAACTCGTGCCTGTCGTACAACTACTACGACCTCGACTTCATCCGCATGCACCCGAACGGCTCGCGCGATCTCGAGGTGGTGATGAACGCGCTGCCGGCGTACTGGTCGGGCATGGGCGAGTCGACCGCGCTGTACCTGTCGGGCCTGATCGACGGCACCAACAAGAGCTGGGCCCAGCTGCTCGAGGGCATGAAGGTGAAGGATCCGTGGGGCCGCGCTGGCTACGAGCCGATGCGCGGCGTCAACGGCGAGCTCGACAACGTCTATGACCCGGTGCGCTTGGCGGTCACGGTGCGCGTCGAGTAGGCGTCGGCCAGCCGGCGCCGCACGTCGGCGAGCTGGGCCTGCAGCGAGGCGCGCTCGCGCTCGGTGGCGCGCGCCGCGGTGATGTCGCGGAAGCTGCCCCAGACCCGGGTGATGCGCCCGGCCTCCTCGAGCAGGCGCAGATAGACCGAGATCACGCGCGGCTCCTGCCCCGGCACCACCAGCTCGACCTCGAAGTCACGGCCCTCGCCGCCGGCGGCGTGCAGCTCGGCCAGCAGGCGGCGCAGGCGCTCGCGTGACGAGCGCGACAGCTCGCTCATGGTGCGCCCCAGCAGCGCCTCGCGCGTGGTGCCGTGCGAGCGCGCATAGGCGTCGTTGCACTCGACCAGGCGCGCGCGCAGCAGGAGCTCGAACTGCTCCGCGATGGTCAGCGACGTGGGCACCCCCTCGGCGTGCTCGTAGCACCACACCGCGTCGGTGGTGTTGGCGATGAACGAGCGCAGCCGGGTCTCGCCGGCGCGCAGCTCGCGCTCGGCGCGCTGGCGGGTCACGCTGCTGGCGACCAGGTCGCCGATGATGCGCATCAGCGCGATGGAGTCGGCGTCCCACCAGGCCGGCCCGCTACACCAGTCGAAGCCGATGGCGCCGACCACGCGGCCGGCCACCGTCATCGGCAGCGTGAGCAGGCTCTTGATGCCGTGCGCGCGCAGGCTGGCCGCCATGTCGCCCGACTCGGGCGGCAGCTCGTCGAGCTCGCGCACCTCGATGTCACGCCCGCGCTTGAGCAGCGGGATGCTCCACGGGAACAGCTCGACCGAGGCGTCCTGGAAGTTGGCCTTCTCCGACTTCACGCCGGGCGCACACCACTGGTGCGAGCAGGTGAAGCGGGTGCCGTCGTCGGAGAAGAAGAACACGTAGCCGCGATCGGCCGCCACCAGCGAGGCCACGCGGGCCAGGGCGTTCTCGACGGTGCCATCGAGGCGCTCCGTCGGGGTCGATACCAGCTCCGTCGTCACCTGCGCCATCAGGCGCTCGAAGGCGACGCGCTGACTCAGCTCGTCACGGTCCACCACCATCTCCATCCCCCTCACCGCGCCAAGAGTAGCGCAAGCGGGGCCGCTTTGTCAGGCAGGGATCGTCTTCAAGCTGTCGACCGCATGCACGGGCGCCGCATCTCCAGCCATCAGGGGGGCGATGGCCGACAGCACCAGGCGATGGCGCTCCAGCGTGGACTTACCGGTGAAGGCCGTGCTCTTGACCACGATGTTGTAGTGGCCGCCCTCACCCTGGACCTCGATGGCGGCATCGGGGAGGGCACCGGCGATGGCGCTGTGAATGGCTTCGCGGACCTGCTGCATGCCCTGTCATATCACATGGGTCGCCGCAGGTTGGGTACACTGCCGCGGTGCTGCGCTGCAACCTGCCCACACCGCTGCTGTATGCCCACCGTGGCGCCGCGGTCGAGCTGCCCGAGAACACCCTGCCGTCGTTCGCGCGCGCCCTCGCGCTGGGCGCCGGCGCGCTGGAGATGGATCTGCACATGACGTCGGACGGTGTCATCGTCGTGTCACATGATCCCGACGGGCGGCGCCTGGCCGGCGTCGCGCGCGCCATCCGGGACACGCCCTGGGCCGAGGTCCGCGGCTGGGACGTGGGCGGCGATCGCCACCGCGGTCAGGGCTTCCACATCCCCAGCCTGGAGGAGGTGCTGCGCGGCTTCCCCGACGTGCCGGTCAACGTCGACGTCAAGCAGCAGCGCCCCGCCATGGTGCAGGCGCTGCTGGAGCTGATCGCGCGCGAGCGTGCCGCCAGCCGGGTGCTGATCGCCAGCTTCCACGCCAACACGCTGGCCGAGGTGCGCCGGCGCGGCTACCGCGGCGTGACCGCGCTGGGCACCACCGAGGTGCTGCGCCTGCTCGGACTGCCGCGGCTGTGGCTGCGGAACACCCCGCGCCGGGGCGACGCCGCGCAGCTGCCGACCAAGATCGGGCCGCTGGCGCTGGGCGAGCAGTGGGTGGTCGACAAGTGTCACGCCGTCGGCCTGCGCGTCGACTACTGGACCGTCAACGACCCTGGCGAGGCGCGCCGCCTGCTGGCGCTGGGAGCCGATGGGGTCATGACCGACGACCCCGGCGCCATCGCGCCGGTTTTCGCGGGCATGGGCGGGTAGGACCGCGCCCTACCCCACTTTTTCGGCTGGACCGGGGCCCGAAAGTGGCATCCTCCCCGGATGCGCAGCAGCTCGGTGGTTCTGGCGGCGCTGTTGGTCGTGGGATGCTCGGGCAACTCGGTCGACAGCGGTTCTGATGCAGGCGAGGGCGCCGACGCCCAGGTCGTCGTCGACGACGCCGGCAATGTGGTGGTGATCGACGGCGCGGTGGTCAACCCGCCGGTCGACGGCGCGGTCGTGATGCCGGTCGACAGCGGCATCATCACGGGGCCGCGGCGCGATCAGGTCTGCATGCGCTGGAAGAACGATCGCGCCGACACCAGCGAGGGCGCCTTCGCGGGCAACATCGCGATGTGCCTCCCGGGCGAGAACAGCGCCACCGGCAAGGCCAACGCGCTCAAGCTCATCAACCTGTATCGCTTCATCGCCGACCTGCCCGCGGTCACCGAGAGCGCGCCGCTGAGCACCAAGGCGCAGGCGTGCTCGCTGATGATGGACGCCAACAACGCCCTCAGCCACACCCCGCCGACGACGTGGACCTGCTACACGGCCGGCGGCGCCGAGGCCGCGGGCAAGAGCAACATCTCGACCACCGCGGGCGTGCAGGCCATCGACCTCTACATGAACGATCGTGGCAACGCGACGACCATGGGCCACCGGCGCTGGCTGCTGTCGAACTCGCTGGGCCCGGTCGGGCTGGGCAGCGCGCCCGGCGGCTCGTGCGCATGGGTCATCGGCGGCACCGGCAACGCCGGCAAGGCCTGGCGCGCGTGGCCGGCCCCGGGGCCATTCCCGTTCGCGGCCATGAGCCAGGGCGGCTTCGACATGACGGTCGACGTCACCGGCTGGACGGTGCAGTCGGACTCCATCAACCTGGGCAGCGCGACGGTGACGGTGACCGAGGGCGGCGTCGATCGCCCGGTGACGGTGACCCAGCTCGGCGCCAACTACGGCTCGCGCTATGCGATCCGCTTCGTGGCCAACGGCTGGACCTCGGCGGCGGGCAAGAACTATCACGTCGTGGTGGGCGGGGTGACGACGCCGATCGCCTACGATGTCGAAATGGTTGCGTGCCCTTAGCGAACTGCGGCGCCATGGTCGCCGCGCTGGGTCCGACCATTCGGGCGTGAAACAGGGGGAAGTTCGCTTACGACTCAGCAGGTGATTGGGTACAATCACCGGGCTGGTTTGGTCGTTTGTTCATCGCGCTGGTGAGGTCCCCTTATGAGCCTTCGTCGTGGTCGTCGCCTGGCTTCGTTGTCGTCGTTCGCCGTGGTGCTGGGGTTCGCGGTCATCTCGGCGACCGCGCCTGGCTGCGGCTGCAGCCCCGATCCGTCGGGCAACGGCAATGGTGATGGTGGTGGCAATGGTGACGGTGGCGGGGACGGTGATGGCGGCGGCGGCGGCGACGCCGGGCTGAACGCCTGCGGCAACCAGGATCCGTCGTGCACCGTGATCAGCGTCGGCCCCGGCGGGATGCCGCCGATGATGTTCCCGCTGCCGACCGACGTGCCGGCGCCGACCGGCGTGGGCGCCAACGGCGTGACGCGCAACCCGATGGGCTTCATCGTGCTGGACTCCAGCAAGGCGGCCTTCGACTTCCTGTGGATCGCCGACGACACCAACTACAACGTCGGCTTCGTGTCCAAGGTCAGCACCAAGCCGTTCGCGACGGCGCCGCTGTATCGCGAGGTCGCGCGCTACGTCACGGTGACCTGCAACTCCAACTCGACCGGTGGCATCCAGGGCATCGTGCTGTCGCAGAACCCGCCCGCGGGGCTGTGCGCCGACGGCGTCAACGGCTGCTGCGCGCGTGACTCGCGCCTCAGCAACATGTCGGTCGGCCAGCGCGCCATCAACGTGCTGCAGAACCGGCCCTCGCGCACCGCGGTCGACTTCAACGGCGACGTCTGGGTCGCCAACCGCGCCCACAGCGGCGTCGCCGGCCTGGGCCAGCAGTCGGTCACCAAGATCGCCAACTCGATCACCGACTGCATCGAGCGCAACGGCCTGGCCGGCATCCAGACCTCGTCCGATGTCGACATGAACGGCATCATCGAGACCGACTGCAACCGCGACAACATCCCCGACGGCGCCGGCACCGCGTGCACCGGCGGCCGCCAGCAGGAGTTCTGGGGCCTGTCGGACGAGTGCATCCTGTTCACCACCAACTTCGGCGCGCCGGGCGAGATCGGCCGGCCGCTGGCGCTGGGCAAGGGCGCCATCGACGTCAGCGCGTCGGACGCCTGGGTCGGCACCTACAACAACGGCACCTTCTACCGCATCGACGGCACCACCGGCATGGTCAAGCAGGTGGTCACCATCCAGACCAAGGCCGGCCTGGCGGCGTCGAACCCGTACGGCGCGGCCATCGACCAGTTCGGCATCCTGTGGGCGCCGAACATCGGGCCCGACGTGTACTACTTCAACACCAACAACCCGACCGAGCAGAACGGCCTGCGCTCGCCGTTCGCGGGCGTGGCGCACTACGGGCTGGCGGTGGACGGCTTCTCGATGGCGCCCGCGGGTGGCGGCGCGCCGCAGCTGGTGTCGCAGATCTGGTTCGCCGACGTGAACAGCGCGGCCGCGATGCGCTACCGGCCGGTCCGCGACGGCACCTTCGCCGGCCTGGCCAACGGGACCTGGGCGCGCGCGACCTTCACCGGCGAGGGCTCGCGCGGGCGTGGCATCGGCGTCGACAACCGGACCCCGACGGCGTTCGCGTGGGTCGCGCTGGACGGCCAGGTCAACGGCAGGACCACCGGGTCGATCGGGCGCATCCCGACCGATCTGCCCGACGGCACCATGAACCTGACCACGTTCTACTCGACCGGTGGGCGCCTGGGCACGCTGGGCGCCGGCGTCGCCATCGACCTCGACATCTGGGGCATCCAGCAGAACGACCGCAGCGCGGTGCACTTCGACGTCGATGCGGCGGGCAACGTGATGAACGCGGGCAACCCCGATCGCGTGCCGCTGGACGACGGCCACACGCCGGATCCCTACACCTACTCGGACTTCACCGGGTTCGGGCTGCGCAACTTCACCAACCCGCGCGGGACCTACAGCTGGATCCAGCAGGGCTGCCCGACCTCGCGTACGCGCTGGAAGAAGATCGTGTGGGACGCAGACACCCCGATGGGCACGGCGATCAAGGTGCGCGCGCGCTCGGCGGATGACGTGGCCGGGCTGAGCGGGGCGCCGTTCACGGGCGGCTACATGATCTCGCCGGCGGATCTGTCGATGGCGCCGGGGCCGCTGATGCCGAATCCTGCGCGCTTCATGCAGGTCGAGTTCGAGCTGACCTCGACGGACCGGGCGCTGACGCCGGCGCTGAAGAGCTTCCAGATCGTGTTCGAGTGCGTCTCCGACATCGGCTGATCGGGGTCGTCGTCGCGGCCGGATTGAGCGGGGTCGGTTGCAAGCCGACCCCGCGGAGGCCTGCTGAAGGGCCCGTGGGGACGCCGTCGGGGTCGCCGGCGGCGTCGGCTTCCCCGTCGGTGTCGCCGGTGCCCAGCGTGCCCGAGCCCGTGAAGACGGTGACGCCGGAGCCGCTGCCGTCGAACGATGCAGTGGCGCTGGAGGCACACGCGGCGCTGGCCGGCGTGACCTGGGGCGACCAGCAGGGTCTCGACGGCTTCATGCTGGGCGGGCCGGTGCCGCCGGGGTCGACCTCGGGCTGTGCCGACGTGCCCGCGAGCCTGTGCCCCGGGCGGCTGGCCAGCTGGCTGCTGGCGGGCGTGGTCGAGGTCAAGACGCTGGACGGCCGGATCTACTCGATCGAGCGCCACGGCGGCCTGAAGGAGCAGGTGAAGGCGGGCCAGGAGGCGGCCTATCAGAAGAGCGTCGAGGCCGGCGTGCGCGGGCGCTTCGGGGCGCCCGAGCACCGCCATGACGACCGCACCGTGCTGACGCTGGGCTATGGCACGCCCCCGGCGACCACGCTGCGCATCCGCATGCAGTTCTGGCCGGCCGGCACGGCCTTCGCGATCGAGCTGCACGGCGCCGATTTCGCGGACGTGCAGCGGCTGATCCTGGAGACCGAGAACCGCGAGCGCGCGGCGGCCGACGCCGCGGCGACCAAGCTGCGCTGCCGCTGCGAGCTCCCCGTGGGCAGCCAGTGGCCGCAGTACAACGGCCACGCCATGCCGGGGCCCGACCCGGGGCGCTGGAAGGTCATGTCGGTCGAACCCACGCGCTGCATGGCCAAGGTCCAGGACGCGCAGGACGGCAGCCTCAGCGAGCGCTCGTGCGCGGAGCGGCTGTTCGACATCCCGATCATCAATCCGGCGGGCTGATGGCCGCGGCCGCGACGCGTCGGCTGTACTGGGACGATGCCCTGGCGCTGGGCTTTCGCGCACGGGTGGCGGCCCACTCGCGCTGGGGCGAGCGCGACGCCGTGGTGCTGGAGTCGACGGCGTTCTACCCCGAGGCGGGCGGGCAGCTGGCGGATCGCGGGCAGCTGGCGGGGCGTCCGGTGGTCGACGTGGGGCTGGATGACGCCGGCGTGATCCACCATGTGCTCGAGGGCGAGCGGCCGGCGGTGGGCGACGAGGTCGCCGGCGAGGTCGACCGGGCGCGGCGGCGGCTGCACATGGCGCTGCACACCGGGCAGCACCTGCTGTCGCGCGCGCTGGTCGAGGTCGCGCGCGCGGACACCGTGTCGGCGCGGCTGGGCGAGCACGGCTGCACCGTCGATGTCGATGTGGCGGCGCTGGGCGAGCGCGCGCTGGCCGACGCCGAGGCGCTGGTGCACGCGGTGATCGACGATGACGTCGCGGTGCGCGCGTTCTTTCCCACCCCGGAGGAGCTGGCGCGGCTGCCGCTGCGGCGCGAGCCCAAGGTGGATGCCGACGTGCGCGTGATCGACATCGGCGGCTTCGACCTGTCGCCGTGCGGCGGCACGCACTGCACGCGGTCGGGCCAGGTTGGCCTCGTGCGCGTCACCGGCAGCGAACGCTACAAGGGCAAACAGCGCATCTTCTTCGACGCCGGCCAGCGGGCGCGCCTGGTGACCGCGGGCCACGACGACGCGCTGCGCGCGCTGGCGGTGTCGTTCGCGGTCGCGGCTGGTGATGTGCCGGCTGCGGTCGAGCGCCTGCGCGGCGAGGTCAAGGCGTCGTCGGCGGCGGCGCGCGCGCTCAAGGAGCGCCTGGCCGAGGCGCTGGCGGCGGGTCTGGCGGGCGACCGCGTGGTGATGACGTTCGACGAGGCCGGCTTCGACGTGGAGCTGCTGCGCGCGGTGGCCAAGCGCGTGGTCGCGCGCGACGGCGCGGTCGCGCTGCTGGCGGCGCGGGTGCCAGGCGGCGTGGACGTGGTGGTGTCCCGCGGCGCCGGCAGCACGTTCGACTGCGGTGCGTTCGTGAAGCGGGTCGCGACCGCATGCGGCGGGCGCGGTGGCGGCCGGCCACAGCATGCCGAGGGGCGCCTGCCCGAGGGCGCCGACTGGGCGGCGCTGGTGCTGGCGCACGGCGGCTGAGGCGGGCGGCGTTTCACCTGAAACGCGGCGAGGTGCCTACGGTCTGCAGATCGAGACGTTGAAGCCGGCGATGGTCTCGCAGCGCCAGCTGGTGGGGCACAGGCCGTCGTTGCACAGGCGGGTGCAGCGGCTGGAGGTGGCGTCGCACAGGCCGGAGTCGCAGTCGCGGCCATTGGCGCAGCTGGCACCCAGCGAGCGGGTGCCGGCGCGCGAGCACACGAAGGTGATGCTGCCGGCGTCGGCCAGCGGGAAGCAGCCCAGGCCAGGCGGGCAGCCGCCTGCCGGGCGGCACGACTGCGTGCACATGGCGCCGCCGGGCGCGGCGTCGTCACATGCGCCGCTGCGACACAGCGTGGTGCCGGTGACGGTGCCGGCGCGACAGAGCGCGCCCGCGGGATCGGGGCCGAGGATGTCGCTGGGCGGGACACAGATGGGCGAGGACGACCCGAAGGCGATGGCGCAGGTGTAGGGCGGCAGGCCGTCGAGCCGCTCGGGACAGTCGGACGCGGTGCGACAGGTCGCGGTGCAGCCCTGCACGGTCAGACACAGCCCGGTGGCGCACTGGTCACCGGTCGAGCAGGCCCGTTCGATGTCGGCGCACACCTGCTGGCCGCCCGCCATGGTGCACGCGAAGCCCGCCGGGCAGTCGGCC
>JBGASF010000160.1:0-17640 GCA_044229835.1 Polyangia bacterium | reverse complement strand
CGGTGCCGGCGGGGGGACCGGCGCCACCGCGGGCGGGCGCGCCACGCCGTCGTCGTCGTACACCCCACAGATGAACTCGCGGCGCCCTGGCTGCGAGGCGTTGTAGTTGTTCACGGTGGTCTGGTTGCTGGTCGTGGGCACCCAGGCCCCGGCGTACAGCACGCGCTGCGCAGCACCCAGGTGCATGGTGCGATCGACGAGCAGCTGACAGCCGAGCTTGGTGGCGCGCGCCACGGCGTGGTCGACCACCTCGTCGAGGTCGAAGTCGCTGGCCGGCCCCTTGACCTCGATGATGCCGACCGAGTGGTACGGCCTCAGCGGTCGCCGATCCAGGTACAGGTCAGGGGGGTGGCTGCCCCGATGCGGGACGAAGGCGCGGTCCGTGCGGGTGAAGTTGGTCGACCAGCACCCGCTGACCGCGACCAGGAGCGAGCCGACCACGAGCCTGACTACCAGCCTGCCGACGAGGTCCTTCATGGGTTCACCGCCCGAGGGCGCGCTTCAGGGTGCGCCCAGCTCGACGCCGACGGCGCGCGCGGTCGCGCACAGCTGGCCGGCGGGATCGATGAGCTTGATCTTGCGGCAGGCGTCGATGATGGGCGCCGAGCCGATGTCGTTGCCGCGCAGGTTGACCACGCGCCCGAAGCCGCTCTGCGCGATGAGATCGACCGCGTGCACGCCATAGCGCGTGCCCAGCAGCCGGTCGAACGCGGTCGGCGTGCCGCCGCGCTGGATGTGGCCCAGCACGGTGACGCGCATCTCGTACTCGATGCGCGACTCCAGCTCGCGCGCCAGGCGCTCGGCGGCGCCGCCCAGGCGCTCCTGCTGGGTCTTGTCGCCGGCGCGCAGCACCGCGACGTCGCCGCCGGCCGGCTTGGCGCCCTCGGCGACCACGAAGATCGAGTAGGTCACGCCGCTGGCGGTGCGCCGCTTGACGGCGTCGACGATGCGGTCGATCTGGTACGGGATCTCGGGCAGCAGGATGACGTCGGCGCCGCCCGCCAGGCCGCTGGCCATCGCGATCCAGCCCGCGTAGCGCCCCATGACCTCGCACAGGATGATGCGATCGTGGCTCTCCGCCGTGGTGTGCAGGCGATCGATGGCCTCGGTGGCGACCTCGACCGCGGTGTTGAAGCCGAAGGTGTAGTCGGTCGCGGCCAGATCGTTGTCGATGGTCTTGGGTACCCCGACCACGCGCAGCCCCTTCTCGTACAGGCCCTGCGCCATGGTCATCGAGCCGTCGCCGCCGACCACCACCAGCGCCTCGACGCCGAGGTCGCGGATGTTGTGCAGACACTCGTCGGAGACGTCGCGGACCTCCTCGCTGCCGTCGGCGCGCTTGATGGGGTACGCGAACGGGTTGGCCCTGTTCGACGAGCCGAGGATGGTGCCGCCGCGGGTCAAGAGCTCGCGCACCGAGGGCAGATCCAGCGCCCGCGCGCGCTTCTCGTAGACGCCCTGGAAGCCGTCCTCGATGCCCACGACCTCCCAGCCGTAGCCCAGGATGGCGCGCCGGGTCACCGCGCGGATGACCGCGTTGAGGCCCGGGCAGTCACCACCACCCGTGAGGACACCGATGCGCTTGATGGGACCCGCGGACGCTGAGGTCATCCGACCAGCCCGTCGGCGGCCAGCGCCTCGGCGACCAGCACGGCGCCCTTGGCGGCGCCCATCTTGGTGTTGTGCGAGACCAGCAGGTACTTCCAGCCGTTGTCGAGGGCGTCGTCCTTGCGCAGGCGGCCCACGGTGGTGGCCATGCCGGCCTCGTTGTCGCGATCCAGGCGCGGCTGCGGGCGGAACGGATCGTCGTGTGTGATGATGAGGTGGCGCGGCGCCGAGGGCAGGCCACGGGTCAGGAAGCCGCCCGGGCCCTTGCCGAAGCTGTCCCAGGCGGCGCGCACCTCCTCCTGCGAGGCCGCGCGCGCGAGCTCGACGAAGACCGACTCGGTGTGGCCCTCCATGACTGCAACCCGGGTGCAGGTGCAGCTGACCTTCATGTCGGCCGGGGCGATGGCGGTGCCGGCGATGCTGCCGAGGATCTTCTTGGTCTCGACCTCGACCTTCTTCTCCTCGCCGCTGATGTACGGGATGACGTTGTCGAGGATGTCCATGCCCAGCACGCCCGGCGAGCGCCCGGCGCCCGACATCGACTGCAGCGAGGTCATGAAGACACGCTTGACGCCGAAGGCCTGGTGCAGGGGCTTGAGCGTCATCACCAGGCCGGTGGTGGTGCAGTTGGGGTTCGGCGTGATGTAGCCCTTCCAGCCGCGGGCGCGGCGCTGCTCGGCGATCAGCGGCGCGGCCTGCTCCAGGTTGACGCCCGGCACCAGGATGGGCACGTCGTTCTCGTAGCGGAACGCGCTGGCGGTCGAGAACACCGGCGTGGTCTTGGCGTAGATCGGCTCCAGCTCGCGCGCGGCGTCGGACTCCATCGCGGTGAACACCGCGGCCAGGTCGCCGACCTCGAGCTGCGTCGAGTCGACCACCGGCAGCGCGGCGAAGCGCGGGTCGAGCTCGCCGTCGGCGTACCAGCGCGACTGCCCGCTCTGCTCGCGGATGGCGTCGCCATATTTCTTGCCGGCCGAGCGCGCCGAGGCGGCCAGGCGGACCAGCTCGAACTGGGGATGGTTGGCGAGGGCGGTCAGGAACTGCTGGCCGGCCAGGCCGGTGGCACCGACGACGGCGACGGGGAGCTTTCTCGACATGATGACGCGGCACGTTACCACATGCGAAGCCCCCGTCGAATCACGGACCGGAACGGAACAGCCTCCTCGGCTTCGCCGAGGGGGCTGCGGTCGGACCATTTTCAGGCGCGCAATGCGAGCTATCTGCAAAAATCGTTTGCTTTTTCCGCACCACTCGGACGATTGTTGCGCGCGATGGCCGTCCTCGATGCACAGGGGATTGGCAGTTCCCCGGCTGCTGCTGCACAGGTGCCGTTCACGGCGCCGGTGGCCCCGCGTGGCGAGTCCGAACCCGCTTCGGAGACCTCCGCCGCGGGCCTGGCCGCGCTCGAGGATCGCATGCAGGACCTCGCCAGCCGCGCGCTGAGTGTGTTCGGATACGGCAGCTTCCGGCCCGGTCAGGAGGACGTCCTGCGCGCCGTGCTGTGCGGCAAGGATGCCCTGGTCATCATGCCGACCGGCGGCGGCAAGTCGCTCTGTTACCAGCTGCCAGCGCTCGAGCTCGACGGCCTGACCCTGGTGGTGTCGCCGCTGATCGCCCTGATGAAGGATCAGTCCGACAAGCTGACCGCGCACGGCGTCGAGGTGCTGCGCCTCGACTCCACGCTGTCGCCGCGCGCCGAGCTGGCAACGCTGTCGCGCCTCGGCGAGGGCATGTCGAAGATCGCCTACGTCACGCCCGAGCGGCTGATGGATCCCGAGTTCCGCGCCGAGCTGTCGCGCGCCAAGGTGTCCCTGTTCGTGGTCGACGAGGCGCACTGCATCTCGCAGTGGGGCCACGACTTCCGCCCCGCCTACCTGGGCCTGGCCGAGGCGGTGCGCGAGCTCGGCGGCCCGCCCATCCTGGCGCTGACCGCGACCGCCACGCCGCAGGTCAAGCTCGACATCATCCGCCAGCTCGGCATGCGCACGCCGACCGTGGTCGACATCGGCTGCGAGCGCCCCAACCTCTGCTACCACGTGCTGCGCGCCGCCTCGGAGAGCAAGAAGCGCGCGGCGCTGCTGCGCATCCTCAGGCGCACCGAGGGCTCGGGGATCCTGTACGCGGCCACGGTCAAGAACGTGGAGGCGCTGGCCGACTTCCTGCGCAGCTCGGGCGTCGAGTGCGGCCTCTACCACGGCCGCCTGCCCGCGCGCGAGCGCGAGCACGCGCAGCAGGACTTCATGGTGCGCGGCCAGCCCCGCGTGATGGTGGCGACCAACGCGTTTGGCCTGGGCATCGACAAGCCCGACATCCGCTTCGTCATCCACTACAACTTCCCGGGTTCGATCGACGCCTACTACCAGGAGGCCGGTCGCGCGGGCCGCGACGGCAAGCCGGCGCAGTGCGTGCTGCTGTACCAGCCCGAGGACAAGCGCATCCAGAACTTCTTCCTGGGCGGGCGCTACCCCACCCCGGAGCAGACCCGCACGGTGGCCACCGCGCTGTTCCGGCAGACGCCGCCGGGCGCTCCGCGCACGCCGCCGGTGGCCGCGGGGACGCCGTTCCGCGGGGTGCCGGCGCTGCACGCGGGCCACACGCCGCACGCGCCGGCGCCGGCCGTGCCGGCGGGACCGCCGCGCCCGCTGCCGCTGCGCGAGCTGGCCGACATCGCGCGCGTGCCCGAGAAGAAGACCCGCGTCATCGTGTCGGCGCTCAAGGACGCCGGCTTCGCCGAGGAGCACAGCCCGGGCGAGATCATGCCGGTGGGCCGCTGCCCCGACGATCGCGCCCTGGTCGCCGCCGGCGCGCGCTACGCCGAGAAGCGCACCCAGGATCGCGCCCGCCTGCAGGCCATCCTGCGCTACGCCCAGTCATCGCTGTGCCGCGCCAAGGTCGTGTCTGCATATTTCGGCGCGCCCGTCGGTGAAAGATGTGGACGCTGTGACAACTGCCTGAAGTTCGGCCAGCGCCTGCCCCAGGGTCCCGGCAGCGCCGCCATCGGTGTCGCGCCCGGCGGCCCGGCCGGCCCGGCCTCGGTGGTCTCGGCCGCCACCGCCGCGCTGGCGCCGTCACGCGCGGTCGGCAACCGCCTGCGCATGCTGCGCAACGAGTCGGCCGCGCGCAAGCGCGCCCCGGTGGCGCTGCGCCAGACCCCGGCGCCCGCGGGCAGCCCGGCGCTGAACCTGCCCGATCCGATGGCGCCGCGCTCGGTGCCCGGCCTGCTCGACACCACGCTGGCGCGCCGTCGCGCCCGCGTCGCGCGCGCGCGCGCCATCAAGGTCGCGCGCTCGGCCGCGCTGACCCCGGCGCCGCAGCACTTCGCCAAGGGCGACGTGGTCGGCCACCCGTCGTGGGGCGAGGGCGAGGTCACCGAGATCCGCGGCGACATCGTGACCGCCTACTTCCCCTCGCACGGCGAGAAGGTCCTCAAGGCCGCCTTCCTGTGCAAGCAAGACAACTGACCTCGCCCGCGCCGCGGGCGCTTCAGGGCGCGGGTGGCAGGCTGCGCAGCGTGGTCGCCGTGAGGTCGAGGTAGCTCTCGAAGCCGACGGCGTCGCCGCGCGCGATGACGGGGCGGTTCTCGTCGGCGTACTCGGAGTTCTGCAGGAAGATCTGGCTGCGCTCGATGCTGGCGCGCAGGTAGGCCGCGGCGTCGGTGGCGCGGTTGCCGAAGCCGATCGCGGGCGCCAGGCCGGACGACAGCAGCGCGGCCAGCGTGCTGGCCTTGTAGTCGGTGGTGGCGGTGCCGGGCAGCGTGACCGCGCTGGCGGCGTGGCGGACCACGCCGGCGGGGAAGCCGCTGTCGATGAGCCAGCGCCGCGAGCGCTCCTGCAACAGGCGTCCGCGCGAGCTCATGTAGACCACCAGGTAGCCCTTGCTGGCGAGCGTCTTCAAGGCGGCCACGGCGCCTGGGCGAGGCGCCACCGCGGCGCCGGTCACCAGCGAGGTCGCGAAGGTGTTCTCGCCGTCGATCAGGGTGCCATCCATGTCGGAGACCACGATGGCGCTGGCGTCGGGCGCGACCACGGCGACGAAGGCGGCGCCGCTGCGATCACCGACCACCGAGAGGTAGAGCGGCCGGCGACCGATGGGCAGCCGCGCAGCGCCACGTAGCGCCAGATCGAAGCGGCCCTCCTTGTCGGTCAGCGCGCTGCCGACGCGCTGCCAGGCCCCGGCGCGACAGGCGAACAGCTCGACCTGCTCGTCCTCGAGCGACTTGTCGGTCAGGCCATAGCGGACCTCGCCGGCGAGGTGCTGCACGGCGGCCCCGGCCCCGGTCAGGAGGTCGAGGCCGCGATGGTTGGGGCTGCCCGCGCCGGTGGCCAGGTAGCGCAGGACGGAGTGGCGCCAGGCCCCCGGGGGGCCGGTGCGCGGGGTCCCTGCGCAGGTGACCACGGGCAGGCCGCGGCCGTCGGCCTTGGGCCCATCGTCCATCGAGCCGGTCGAATCGGTGGGCGCGACCTCGGTCGCGTCGACCTCGACCGCGGACGGATCAGCCGCCGAGCAGCTGGCCATGACGACCAGCGCGAACACCCCAAGGCTCCGCATGGCGATAGCTTCTGCAAGCCAGCGACCAGCGCGGCGGCCAGTGCTCTCGGGCCCTTGCGGCCCGGGTGGGGTCAACCGAGCCGGCTCGTCGGCTTGCCACTGGCCAGCGGCGAGACAGCCCGGCCTCAGGGGAACAGCAGCGTGAAGGTGCCCTCGAGGTCCTCGATGAGATCGGCGGCGGGTTTGCCGCGGGCGCGACAGTTGACGCGGCCGTCGGGCTGAAACCGGCAGTCGAGCTGGAAGCGGTAGCGCTTGCGGTCGGCGAAGTCGGAGTGGTCCTCGCCGCGGCCCGCGATGGTGAAGCCGACGCAGCTGGGGTGGCCCGAGGCGCCGGTGCTGCACACCGTGCGGCGCGTGACCTCGTCGAAGCGGGTGGCGTCGAAGTCGTCCATGTCGCTGCTGAGCTCGACGACGTCGAACAGCAACTCGGGCGCGCCCCCAGGGATGACGTCGCGCGCGCTGAGGCGGCCCACCGTGAGGTCGCCGTTGGAGGTGTTCATGGTGGTCCAGCCGCCGGCCAGGGTGGCGAACCAGCGCCCGTCGAGGCGAAACATCAAGTAACGGTCGAAGTTCTCATCGGCGTCCTCGAACTGCCACTCCTGCGGCTCCTGGTAGGGGCCGACCGCGGGCCCCGGGTCGGTCTCGCGGGCGCAGCGGGCGCGATCGCGCTCGTCGGTCGTGAGCTTGGCCAGCAGGCTGGCGCACAGCTGCTCGGGCGCGGCGAATGGCCCCAGCGTCGGCTCCCCCCGCAGCACGCCGGGTGGGTCGTCGACCTCGGCGTCGCTGTCGAGGTCAGCGCCGGCGTCGACCAGGCCGGGGCTGTGGACCTGGGCGTCCAGCCGGGGCGCCCCGGCGTCGCTCGCGCGTGGCGCCGCGCCGCCATCCGGCCCGCCGGGCCTGCGCGGTGTGCGCCGACAGCCGGTCGCGGCCAGCAGCATGAACGCCACCATGAACACCACCATCAACGCCCCGCGTGGCCATCCCCTCAGCACCAGGCCATCCCCCATCGCCATCACCCCATGATGCCGCGAAACGGCCTGCTCAGTCGTCGTCGGTCTCGACGTCGGCCTCGGCGTCGGCCTCCGCGGTGGCGCTGGCGGCCTGGCTGCGCTGGCGGCGGGCTTCGTAGAGCAGCACGGCGCCGGCGGCGGCGGCGTTCAGCGAGGCCACGCCGGCGACCATCGGGATCTCGATGCGCAGGTCGCAGGTGCGCTCGACCAGGGGGCGGATCCCCTTGCCCTCGGCGCCGATGACCAGGGCGATGGGCCCGGTCAGGTCGACCTCCCAGGGCGGCTGGATCTTGCTGGCCTTGGCCTTGCCCTGCCCCTGGCCGTCGTCGAAGCAGGCACCCGCGATCCAGAGGCCCTCCTGCTTGAGCTCCTCGAGGGCGCGGGTCAGGTTGACGACCTGGGCGATGGCCATGTGCTCGGTGGCCCCGGCGGAGGTCTTGACCACCGCGGGGGTGACCTGGGCGGCGCGATCCTTGGGCACGATGACGCCGTGGGCGCCCAGCACGTGCGCCGAGCGCACCAGCGCGCCCAGGTTGTGCGGGTCCTGCACGCCATCGAGCGCCAGGATGAGCGGCGGCACCCCGGCGTCGGCGGCGCGCTTCAGCATGTCGGCCGGGGTGCTGTAGGGGTACTCGCCGGCCACCGCGATGACGCCCTGGTGGCGGCTGCCGTCGCCCGCGATGAGGTCGAGCTCGGCGCGCGTGCGCTGCTCGACCGGGACCTTGCGGGTGGCCAGCTCGGCGCGCAGCGCGTGCAGCGCCGGCCCGGTCTCGCCCTCGAGCAGGTAGACCACGACGACGTCATCGGCGCGCTTCTTGATGAGCTCGCGCACCGGGTTTGTGCCGTAGACCTGACGGGCCGCCATCAGCGCACGCCCGCGCTGGCGATCTCGTCGGCCAGCGCGGCCAGGGCCAGCGCGGGCTCGGCGGCGTCGCGCACCGGGCGTCCGACCACCACGTGGGTCGCACCCGCACGCACCGCCTCGGCCGCGGTGGCGACCCGCTTCTGATCGCCGCGCTCGGCGCCCGCGGCGCGCACGCCCGGGGTCACGATGAGAAAACCATCGGGCACCACGGCGCGCACCAGCGCGGCCTCGGCGGGAGAGCAGACGACACCGTCGGCGCCGGCGGCGGCGGCCAGCGCGGCGCGCCGCGTGACCAGCTCGGCCACCGGGCCCACACAGCCGGTCTCGACCAGATCGCCGTCATCCATGCTGGTCAGCACGGTCACCGCCAGCACGCGCGGGCGAGTCGCCTCGGGCAGCGCGCGCGCCGCCTCGGCCGCCGCGGCCAGCATGGCGCGACCGCCGGAGGCGTGCACCGTGAGGAGGTCGACGCCGAGGCCGCCCAGCGCGCGCACCGTGCGCCCGACCGTCTCGGGGATGTCGTGCAGCTTGAGATCGAGGAACACGCGGGCGCCGGCCGCCTGCGCCGCCGCGATGGCGCGCGTGCCGGCCGCGGCCCACAGCTCGAGGCCGACCTTGACGCGCGGCGCGCCACCGAGGCGGGCCAGCAGCTGCTCGGCCTCGACGAGGCCGGGCACATCCAGTGCCACGATCACTCTCTCGCGCGCACTCGTGCTCGTGCTCGTGCTCGTGCTCGTGCTCGTGCTCGTGCTCGTGCTCGTGCTCGCACCCCCGCTGTCGCCGGCTGCGCTCACTGTCCCGCCGCCAGCGCCGCCTTGACCCGCGCCGCCAGCGCCGCCGCCGCACCTTCGACCGGCAGCAGCTCGACGTCCTTGCTGGTGGTCGACCCCTTGCGCACCTTGAGCTCCAGCTTGCCCTCGGCCAGCGTCTTCTTGCCGATGGCCACCCGCAGCGGCATGCCCAGGAGCTCGGCGTCCTTGAACTTCACACCCGGGCGCTCGTCGCGATCGTCGAGCAGGACCTCGACCCCCAGCGCGGTCAGCTCGGCGTACAGCGCCTCGGCCACCGCGGCGACGTCGCCGTCCTTCTGCAGCGGCAGCAGCGCGATGTGGTACGGCGCCAGCGCCATCGGCCACACGATCCCGCCCTCGTCATGGTTCTGCTCGATGGCCGCGGCCGCGATACGCGTGATGCCGATGCCATAACAGCCCATCACCATCGGCCTGGTCTGGCCGCCCTCGTCGAGGAACTCGCAGCGCATCGGCGCCGAGTAGCGCGTGCCCAGGAAGAAGACGTGGCCGACCTCGATGCCCTTGAAGGCCTGGAAGGTGCCGCTGGTGCAGCGCGGACAGGGATCGCCTGCCGCGGCCACACGCAGATCGACCTGCCTGGCGCCGGCCAGATCGCGCGCCGGCACCACGCCGCCGAGGTGGGCGTCGACCTTGCCCGCGCCGACCACATAGCTGCCGCCCCACTCGACATCCAGGTCGACGAAGACCGGGAACTTCAGCCCCAGCGGCCCCACGAAGCCGACCGGCGCGCCGGTCTCGCTGGCCACCGTCTTCTCGCCCGCCAGCACCACCTCGGTGGCGCCCGCGGCCTTGCGCAGCTTGATCTCGTTGACCTCGTGATCGCCGCGCACCACCGCCGCCACCGGCTTGCCGTCGGCCAGGTACACCAGGGTCTTGAGCAGCGCGGTCGCGGGCTTGCCCAGGAACGCGGTCACCTCCGCGATCGACTTCTTGCCCGGGGTCGAGAGCTCCTCGGGCGCGCCCGCCGGCGCAGCGGCGCCGGTGGCCGCCGCGCGGCGCACCTCGGCCTGCTCGACGTTGGCGGCGTAGTTGCAGCTGCTACACGCCACGATGGCGTCCTCACCGGTCTCGGCCAGGACCTGGAACTCGTGGCTCATCGAGCCACCGATGGCGCCGGTGTCGGCCTCGACGGCGCGGAACTCCAGCCCGCAGCGCTTGAAGATGCGCGCGTAGGCGTCATACATGGCCTGGTAGGTCGCCTTGGCGCCGTCTTCCGTGGCGTCGAAGCTGTAGGCGTCCTTCATGATGAACTCGCGCCCGCGCATCAGGCCGGCGCGCGGCCGCGGCTCGTCACGGAACTTGGCCTGGATCTGGTACAGGTTGTGCGGCAGCTGGCGGTACGACTTGATGTCGCGGCGCACGATGTCGACCACGACCTCCTCGTGGGTCGGCCCGATGCAGAAGTCGGCGCCCTTGCGATCCTTGAAGCGCAGGAGCTCGGCGCCGTACTTCTGCCAGCGCCCCGACTCCTGCCACAGCTCGGCGGGGATGGCCGCCGGCATCAGGATCTCCTGCGCGCCGGCGCGATCCATCTCCTGGCGCACGATCTCCTCGATCTTGCGCACCACCCGCCAGCCCAGCGGCAGAAGGTCGTAGATCCCGGCCGCCACCTTGCGCAGGTAGCCGCCGCGGACCATGTAGACGTGGCTCACGACCTCGGCGTCGGCGGGAGCCTCGCGGAGGGTGGGGATGAACGCGCGCGAATATCGCATGCGCGCTGATTATCACACCCGGACCGGATCGGAACGGAATAGCGCTCCTCGCTGCGCTTCGAGGGGGCTACTCCTGCGCGACCCTGATGACCTCGCCCTCGACCGAGAACAGCCAGCCGGCGTCGCTGCGCACGCCGGCCGCGAACGACACCACGCCGGTCGCCCCGGCCGCGCCCGGGCGCAAGAGGCCCAGCGCCAGCGCCGAGCGGTCGCGCCCGCCGCTCTCGATGACCCGGCGCAGCGCCAGCGCGGCGTCATAGGCGCTGGCGTCGAACAGCGACGGCTCCTCGCCGAAGCTGCCGCGGTAGCGGCGCACATAGTCGGCCAGCGCGGGCTCGCTCTCGTCGGGGTAGAAGCCGGGCGCCAGCAGCGCGCCCTGGACATAGCGGCCGGCGGCGCGCAGGAGATCGGGCGACAGCCCCTCGGCGGTCGACAGCAGGAGGATGCGGCGCCCCTTGACCGGCTTTGCGCCCTCGGGCAGCGGCCACAGGTCGGCCGCCGCCAGCGCCGGCGTGATGAGCTCCAGCCGCTTGGCGGTGTCGGGCACGAAGAGGGCGTCGAAGCCGCCCTTCTTGACCGCGCTGATGGCCTTGCCGAACGAGGTCGCGTCCTTGGCATAGGCCTCGACCGCGGCGACCTCGAGGCCGCGCGCGCGCGCCTCGACCACGAAGGCCTCGCCGACCTTCTTGCCATAGGCGTTGTCGGGCGCGATCACGGCGACGCGCTTGATGCCCTCCGCGGCGGCGCGCGCCGCCAGCGCACGCGCGCGCGCCTCGGCCGAGACCACCACGCGGAAGACGCCGGGCAGCTCGGCTGGCACGTCGGCGGCGAAGCCGGTCAGCGGCAGGATGGGCACGCCCAGCTCGGAGGCGCGCCGCGCCGCCGCCGCGGCCTGCTTCTTGTCGATCGGCCCCACGATGGCGATGGCGCCCTCGGCCACCAGGGCATCGACCCCGGCCGCGGCGTCGTCGCCTGGATCGCGCGCCACCACCAGGTAGCCCGAGCGCACCGCCTGCCCGGCGCCGGCGTTCAGCCCCAGCGCCAGCCCGAGGCCGCGCAGGGCGCGCTCGCCGACCTGGCGCGTGGCCCCGGTCTGACCGAACAGCACGCCGATCACGCGCGGATCGCCCGGCCCCGCCGCTGACGGCGCCGCGCCCCCGATGGCGCCCAGCCCGGCGGCCTCGCGTGCGGCCGCGGTCTCGGCCAGCACGCGCGCCGCGCCGTCACCGTCGCCGGCCGCGCTGAGCAGGGTCGACAGCCGCACCGCCAGCACCGCCGCGACCGCGCCGCCCCGCGGCAGGGCGCGATAGGTCGGCGCGACCTCGGCGTCGCTGAGCTTGCCGGTCAGCTCCTGCGCGCGGGCCAGGATGTGCACCTTCTCGGCCGCGCTGGGCGCGCCGTCGGCCGCCTGGTGCCAGCGCCCCAGCCAGGTCAGCGCCGTCGCCGCCGCGCCCTGCTGGTAGCTGGTCTCGGCCAGGGCGGCCGCGAGCGCGCCGAGCTCCTCGCCGCCGTCGCCGTCGGGCGCCGCCGCGATGGGCGCGAGCAGCTTCTCGGCGCGGGCCCACTCGCCGCGCTCGACCAGGGTCAGCCCGAGGAAGTAGCGCGCCTTGCGCGGCAGCCCGTCACCGGCGCTGGCCAGCGGTGTGAGGTGCAGCTCGGCGGTCTTCCAGTCGCCCAGCTCGTAGGCCGCGCGGCCGGCGAACAGGCGCGCGGTCTGGGCCAGCGGGTCGTTCGGGAAGGCCTTGATGAAGGCCTCCATCTCCTTGCCCGCCGCGGAGAAGTCGCCATCCTCGAACCGGGCGCGCGCCGCCGCGAAGCGCCGCTGCGCGGCCGGATCCTCCGACTTCGGGATGACGAAGCCGGCCGGCCCGGCGCCCGGCTTGGGACAGCCGGCCAGCCCCAGCAGCATGACCACGCCCCAGAGCCTGAAGGCACACAGCGACGACCTCGACATGGCGTGAAGGTAAACGCCCGACCGCAGCAGGGCAATCCCGCTGGGCGTCGTGGCGCGATCGTGCTTGAATATCCACCCATGGGGGATCTCTTGCCGAGGCGAGCGCCGCTGCTCGCCGCCTTGCTGTGCCTGGCGCTGCCGGCCGTGGCCGAGGCGCAGAACCGGGTCAATTTCGGCTCCAAGTCGATGGAGCTGCCGTACGGATGGGCGGGCGCGCCCAACGGGGATCGCGCGGTCACGCTGCAGCGCGCCGGCGGCAAGAAGATCGTGATGTACGCCCGCGCGCTGCCGTCGTTCCTGCAGTGCAGCGTGGGCCTGCCCGACACCAAGATCGGCGGCAAGGTGCGGCGCCGGGTCGCCTACCTGGGTTCCAGCTACGAGCAGGCCGCGGTCGAGACCCCGACGCTGTCGGGCGGCCTGGAGGCCATCGTGTGCTCCGACCTGCCGCAGGGCGTCCTGGTGGTGCAGATCATCTGGAAGGCCAGCCAGCAGCCCTACGACACCAGCGAGGTCGCGATGGTGCTGGAGTCGCTGCGCGAGGGCGGCGCCTCGGTCAGCCTGCCCAGCGAGGACACCATCGAGCTGCCCGGCCTGGGCCAGTCGATCCGCGTCAACTCCGAGCAGGGCGCCTGGTCGGTGGCCAAGCAGGACGAGCGCTGGGTGGTGCGGCGCGACTGGCCGAGCTCGACCGCGCTGAGCGTGCGCGTGGTGCGCGCCCGCCACATGACCAGCTGTGCGCGGCCGCCCGATCCGACCATGAAGCTGGCGCGCGCCAACCAGCTGGTGCCCGACGGCTGGTACGACTACGCCTACGAGACCCTGCTGACGTCGCCGTCGACCGGGCAGGCCTACGGCTGGATCGGCCGCTTGTGCAAGGACATGGGCTCGGGCGTGCTGATCGCGCAGGTCGACAACATCGGCAGCGGCGTCGGCCGGCCCGCCGGGCGCGACGCCACCGAGCTGCGCTACGTCCTCGAGCAGACCGGCAACGCCATGTCGAGCTCGTTCCCCAGCGGCCGCGGGGGTGGTGGCGGCGGTGGGGGTGGCGGCGGCGACTACAGCATCCGGAAGAAGAAGAGCGGCATCCTCGGCATCCTGCCGCGCATGCGCTACACGGCGGGGGTCACCCAGCTCAAGCCGACCTTCAAGGCGACCACCACGCCGCCCATCGTGTCGCCGCCCGATCCGACCCTGGGCGGCAGCCTGGCCCTGGAGTGGGACAAGTGGAACTACGGCAAGGGCACCGATCAGCAGCTCGGGGTCGGCTACTTCCTGGGCGGCTCGTTCGGGTACGACCCCAAGTCGAAGTTCATCGTCGACATCAAGGCCGAGTGGCAGCTCCTGTTCCCGCCCTATGCGCTGATGGGCGCCAAGGGCAGCTCGCCGAAGTTCAACCTGTTCCTGATGCCGGTCATCGGCGTGGGCTGGGACGGCATCGGCGTGGCCACCGACGCCGACGTGGGGGGGATCGGCCTCGACGACAACTTCTACTGGGACTATGGCTTCCGGCTGCAGTACCGGCTGACGCCGCGCTTGCGTGTGGAGGCGGCCTACGTGAAGGCGTCGCGCTTCGCGGACAGCGTCGACGAGTGCCTGCGCATGTGGGCGCGCGCGCAGTACATGGGTGACAAGGGCACCGAGTGGAGCCTGGGCGTGTTCAAGACTGACTACTACGGCTTCGCGGAGTCGCTGACGGGAGGTCTCGGCATCACCTGGTGAGGCGGGTGTGAGGGTGAGGCGGGTGTGAGGGCGAGGCGGTGTGAAGCGGTGGTGGCCCGGAGGCGCGACCGTTGTATGCTCGCGGCATGAAGCCGAGGCCCCCGAAGTCGACCGAGGTCAGTGAAGGAGCCAAGGACGCCCAGGACTCGACGGGCCCTCTGGAGCGCGTGCACCTCGACGAGCTGGGGGCGCTGAACGACGCGCTGGCGCAGCGCCTGGCGGAGGGCTGGCACAAGATCGAGGCCGACGACTCGGCGGGTGCGCGCAAGATCGCCGAGGCGCTGGTGGCCGAGGCCGACGAGGCGGGCGAGGACGCGCCCGAGGCGCTGACGTTGCTGGGCGCGGCGGCCGCCGCCGAAGGTGACGGCGAGCAGGCCATCGCCTACTACGAGAGCGCGCTGGCCATCGATCCCGACTACTTCGAGCCGCAGCTGCTGCTGGCCGAGACGCTGCTCGATGCGTCGGACGATCTCGATACCGCGCTGGAGCACGCCGATCTGGCGCTGGATCTGGCCGAGGAGGAGGACGAGGTCCTCGACGCCATGCTGCTCAAGGCCGAGGTCCTGGTCGCCATGGGCGAGGACGCCGACGCGCGCGAGCTGCTGGGTGACCTGCCGCCCATCGCGCTGCCCGAGGCCGAGCACCACATGCGCGCGGGGCGGCTGTACGCCGACCTCGAGGACTTCGCCGATGCGCAGCGCCACTTCGAGCTGGCGGTCAAGCTGGCCCCCGACAGCGCGGAGGCCTACCACGGCCTCGGCGTGGTGGCCGACCTGACCGGCCGCGACGCCGAGCGCAAGGCGGCCTGGCGCAAGGTACGCGAGCTGGATCTGGCGGCGGCCGCGCCGCGCTGGCACCTCAGCGAGGCCCGCGTGCGCGAGCTGGCGGGCGAGGCGCTCGACGAGCTGCCCGAGGCGGCGCGGACGCGGCTGGGCAACGTGCCGGTGCAGGTGTGGGACTACCCGTCGCTGCAGCAGATCGACGACGGCATGGATCCGCGCCTGCTGGGCGTGTTCGACGGCGTGGCGCTGGGCGACCAGTCGGCCGTCGGCGGCGCCCCCTCGCTGGCCCACATCTTCCTGTTCCAGCGCAACATCGAGCGCGTCGCGCGCACCGAGGACGAGGTCCAGGACGAGGTCCGCATCACAGTGCTGCACGAGACGGCGCACTTCTTCGGCCTCGGCGAGGCCGAGCTGGAGGCGCTCCGACGGGAATGAAGCACTCAGCGCCTGCGGCGCTGAGTCCTTCAGTCCAGTCCGCTCTGGCAGCGCCTCGCGATGTGCGCCCTCGCGATGTGCGCCCTCGCGATGTGCGCCCGCCCGCGCGATGTGCGCCCGCCCGCGCGATGTGCGCCCGCCGTGCGATGTGCGCCCGCCTCGCGATGTGCGCCCCCTCGCGATGTGCGCCCTCGCGATGTGCGCCCGCCTCGCGGTGTGCGCCACCTCGCGGTGTGCGCCGCCTCGCGGTGTGCGCCCGCCTCGCGATGTGCGCCCGCCTCGCGATGTGCGCCCCCCCGCGATGTGCGCCCCTCGCGATGTGCGCCCCTCGCGATGTGCGCCCGCCGCCGTGGCCGCCTGGGTCGTCCCCGCCCCCGGAATGTGCGCCCTTCGTGTTACGCTGACCAGGTAGTCATGAGGGCCGCAGGCAACACCCGCACGGGAGTGAAGCACGCGGTGCTGCGAGTGTACGCGGCGCTGGCCTTCCCCTTGATCATGCTGACCGCGACCGGCTGCGCCTTCGACCCCAACGGGTTCGGACCGGTGGCGAGCGGCGGCAATGACGGCGGGGGTGGCAGCGTGGACGGACAGATCACGTTCATGCGTGACGGCGCGCCGCCCGACGGTCCGGCGCTGGTGCAGGACAGCGGGCCGCCGCCGGTCGACGCACGGGTCGCCGACGCCGCGCCGCCGGCCTGCAACGGCGATGGCCCGACCTGCGATGGCGACTATGCCGCGGTGTGCTCCGGCGGCCGGCTGACCCGGATGCGCCTGTGCCCTGAAGCTTCGTTCTGCCTGTTCGGCGAGTGCGCCATCCCCTTCGGCTCCAGTGGCTGCAGCAGCGACGCCTCGTGCACCAGCGGCGGCAGCGGCGGCTCAGGGGTCTGCACGCCCTTCGTCCAGCACACCCTGAACCCGTTCGACCCGCCCACCGTGACCCTGCGCTGCGCCACCCCACGCGCCGCCGCCGGCACCGGCGCCGCCGGCACTGCCTGCACGTCAGCCAGCGAGTGCCGCACCGGCGTCTGCGTGCGCAGCCGCTGCTGGGGCGTCTGCGGCAACGGCAACCAGTGCGCCAACCCGACGCAATGCATGATGGCCGCACTCCAGGTCGACGGCGTCACCGACGACGTGACCGGCTGCTTCGCACCGTGACAGTCGTGCGAGCGCAAGCGCTCGGACGACTGCTCTTGCTTGTACATCCTCACCTCGGACCGCGGCAGACCCGCGGCAGACCCGCCAGACCGCGCCCGCCCGCGCCAGACCGCGCCAGACCGCGCTGACGCCCGATGTCCGCCCAATTCAAGAGCGAGCACCTGGTACTGAGTGGACAGGGACCGGTCCGTGTCGCTGCCAGCCGATGGTCAGAAGCCAGGTCCGGGCCTCGGCGAGGCGGGGTGCGTTCTGCGGGCGGGCCCAGCTGCCCGTCGTCGGTTTGCCGTCGCGGCCGCGCCAGCCGGTGAAGTACCAGCCCGACGAGCAGGGGTCGATCCACCAGCGACCCGGGAACCGCCTCCTGGCCGCGGCGTGATGGCGGTAGTTGCACAGCACGTACGCCAGCGCGTGATGCACCTCGCGCGGCGAGCGCAGCGCGCGCGCATGGTAGCGGTCGGCGAAGGCCGCCCCGGTGCGCCCCAGCACCTTGTTGAGCGCACGCGCGATGCGCACCGACAGGCCCTTGATGGCCTGGGTGAGCGTCCGGGCGTGTGC
Source organism: Polyangia bacterium (assembly GCA_044229835.1). Taxonomy (GTDB): domain Bacteria; phylum Myxococcota_A; class Polyangia; order Haliangiales; family JADYYK01; genus JADYYK01. The sequence goes on along the minus strand of JBGASF010000160.1, from coordinate 485 downwards.
GGTCTCGACCAGCAGGTGAACATGATCGCCCTGCACCGAGAAGTGCACCGTCCGGGTCTCGAAACGGTCACACCCGCGCGCAAGGGAGCGGTACACCGCGCACAAGGCGCGCTCGCTGCGCAGGTACCCGACCTCGCGCTTCAGCCGAAGAGTGACGTGCTGCGGCTCCCGCGCCAGAGCCAGCGGCCGGGTGCGATGCGCCACCGGCGGCCGGTCGGTCTTGCGTGGTCGGCCCGCACCCTTGCGTGCACCGCCATGTTGCCGCCACGTGAATCCGAGCTGCTGTCCCTCGCGCGTCTTGCCGCGCCTTCCACTTCGACTGCCTCCTCGCCGCATCACCGGTTCCTTTCGCCCCTTGAATTGGGCTGACAACCATAGCCAGTAGGTCTGACATTGACCTCGCGGCCACGGAGCCGGGCGTCCTTGAATAGGGCGGACATCTGGAGCACGAGCACGAGCACGAGCACGAGCACGAGCACGAGCAC
>JBGASF010000015.1:0-81122 GCA_044229835.1 Polyangia bacterium | reverse complement strand
CAGGGCGGCGTCGGGGGCGGGCGGCAGGGCGGCCATGGGGACTCCAGCGTCCGCGCTGGTGGCGGCGGCGGTGGGCGTGGGCGTTGGCCCTGGTGCCGTGGTGCGCCTGGGTTGACAGCCCAGCAAGGTGATCGCGCTCAGGAGCAGTGCACGCATGAGGCGACTATCGCACGGCAGCCTTTCTTGCCCAGCCAGTGATCGATCTGGCGCGCTGGCGCGTATACAGCTACAACTTTGCGACTCATGCGCTTCTTCGTCTCCTCATCATCAGCGTCATCAGCAGCGGCACGGTCGTGCCGCGCGGTGTCGTCACGCGTGAATGAGGCCACGAACTAGCTGATCTTCAGCGATTTCCGGGGCCCCTTCGGCGAACGACCGAGGGGGCTTTCTCATTTTCGGGCCTCGGATTCCCTCGGCGTCGCCAGCACTGGGCCAGCCCGGCCCGTCCGAGGAGGATCAAATGGGCAAGCTGCACGTCAACGTCGGAACCATTGGCCACGTCGATCACGGCAAGACCACGCTCACCGCTGCGCTGACCCAGGTCATGGGCGCGCTGCACGGTGGTCGCGCCTGGGGCTTCGAGCAGATCGACAGCGCTCCCGAGGAGCGCGCGCGTGGCATCACCATCAACCTGGCGCACGTCGAGTACGAGTCGGCGACGCGTCACTACGCGCACATCGACTGCCCCGGGCACGCCGACTATGTGAAGAACATGATCACGGGCGCCTCGCAGATGGACGGCGCCATCCTGCTGGTCGACGGCTCGCAGGGGCCGCAGGAGCAGACCCGCGAGCACGTGCTGCTGGCGCGCCAGGTCGGCGTCGAGCGCGTGATCGTGTTCATCAACAAGGCCGACGTGGCCGACCCCGAGCTGCTGGAGCTGGTCATGCTGGAGACCGAGGAGCTGCTGCGCGCCAATGGCTTCACCGGTTCGCCGGTGATCGTGGGCTCGGCGCTGCGTGCGCTGGAGGCCATGAGCGGTGGCAAGGTGGCTGCTGCGGGCGATCCCCGCACGCAGTGCATCCGCGATCTGGTCGCGGCGCTGGACAGCCACGTGCCCGATCCGGTGCGTGACTTCGCCTCGCCGTTCCTGATGGCCATCGAGCAGGTCTGCACCATCGAGGGCCGCGGCACCGTGGTCACCGGGCGGGTCGGGCGCGGCGTGCTGGCGGTGGGCGCCACCGTCGAGGTCATCGGTCTCGACGATGGTGATCGTCCGCGGCCCGTCGTGGTCACCGGCATCCAGTCGTTCCACAAGGATCGGCTGGAGGCTCGTGCGGGTGACAACGTCGGCCTGCTGCTGCGCGGCATCAAGCGCGACGAGGTCGTGCGCGGTCAGGTCGTGACCATGCCGGGTGCGGTGCAGCCGCACGCGGAGGGCGACGCCGAGCTGTACGTGCTGCCCGCCAATGAGGGCGGTCGGCGCACGCCGTTCGGCAGCGGCTACACCCCGGTGTTCTTCTTCGGGGCCATCGATGTCACCGGCACCATCGCGGTGGCCGACGATGCCCTGGTGCTGCCGGGGTCGCGCGCGCGCATCGGCTTCCGGCTGTGGCGCCCGGTCGGCATCGAGGCCGGCATGCGCTTCGCCCTGCGTGAGGGCGGCAAGACCGTCGGCGCCGGGCTGATCACCGCAGTAAGGTAGGCGCTGTCCAGAGCCGGACCGGACAGCGCTCCTCGAAGCTTCGCTTCGAGGGGGCTGGGCCCGCCTCCCGTGACGGGGAGGCGGGCTCTCACTTCTTGCAGGTGCAGCTGGGATCGGCGGGCTTCGGTGCGCAGATGCCGTCGCACACGATCTCGGCGTCGAACACGGTGGCGCACTTGCCGTCGACGCACCACTCGGCGACCGTGGCGCGCAGCGGGGTGTCGCCCCAGAACGCGTGCCGCACGCTGTAGCTGCCGTCACCGTTCGGGGTGCCCAGGCCGCAGTCATAGACACAGCCACAGGCGCGCGCGACCACGGGCAGGCAGCGGGTCAGGTCGGCGTCGGGCGCGGGCGGCGGCGCGCTGACCACCGGCAGCGGCGCGGGTGTCACCGGGTCGCGCTGGGTCGACCGCGGGCTGCGCGTACAGCTCACCAGGGCAGCGCAAACCACCAGCAGAAGCAGGCCGCGCATGTTTACACTGCGTCCAGGGCCTGGGTCAGATCCGCGATCAGATCCTCGGGGTGCTCGACCCCGATCGACAGCCGCACCATGTTCTCGGTGATGCCCATGCGCGCGCGATCCGCGATGGCGATGTCGGAGTGGGTCATGCTGGCCGGGTGCTCGGCCAGCGACTCGGTGCCGCCCAGGCTGACCGCCAGCTTGAACAGCTTGAGCGCATTCAGGAAGCGGAACGCCTCGGCCTCGCCGCCCACCAGCTGGAACGACACCATGCCGCCGGGGGCCAGACACTGGCGCCGGTAGATGGCGTGCGCGGGATCGGTCTCGGTCAAGAGGCCCAGGTAGTGCACCTTCTCGACCTTGGCGTGGTCGTTGAGGTAGTCGGCCACGTAGCGCGCGTTCTTCATCTCGCAGGTCATGCGCAGCTTGAGCGTCTCCAGGCTGCGCAGCAGCAGCCAGCCGGTCCACGGGCTGGCCATGGTGCCCAGGAACGTGCGCATGGCGCGCACCTCGGCCAAGAGCTCCTTGCTGCCCAGGCACACGCCCGCGATGACGTCGGAGTGGCCGCCGATGTACTTGGTCGCCGAGTACAGCACCAGATCGGCGCCGTGCTGCAGCGGGTGCTGGAACAGCGGGCCCAGGAAGGTGTTGTCGACCGCGACCAGGGCGCGCCGGTCGGGCCGCGAGGTGCGCTTGGCGAGGTCGGCGCAGGCCGCGATGTCGACCAGCGCGTTGGTCGGGTTGGCCGGCGTCTCCAGGAAGATCATGCGCAGGCGGCCGCTGCCGCCGGCGGCGGCCAGGCGCGCCTCCATCTCGCTGACGGGACAGCCGGCGGCGAAGCCCACGGCCTGGATCTGGAAGCGCGCCAGCACGTTCTTGAGGAAGTAGTCGGTGCCGCCATAGACCGGCTCGGAGTACAGGACGACGTCGCCCGGGCTGAGCAGCGCGAACAGCGCGGTCGAGATCGCGGCCATGCCCGACTCGAACACCGCGGCGGCCTCGGCGTCGTCCCACAGCGACAGGCGATCCTCGAGCACCTCGAGATCGGGGTTGTTGAGCCGCGAGTAGATGAGGCCCATGTGCTCGGCCGGGCCGGCCTTGCGCAGGCCATAGGCCAACTCGAAGAAGGCCTTGCCCTCCTCGGCGTTCTTGAACACGAAGGTCGAGGTCTGGAAGATGGGCACCTTGAGGGCGCCCTCCGACAGGGCCGGGTCATAGCCGTAGGTCCCCATCAGACTCTCGGGGCGCAGGGCGTGTCCGCCGATGAAGGCCTCGGGCTTGCGCGTGGGCGTCATGGCGCGAAGATACACCGCGCGCGCGGGCGGGGCCGCGTCAGCGGTCGTACTTGACCGAGATCATGATGACGCTCTTGTGCTCGGGGCCGGGGGCGACGGCGCAGGTGGGGAAGCCGCCGCCGGGGACGTCGTAGGCCTCCAGGCGCCAGCCATCGCGGCTGATGTTCAGCAGCGGCGGCTTGGTGGTCAGGCTGACCTTGCAGCGGCTGGCGGCGTCCCAGTACGGCTTGAAGACGGCCATGCGCGGCTCGGTGAAGGCGTAGGTCTGCCAGTGGATCTCGGCGCTGTTGCCCATGACGTGCTCGTCGCACAGCTTCTGGCCCCCGGGCGGCGGGTCGAACAGCTTGGCGCACTCGTCGCCGGCGGGCGCGCTGCTGGCGGTCGGCGACGCGCTGGGGTCGGCGCTGGGCGGCATGGTCGCGGCCGGTGACGTGGCCGGCGACGCGGCCGGCGACGCGGCCGGCGACGCGGTCGGCGCCGGCGTGGTCGCGACCCCGTCGTTCTTGCCGCGCTTGCAGCTGCCAGAGCAGCCCACCACCGCGAGGAGCACCAGCACAGGGATGCGTTTCACCCCGCAATCCTACTCCATCGCGGCCGGCAGTTCGTGGCAGACGCGGCCCCGGCAAGTTGCGGATCTCGCCTTGCGCGGGGTTGGCCGGGGGCTGACAATCCAGCCGTGTCGGCCGCCGGGGACAGCCTTGTCACGCCTGTGCGCAAGGCCGCGCCGCCCGGCCTGGGCGAGGGCTACCAGGCGTTTCGCGACTTCGTGAACCCGCTGCTGGCGGCGCGCGCCGAGCTGATGGGCGAGCCGTGGCAGCTCACGCGGGTGGCGGGGGACGGGCGGCTGGTCGATGTCGACGGGCGGCTGGTCGAGGATCTGCTGGCGGGCTGGGGCACACAGGCGTTCGGGCACCGGCCGGCGGCGATCGAGCGCGCGTTGACGGAGTTCCTGGCCGGCGACGCACCGTCGTACTACCCGTCGTCGGTCAGCCCGTGGGCCGGGCTGCTGGCGCGCGCGCTGTGTCAGCGGGTGGGAGCGGGGGCGTACGACGCCGCGTTCTTCGCCAGCGGTGGCACCGAGGCGGTCGAGGCGGCGCTCAAGCTGGCGCGCGCGGCGACCGGGCGGCCGCGCATCCTGGCGCTGGAGGGCGCCTTCCATGGCTGCACCTACGGCAGCCTGGCCATGATGCACGACGGGGCCTACCGGGCGCCGTTCGGGCCCGCGCTGCCGCTGGTGGACCGGCTGCCGTTCGGCGACGTGGCCGCGCTGGAGCGCGCGCTGGCCGGTGGCGACGTGGCCGCGGTGGTGGTCGAGCCGATCCAGGTCGAGGCCGGGGTGCGCGTGCTGGGGGCGGAGTATGTGGCGGCGCTGGGCGAGCTGAGCGCGCGCGCGGGGGCGCTGCTGGTGGCCGACGAGATCCAGACCGGGCTGGGGCGCACCGGGCGCATGCTGGCCAGCGACGGCTGGCCACGGCGGCCCGACGTGGTGACGCTGGGCAAGGCGCTCGGCGGTGGGCTCATGCCGGTGTCCGCTGTCTTGACAAGGCGTCAAGTCTTTGCAGCGGCATATGGGACGCATGCGACGGCGGAGTCGCACGCGTCGACGTTCTCGGGCAACGCGCTGGCGTGCGTGGCGGCGCTCGCGGGGCTGGAGCTGCTGGGCGACGACCTGGTGCAGCGGGTCGCGGTGGTGGGCGCGCGCTGGCGGGCGGCGCTGGCGGCGCGGCTGGCCGGGCTGCCGCTGCTGGGCGACGTGCGCGGCGACGGCCTGCTGGTGGGCATCGAGCTCCGTGACGTCGAGCATCCCTGGCTGAGCTTCGAGTACCTGGGGCTGCCCGAGCTGGGTGGGCGGTCGGCGGCGGGCCTGATGCTGGTGCACCGGCTGTTCCGCGCCGGCTATGGCACCGGCGTGTGCGGGCACGACTGGACCACGCTGCGCTTGCAGCCGCCGCTGGTGATCGACGAGGCGCGGCTGGATGGCTTCGTGGACGCCTGCGGGCGCGAGCTGGAGTACCTGTGCCAGCTGGGCTGACAGCGGGGCAGGCGGCGGGAGAGCTGGGCTGGATCGGGGGCGCGCGCTTCGATCGGGTGGTGTTCTTCGGCGCCAGCGCGCTGGCGGCGCTGGTCGGCGGCGTGATGCTGGCGCTGCCGCGGACGGTGGTCCTGCTGTGGTGGGCCTGGCTGCTGCTGCTCGACGGGCCGCATTTGCTGGCGACGTGGACGCGGTCGTACCTGGATCCGGTCGAGCGGCGCGAGCGCGCGGGGCTGCTGTGGGCGAGCTGGCTGTGGCTGCTGCCGGGGCCGGCGCTGTGGGCGCTGGGGCGGGCGCTGGGGTCGACGGCGCCGTTCACGGGGTTCCTCGGCTTCGCGACGCTGTGGAGCTGGCACCATGCGGTGCGCCAGAACTATGGGCTGGTGGCGATCTATGACCGGCTGGCGGGGGCCACGGCGCGGCAGCGGCGGCTCGACTGGTGGTTCGTGCATGGCGCGCTGTGGGCGCTGTTCGGGCTGTTCGTGCTGATGCTGCCGGCGAACCGGGTCATCACCGGGCTGCCGGCCGAGCTGCCGGCGGTCGCGAGCGCGGCGGGGTTCGCGGGCGCGGGGCTGCTGGCGCTGGCGGTGGGCGGGTATGCGGTGCTGCGGCTGCGTGGGGTGTCGGGGCGAGCGGCGCGGCCGGTGTGGTTCGCGCTGCTGCCGGTGCTGGGGCTGTATGTGTTCGCGCTGTTCGTGGTCGGGGTGTTCGAGCCGCTGGCGCCACATCCGGAGAATCCGGAGCAGGTCTTCCTGGCGGTCGCGGTGGTGGGGGGGATCGTGCACGGGGCGCAGTATCTGGGCATCGTGGGTGTCGTGAATCGAAGGCGGCATGCGAGCACGAGCACGAGCACGAGCACGAGCACGAGCACGAGCACGAGCACGAGCACGAGCACGAGCCCGAGCGCCGGGGCCGGACCGGAGCCGGAACAGGCTCCTCGAAGCGTTGCTTCGAGGGGCCTGGTGCGCTGGCTGGCGGCGCGGCCGCTGCAAGCGTGGGCCATCGCCGCGCTGCTGTCGGTGGCCTATCTGGTGCTGAACGCGGCGCGCGGGACGTCGCCCGGGGTGGCGCTGCTGCCGGCGAGCTCGGCGGGGGCCGAGCTGTGTCTGTGCCTGTACTGGGGCCTGTTCTTCCACCACTACTATCTGGATCAGAAGATCTGGCGGCCGCACAGCAGCGCGGCGCTGCGGCGCGAGCTCGGCGTGGCCGGGGAGCGTGCGGCGTGAGGCGTGCCCTGGTGCTGGGCGGCAGCGGGCATGTCGGCGCGCGCGTGGTCGAGCTGCTGGCCGCGCGCGACGTCGACGTCACCTTCACCTACCACCGCGGCGCCGAGCGCGCCGCCGAGCTGGCCGCGCGCCTCGGAGCGCGGGTCCACGCCACCCGGATCGATCTCGCCGACCCCGCCGCGGTGCGTGGGCTGTGTGCCGACGGGGCGGACATCCTCCTGCACTGCGCGGTCTCGGGCGCGGCGCGTGCGCTGGCCGAGGTCGACGACGCGCTGTGGGCCGACGCCCATGCGGTCAACGTGCGCGCGCCCTTCCTGGCCGCGCAGACGCTGGTGCCGCACATGACGCGCGCCGGGCGCGGTGACATCGTGTTCGCGGCCGGGCTCGACGCCAGCCATCCGCTGCCCGCGCCGGTGCACTACGCCGCCACCCAGGGCGCGCTGACCGGGATGACGCGGGCGCTGGCCAAGGAGCTGGGGCCCGCCGGGATCCGCGTGAATCTGGCGCTTTTCGGGCTGCTCGACGGGGGCATCGCGCGCGATCTGGCGACCCGCCACGTGGGCGACTTCAAGAAGTACAGCGCCATGCAGCGCGCCGGCAGCGCCCAGGAGGCGGCGCGCGCGCTGTGCTGGCTGGCGCTCGACAACACCTACATGACGGGCGCGGTGCTGCCCATCACCGGTGGGCTGTGACCCCGGCGGCGTCACGCTGGGTCGCGGCCGCGCTGCTGGGCGCGCTGGTCGTGCACGCGCTGATCGACAAGCTGCCCGGGCGCAAGCTGGCCGAGATGCTGTTCGCCTGCCACGTCTTCACCGTGATCATGGCGCTGGGCCTGCTGTGGCGGCGCCCCGCGCCGGTGCTGCTGGGGCTGACCTTTCACCTCGGCGTCGGGCTCAGCACCTTCGTGTTCTCGGCCATCGCGCTGCGCAAGCTGGCGCCGACCTCGCTGCTGGTGCACCTCGGGCCGCTGGCCGCGGGCCTGTGGGCGCTGCGCGGGCAGCCGGCCGCCGCGCTGCCGGCGTGGACCATCCCGGCCAGCACCGCGATCTTCGCCGCCATGCTGGTGCTGACCTGGTGGCGCACACCGAAGGCGCTCAACGTCAACCAGGCCCACGCGCCGTGGCCGTCGCTGGCGCGCCGCTTCCCCGCGCTGTGGCAGTGGTGGAGCGCCATGATCGGCTTCACCGCGGTGACGGTGGCGCTGGCCTGGCTGGTGCTGGTACGTGTGCTGCCGAGGGCGTCATGACCACGATGCTGACCGACTTCTGGTATCCCATCGCACGCAGCGCCGACGTGGTCGCCGCGGGCAAGGCGCTGCCGCGGCGCGTGCTCGGCCAGGACGTGGCGGTGTTTCGCCCCGCGCGTGGCGAGGCGGCGCGGGTCATCGGCGCCTTCTGCCCGCACCGCGGCGCGCACCTCGGCCACGGCCGCGTGGTGGACGGCTGCGTCGAGTGCCCCTATCACGGCTGGCGCTTCGACGGCGCCGGGCGCTGCACCGCGGTGCCCGGCGAGGCGCGACCGGCGCGCGCGACCACGCCAGCGTTCCCGACGCGCGAATCGCAGGGGCTGGTGTGGACCTGCGTGGGTGACGTGGCGCGGGCCCCGGCGCCGCCGCTGCTGCCGCACCTCGACGACCGCTCGCTGCGGGCGTTCGACGTCGAGATGGTGGTCGAGAGCAGCTTCGACTGGTGGGTCGAGAACATCATCGACGTCAGCCATGTGCGCTTCGTGCATGGCCAGAGCTATGGCGAGGCCAGCTATGCCGGCAAGTTCAGCGTCGAGCGCAGCGAGGACGGCCTGGGCTTCCGCGCCCGCGCGCGGCTCGAGCAGGGCATGAACCTGGTCGCGCGGCTGCTGCATGGCTGGGGGCCGGCGCGCGCGACGATGAACGTCACGCTGCAGCACCACATGCCTGGCATCACGGTGTTCGACAGCGATCAGGGTGGCGGGCGGCGGCAAGTGCTGGCCTTCCTGTGCACCCCGGAAGACGCCACCCACACCCGCATGTTCGCCCATGTGCTGCGCAACTATCTCAAGTGGGTCCCGGGCGGTGACGCCATCGGCCGGCTGTTCGCGGCGCGGATCTTCCGCGAGGATCTGGCGCTGGGGCGCACCGTGCTGGCGCAGAGCTACCTGGATGCGCCGCGCCCGCTGGTCAGCGTGGCGGCCGACGAACCGACGCTGGAGTTCCAGCGCCTGCTGCGGCTGTGGCGTGAGCGCCAAGGTCAGGGCCAGGCAGAGGGGAGGTTGCATGGGCTCGCCCGCGCCGATCACTGACGCCACCGCCAGCACCGTCACCGTGCTGGGCCACACCACCAGCCTGTGCAGCCGCTGCAAGCGCAGCGTGCCCGCCGAGCTGCGCCGCGAGGACGACCGCGTGGTCATGCACAAGCGCTGTGACGTCCACGGCGCCGAGGCGGTGCTGATCTCCTCGAACGCCGCCTGGTACGAGGACACCCTGGCGGCCGCGCCCGCGCTGACCCCGCCGCCGGGCGCGCACCCGGTCGCGCAGGGCTGCCCGTTCGACTGCGGCCCATGCACCGCGCACGAGCAGCGCAACCACCTGCCGGTGGTGGCCATCACCTCGAAGTGCGATCTCGACTGCCCGATCTGCTACACGCACAACAAGAACGAGGGCGCCTACCACATGGGCGAGGACGAGCTCGGCGCCATCCTGCGCCACCTCGCGGTCGCCGCGCCCGATCGCCGCATCATCAACCTGACCGGCGGCGAGCCGACCCAGCACCCCGACCTCGAGCGCGTCATCCAGCAGTGTCACGACGCCGGCATCCGTCGCGTCACGCTGTCGACCCACGGCCTGCGCTTCCTCAAGGACGAGGCGCTGGCGGTGCTGATGGCGCGCCTGGACGCGCGCGTCATCCTGTCGTTCGACTCCTTCACCGAGGACGGCAACAAGCAAATGCTGGGTGGCAACCACCTCGGCGCCAAGCTGCGCATCCTCGAGGTCCTGGAGCGCCACGGCGTCAACACCACGCTGCTCCCGGTGCTGGCGCGCGGGGTCAACGACCACGAGGTCGGCGCCTTCATCGACCTGGCGCTACGGAAGGACTTCATCCGCTCGGTCGAGCTGCACCCGATGACCTTCACCGGGCAGAGCGGCGCCAGCTTCGAGCGCAGCGCGCGCTACACCACCTATGACGTGCTGTGCGACATCGAGCGCCACAGCGGCGGCCGGCTGCGCGTCAGCGACTTCGTGCCGGCGCCGGTGGCACACCCGCTGTGCTACCAGGTCACCTACCTCTTGCGCCTGGACGACGGGCGCTGGCTGCCGTTCCCGCGCTTCATGCCGCGGCCCGAGCTGCGCGGCCTGCTGGCCGAGGCGCTGTACATGGTGCCGGGGCCGACCATGGAGAAGATCCTGGAGGACGTCATCAACCGGCTGTGGGCCGGCGACATCGCGTGCGACGACGCCGACGCCGTGCTGGGGGTGCTCAAGCGGCTGGTGGGGCGGCTGTTCGCGCCCGGCCTCAGCGACGCGCAGCGGCTGGCCATCGCCGAGGCCGACACCAAGGCGATCTACGTGCACACGCACATGGATGAAGAGAGCTTCGACAGCGACCGCATCCGGCAGTGCTGTGTCGGCATGCCGGGGCCCGATGGCTCGAACATCCCGTCGTGCGCCTACAACGTGCTGTACCGCGAGCGCGACGCGCGCTTCATGGCGGCGCCGCGCGAGCAGCTGGTCACGCTGGGCCTGGGGCGGCGGGCGTGACGCGCGCGCTGGAGGGGCGGCGCTGCATCGTGACGGGTGGCTCGCGCAACCTGGGGCGGGCCATCTGCCTGGCCTTCGCGCGCGCCGGGGCGCGGGTGGCCTTCACCTACAGCTCGCGCGAGGAGGACGCCGCCGAGACCGAGCGACTGCTGCGCGCCGAGGGCGGCGAGGTGCTGGTGCAGCGCGGCTCGGTGGCCGACGCCGCGCATGTGACCGCGGCGGTGGCGGCGGTGCAGGCGGCCTGGGGCGGCGTCGACGTGCTGGTCAACAACGCGGCCACCTTGCAGGTGCTGCCCATCGCGCTGCTCGACGAGGGCGACTGGGACGGCGTCATGGCGGTCAACGTCAAGGGCGCCTACCTGTTCTCGCGCGCGGTGCTGAAGTCGATGATCCGGGCGCGGCGCGGCCACATCATCAACATCGGCTCGTTCGGCGCCGACCGCGTGGTCGAGGCCCCGGTGCACTATGCCGCCTCGAAGGCGGCGCTGGCCGGCTTCACCCGCGCCCTGGCCAAGGAGGTCGGGCGATATGGAGTGGTCGTCAATGATCTGGTGCCAGGATTGCTGGAGTCTGGCGTGGCCACGCGCCTGCCGCCGCACCGGGTCGCGAGCTACCGCGAGCAGGCCGCGCTGGGGCGGCTGGGCAAGCTCGACGAGATCGCGGCGCTGGCGGCGTGGATGGTGTCGGATGACAACTCGTTCATGACGGGCGCGAAGGTGGTGATTGACGGCGGCCTCTGAACATCCGGGTGTGGAGGCGTGGGCGCGCCATGTCAGCCCGCAGCTGTCGCGGCTGCTCGGCGTGCTGGGCTACGGGCGCGTGCTGGTGCGCGGGCGCGGGATCTACCTGTACGACAGCGAAGGGCGCATGTACCTCGATGCCCTCGCGGGGTACGGGACGTTCAACCTGGGCCACAACCATCCCCGGCTGCTGAAGCGGCTGTGCGAGGTGCTGACCGCCGAGACGGTGCACTTCGTCCACACCGGGCCGGCGCTGGGCGCGGGCGCGCTGGGGGCGGCGCTGGCGCAGCGGGTGGCGGCGCCGCTGGAGATCACGCTGCTGTCGTCGAGCGGCGCCGAGGCGGTCGAGGCCGGCCTCAAGGTGGCGTGCGCGGCCACGCGGCGGCGCGAGGTGGTGTACTGCGAGGGCGGCTTTCACGGCACCAACCTGGGCGTGCTGTCGATCATGGGGGCGCCGCGCATGCGGGCGCCGTTCGAGGCCATGCTGGCGCCGACGCGGGCGGTGCCGTTCGGCGCGCTGGAGCCGCTGGAGCGCGCGCTGCGTGGGCGCAAGGTGGCGGCGTTCGTGGTCGAGCCCGTGCAGGCCGAGGGTGGCGTGGTGCTGCCACCGCCGGGCTACCTGGCCGCGGCGCAGGAGCTGTGTCGGCGCGCCGGCACGGTGCTGGTGCTCGACGAGGTGCAGACCGGGATCGGGCGCACCGGCACCATGTGGGCCTACCAGCAGGAGGGCTTCGTGCCCGACGTGCTGGTGCTGGCCAAGGCATTGTCGGGCGGCGTGGTGCCGGTGGCGGCGACGCTGCTGTCGCGCGAGCTGCACGACCGCGCCTATGGCGGCATGGATCGCTTCGATCTGCACGGGTCGACCTTCGCGGGTGGCGCGCTGGCGTGCGCGGCGGCGTGCGCGACGCTGGAGATCGCGGACGACGAGGGGCTGCCGGCGCGCAGCCAGGCGCGCGGGGCGCAGCTGCTGGCGACGCTGCGGCGGGGCCTCAGCGACCATCCGCTGGTCAAGGCGGTGCGCGGGCGTGGGCTGCTGGTGGGCATCGAGCTCGGGCAGACCGAGCGCGGGCTGCGCGGGCTGGTCACGCGCGCGCTGGTCGATGGGCTGAGCGAGCGCGTGTTCGGGCAGTGGCTGGCGCTCAAGCTGCTGGAGCGCGGGGTGCTGGTGCAGCCGGCGGCGCAGCGCTGGAACGTGCTCAAGCTGGAGCCGCCGCTGACCATCGACGAGGCCCAGACCGACAGCCTGGCCAACGTGGTGATCGAGGTGCTGGAAGACTTTCGCCAGCCGGCGCGCACGCTGGCGGACGTGGCGCGGCGCGTGGGCCGGCAATGGAGGCAGGGATGGGCGTACTGACCACCCTGCGCGAGGTGCGCAAGGAGGCGGCGTTTGCGCTGGGGATCGCGCGACGGCGGCCGTTCCAGGTCCTGGTGCAGGTGACCAACCGCTGCAACATGCGCTGCTCGTTCTGCGACTTCTGGCCCAACGGAGTGGCGCGCTCGCAGGAGCTGGACCTGGCCGACTTCGCGCGGGTGTCGCGCGAGCTGGCCGGGCTGGGGACGTTCCTGGTGTCGATCGAGGGCGGCGAGCCGACGCTGCGGCCCGATCTGGTGGAGATCGTGCGCGCCTTCGCGACGCACCACGTGCCGCTGCTGTACACCAACGGCTGGTACATGGACGCGGCGCTGGCGCGTGCGCTGTTCGCGGCGGGGCTGGTGCAGGTCGGGGTGTCGATCGACTTCCCGGATGCGGCGCGGCAGGACGCCAAGCGCGGGCTGGAGGGCGGCTTCGAGCGCGCCTGGCGCGCGGTGGAGCTGCTGCGCGACGCGGCGCCGCATGGTGGGCGCCAGGTCCACGTGATGTCGGTGGTGATGCAGGAGACCGTGGACGGCCTGGACGAGCTGTGTCGGATGAGCGCAGCGCGGGGGGTGGCGCATGCCATCACGCTGCTGTCGACCAAGGGGTTCCGGCGCGGCAGCCTGCCCATGGTGGACAAGCCGCCGCTGGCGCCGGTCGCCGCAAAGCTGCGCGAGCTGTGGCAGCGCCACCCGCACCTGCGCACGTTCCGCGACTATGTGGAGCGTGCCGATGACTACCTGACCGGGGGCACGCTGCCGCGCTGCCGGGCCGGCGAGGCCAGCTTCAACATCGATCACGTGGGCAACGTGTCGCCGTGCATCGAGAAGATCGATGTGCAGATCGGGAATGTCCGGCGCGAGCCGCTGGGGGACATCGTGGCGCGCATGCGTGGGCTGGACGCGGTGGCGAAGTGTCAGGACTGCTGGACCATCTGCCGCGGCTTCACCCAGGCGATGGACAGCGGCGGGGCGGGGGCGTGGCTGGATCTGGCGCAGCGGATGCGCTCGCGATGAGCGCGCGGCGCACGCCCGGGTCGCGCGGCCTGGAGCGGGCGCTGCAGGCGGGGGTGCTGGAGGAGGTGGTGGCAGCGAGTGGCATGTCGGCGCGGGCGGTGCGGGCGCTGGGGAAGGCGCAGCTCGGGTTGCTGGACAAGCTGGAGGGGACGAGGAAGGGGACGAGCACGAGGTCGAGCACGAGCACGAGCACGAGCACGAGCACGAGCACGAGCACGAGCACGAGCACGAGCACGAGCACGAGGACGGGCACGAGGACGGGCACGGGCACGGGCACGTTGCGCGAGCTGTTTGCGCGACTGGCGGGGCGTTGAATGCTGCCGAATGGGCTCATGGTGACGCTGGAGCTGGCGCTAGGCGCGGATGCCGAGCCGGGGTTGCTCACCGCGCTGACCCTGGGCATGTTCCGCGAGGACGTCGTGATGTTGCCGGGGATCGCGCTGCCCAGCCCAAGTTTCGGGCACATCTATCCGCGGTCACGTGCGCGCTGCGGCAGGCTGTTCGCGCGCGCGGTGGCGACCGCGCGGGTTCGGGGTCGCCTCGCGGGCGCTTTCGACCTCGGCCGCGCTGTGCACGTGCTGACCGACATGGCGTGTCCAGCGCACGCCCTCGCGGTCGCGCACTACCTGCACGATCCCTTCGAGCGCTGGGTCGAGAGCCACGCCGCCGAGCTGGCCGAGCTGCCAGTGCCCGCGCTGCCCGACGGGGTCGCGGTCGCCGCCGCCGTGACAGGGGCACCCGCCGCCCTGGTCGATTCGCTGGCCGGCGCCGCGCGCCGTCACGCGGTCGACCGCACCCAGCTGCCCTTCACACCGGTGCGGCGCCGCCGCGGGGCCCGCGTCGGCCCGGCCGACCTGGCGCGCCAGGCCCACGAGCTCATCCCGCTGGCGGCCGCGCATGTGCGCGCGCTGCTCGCCGCGCACGCCGGCGCGCTCGCGCGCTGACCGCGCTGGCCGCGCTGGCCGCGCCTGGCCGCGCCTGGCCGCGCCTGATCAGGCGGGGTCAGTCCGCGGCGCGGTCGTCCACGGCCTCGTCCACCGCCGCGCGCAGCGCCTCGTCGAAATCCAGGTAGATCATGGTGCCACTGTCGTCGTCCCAGCTGTACTCGAGCCGCCGCAGCGTGCCCAGCCCGCGCAGCGGCGCGCGCCCGGTGGCCCGCAGCTCGGCCGCGATCTCGTCGAGACCGACCCCGACCTCCAGGTCGACGGTGACGCGCGGCCCGTTGTACTGCGTGGGCAGCTGCAGCTCGAGCTCACCGGCCCGACAGCTCTCCTCCGAGGCCAGCCGGTACATGAAGGCCTGATCGGCCAGCACCTCCGGCCCGACCTTGTCGGCCAGCGCTCGCGACGCCACGAACAGCGGCATCGCCTGCGCGCGCAACCCCGGCACCCGCGTGGTCACATTGACGAACAGCCCCAGCCCGGTGCGCACCGCCACGCTGTCCAGGAACAGCGCACAGCGCGCCATGTCCTTCATGCGCACATACCCCTCGAGCCACACCTGCTGCCCGCCCGACAGCCGCGCATGCGCGACCGCCAGATCCCCCCAGGTGACCCCCAGCCCGGCCTGACAGTGATCACAGTCGATCTCGTCGTCCTCGCGCCCCTCGACCTCGACCCGCTCCACCGTCACCACACTGTCGTCGTCGTCCCCCTCATCATCAGCATCCCCCTCGTCCTCCTCGTCCTCGTCCTCGTCCTCGTCCTCCGCCGCCCCGCGCGCCTCCCGCACCAGCCCGAGCAGCTCGCGCTGCACCTCATCCGTGAACACCCGCTCGCCACCATGCGGCGCCCTGCGCGCCAGCCAGTCCCGCTGCCCCAGCACCAGCCCGGTCGCAAACTCCCCGCACTCCGGGCACGCCACCGCCAGATCCTCGACCTCGCGCGCACTCTTCGCCTGAAACATCCCAGCCATCCTCCTCGTCCTCGTCCTCGTCCTCGTCCTCGTCCTCAGCCTCAGCCTCGCAAGCTCGCGATCCACTCCTCGAAGTACGCCGCTTGCTCATCCACGCGGCTCGGCCTCACCCCCGGCGCCGTCTCGAAGATCGACACCAGATCAGCCATCAACGCCTGCCTGCCCATTGTCAACCTGTAAGCCTTCTGCCCCGCCCCCATGCTCCGGCTCATGCCCGACGGATACACATCCAGGCTGCTGCCATTGCACACCAGCAGCCGCCCCGCCGCCTCCAGCGCGCGCCTGATCACCACCAGCGCCGCGAAGCACTCCTCCGCCACCGCCTGCACCACCTCCCCACCCAGCACCAGCCGCACCAGCACCGCCCCGGCGTTCCCCGGTGCCTCCTCCCACACCTGCAACTCTCCCACCGAAACGCCCCCCGCGGCCTCGATGACCTCGACCGGATGGCGCTCCGCCTCCGACGCGTCAGCCATCGAGGGCGTGCGACAGGATCTCGTCGCGGCGCTGGCGGTAGTCGGCCTCGGGGACGGCTTGCAGCTCCTCGACCATGCGCAGCTCCATGCCGTTGCCCTTGTAGGTCTTCTCGACGTGCAGGCCGGTCTTGGTCACGGTGTCGGACGAGGTCACCACGCCGCCGTCGGGCATCTTCGAGGTCGACTGCCAGGCGGTCCAGGCCCAGTCGGGGCCGCTGAGCTGGCCGTCGCCGGTGAAGGCGCCGCCGGCCTCGGTCATGGTGAAGGCCGCGCCCTTGACCTTCATGGTGACCACGTACTCGGCGGCGGGGCGGTGGCCATCGCCGGCCTGGGCCACGCGCTCGATGATGGTGCGGTCGCCGCGCGAGACCAGGCGCTCGACGGCGACGGCACTGGCTGCGACCTGCTGCTCGCCGATGAAGGCATTGCTGGTGCCGACATAGTAGGTCGCGGCGGGCGGGGTCGGCGGCAGCGGCGCCGCCGGCTTGTGGGACGAGCCGCAGGCGACGAGGCACAGGGGCAAGAGCGCGGTCAGCACGGGCTTCATGGCCGCAGCAAAGCGCGCCTCCCGGCCGGGTGCAACCGCATTGTGCGCCCTGGGACCAGGGGCCGATCCGCCCGTGGGTGCTAGACTCACGCGCTGCCGTGTCCGAACCTTCGCGTCCTCTCGATGATCCCGCGCGTCTGGAGCTGCTGCGCGCGACCGGTCTGCTGGATGCCCCGGTGGATCCCGCGATGGAGCGCTTCACGCGGCTGGCGGCGGCGCTGCTGAAGGTGCCCACCGCGCTGCTGACGCTGGTCGACGACCGGCGCCTGTTCTTCAGCGGCGCCTACGGCCTCGGCGAGCCGTGGGCGACCCGGCGCGAGACCCCGCTGTCGCACTCGCTGTGTCGCCAGGTCGTCGAGCGCCGCAGCCCGCTGCTGGTGGCCGATGTCGCCGCCGAGCGCGACCTCAGCCAGCATGGCGGCGTGCGCGAGCTCGGCATCGTCGCCTACGCCGGGGTGCCGCTGCTGGTGGGCGCGCGCAAGGACGCCCTCGGCGTGCTGTGCACCATCGACGGCACCCCGCATCCGTGGACGCGGGCCGAGCAGGCGCTGCTCGAGGATCTGGCGGCCTGCGTGGTCAGCGAGCTCGAGCTCCGGCTGGAGCGGCGCCGCCTGCGCGTGGTCGAGGACACCTACCGGGCCCTGATCGACGGCAGCCGGGACGGGGCGCTGTCGGTCGATCGTGACCTCAACGTCACCGCGATCAACCGCGCCTGGCTGGAGCACCATCGGCGCGGCGGCTCGGGCATCCTCGAGGTCGGTCGACCGCTGTTGCCGCAACTACCCGACGAGCTGCGCGCGCCGCTGCAGGGAGGCCTGCAGCGCGCGCTGGCGGGCGAGACCACCACGCTGGAGCTGCCGGCCCCCAGCGAGGGCCGCGACTTCCGCGTCCACCTGGCCCCCATCCTGGCCGGCGCCGCGGTGGTCGGCGCCACCGCCTACGTCCGCGACGTCACCGCGCGCCTGCGCGCCGAGGCCGAGCTGCGCGAGCAGACCGAGACCCTGCACGCCGTGCTCGAGCACATGGGTGACGCCGTCATCGTCGCCGACAAGAGCGGCGCGCCGCTGATGGTCAACCCCGCCATGGTGCGGCTGTACTCGCATGGCCTGGGCAAGATGGGCGGCGACTACTCGGTGGCGTTCGGGATCTACCGGGCCGATGGCAGCGAGCTCATCCCCTACGCTGAGACGCCCATCCAGCGCGCGGTGCGCGGCGAGGCGGTCGACAACGGCGAGCTCCTCATCCGCAGCCCCGATCGCCCCGAGGGCATCATCACCAGCGCGACCGCCCGACCGCTGCGCGCCGCCGATGGCAGCATCCGTGGCGCGGTCTCGGTGGTGCGCGACATCACGGCCGAGCGTCGCGCCGCCCAGGCGCTCAGCGAGCACGCCAGGGGCATGCGCGGCGCCGCCACCATCGACGACCAGACCGGGCTGCGCAACCGGCGCGGCTTCGCCAGCCTGGGCGCGCAGCAGCTGACCGCGGCCGCCAGCGCGGGCAGCGCCCTGGTGCTGGGCCGGCTCGATGTCGTCGGGCTGCCCCGCCTGGCCGCGGAGGGCGGCCCGGCGGCGGTCGACCAGCTGCTCGGCGACATCGCCTGGCTGCTCAGCGAGGGGCTGCACGACGATGATCTGGTGGCGCACTTCGGCGGCGGCGCCTTCGCGCTGCTGGCCCACGCCGACCTCGACCTGGCGGCGCTGTCGGCACGCGTCGGCGAGCGCCTGGCCCAGGACCTGGGGCCCCGCGTGACCAGACCGACCTTCGAGCTGGTCAGCGCGCGCTTCGATCCGCAGGCGCCGGTGTCGATCGAGACCCTGCTGGCGGGCGTCGAGGGCACCCTGCTGGCGCGCCACGGCTAGCTGCGGCTCAGCTTCGGCGAGCTCCCGCTCAGCGTCCGCTGGCGGCGCGCGCGTCGCTCAGCGCCACCAGTCGCGCTTGGCCAGGAAGTCGACCAGCCGCGTCACCGGATCGGCAGCCGCCGCGCCGGCGGGCGCCGGGGCCGCCTTCACTTCGAGGAAGTCGAGGAATCTCTCCAGCGCGGTGTGGACCTGGTCGCGCGCGCTGCGATAGCTCGAGCGCCCCACCAGGGTGCCCCCGGCGGCCAGCGCCGCGCCCGCGCCCCAGGTCACGAGCTCCGTCGGGATGGGCAACATGACCGCGCCGACCACGGCGGCGCCGGTGCCCAGCACCAGCGCGGTGGCGGCTCCGCCGGCGCGACTCGAGCGCAGCCGGCGTGCGTCGACGCGCAGCTGCACCAGCACCGGGTGCGCGCCGCCGGGGACCTCGGCGATGCGGACCTCGATGTCGACGTCGCGCGGCAGCCGGTACGGGCCCGCCTTGAAGGTGCGCCGCACCCAGCTCATCAGACCGCTGGCGCTCTCCCACACCGTGACCTCGCCGCGGCGCCGCTTGACCTGGAAGCCCTGCACCTCGAGGAACTGGTCGACCGCCGCGCGCACGCTGGCCAGGTCGCCCGGCACATGGCGGCGCGCCTCGGTCATGGTCGGGCCGAACACCTTGTCGAGCAGCCCGGGATCGGCCTGCGGCTCCAGCAGCCCGGCGCGCGACTCCGCCAGGGCCTGCTTCAGCGCCGCCTGGGACATGCCGAGCTCCTCGGCCACGCGCTCGAGATCGCTGGCGTTGATGTCGTCGCTGTCGTGGCGACGCTCCAGCTCGGCGGTGCGGCGCAGGATGAGCTCGACCTGGCGGCGCGAGAACTGCTCGGGCATGCCCGAAGTGTAAGCATCGCTCCCGCGCGTGTCGCGCCGATCTACACCACCTGGTGCTAGCATCGCCGCTGATGCGTGTCGCGCTGATCTCCGACCTGCATGGCAACGAGCTGGCGCTGGAGGCCGTGCTGGCCGAGCTCGAGCGCACCGGCGTCGACCGGCTGATCTGTCTCGGCGACGTCGCCACCCTGGGCCCCCGACCACGCGAGGTGCTGGGACGCCTGCGCGATCTCGGCTGCCTGTGCATCCTCGGCAACCATGACGAGTTCCTGCTCGATCCCGAGCTGGTGCGGCGCTACTCCGAGGTCGCGCCGGTGGTCGAAGCGGTCGACTGGTGTCGCGCCCAGCTCGGCGCGGCCGACCTCGACTTCGTGCGTGGCTTCCAGGCCACCGCGGAGCTGGCGCTGGAGGGCGGCGCCACGCTGTCGCTGTTTCATGGCACGCCGCGCTCGCACATGGAGGATCTGCTGGCCACCACCGCGCCCGAGCTGGTCGACGAGATGCTGAGCGGGCGCCGCGCCACCGTGCTGGCGGGCGGCCACACGCACCTCCAGATGCTGCGCCAGCACCAGGGCATGCTGCTGGTGAACCCGGGCAGTCTGGGCTGTCCATTTCGCGCCTATGTGGCCGGCCAGATGCCGACCATCATGCCGTACGCCGAGTATGCCGTGGTCGAGTCGCGCCGCGGCGACGTGCGCGTCGAGCTGGGGCGGGTGGCGCTGGACGCGCGCGCGCTGGCGGCGCACGTGGCGGTGCCGGGCTTCCCGATGGCGGGCTTTCTGGCCCGGGAGTACAGCCGATGAGAGGTCGCTCGGGCGTCGCTGCGGTGCTCGCGCTGGCGCTGGCGCTGGTCAATGCCGCGTGCAAGAAGAGCGCGCGCAAACCTGCCGGCGGCGCCGGCGCCGGGGCGCGCGCGGATGGCGCGGTGCCCGTGCTGGTGGTCGCGCCCGATGCCGCGCTGGCAGGGCCGCTGCCGCCCAAGCTGGACCAGCTGGAGGACGGCTGCCTCGGCTTCACCCGCGCAGGCGATGGCGTCCTGCTGCTGCTCGGCGCGAGCGATCGCAGCGCGGGTGGCGAGGTCAGCCACGAGCTGGCCTTCCAGATGCTGAATGGTGCCCGGCCGCCGTTCGAGGCGCACAGCTGGAGCTACACCGAGGCCGACGGGCCGAGCTCGAAGACGGACGCCGAGGCCGAGTATGCCGGCCAGGTCGAGGCGCTGAACCGGGAGATCAGCGCGCTGGGACTGCTGCCTTGCAGCGAGTATCAGGCCAACGTCGCCAGCCCGGGCGGCAAGCAGGTCCGCATCGAGGTCGAGGACAAGAAGGTGACCATGACCGTGAACGGCAACCCGCAGGTCGTGCGCGAGCTGTTCGTCGGCGACAGCGACGGCCAGGATCACGAGTCGCTGGACACCGTGTACTTCAGCCCGCAGTCACCGCTGCTGCTGATCCTGATCCGCAACGAGGACACCGGCCTCGATGAGACGCGGCCCCTGGTGCTGACGACCAAGTAGTCAGCGCCGGAAGGCGACCACCATGTTGATGGTCATCGCCACCGGGCTGCCGCCCAGGGTGGCTGGCTCGAAGTGCCAGCTGCGCGCGGCGGCCAGGGCCGCGGTGGTGAACGGGGCGGCGCCGGAGACGGCGTGCACGGCGCTGACCGAGCCATCGGGGTCGATGCGGACGCGCAGGGTCACGCGGGCCTCGGTGATCGCGGGGTCGGCGTCGGGGGGAAACGCCGGCGTGGCGTTGTCGGGCGCGGGCACCGGCAGGGTGCGCGGTCGGTCGTCGCTGGCCATGGTGTCGACGGAGCCGCCGGTGCCGCCGGCCACGCCGTCGGCCACGGAGCCGCCGGTGCCACCGGCCACGCCGCCGGCAACGCCACCGGCCACGCCGTCGGTCACGCCGTCGGTGGGCTCGGGGTCGTCGGGCGCGATCTTGCGCAAGACCGTCAGATCATCGGCGGGCGGCGGCTTGGGGATGGCGAGGGCCTTGGGCAGCGGCTTGGGCTGCATCGGGACCACAGCCAGGAGCTTCTTCGGGGCCGGCGCCGGCGTGGGAGCCGGCGGCTCTGGTGGTGCGAGGACTGGCGCAGGCTGGGCAGTCGCGGCGACAGGGGCCGAGGGGCCCGTGATGGCCGGCCGGCTCGCGGCGGGCGCGGCGTCACCACGCGGCGTGCGCTTGCAGCCCGCGCCCGCCAGCGCCAGCGCCAGCGTCGCCAGCAACAGCACCCCGATGTGATTCCGTCTGAGCGCGTACATCCCGGCGAGTCTACGCCGCGGCGGGCGGGATCTGCCGGCCCACGCGGGCGTCACGCGGCCGCCAGGCTGCGCTGGCCAGGGTGGCCGCGCCGGCCAGCAGCCCGAGGTCCAGCATGACCCCAAGGCGCGCCACACCGAACAGGCCGAACAGCAGCCCCAGCCCCGCCAGTGTCAGGCGCCACGCGCGCGGACCCACGCCGCCACCCAGCAGCGCGAAGCCGATCGCCATGGCCAGGCTCGGGCAGGGGATGACGCCCATCGGCGCCGCATACAGGTAGCGCAGCGGCGAGCCGGTCAAGAAGTGCGGATAGAACCAGGCGTACGCCAGCATGGCGAAGCCCATGGCGCGGGCCCACCACGGCCCCGCCTGCACCGGTGTCTGCAGGCCGCCCAGCGCGAGCGCGAACAGCGTGATGGTGCCCACGGTGAACACCGCGGCGTTGAACGGGTTGCCATAGGCCATCGCGAACACCGCCACCGACGCCAGCGGGACGCCGAGGAAGGCGCCTGCCATGGCGCGCGACGGCCGCCAGCCCATGAACACGGCGACCAGGATGATGGCGACCACGACGTGCCACCCGATGGAGACGCGGACGGCGTGGTTGGCGATCGCGCTGAGGCCGGCGAGGATCTCGGCTGAAGTGGGCATGGGACACCTCCCAGGCTGCGCGCGTGCATCGCGTGTGCCCCGCAAGACAGCTGAAAACAGGGCTGCCACGCGCAGCCGTGGCGCCGGGTCGCGCTGTTGCCGGCAAGGCTTGCACGCTCTGGCGCGGTCGCGCGTGCGCCGGCATCCCATCGGCATGGGCCTGATCACCGACTGGGGTTCGACCGCGAGCGAGCGTGGCCAGTGGTTCCCGTGCGACCCGCGCCTGGACGCGCCCGACGATGTGCTGTTTCGCGCCGTCAACATCGCGGCCGCCCCGGAGCTGGTGTTTCGCTGGCTGTGTCAGCTGCGCGCGGCGCCCTACAGCTACGATCTGGTCGACAATTTCGGGCGTCGCAGCCCACGGAAACTGACGCCCGGGCTGGACCAGCTCGAGGTCGGGCAGCGCGTCATGCGCATCTTCACGCTGGTCGACTTCGAGGTCGGCCGCCACCTCACGCTGGAGCTGACCGATGCGGCGTCGCGCCGGCTGTTCGGCGACCTGGTGGTGACCTACCGCGTCACGCCAGCAGCCGGGGGCGCACGCCTGGTCGTGAAGCTGGTGGTGCGCCGGCCGCGCGGCCCGCTGCGCCTGCTGTCGGGGCTGCTGCCGGCGGGTGACCTGGTGATGATGCGCAAGCAGCTGCTGACCCTGAAGCGGCTGGCCGAGGCGACGGCGACGGCGACGGCGACGGCGACCGCGAGCTGACCTGGCGCTGGCGTGCTGGTTTGACGCTGGCCCGACGCGAGGCGAAGCTGATGCATGCGCATCACGCCGGGCAGGGTCGTGCTGGGGCTGGGGCTGGCACTGGGTGCACTGGCAGCTGGCGGGTGCAGCAAGCAGCGCCGGCGCGGCCCGGGTCCGGGCGCGGCGCGCGACGGCGGGCTGGCGCTGCCGGTCGTGGTCGACGCCGCGGTGGAGCACTTCGCGGCCAGCGGCTGGGAGGGCCTGGCGTGGTCGGCCAGCCCCGACGACGCGCGCGCGTTGCTGACCGCACGCGGGCTGAAGTTCGAGGAAGAGGAGATGCGCGCCTACTTCGCCAATCCCCAGCCCGGGCAGCCCATGCACAGCAACGGCCTGACCCTGAAGTTCGAGCTCGGTCAGGCCAAGGGCCAGATCAGCTTCGAGAGCGGCCAGCTGCTGAGCGTGTCGCTGCAGCCGGGGAACGTGACCCAGGCCGAAGCGCTGGCGCTGCAGGCCGCGCTGGTGCGCCGCTGGGGCGCGCCTGCCCAGCGTCACGACTACGGCGGGGTGCCGGTGCTGCGCTGGACCAGCGACACCACCATGCTGGAGTCGCGGGTCATGACGGGCATCAGCGACACCACCTGGGGCCACGTCGAGACCTGGAGCCCGGTGGGCAGCGACGCCGGGATGGCGCCGTGAGCTGCGTTGCTGGCAGCACGGCCCAGTCGGGGCTGAACGGCAAACTTCGGTACCTGGTTTCCAGGGGGCGTTTGCGCGCATAGACTGCCGCATGCGCTGGCAAGGCGTCCTGGTGACTTCACTGGTGCTCGTCGGTTGTGGTGGTGGGGGGACTCCCGGGCGGCCTGACGGCGGTGCCGACGCTGCCTTGGCAGATGCTGGCGACCCTGACGGCTCGATGGCGGACGGGGCCATCCCCGATGCGGCGCTGCTCGACGCCGCAGCCGCGCCGGACGCGATGATGCCGGACGCGGCCACGCTGGACGCGGCGCTGCCCGACGCGATGCCACCGGACGCGATGCCGCCCGACGCGGCCCCTGATGCGGCGCCCCCGCGACAAGTGACGCTGACCGTGGCGCCAGCGGGGAACGGCGTCGGGGTCGTCTCGGCCTCCGGCATCGACTGTGGCACCGATTGCAGCGAGAGCTTCGTCGTGGGCAGCAGCATCGTCCTGACCCCGACGCCGACGCTCGGCGCGCGCTTCGTGGGCTGGACGGGTGCCTGCAGCGGAATCGCCGCATGTACGCTGCTGCTCGATGACGACCGCACCGTCGGCGCTCGCTTCGAGCAGGTGCATCTGTGGAGTCGCAGCTTCGGCGACCTCGAGAGCCAGCGCGACCTGCACCTCGCCACCGACGGCGCCGGCAATGTCTACCTGACGGGGGCCTTCCAGCGCAGCATCAACTTCGGACCCACCAGCGCCACACGCCTGACCGCCGCGGGCGCGATGGACTGGTTCGTGGCCAAGCTCGATGGTGCCGGCAACCACGTCTGGAGCAAGCGCTTCGGCACCGCGAGTGACGACGAGGTCGGGCAGGGCATCGCCGTCACCTCCGATGGCCTCGTGCTGCTGGGCCAGTTCGGCGGCAGCGTCAACCTGGGTGGGCAGACGCTGGTGTCGAGCGGTAGCAACGACATCGCGGTGGCCAAGCTGGACCTGGACGGTAACCACCTCTGGAGCCGGCGCTTCGGGACGGCGTTCCTCGAGAGCGGCATCGGCCTGGCGGTGGATGGTGCGGGCAACGTCTTCTTCACCGGCTACGCGGGTGGCGATGTCGACTTCGGTGGCGGCGCGCTGGGCCGAACCGGAAACGCCTACCTCGCCAAGCTGGGCCCCACGGGGAGCCACCTCTGGAGCCGCGCCCTGAACGCCTCACGCTCGGTGGGCTACCGGCTGGCCTGCGATGGGAGTGGCGCGGTGTACTGGACCGGCTTCTTCGAGGGCAGCCTCGACATCGGCGGCGGGGCACTCGTCGCCAGCGGACAGGATCCATTCGCGATCAAGCTGGATGGCGCCAATGGCCTCGTCTACAGCCGCTCGTTCAGGGGCAGTGGCCCGTATGACTCCGGCTCGCTGGTCCTTCCCCTCCCGGATGGCCGGGTGCTCTTCGGCGGGATCTTCGACGGCATCATCGACCTCGGCGCAGCCCAGCTGACCTCCACCGCGAACGCCAATGGCTTCCTGGCCGTCCTGGACGGCACAGGCGCCACGGTCAAGAGTCGGCGCCTCGGCGACGGCACCGTGCACCCCGACGGAGCCGTGGTCGATATGACGGGCAACCTGCTGCTGACGGGGGCGTTCGGCGACACCGCCCGCTTTGGCGGCGTGCCGCTGCAGTCGGACTCTAGCCATGACAGCTACCTGCTGGCGCTCGACGCAGACCTGGTGACCCGCTGGAGCGTCGCGTTTCCGCACGCTGGGCTGGACGAGGGCGGCGCCATCGCGCGCTCCTCGGACGGCAACGTGTTCGTCACGGGCGCCTTCCACACCAATCCCATCACCCTGGGCGGTGGAGCGTTGCCCAATCTGGGCGCCTGGGATGCCTGGCTGATGAAGGTTTCACCCTGACGCGAGGCGCCGCTTGCGCGCCGCCAGCAGCAGGAAGGCCGGCCCGGGCAGGCCGCCGCCGTACCAGCACAGGAAGCGCAAGAGCACGCTGGCCGACACCGCGGCGTGGCCGAGGTGCGGGTCGAGCAGGTAGGCCGTCGCCAGCTCGGTGACGCCGATCGAGCCCGGCACCGGCGCCAGGTAGGCCACCATCATGCCGGTCGAGAACACCGACACGGCGCGACCCAGGCCGAGGTCGACCCCGAGCGCGTTGCACAGCAGCCAGCCGATGCAGCAGTAGGTGAACAGGAAGGCCAGCGAGGCGGCGTGACAGCCGAGGTGCGCCGGGCGGGTCGAGCTGCCCAGGCGCGCGGTCGCGGCGCCGGTGCGCGCAAGGCCGGTGGCCAGCTTCTTGTGCCAGCCCGGGCGCGCGGGGTCGGCGGCGACGCGGGCGCCCCAGCGCTCGATGCGCGCGCGCGCGACCACCAGGGTGATGAAGCCGGCCACCAGCGCCAGCAGCACCAGCCCCGACAGCGGCAGCCAGCGCGCCATCACCGGCGGCAGCGAGGTCGCCGGATCCAGCGCCAGCGCGATGCCGGCCACGGCGCAGATCCACAGCACCATGTACAGGCTCTTGGCCACGGTGGCGGCGGTGGCGTCGGCGGCGGGGATGCCCTCGCGGGTCAGGATGAAGACCATCGCGGGCGGGTGCAGCTCGGCGACCGGGGTCAGGCTGGACACGAAGTAGCTGACACAGGTCAGGCGCAGGCCTGCCAGCGGATGCAGGCGATGGCCCAGCAGCGACAGCAGCGTGGCGTAGCGCACCCAGTCGAGCAGGTAGAACAGCGCGGTGACGGCGCCCACGATGGCCCAGCGCGCAGGCGAGATGGTGCGCGCGTGCTGCCACAGCGTGCCGAAGCCGCCGGTGTAGTGATCGAGCAGCCAGCCGCCCGCGATCACGGTGGCCAGCAGCAGCAGCGCCCAGAGGACGTTGCGCGCGAGCCTGGCGTGCTGCCCGGCGGCCACGCGCTACGCGGTCTCGCCGCGCTTCTTGGCCTCGACCAGGTTCACGAAGGTCTGCACCGAGAACAGGCTGAGGATCTCCATCGGGCGCAGGCCGGGCTTGATGTGCGGCGCGGCCTCGGGCATCAGCTGGCGCAGGCGATCGAGGCCGGCCTGCGAGATCACGCCGCCGGGGGCGAACTCGTCCTCGCTCATGTTGCCGCGCGCGGCGCGCTCCATCTCGCCGCGCGTGATCTCGATGTCGAAGGCGCGCTCGAGCTGGAACACGACGTCGAGGAAGTCGAGCGACTCGGCGCCGAGATCCTGCATCAGCAGCGAGTCGACACGCACCTTGGCCTCGGGCTGGGCCATGACCTCGGCGATGAGGACGCGGACCTTGTCGGCAACGGCGGGATCGCTGTGTGGCGTGCTCATGGCTGCTCCTTGGGGTCACGGGGCGGGAACCAGGTCACCACCCGATCGATGGGTTTGCGGGCCGGGGCGGCCGGCGCGGCGCCGGTGACCTCGGGGTGGCCCAGCGCGATGGCGCCGACCATGCGCCAGGGTTCGCTGATGCCGAGCAGCGCGCAGACGTCGTCGCGCGCCACCATGGGGCCGGCCATCCAGCACGCACCCAGGCCCTCGGCGTGCGCCTGCAAGAGCAGGGTCATCACGGCGGCGCTGGTCGAGCACAGCTCTGCCTGCATGGTGGCCGCGGTGTGGTAGGCGCCGGGGTCACCGCCACCGGAGGCGATCAGGTTGGCGATGAGGTCGGGGTAGTTGCGCCACTGCGGCACGATGATGACGGCGGCGCTGGCCAGCGGCTCGAAGAAGAAGTCGCCATAGCTGGCGAAGTCCTCGGCGTGGTGGCTGCGCGCGATGACCGCCTTGATGGCCTCGGTGCGCGTGCGCACGGCGTCCACGATGCCGGCGCGCAGCGCGGGGTCGGTCACCACGGCGAAGCGCCAGGGCTGCCGGTTGGTGTTCGACGGCGCGGTGATGGCGGCCGACATCACGCGCTCGAGGATGGCGTCGTCGACTGGGCGCGCGGCGAAGTTGCGCAGGCTGCGCCGGGTGCGCAGCCAGGCCAGCATGGCGGGGCCGTCGAGTCCGGGGGTTGCGGCGGGCGTCGTCATTCTTGCTTGAAGCCTCCGTCGACGTTCCAGACCTGGCCGGTGACATAGCTGGCGTCGTCGCTGGCGAGGAAGCCGATGACACGTGCGACCTCCTCGGGGGTGCCGAAGCGGCGCAAGAGGATGCGCTTCTGGAGTTCGTCGGGAGCCAGCGCGCGCAGCGCCTCGGTCATCTCGGTGGTGATGACGCCCGGGGCCACCGCGTTGACGCGGATGTTGCGCGGCGCCAGCTCGACCGCCAGCGAGCGCGTGAAGGCCTCGATGGCGCCCTTGGACGCGGCATAGTTGGTCTGGCCGCGCCCGGGGCGCTGCGCCGACACCGACGACAGGGTGACGATGGCGCCGCGCCGGCGCGACAGCATGCGCCGGGTGGCCTCGCGACAGGCGCTGACCACGCCGCCCAGGTTGATGGCCATCAGGGCGTCGAAGTCGTCGGGCGTGCTGGCGCCGAGCAGGGTGTCGCGGGTGATGCCGGCCGAGCAGACCAGGATGTCGAGCGGGCCCAGGGCGTCGGCGGCCTTGAACAGGGCGCTGACCTCGGCGGGCACCGCGACGTCGGCGCGGATGGCCAGGGCGCGCCGGCCCAGCGCCTCGATGGCGCCGACCACGGCGGCGGCGTCGGCCTCGCGGCTGTGGTAGCCCAGCGCGACGTCACAGCCGCGGCGCGCCAGCTCCAGCGCGGTGGCGCGACCGATGCCGCGAGAACCTCCAGTGACGATGGCAATTTGTGTTGTCGTCATGACAAGCTCACGTGAACGGCGCCAGCCAGGCCGGGGGCGCCAGCGGAGAGGCCGAGGGCCGACCGGGCGCGGCCGGCGCGCAGCCAGCTGCCCAGCACGATGGCCTGCACCAGCGCGGCGGCGCCGCCCAGCAGGCCGAGCTGGTGCTGCATGCTGCTGGAGCTCGCGCCCGCGGCGAGCTCGGCGTGCACCGCGCGCTCGTCACCCACGCCTGCGCCATCGATCAGCTCGGGCAGCTCGGGCAGCTCGGCGGCGCCGAGGCCACGCGCCACCCGCACCAGGGTGCGCGGCGCCGGCCAACCGTGGGCGCCGTCGGCACCATCGGCCGCGCTCAGCCGCACCAGCGCGCGCCGGCCGGCGTCATCCACGCGCTCCAGCACCAGCGCGGCGGCGGCCTCGCCGGGGACGACCCCGGCGGCCTCGGCGCGCATGCCCAGCTCCAGCACCATCTCCGGCTCCACCAGCGAGTCGTACGCCAGCACGAGGGCGACGTCGACGGTTCCCGCGTGCAGCGCGGCGACCGCGGCGGCCAGCGCCTGCGCCCCGGCGTTGGCGCCGCCCAGGGTGACGCCCTCGCCGCGCGCGCCGAGATCGGTCGCCAGCAGCGCGTGCGCGTTGTTCGACAGGTGCTGCAACATCCAGAACGGGTGCAGCAGGCGCAGCCCGGCCTCCCAGGCGCCGGCGGCGTCGGGGCGCTGGCGCTCGAGCGGGCCGAGGATGTCCTCCCAGTGCGCGCGCAGCCCGCCATAGCCGCAGAACACGCCGGTGCGATCGCCGCCGATGACCTCGGCCTGGGTGATGGCGTCGCTGGCCGCCTGCATGCCCCACAGGCCCATGCGGCGCACGAAGCGGGCGTGGCGCGTCTTGCCGGGCTGGCCCGGGATGACGGCGGCCAGCGTGCACGGGTAGCTGGTGGCGTCGAAGCGCGGGTTGGGGGCGGCGGCGCGCTCGCCGGCGGCCAGGCGGGCCAGCACCTCGTCGATGCTGACGCCGAGCGGCGTGCGCAGGCTCCAGCCGGTGACCGCGACGGGGGTCATGCGCGCCCCAGCACGACGGCCACGTTCTGGCCGCCGAACCCGAACGAGTTCGACATCAGGGCGTCGACGCGCGCGGCGCGCGGGGCCTCGCCGATGACGTCGATGGCGCACGCGGGGTCGCGCTCGAGGTGGTTGGCGGTGCCGGGCAAGAGGTCGCGGGTGAACGGCAGCATGCAGGCGGCCAGCTCGAGCGCGCCAGCGGCGGCCATCAGGTGGCCGACCGCGCCCTTGATCGAGCTGACCGCGACGCCGCGCGGGAACAGCGCGGCGATGGCCTGCGCCTCGGCGGGATCGTTGAGCGGGGTACCGGTGCCGTGGGCATTGATGTAGCCGACCGCCTCGGGGGCCAGCCGGGCGCGGGTCAGCGCGCGCTGCATGGCCAGGCGGGCGCGCGCGCCGTCGGGGCGCGGGGCGGTGACGCGGTAGGCGTCCTGGGTGCTGCCCCAGCCCAGCACGCGGGCCAGCGGGCGGGCACCGCGGGCGCGGGCGCGCGCGGCCGACTCCAGCACGAAGACGGCGGCGCCCTCGCCGATGGCCAGGCCGTCGCGGCGGCGATCGAAGGGCCGACAGGCGTCGGGGGCGGCGCGCGGTGACGGCGCGCCCAGGCGTGACATGCCGCCGAGGCCGAGCGGGTTGACCATGGAGTCGGCGCCGCCGGCGAGGACGATGGAGGCCAGGCCGCGCTCGATCAGCGCCGCGCCCTGCGCGACGGCCAGCCCGCCCGCGGCGCAGGCCGACACGTTGACCAGCGGAAGCCCTTCGAGGCCGAGCAGGCGCCGCACCCACTCCGAGGCCAGATCCACGCGCGAGCGCAGGCGCACCGGCGGCCCGGCCCGCGCGGCGTCGGCCCCGAAGTCCAGCCCGCCCGCCGGGGTCATGAGCGGCCCGAAGTCCTCCAGGAAGGCCTGCTCGAGGCCGAGCGCCAGCACCAGCGAGGCCTCGCGCTCGGCGTCCGCGCAGCCGGCGGCACGCCAGGCCTCGAAGGCCGCGACCAGCGCGAAGCCGACCTTGCGATCACGCAGCAGGCCCGAGGCGGCCAGCGCCTCGAGGTGCTCCCCGGGCAGGCCGCCGACCGCGCGCAGCCAGCCGGCATCGAGGTCCTGGACCGGGACCTCGCCGGCGACCTTGGTCGGGAAGCTGGTGACGTCGAAGTGGCGGATCGGTCCGACCGCGCGCATGCCCTCGGCCAGGCCGCCGAGCAGCGCGCCCAGGCCGACCCCGAAGGCCGACACCGCGCCGACGCCGGTGATGACACACTCGTTCATGCGCCCGCCCGCAGGGTGACCGCGCCCAGCGCGCCGTCACAGCCGGCCGACAGCACCAGCGCGCGCGCGCTGGCGTCGGCCGGCGCATGCAGCAGGTCGAGCGCGGCGAGCCACGCCAGCGCGGGTGCCGCCGCCAGCGTCTCGCCCAGGCCCGCGCCGGCATCGATGACCCGTCGCCCCAGGCGCGCCGCCGTCGCCAGCAGCAGATCCGCGGCGGCGTGCCCCCACGCGGTCACCACCACGACGTCGAAGCCGCTGCCGACCTCGCGCTCGGCCGCCAGGGCGCGGTCGCCGAGGCCATCGAGCGCCCGCGTCGCCTCGCTGTCGCCGCGTGCGCGCGCCGCCGCCGGCCACACCCAGCAGCCGTCGATCACGCCCCGCGCACCGTCCACTGGCCCCAGCAGCAGCAGCGCAGCGCCCTCGGCGCACACCAGACCGCCGTCGGCATAGCCCTCGCGGCCCAGCTCCGCGCGCGTGGCCGGGTGCAGCGCGCTGTCGGCGCCGCCGGCCAGCGCCAGCGCACAGTCGCCGTTCGCGAGCGCCGCCATGGCCTCGCCCAGCGCCAGCACCGTCCCGGCGCCGCGGGAGAACAGCGCGCTGTTGACGCCGCCGACCCCCTCCAGGATCGCACCATGACAGAGTGTAAAGTTGTTCATCAGTTGAAACGCGAACAAAGGCGTCGCCGCCGCCAGCCCCTCGTGGCCACAGCGGGCCAGCGAGAAGGCGCCATCGCGGTGGCTGGCCGCCACCAGCGCCTCGATCTGCGCCACCTCGCCACCCGACGCACCCACGCCCATGAAGAAGCCGATGTCCTCGCGCGCCGCGCCGGCGGGCAGCGCGGCCTCGTGCAGCGCCAGCCGCGCCGCCACCGCCCCCAGCCGCGCCGCGCGTGACATCAGCCGGCGCTGCTTGACGTCGCCGGCGTCGTCCGCCGCCGCCAGCGCGACCTCGCCGCTGCCCGGGCTGACCTCGCCCGCCGCCAGCGCCGCGCCCAGCCCGCGCCAGGCCAGCCCGAAGCGGCTCAGCGCGCCGGCGCCACGCACCCCGACCCGGGTGTCGCCGTTCAGGCGCATCGCCGCACCACCAGGCTGGAGTTGGCGCCGCCGAACGCGAAGGCGTTGGCCAGCGCGATCTCCACGGGCAGCCCGCGCACCGCCTCGCCCATCACATGCTGCAGCGCACAGCGCGCGTCGGGCTCGCGCAGGCCCGCCGTCGGCAGCAGCACGCCATGCTCGACCGCCTCCAGCGCACACAAGAGGCCCAGCGCACCGGCGCCCGCGATCCAGTGCCCCAGCGCCCCCTTGACCGAGCTGACCCGCGCGCGCCCGGCGCCATGCAGGACGCGCTGCAGCGCCGCGGCCTCGACGGCGTCATTGAGCGGGGTCGACGTGCCGTGCGCCTGCACATAGCCGACCTCGCCGGGCTCGACGCGGGCGTCGGCCAGCGCGGCACGCATCGCGCGCACGGCGCCGTTGCCCTCGGGATCCGGCGCGGTCAGGTGGTAGGCGTCCAGCGTGCGCCCGACCCCCGCGACCTCGGCGCGTGCGCCGGCGCGATCGACCGCCAGCACGACCATCGCGGCGCCCTCGCCGACCACGAAGCCGTCGCGACGCACATCGAACGGACACGACGTGCCGCGCGCCGTCAGCGCGCCCAGCAGGCCGAACCCCGCCAGCATGAAGGGATCGACGTCGGCGCCCACGCCACCCGCCAGCGCGACGTCACACACGCCCTGGCGCAGCGCGCGCACCGCCTCGACCACCGCGGCGCTGCCCGAGGCACAGGCCAGCGACACCGTGCGTGCCGGCCCCTCGGCGCCATGACGCCCCGCCAGCGCCGAGGCCACCGCGCCCGGCGACACCGCCGCGGCGTCCACCGACGGCGCCAGCGCGCGGGCATCGACGCCGAAGCGCGCGTGGTCGAACTGCTTGCCGCCGCCCGCCGCGCGCGACAGCGCCAGCACGGTGGCGAAGGTGGCGCGCCCCGACTCGGCGCCGATGAACACGCCCAGCCGTCCAGTCGGCGCGCCCGCCGCCGCCCAGGCCTCGGCCGCGGCGCGCTCGGCCAGCGCCAGCCGGCGATCCTCGCGCTCGCCGCCGGGCAGGTCGGCGATGGCGGCCGCCACCTGCGACGGAAAGCCGGTCACATCGAAGCGCGTCACCGGCGCCACCGCGCTCTGCCCCGCGGCCAGCGCGCGCACCGAGGTCGGCCAGGCCGCGCCCAGCGCCGTCACCGCGCCCGCGCCGCGCACCCACGCGCGTCGCTCGCCGGGCGCGCTCAAGGTTCCTCCGCGGACCCCGTCAGCCAGATGCGCAGGTACTCCTTGCGCCTGGCCAGCACGACCGGGTTCTTGACCTGCACGAAGACGAAGGTCAGCTCGGCCTCGGTGGCCAGCTCGCCGTCGAGCTTGGCCAGTACCCGCACCTGGCCGCCCTCTTCACGCGCGCGCAGCCCGTGCGCCTCCAGCTCGAGACGATCGCCCGGGCGCACCATGCGCCTGAACTTGGCGCGATCGACCATGGTCAGCAGCGCGTGCAGGTCGTGGCGGCCCTTGTCGCGCAGGGTGGCCTCGAGCAGCACGCCGCCCAGCTGCGCCAGCCCCTCCAGGATCAGCGCCCCCGGCATGATGGGGTGGCCAGGGAAGTGGTCGACGAAGATGTCATCGGACAGCGACACGCACTTGACGCCCCGCGCCAGCGCAGGCGGCTCGAGCGTCGTGATCCTGTCGAGCAGCACGTACCGCACGCGCTGGAGACTACCAGAAGGGCCCCGCGCAAACATGGAACCCGCCGGCAAAGGGCCGCCTTTGCTGGCGCGCCGCTGCCAGACCCTACCTGAAGCGTGCCTTGGCGAAGCCTGGGCCCGCTGGCACACTGCCTGCCATGTCGATCGACTGTCAGGCCTGCGCTCCCTCGGAGCTGCGCAAGGACAAGCCGCACACGTTCTTGCTGCACGAGCCGACCACGTGTGGCACCTGCGGCGTCGGCCTCGAGGGCCGCGTGGTGCTGCGCGGCGCCGACGCCGTGATGCTCAAGCTGTGCACCGCGTGCGGGCCGTCGGAGGCGGTGCTGTCGACCAACGCCGAGGCCTACCTGGCCGCGTTCCTGGCCCGCGGCGAGCGGCCCGAGGGTGCCACCGGCGATCACCTGTTCAAGCACACCACGTCGACCTGCCCCAAGTGTCTGACCCTGGTGCCGGCCGAGGTCGTGATCCGCGCCGACAACCGCGTCTACTTCCGCAAGGACTGCGCCACCTGCGGACCGTCCGAGGCGCTGGTCTCGGAGGACGCCGCCTACTACGTGCGCGCCTATGCCTTCGCGCGCGCCGGCACCGAGCCGCTGAAGTTCGCCGCCGAGGTCGAGCACGGCTGCCCGACCGACTGTGGCACCTGCAACGATCACGAGCAGCACACCTGCCTGCCCATCATCGAGGTCACCGACCACTGCAACCTCGAGTGCCCCATCTGTATCGTCAACAACCAGTACTCGAACCACATCGAGGTCGCGACCTTCGGCGGCATCATCGACACCCTGATCCGCAACGAGGGCCAGTGCGAGTCGGTCGCGCTGTCGGGCGGTGAGCCGACCAGTCACCCCAAGATCCTGGAGCTGATCGCGGCCGCCAAGCGCCCCGAGATCGGCCGCGTCGTGGTCATCACCAACGGGCTGCGCCTGGGCAAGGACCGCGACTTCGCGCGCGCGCTGAAGGCCTCGGGCTGCTACGTGGGCCTGCAGCTCGACGGCTTCACGGCGGACACCCACGAGAAGATCCGCGGCCGCGACCTGGTGGCCGAGAAGGACGCCGCGCTGGCGGCCTTGAAGGAGCTCGACATCCCGACCCAGCTCATCTTCGTCGCCACCCGCGGCGTCAACGAGCACCAGATCGGCCAGGTCGTCGAGCTGTTCCTGCGCGAGGACCACATCCTGTCGCTGAACTTCCAGCCCGCGGCCTTCACCGGCCTGGGCGGCGGGGCGTTCGCGCACGATCCGATGGATCGGCTGACCATCCCGGGTGTCATCAAGGCCATCGCGGCGCAGACCAATGGGGCGCTGCGCTACGAGGACTTCTTCCCGCTGCCGTGCTCGCACCCGCAGTGTGTGTCGCTGACCTATCTCTTGCGCCTCGACGACGGGCGTCACCTGCCGTTCGCGCGCTTCGTCGACTTCAAGCGCTACGGCACCCTGCTGCGCTCGTCGGCCACGCTGCCGGCCACGGCGGAGATGGAGAGCACGCTGCAGGACCTGATGTACGACGTGTTCTCGCAGCAGGACGACATCCCCGACGCGCCCGCGGTGCTGGCGGCGCTGAAGCGCGCGCTGGGCGTGATGTTCCCCGAGCGCCAGCTGACGCCGCAGCAGGCCATCACCATCGGCGAGCGCCAGGCCAAGTCGATCTTCCTGCACCACTACATGGACCGCCACGACTTCGACCTGGAGCGGCTGCGCAAGTGCTGCCACCACTACCCGCAGATCGACGGGCGCATCATGCCGGCGTGCGGCTTCAACATGTTTCATCGCGGCGCCGCCAAGGGCAAGGACACCCAGCTGGCGCCGTGGGGCCGAAAGCCGTGGACGACCGGCGGTGACGGGCAGATCCGTCTCAGCGTCGTGACCTGATGGGCCTGCTGGCGGGGCGCACCGCGCTGGTCACCGGCGGCTCGCGTGGCCTCGGGCGCGCCATCTGTGTGGCGCTGGCGCGTGAGGGCGCGGCGGTGGCCT
This sequence comes from Polyangia bacterium, assembly GCA_044229835.1. Classification (GTDB taxonomy): domain Bacteria; phylum Myxococcota_A; class Polyangia; order Haliangiales; family JADYYK01; genus JADYYK01. The sequence goes on along the minus strand of JBGASF010000015.1, from coordinate 45,903 downwards.
TCAACTACAGCAAGGACGAGGAGGCCGCGGCCGAGACGCTGCGTGGCATCGAGGCCTGCGGGGTGCGCGGCTGGTCGTTCAAGGTCAGCGTGCTGGATCGCGTCGGCATGCAGGCGCTGGTCAAGCAGGTCGAGCAGGACGCCGGCAAGATCGACATCCTGGTCAACAACGCCGGCATCGGCCAGGTGGTGCCGCTGGCGCTGATGGAGGAGGAAGACTGGGACCGCGTGATGGACACCAACGTCAAGGGCGCCTTCATCGCGACCAAGGCGGTGCTGCGCGGCATGGTGCGCGAGAAGCGCGGGCGCATCCTCAACATCGGCTCGCTCGCGGGCGTGAAGATGATGCAGGCGCCGGTGCACTACAGCGCGGCCAAGGCGGCGCTCAAGGGCTTCACCGAGGCGCTGGCCAAGGAGATCGGGCGCTATGGCATCACGGTGAACTGTCTGGCGCCGGGCGTGCTCGACGAGGGCGTCAGCGGCAACCTGCCGGCGGCGCGACGCGACGAGTATCTGCGCCACTGTGCGCTGGGGCGGCTGGGGACGTGTGAGGAGGTGGCGGACTTCGCGGCCATGCTGGTGTCGGACCGCAACAGCTTCATGAACGGCGCGACGGTGGTGCTCGACGGCGGGGTGTAGGGTAGGGAGATGATGCGGATCGCGGGGGTCACGCGACGGGCGGGCGTGGGCGTGGCGGTGGTGATGATGGTGGCGGGGTGCCAGCGCAAGCCGCGCGGGCAGCAGCCCACGGTGTCGCCGCAGGTGACGCAGGCGGACGCCGCGGTCGGGCCGGGTGTCGAGCGGGTCGATCTGCACGATCCCAGCGGTGGCACGCTGTCGTGCAGGCCACTGGGGCCGGCGCCGGGCAGCGTCGACGAAGTGCTGTTCTCGTGCGGGCGGCACGAGCTGCTCCACGTCGAGGGCGGCAAGCTGGCGGCGCTGCAGACGGTCAAGCTGTGGGCACAGGAGGTCCCGGCCAGCGCGCTGAGCGCCGCACTGCAGTCGTCTCGGCATCACATGGTGTGGCAGGGCAGCCAGCTCATCGGGATCGGCAAGTCGGGGGTCGAGCGCTGGGTCGGCCCCGACGGCAACACCTGGGACCAGCTGGCCGAGGTGCCGCCCGAGGGGGCGGTGGCGTCGCTGTCGCTGAGCGGCGGCCCGGGACACCAGCTGTGGGTGTTGATGCGTGATGGCCGGCTGTTTCGCGGCAACCCGCCCATGCTGGTCGAGGGTCGCCTGGTGTTCGACCCGGTGTGCGCGGCGGGCGTCCTGGAGAAGGAGTTCGGCGTGCAGAGCGCGCTGAATGGCCAGGTGCTGGCCGTCGCCAATGATCGGATCTATGTGGTGCTGGAGAGCCGGCGCGAGCTGGTCATCGCGCGGGTCGAGCCCGAGAGCTGCGCGCTGAAGCGGGTCGCCATCCCCGAGATGCCGCCGCAACCGGTCGATCGGCTGCCGCCGGGCGCGGTCGGTGGCGGGCGCGGCGCGGCGGTGGGCCTGGTGCCGGTGGGCTACACGCCGCCGTTCCTGGGCGTGGCGCAGCGCCTGCACGGCAAGCTGATGCTGCACCGGCGCTTCGATCTGCTGGAGCTGGCCGAGGACGACAGCCGCTGGGAGGCCTGGACGGTGCCGGCCGGGGTCGATCTCGGGCGCGGCGGCGGCGGGGCCGAGCTGGTCGGCGGCGGCCTGGTGTGGACGACCTATGGCAGCGCGCGGGCCGTGGTGTGTCGCGACCGGCGCTGCCAGCCGCTGGTGATCCCGGCGGGCACCGAGCTGGCGTGGGCCGCGGCGTGGCCCGATGGGCGCATCGCGCTGTACGAGAGCCAGCCCCGGCTGACCCTGCTGCCGGTACCCTGATGCTGTACGCGGTCGACGTCGACTATCGCGAGGGCGGCGCGGTGGCCGGCGCGGTCGGCTTCAGCGTGTGGACCGCGGGTGTGGCGGCGGCCACCACGGTGGTCACGCTGGCGCCCGGGCAATATGGCGAATATGTGCCCGGGCAGCTGTATCTGCGCGAGCTGCCCTGTCTGCTGGCGGTGCTGGCGGCGGTGCCGGTGCCGGCGACCGCGGTGGTGATCGATGGCTATGTCTGGCTGGAGGACGGCGTGCCGGGGCTGGGGGCGCGCCTGCACGCGGCGCTGGGCGGCGGCGTGCCCGTCGTGGGTGTGGCCAAGACGCGCTATCTGTCGGCGATGGGGGCGCTCGAGGTGCGGCGCGGCAGCAGCGCGAGCCCGCTGTTCGTGAGCGCGGTCGGCATGGGCGCCGACGCGGCGGCGGCGGCGGTGGCGTCGATGCACGGGGCGCACCGGCTGCCGCTGCTGCTCAAGCAGGCCGACCGGCTGTGCCGGGATCACCGGTGATGCGGGGGGACCGGGCGCGCGGGTGTTGCGGGTGTGCCGGGACGCGGGTGCGGCGGCCGCGGGTCAGGGTGTGATCGAGAAGTGCGCCTTGATGGCGTCGAGCAGCGCGGCGGGGGCGCGGTCGGCGTCGAGATCGTGCAGGTCGCCGCGGCCGAGCTCGGTGCTGCCGTCGAGGATGACCACGGCGTCGCCGAGCGAGGCGTCGGCCTGGTAGGTCACGCTGATGCCGAGGGCGCCGAGCTGGGTCACGAGGTCGCTGCTCTCGAGGGCGGCCTGCGCCTTGCGCAGCTGGTTGGGTGGGGTGTCCATCACGTAGGTCATGGCGCCGTGGCGCAGCACCACGGTGCGGGCGGCGGGCGAGGGGCTCGGCGAGGCCGAGGCCGTCGGGGTCGGCGCGGCGGTGGCGGTGGCGGTCGGTGAGGGTGACGCTGCCGGGCGCGGAGACTTGCTACAGGCGAAGGGCAGCAGGGCGAGGGCGAGAGCGGCGGTGACGCGGGCGAGTGTGCGCATGGAGCGCCATCATGGCAGAAAGCAGGGCTCCAGCTGCGGCGCCGACCACGTGGGCCAGCCAGGCCTCGTGGGTGTCGGCGGACAGGGCGGGGCCCCACAGCGACTGGCCGCGGACGGCGCGGACGAGCTTCCAGCCGAGCAGGCCGGCGCCGAGCAGGCCGAGGCTGCGCTGGCCGCGGGTCAGCTCGAAGGCGACGGCGGCGCCCATCAGGGTGTAGTTGAGGCCGGACAGGCCGTAGTAGCGCGTGAAGCGTGCGTCGATGGCGGTGGCCAGGGTGGGCACGATCAGGCCGGCGAGGACGACGGGGGCGAAGTGACGGCCGAGGCGCGGCTCGTAGAGGGCGCCGAGGATGACGAGGATGGTGAGGTCCCAGGCCAGGTGCGTGAAGGTCGTGTGCAGCAGCGGGCCAGTGGCGAGGCGCCAGAGCTGGCCGTGCTGGAGGGCGGCGGTGTCGGCGACGGCGAGGTCGTGCACGGCGCGGCCGGGGCCGCCGGCCCACAGGGACAGCAGCGTCAGCGCGAGGGCGGACATCGCGAGCAGCGCGGTGAGGCGCCGCTGCTGCAGCCAGGTCATCGCGGGCGCGACCCGGTGGCGGCGCGGGTGTTGCGGCGATGCAGGACGGCGGCGAGGCCGAGCAGGGCGAGCAGGGCGCACAGCTCGAAGGGGCCGTTGGCGCCGGCGCCCCAGCCGCCACCGCCACCGCCACCGCCGCCGCCGCCGCCGCCGCCAGAGCCGGAGCTGCCGGTGCCGCTGCCGTCGTAGGACATGCGGGTCGAGAACGAGGTGTAGGGAGTCTGGATGCGGTAGGCCAGGCCGAGCTCGGTGATCTTCGTCTTGGCGCCGGTGGGGTCGCCGGTGCGGGCGGAGTCGGCCAGGAGGGCGCCGACGCGCTCGGTGGCCCAGAGGTACTTGATGAAGGCGTCAGCGGGCTGTTCGGCGGGGGCGTCGAGGCTGAAGTCGCGCACGAAGGCGGCGCCGCCGAGGTTGCCGGTGAGGCGCAGCATGCCGCGACCGGGGCTGCTGTAGCGGCCGACCAGGATGGCCTGGCCACCGCTGAAGACGTCGGCCATCTGCTCCGGCAGCACGTCACCGGTGGCGAAGCCAGTCAGCGCCGGCGTGACGTCGGTGAGCAGGGGCGACTCGAGATCGGCGAACAGCTCGTCGGTGCGCTCGACCAGCTCGAGGCGGGCCTGGGCGTCGTTGAGGCGGAAGGCGGTGCCGCGGTTCGAGCGCGCCAGCCCCTCCATGAGCGCGAGATCGGCGTCGGCGCCGACGGCGAAGGTGAAGACGCGGGCCTGGGCGGCGGCGTTGTAGCGCAGCAGGTTGGCGTGGATGCGCGCGCTGGAGGTCTCGCCGGCGGTGGCGTGGCCGTCGGACAGCAGGATCATGGCGTCATAGCGGGTGGCCTCGTGGGGGGACACGCCGGCCAGGCCGGTCATGACGCCGAGGTCGATGTCGGTGCTGCCGGCGGCGACGATGGACTTGATGAAGGTGCGCGCGGCGTCGAGCTCGGCGGGGGTGGCGAGGACGGGGGCGCGGCGGAACGCCGACACGGTGTGATCGAAGGCGACGATGTTGAAGCTGTCGACGGGGCGCAGGTGCTCCAGCATGGCGCGGGCGGCGGCGGTGGCCTGGACGATCTTGTCGCCGCTCATGGAGCCGGAGTGATCGATGACCAGGCTGAGGGTGCGCGGCGGCGCGGCGGCGGGGTCGGCGGCGTCGGCGTCGACGATGAGCATGAAGTAGCCGGCCTGGCCGCCGAGCGGGTCGGCGCTGGGCGTGCGGTGGGTGAGGAAGTGCACGTCGAGGCCGGCGGCGACCTCGGCGTAGCGGATGTCGACGCTGGCGCCGCCGGCGCCGGAGGTCTCGACCAGCGCGCTACCATCGGGGTTGCGGGTGACCTGGGCGGGTGCGCCGCTGGTGCTGGTGGCGTCGAGGTGATCGAGGGCGCGCAGCGGGGTCAAGGTCAGGCGCAGGGTGACGGTGGGGCCGGGGTCACTGGCGGGGCGCGCCGGGCTGCGCGCGATGCCGGCGCTGAAGGCGACCTCGCCGCGGTGGCGGCGCAGCAGGCGCTGGAAGCGCACGCGCACGGCGAGCGGGCCGTCACCGAGGTCGGCCAGGTCGGCGCGCAGTGGATCGTTGCCCAGCCAGGCGGCGACCGCGGGCAGCTGCGCGGTGGGGCTGCCGCCGAGCGAGGGCGGTGGCGCCTCGCCGACCATGGCGGCGGGCTGGAAGCCGGCGCCCTGGTCGATGTCGACGCCGACGACGTAGGCGCGCCTGGGGCCGGGGACGGTGAGGACGTGGTCGCCGGCGCTGACGCCGGGGAAGTGCAGCACCATGGTGGTGCTCTCGACCTGGGCGTGGATGTCGACGGCGACGTCGATGCTGGTCGGGAAGCGGGACGTCCCGCCGGGGCCCGACAGGACGGCACCTGCGTGGGCCAGCCCGGTTGCGGCGGTCAGGGTGAACAGCAGCACCAGTGGTCTCATGGTTGAACCTCCACAGCGATGCTAGGCGCGTGGTGTGGGGGCGCTGCCGTCAACGGCTGGCAAAGCCGGGCGAAGGGCGCAAAACCAGCGTCGTTTCGGCGATTGCGCGGCGCGCGCGGGCGCGGTACGACCGCCCCGTGAAGGTCCTCTCGATCGGCGGCGGCCCGGCGGGTCTGTACTTCGCGCTGCTCTACAAGCAGAGCCACCCGCGGGCGCACATCACGGTGCTGGAGCGCAACCAGCGCGACGACACCTTTGGCTTCGGCGTGGTGTTCTCGGACGCGACCATGGGCAACCTGGCCGCGGCGGATCCCGAGTCGCATGCGGCGATCACCAAGGCCTTTACACATTGGCAAGATATCGACGTGCACTATCGCGGCGGTTTCGTGCGATCGACCGGGCACGGCTTCGCGGGGCTGGGGCGTCGGCAGCTGCTCGACATCCTGTACGGGCGCTGCGAGGCGCTGGGCATCGAGCTGCGTTTCGGGGTCGAGGCGCGGCTGCCGGCGCCGGGGGAGTACGACCTCGTGCTGGCGGCGGACGGCGTCGCCAGCGGGGTGCGCACGCAGCTGGCCGAGCATCTGGGGCCCAGCGTGGACCTGCGGCCGAACCGGTTCGTGTGGCTGGGCACCAGCTTCCCGTATGCGGCGTTCACGTTCTACTTCAAGGACGCGCCGGAGGGGCTGTGGCGGATCCACGCCTACCGGTATGCGGCCGACGAGTCGACCTTCATCGCCGAGTGTCGCGAGGACACCTGGCGCGCGGCCGGGCTGGATCGTGTCGATGAGGACGGGACCATCGCGCACCTCGAGCGGGTGTTCGCGGACGAGCTGGCGGGGCACCGGCTGAGGAAGAACCGGTCGATCTGGCGCCAGTTCCCCACCGTGCGCAACGCGCGCTGGCACCACGGCAACGTGGTGCTGATGGGGGACGCGGCGCACACCGCGCACTTCTCGATCGGGTCGGGCACCAAGCTGGCGCTGGAGGACGCCATCGCGCTGCACGAGGCGGTGTGCGGCGAGGCGGAGCTGGGCGCGGCGCTGACGCGGTACGAGCGCGAGCGGCGGCCCGCGGTGGAGAGCACGCAGCGGGCGGCGCAGCACAGCCTGGAGTGGTTCGAGACCACGGAGCGCTATGTGGATCTGCCGCCGCCGGCGTTCGCGGCGTCGCTGTTCACGCGCAGCCTGCGGGTGACGCATAACAGCCTGAAGCTGCGCGACCCGGCGCTGGCGACGCGGTTCGAGGACTTCTTCGCGGAGGCGGCGGCGGTGCAGACCGGCGAGCCGCGACGGACGGCGGCGCCGATGTTCCAGCCCTTCAGGCTGCGCGACCTGACGCTGGACAACCGCGTGGTGGTGTCACCCATGTGTCAGTATTCGGCGCCCGACGACGGGCTGCCGACGGACTGGCACCTGGTGCACCTGGGCAGTCGTGCGGTGGGCGGCGCGGGGCTGGTGATCGCGGAGATGACGGCGGTGAGCGCGGCGGGGCGCATCACGCCGGCGTGCGCGGGGATGTACAAGGACGAGCATGCGGCGGCGTGGCGGCGCGTGGTGGAGTTCGTGCACGCGCACAGCCGGGCGAAGATCGGGCTGCAGCTGGGGCATGCCGGGCGCAAGGGGGCGACGTGTGTGCCCTGGGACGGCGGTGAGGATGTGCCGCTGGAGGCCGGGCGCGCGTGGGGGCTGTGCGCGGCGTCGGCGCTGCCGTGGCGCGACGGCAGCCAGGTGCCGGCGGAGCTGGACCGGGCTGGGATGCAGGCGCTGATCGAGGCGTATGTGGCGGCGACGCGGCGGGCGGCGGCGGCGGGGTTCGACCTGCTGGAGCTGCATGCGGCGCATGGCTATCTGCTGGCGAGCTTCATCTCGCCGCTGACCAACCGGCGCGGCGATGCGTATGGCGGGGCGCTGGCGGGGCGGGCGCGGTTTCCGCTGGAGGTGGTGGAGGCGGTGCGCGCGGCGTGGCCGGCGATGCGCCCGCTGTCGGTGCGCATCTCGGCGAGCGACTGGGCCGAGGGCGGCATCACGACGGCCGACGTCGTCGCGCTGGCGCGACTGCTGCGCGAGCACGGCGTCGACGTCATCGACGTGTCCTCGGGGCAGACCGTGCCGCACCAGCGCCCGCGGTATGGTCGGCTGTTCCAGACCCCGCTGTCCGAGCTGGTGCGCCTCGAGGCCGGCGTCCCGACCATCACCGTGGGCGCCATCTCGACCGCCGAAGACGTCAACTCCGTCCTGCTGGCCGGCCGCGCCGACCTCATCGCCCTGGCCCGCGCCCACCTCTACGACCCCTACTTCACCCACCACGCCGCGCACGACCAGCAGCAGCCGCCAGCCTGGCCGCCGCAGTACCAGTCGCTGGCCCGCTTCAACCCCCGTCCGCGCTGAGTCGGGAATAGATCGGTCTCCAGCTATCATCCTGGGGTATGGCGCAAACCCGCTCGGCACTCGTCGTCACTGCGCGACCCTGGGACTCCTGGCCGGCGCGGCGGCGGCTGACGCCGTGGCGCCACCCGACGCCGAGGCTGCCGCGGCCTGCCCGACCGACGCTGGCGCGCCCGCGACCGACAGCATCACGCTGAAGCGGGTCGCCTTCGGCGCGCTGCCGAACTGGGCCTCCGACAAGCACGCCGAGGCCATCCCGGCTTTCCTGGCCTCGTGCGCCAGGCTGGCGGACATCCCCGACGACGACCCCGTCGGCCATGACGGTCACAGCGGCAAGGCCAGGCAGTGGCGTCGCGCCTGCGCCGCCGCCGCCAAGCTGCCGGCCGGCGACGACGCCGCCGCGCGCGCCTTCTTCGAGGCCGAGTTCCACCCCTACCAGGCCGCCGGGCGCGCCGGCGCCGAGGGCAAGATGACCAGCTACTACGTGCAGTCGCTGCGCGCCTCGCGGCGGCGCCACGGCGCCTACCAGACGCCGATCCTGGCGCGGCCGGCCGACCTGGTCTCGGTCGACCTGTCGTCGTTCGTGCCCGACGGCCGCGGGCGCAAGGTGTGGGGCAAGCTCGACCCGCGCACCGGCGCGCTGCGGCCTTACCCGACGCGCGCCGAGATCCGCAAGGGTGCGCTGGCGGGCCAGAACCTCGAGCTGCTGTGGGCCGACGATCCGGTCGACGCCCTGTTCACCGAGATCGAGGGCTCCGGCCGCGCCACGCTCGATGACGGCAGCGAGGTCTGGCTGGAGTTCGCCGGCAAGAACGGCCGGCCCTACAGTGGTGTCGGCAAGCTCCTGCGCGACCTCGGCGAGCTGCCAGTGGGGCAGGGCAGCATGCAGGGCATCCGGGCCTGGTTCCAGGCGCACCGCGATCGCTTCGACGAGATCGCCGACAAGAACGCCTCCAAGGTCTTCTTCGCCATCTCGTCGCGGCCGGGCGCAGTCGGTTCGCAGGGGGTCGTGCTGACGCCGCTGCGTTCGATGGCCATCGATCGGGCCTTCGTCGCGCACTCGACCCCGATCTGGGTCGACACCCGCGCCCCGGTCGCGGGCGCGCGCCGCGAGGTGCCCTGGCAGCGCCTGCTCATCGCGCAGGACACCGGGGGTGGCATCCTCGGCGCGGTGCGCGGCGACATCTACTGGGGCGCCGACGCCGCGGCCGCCGAGCTGAGCGGTCGCATGGGCGGCCCGGGGCGCTACTGGCTGCTGTTGCCGCGCGCGATCCGGGTCAGCACGCCGGCCCGCGTCAGCGTGGCTGCACCCACACCACGGGGCAATTGACCAGCGGGCCCTGGGTGACCAGGGGGGCCGCCCGCGCGCTGGCCTCGTCATGGACGCGGTCGAACGCGGCGCCGTCGTAGATCTGCACCGCCCACAACGGGGAGTAGTCGAGGTCGCCGGGCACGCTCATCACCACGTTGTGCGTCTGCCGCGAGCCGGCCTCGGTGCGAAAGCCCGACGGTGGCCCGCCGCCCGGCTGCCCGGGGTTCATGCGGAAGCTGACGAAGATCCCCGAGGTCGGCACCTTGCCGTCGTCGTCGAGCAGCAGCGCCGCCCCACCGAAGTCGAAGCACACCACCTTGTGGCCGCGATACCAGCGCTCGACGAGCTGCGCGCCACCCTCGCGCGCCTGGCTGCCGCGCGGCACCACCGGACAGTTGGTCACGGTGTCATCCAGCGTCACCGCGAGCCCGCGCGCCGCGATGTCCCCGGCGCTGGTCACCGAGCCGGGCTCGAAGTCGGGCGGGACCTCGACCCACGCGGTGCGCCAGAAGTCGCTGTAGCCAGCCTCGCCGGGCAGTACGTCGATGACGTCGGCCTGGCCCGGCACCGCGTCGTGGCTGCCCGCGCGCACCAGCCGCCACACCGTCGCGGGCACGTCGCTCTGCACGTCGAAGTGGTAGTAGCGCACCGGGACCCCGTCGGGGCCCAGCCCCTGGGTCACGTAGCCGTCGTCGAGGTCGATGGGCTGGCCGGGGCCCGGCAGGTGGTTCCCCGGGGCGCGCACCAGGAGGTGGCCCGCCTGGGCCGAGAAGCGATCGATCACGGGCTCGCTCGTGCTCGTGCTCGTGCTCGTGCTCGTGCTCGTGCTCGTGCTCGTGCTCGTGCTCGTGCTCGGCCTGGGGGCGCAAGAACCGCACCCGCTCGCCCCCCACCCGAGGCCCACCAGCCCGAAAATACCGACGGCCACCCTGGCAGTGCGCATACCCCACACTACGCCAGCAGTGGCCGCCCGGTAACGCCGGCGTGTGTCGCGCTTACGGCGTCTTGGTGATGGTCATCGAATAGGTGTTCTGCGCGGCCTCGTAGCCGTAGACCAGCATCCAGTACTCGCCCGCGGTGGTCGCGGTGTACATGATGTTCTCGTCGTCGGTCACGTTCTCGGAGAACGCCACGGGGTTGTCGTTGACCAGGTCGGCGCCCGCCGGCCACAGATAGACATCGAGGTCGCCCGCCGTCGGAGTGAACACCACGTCGGCGGTCAGCTTCTGACCCGCCGCCAGGGTCACGCGGTACCAGTCGTCGTTGGCCGGGCACACGCGCAGGCCGGTGGTCACGGTGGTCGCCGTCAGCAGGGTGCCGGTCTGCGGGGTGTCGTTCGGCTCCAGCGGGTCGTCCGCGCCCAGGCAGGCCGGCGGAGGCAGGCAGATCCCCCCATCATTGATGTTGTAGTAGCCCTCGTCGCACAGGCAGCCGCCCTGGCCGTCGTCCTCGCCGTTGGGGCCGCAACCGTCGGGGTCCCCGGCATCGACCGCCACCGAGCTGTCGGCCACGCGGCCGTCCAGGCGCAGTCCGCCGTCCCCGGCGCCGCCGTCCTTGGCCGCGTCGTCATCCCCGCCGCCACCGCAACCCACCACGAAAACCAGTCCGAGCACCATCGACAGCTTGAATGCCTTGTTCATGAAGGCGGCTCGTAGCCTAGATCAGGCCTCCTGAGCAAGCCCAAATCGACGTAGGATACGCTCGCGATGAACCTCTACGACGCCACCGTCCCCATCTTCTCGAAGTTCCTCGGCAACATCGACCGCTGGCTCGACAAGGCGGCGGCGCACGCCAAGGCGCGAAAGTTCGACATCGATCTCCTGTGCGAGGCCCGGCTGGCCCTGGATCAGTTCGCCTTCCCGCGCCAGATCCAGTCGGCCTGCGACACCGCCAAGTACGCCGTGGCCAAGCTCACCGGCAAGACCCCGCCGGCGCACCCCGACACCGAGCAGACCATCGAGGAGCTGCGCGCCCGCCTGCGCACCGTCATCGACTACCTGGCGACCTTCACCCGCGACGACTTCGTCGGCGCCGAGGAGCGCTCCTGCCAGCACAGCTGGATGCAGGGCAACACCATGCGCGGCGGCGACTACCTCGATCACTACGTGCTGCCCAACTTCCACTTCCACGTCACCACGGCCTACGCGATCCTGCGTCACAACGGCGTCGACATCGGCAAGATCGACTTCCTCGGCTCGCTGCCCTTCCAGAAGAAGTAGCCGGCGCCTCACCTCTCCTCGCCTCGCCTCGCGGCCGGCCGGACAGCGCCGGCTACTTGCTGGTGGGGTCGTCGTCGAACTCGGTCGGGTCGGGGTCCTCGAGCACGACGCCGCGCACGCTCTCGCGGATCGGCCCGCGATCAGGGTCGGTCAGGTCATCGAACCCGGCCTCCAGCCCGTCACAGAAGCGCGACCAGCCCGGACTCGCCGAGGTCAGGAACACCCCGTTGCCGCGTCGCGACGCGGTCGGGCGCGGATCGACCGGGTCGGGGAACGCCGCCACCACGGTGCCCTTGAGCTCGAAGCGCCCCTCGCCAGCGACCGTCAGCAGCACACGAACCTGGGTCCCGATCATCCGCGGCGCCTCGAAGGGCACGAAGAGGCTGTCATGATTGACGGAATAGCCAGCGCGCACCATCTCGGTGACGGAGTCGAACCCGGCCACGACCTCGGCCAGCAGGGACACCCGGGCCGAGGAGGTCGGCACCCGCTCCAGCACCGCCGGCTCCTCGCGGCTGCTCTCGCGCGCCACCACCCCGGCGTGCGACCGCTTGTGTTCCTCCAGCGCTTGCCGGACGGCGCCGTCCGAGCGAGCGTGGAATGACTGACCGCAGACACCACAGACACGGCTAGGCATACTGCTCTTCAGCATATCAGACGCCGCCCCGGGTTCCGTGTCGGCCGTTGCAACGACAGACGCCTACACCAGCCCGAAAATGAGCGCGCCGCTCACCCCATCAGCATCTTGGTGAACTTCGCGTTCAGCGTCGGATCCGCCCCCAGCTTGCCGCCCCACGCCGCGGCCACGCTGCCCCAGCCCATCATGTCGAGGCCGTACGCCCCCAGCGCGCCCATCATGTCGCCGGTCTGCATGCGCTTCATGATCGCCACGTAGTCGCTCAGCTTGGCCACGCGCTGGCCCGGGAACACCACCGGGTCGGGGTCGCCGCCGCCGCCCGACGCCACCTGCGCGTGCGCGGCCTGCGCCTGCGCCATCGCGGCCTCCTGGTTGAACCCGGTGTCCTGCGTCCCGGCGGGCTCGGGGAACTGCTCCCAGGCGATGATCGACACCTTGCCACCGACCTTCTGGAACTCGAAGTAGGCCGTGAAGTGATCCTCGATCTTCAGCTTGTCCTGCATCGTCACGATGGCCTGCAGCACGTACTGCAGCTTGTCCTCGTACTCGAAGCCGATGCAGCGCTTGTCCCAGTTCTTGCCGATGATCCACAGCCACAGCTCGCGCCGCGCCGGCCGGTGATCGATCTCGAGCAGCGCCCCCTGCGACTGCCGCATCAGGCGCGCGTCACGCACGCTGCCCGGGAACACCGGCAGCTGCTGCCAGCCATACGGAGCCAGACACTGGGCGAGGTACTCGGCGATGGTCATGGGGGCCCCCTCGCGCCCAGCATCGCCGGTCACCGGCGCCGTGTCGAGGGGGGTATATTTCCCTCATGAAACGCTGCTTCTCGATCCTCGCCCTGGTGACCCTGCTGGCCGCACCCGCCGCCGCACAGACCCCGAGCGCCGCCGACCCCATCAACGAGATCATGAAGCGCGTCCAGGCCGCCGAGGGCAATCGCCCCGCGCTCGAGAAGGCGCTCGCCGAGATCGACGCCGAGGTCACGCGTGACGGCTCACGCGCGACGGCGCACTACGCGCGCGGCCGCATCCTGTCGGCGCTCGGTCGCAGCGAGGACGCCGTGGCCGCCTACGACACCGCGGTCAAGCTCGACAAGAAGTTCGCCGAGGCGCACTACAACGCCGGCGTCGTGCTGGCCGGCCTGGGCAAGAAGAAGGAGGCCATCAAGCGCTGGGATCTGGCCCTCAAGATCGATCCCAAGCTGGCCGACGCCGCCTACAACGGTGGCCAGGCCAGCTACGACCTCAAGGACTTCAAGGGCGCCCTCAAGCGCTTCAGCCTCGCCGCCAAGCTCAGCCCCGACGACTTCGACGCCAACAAGAAGGTCATGCAGGCGCAGCTGGCGCTCAAGCAGGACAAGCCGGCCTGGAAGACGCGCGCCCTGCTGTTCACGATGTGGAAGGACGGCAAGGCCCCCGGCGGCGCCACCGCGACCGAGTACGTCCTCGATCAGTTCGACGTCGGCCCGCGCCACGTGCTGGCCTACGAGACCTTCGATCCCAGCGGCGACCTCGCCAACGTCTACACCTTCAAGGTGCTCGACGCCGCCGCCAAGAAGGTCGACTTCACGGTGCAGCTCGAGACCAGCGCGGTGATCCGCGAGCAGGGCACGCCCTGGGTCATGGGCACCACCACGCGCAAGGGCCACAGCACGGTGCCGCCCTTCCTGAAGAAGCTGCCGGCCTACACCGCGGTGCGCAAGTCGGCCATCAAGATGATCGACGCCGAGCTCAAGAACATGTAGGTCGGCTCGGCGCAGCCGAGGCGACCTATCCGGCTCCGCGCCGCCACGCCGCCGCCACCCGCACCACCTGCGCATCGATCACCGCGTCGTCGCTGGCCAGCAGCCAGCCCTCGAAGTCGGGTGTGACCGCGCGGATGTGCGCCATCAGCTCGCCCAGCGCGCGGCCGCGCACGTCGGGGCACAGCCGCATCACTCGCTCGCCGCTGAAGCGCCGCCGCAGCTCGACGTGGCGCCGCTGCGCCGCGCGCGCCTCGGCCAGCTGCCCGGGCAGGTCGGCGTCCGGGAACGCCGCCAGCACCGCGGGCAGCTGCGCGCCGCGCTCGGCCATCACGGCGCGCTTGTCGATGCCGCGCTCGCGCAGGTAGGCGATGAAGCGGGTCACCGTGGGGCGATCGCCGCGCGCGCGCATGGTGCCCTCGGGCACGTCGAGGTAGGGCGCCACCGAGAAGTACGGGCTGGCGATGACCCACTCGAACACCGCGGGCAGCGACGCGAAGCCGACCTGCCAGGCCGCGTGATCGAGGCCGAGAAACCCGCACACCCGCGCGAAGTCCTGGGTCAGCGGCAGCTCGCGCACGAAGTTGCCGCCGTCGCCGCGGTAGACGTGGCTGAGGCCGTGCTCGCCATACTTGAGGTCGAAGCGCCGGCAGATCCGCCCGATGAAGTTGCCGACGTCGTTGAACGACATGAAGTCGTACATGCTGCCGAGGTAGCGCGGCGCCACCGTGAACAGGTCGGTCTGCAGCCCGCGATACGCCAGCGAGTAGACGTGGCCCACCGCCTTGGTCTCGGTGACCCCGAGCGCCTGCACGATGCGGTCGCGCACCGCCTCCCACCCGGGGCCGGCGGCGCACAGGATGTCCATGTCGCCGAAGTCGGCCTTGTCGCCGTAGAAGCGCGGGATGCGATAGGCGCCCGGGATGAGGCGGTCGAGCGTCACGCGCACCGCGGCCTCGCGCTCGAGGTAGTCGGCGCGTGCCATGCGCGGGAAGTGAAACAGCTTGCCGCCCATCAGCCCGTCGTCCCTCCCTCAGGCCATCAGCGCGCGGGCGCCGGCGCCGGCTCGAACGCGAAGCTGACCGTGATGGTGGAGCTGCCGCTGGCCTCGGTGCCGCGCAGCGGCGACAGGATGGTGCGCGCGCAGGCCTCGAAGGTCGGGCTGAGCAGCGTCTTTGCCACCACCGCGAACTTGTCGATGCGCCCCCACTGATCCATGCGCAGCTGCCAGGTCATGGCGCCGGGGCCGAGCTGGCGGTCGACGTTGCGCGCGTGCATGTAGCACGCGGCCAGCTTGCCGCTCTGGTTGCTCAGCAGCATGCGGGTGAAGCGTGGGTCGTGGCTGCCCTTGATGATGAGGTTGTCCAGCGTGGCGCGTGGCAGCTGGGCGCGCACGGTGGCGTCGTCGCCCGGCTCAGGGCTCTCGGGCGACGCCGTCACCGGCGGCGCGGGCGCCAGCGCTGGGGCGTGGACGCGCTCGGGCTCGGGCGCGGGCGCGGGGGTGCCGGTGCTGGCGGGCTGGGTCTCGGTGGGCAGGCGGCTCTGCTGCGGCCCGGCGCAGGCCACCACCACTGCTGCGAGAGTGATGGTGACGACGAGGCGGCCCGAGCTGCGCATGTGGCAACGTTGACCCCACCAGCGGCAGCGGTCAACCGCCGTGCTAGCGTGTATGACATGGCGTGGTCGCGCGTGACGGTGCTGGTGGGGCTCTCGGTGCTGGGGCTGGGGGCGTGTGGCGCAGGGACGCAGCGGCTCGACCTGCGGGCCTACGGCATCCCGGCCAGCGCGACGCCGGGCGAGCAGAAGACCACCATCGTCGAGACCAGCGCCTACCAGGGCAAGAGCATCGAGCTCGTGCTGCATGACGTCCGCGTCGAGGTCAGCTGGGACGGCGTCGCGCGGCAGTGTCCCGCCGCAGATCCACCCAGCGGCGAGGTCATCACCCAGGAGACCGTGAGTGACGGCTGGCTGAACCTGACCTTGCAGCGCCAGACCGCGGGCTTCGACAGCAACGACCCGCCCAGCTTCGTGGTCAGCGGCTGTCGCGCCGGCATCACCTGTCGCGCCGACTCCACCGAGCGCGAGCCCGCCGACCGCGCCTACGCGGTGTGCAAGAGCCTGACCCGCGGGCGCCCGCGCTAGAACTTCGGCGCTGGCGCTGGCGCTAGCGCTTCGGCGCCGGCGTCGGGCTGGGCGACGGCGTCGCGGCCGGCGTCTCGGGGCTGGGCGGCGGCGCCGGCTGCAGCGCGGGCGCGTGGATGCGCTCCGGCTCGGGCGTCGAGGCGGGGGTCTGCGTGTTCGAGGGCAGGGTCTCGGCCGGCCCCTGCTTCTGGCCGGCACACGCGAAGCCCGCCACCACGATGGCTGCCGCTGCGATCCAGTTGCGCATGCCTCTACCGTGGGGCTGCCCCCGGGGCCGCGCAAGCCGTCGCGCCCTGGCATGCAGAGTTTGCGCGATCCGCCGCCGCGCCCGCGCTATTCGGCCAGGCGCGCCTTGATCCAGGCCACCGACTCGGTGGTGCGCAGCTCCTGGTAGGCCACGAAGCCGAAGGCGACGTTGGTGTGGGTACCGCCGGGGACGACCTCGTAGTCGACGCTGTTGCCGGCGGCGCGCAGCGCGGCGACCAGGGCGTCGGTGCTCTGGCGCAGCACGGTGGTGTCGGCGTCACCCTGGTACAGCTTGAGCGGCGCGGTCTGCGTGTACGGCCCGATGCGGTTGGCGGTGAAGAAGTCGTGGAAGCGCGCGTAGGCGCCCCAGCTGCCGCTGGTGTACGCGGTCAGGAAGGCGGGCGAGAAGATGGCGGCGGCCGAGCTGCCCAGGCGGCTGGCGATGGTGGGACCGCCGGTGGTCAGCGGATAGCCGCAGCTCTGCGCCATGACCTCGTCGATGATGGCCGCGGTCTGCGTGGTCCACAGCGGCTCCAGCTGGAAGCCGTAGTGATCGGCCCAGGCGTACACCATCATGGCGTGGTAGGCGACGTGCGGGCCGTCGATGCTGACGCCGACGCGCCAGTCCTCCTCCCACACCGTCGCGGGCGCGGTGGCGGCGAAGGCGCGGATGTCGAGCTCGGGCGCGTAGGCGCGGTGGCGCGCGGCGGCGGCCAGCGTGGCGTGGCCGCCTTGGCTGAGGCCGACGACCGCGTTGCGCCCCGACAGCCGCACCCCGAGGTAGGTGGCCAGCACGCGGGTGGCGCGCAGGGCGTCGAGCGACGCGTGGCCCTCGATGTCGGCGACCAGGTAGGGGTGCACGCCGGGCGTGCCCAGGCCCGGATAGTCGACCGCGACGCCGATGAGGCCGCGCGCGCCGAAGGTCCCGGCCAGGCCGGCGCCCGAGAGGGTGCCGGCGATGACGCAGGGATCCTCGACCCCGCTGGTGCCGTGGTTGTTGGCCACCATGTGCCAGCCCGCCGCCGGGGTGTCGACGCGATACGGGATGGCCACCGTGGCCAGCGCGGTGCGGGCGCTGGTGAAGTACTCGATGGTGTACAGCGAGTAGCCGTTGTCGATCTGCACCGCGGCCTCCAGCAGCGGCCGCAGCGTGGCGACGTCATAGTCGCCGACCACGGTGACCGCGCGCAGGCAGCCGGGGCTGCTGCAGGTCGGGGACGGCGCGGTCTGGGTCACCCCGCCGGCGTCGGTGGTCAGCGCGGCGTCGGTGGTGGTCATGGCGGCGTCGACGCCGGTGCCGGGGCGTGGCTTGCTGCTGCCGCAACCGAGCGCGGCCAGGCTGACGCTGACGAGCATGACGACGGCGACCCGCATGGCTCGACGATGGCAGAGCCCAGCCGCCGAGGCCAGCGATGCTAGATTGCCGCCATGGCCATCATCGACGCGTGGATCCAGCACCCGACACCGGGGTTCGTGCGCCACGAGATGTTCGCCTCGCTGCGGCGCTGGATGGGGGCGGGCGACGAGCCGCCCGAGATCCCCCTCGGCTTCACGCTGGGGGCGCTGCAGGCCGCGGGCGTCGACCGCGCGCTGGTGACGGCCTGGGTCGGGCCGCAGGGCGCGCTGATCTCCAACGACGAGGTCGCCAGCTTCGTGCGCGCCGCGCCCGAGGTCCTGGTCGGCGTGGCCTCGGTCGACCTCGCCCACCCGATGGCCGCGGTGCGCGAGCTGCGCCGCGCGGTGCGCACGCTGGGCCTGCGCGCGCTGCGCATGCTGCCCTGGCTGTGGAACCTGCCGCCCAACCATCCTCGCTACTACCCGCTGTATGCCGAGTGTGTCGAGCTCGGCATCCCGTTCTGTCTGCAGGTCGGCCACACCGGCCCGCTGTGCCCGTCGGAGCCGGGGCGCCCGATCCCGTACCTCGACGAGGTCGCGCTCGACTTCCCCGAGCTGGTCATCGTGGGCGGCCACATCGGCTATCCCTGGACCGACGAGATGATCGCGCTGGCGACCAAGTACCCCAATGTCCACATCGACACCTCGGCCTACAAGCCGAAGCGCTATCCCGCCGCGCTGCGCGAGTACCTGGCCGGCCACGGCCGCAAGAAGGTGCTGTTCGGCAGCAACTACCCCATGCTGACGCCGGGCGACTGTCTGGCCCAGGTCGACGCGCTGGGGCTCGACGCCGAGGCGCGCCGCCTGTTCCTGGGCGACAACGCGGCAAGGGTGTTCGGGCTCGGCTGAGTCGCGCGCGCTCCGGGGCGCGGCGCGTCGCGCGCGCGGGCGCGGGCGCGGGGCCGCGGCAGAAATGTGGCGTGGAGGCGCGGTAAGGCGCGCTACAGCCAGCGCCGCATGCGCGGGCTACGGTCTCGCGCGAGGGGTGTCGGGCCATGGTGGGTGTGCGACGGTCCAGGGGGCTGGTGGGACGTGTGTCGGCGCTGCTGCTGACGCTGGCGGTGGCGGGGTGCTGCCGAGCGCCGCGCGCGTCGCTGGCGCCGGCCTACGAGATCCTCAACATGGAGAGCCAGCGCCTGGCGGCGCAGACGGTCGGGCCGCCGGTGCTGATCGTGGCCGACAACCAGATCCACAACATCTACAGCGCCCCCTTCCTGTTTCGCAGCGCCATCGGAGACTCCATCTCGTCGGTCGCCATCCGGCCGCCCCAGCTCGACGTGTTCGGCCAGGATCTGCTGCGGCTGGCGCTGCAGATCACGCTGGGGCCGCTGCCGCCCGACCTCGACGCGGCGACCCTGGAGGCGGCGCGCCGCAGCAAGCCCATCATTCACCTGGGCGACGCCCTGGACATCGCGTGCACCGGGGAGTGGGACCTGTTCGTCGCCATCATGCGGGCCGCGGGCCGGCCGTGGGCGATGGCCCCGGGCAACCACGACGCCTTCTTCTACGGCAACTTCGACAGCAACTACGACACCTGGAAGGACGCCTGCAGCGGCGCCGGCTTGCCCATGCGCAAGCACATGCTGCTCGGGCGCTACCTGGCCGAGATGGCGCGCACGCGGCCGACGCTGGCGGCGCAGCTGGCGGCGTCGCCCAACCGCGGCACCTGGAGCTGCACGCGCACGCCGGGGCTGGCCAATGACTGCTTCCTGGCCCGCATGGCCTGGCACATCGATCCGGTGCGGCCCTGGCTGTCCTGGCTGGTGCAACTGGTGCAGATGCACGAGGGCGTGCGTGAAGATGGCGCCGCCGCGGTGCTGTTCGACACCGTGCAGTACACCGAGCGGCCCGATCTGGTCGGGCTGCACGCCGGCACCCAGGGACGCATAGGGCCGCAGCAGTTCGCGGTGGTGAAGGGCTGGCTGAAGGAGACCCAGGGCAAGGACGTGGTGGTGCTGATGGGGCACCACCCGGTCAAGGATCTGACCGCGGGCAGCAAGACGTCGCTCGATGCCCTGGTGGCGACGGGCCGGGTGCCGTTCTATTTCTCGGCGCACACGCACCGCGGGCAGTTCTTCACCCGGGGTGGTGACGGGGGCGGGTGGCTCGACATCAACGTCGGATCCATCGTCGACTGGCACCCCGAGTATCGCGTGCTGTCATTCTCGCGCACGCGTGACGGCCGGCTGCTCGCGGCGGCCAACCTGACCCGGCTGGATCGCATCTTCGCAGGGGGGCTGCTCGGCGCGGTGCGGCCGCGCTGCAAGGCCGAGTGGGAGGCCAAGGATGGCGAGCCCGACTACTACCTGAGCTACCAGGACCTCGACGGGCTGGCGGCGCGGGTGTCGCCCACCGCCACCGAGCAGCTGGTCTACCGCACCTTGCTGGCGGCGTACCGCAGGCTGTTCCGCTGCGTGCGCGCGCCGGGCGATGCCGGGACCTGCGACACGCCGTCGGCCGAGGACGAGGCCATCGCGCGGGCGCTGACCCAGGAGCTGTCCGCGCAGCGCGACGAGGTGCGCCGGCTGCGCGCGCTGGAGGAGTCGCGCGGGGTCGATGCGCGCGACTACCGGCTGTGCCAGGCCTACTGGGCGTCCAAGGCCGAGAAGCTGGGCGGCCGCATCCCCGATGTCGACGACGAGTACTTCGTGGTCCCAGGAGCGCCATGACACTGAATCCCGCCTGCTTCGTGCCCGAGTTGCTCGAGCTCAGGACCGTGCCGCGCTTCTTCGCCCGCCGCGCCGTGCAGCTGCACAGCCTGGTTTGGCAGCCAGGGATCGACGTCGGGCAGTCCATCCAGGCGGGCCAGCTGCTGGCCCAGGTCAAGTTCGCCGATGGTTCGTCGACGGACCTGCTGGCACCCGACGGCTGCACCGGCGTCATCGATGACTTCGGCGAGCTGCAGCGCGACGAGGTGCCGTGGCCGCCGTCGCGGCTGATCCTGCTCCTGCGTGACCCCAGCGCGCCCGGTGTGCATGGGGCGCGCGGCGGAGCCAGGCGGCGCAAGCGCAATCCGCCGCCGACCGGACTCCCGCGGCGGCGGCGCCGGCGAGCCAGCCCGAAGGGGACGGCGCGCAAGAGGAAGAAGAAAGAGAAGAAGCAGGCGACCCGCAAGACAGGGCGCGCGTCGCGCTGAAGGAGACCTGATGGCTCGCTCGAGAACAGCTCTGGCAGCGCTGGCCGCGACGGTGATGCTGGGCGTGGCGAGCGTGAGTGGGCAGCCGACACCGACGCCGACGCCGACGGCCTCGCCCGCGCCGTCACCGGCCGCCTTCGAGGTCCCGCTCACCGACCTCGAGGGCCGCACGCTGCGTGTGCAGCGCGCCTGCCCGTGGTCGACCGCGGGTGGCCGTGCGCGCTACACGCTGATCAACGACGGCAAGAGCCCGATCCGCGACCTGCGCGTGCTGGGCACCGAGCTGCTCCACAAGGAGCGCAAGGAGCTTGCACCCGGCAGCGTGGCCGTCGCGCTGCTGCGTGACGGCGTCGCCGTCGATCCGAAGCTGCCGGTCGACGTCGAGCCCGGGCGCAGCATCGTCATCTCGGTGTCCGTGCACGGGCTGACCCGCGCGGGCAGCTTCCAGACCGTGCTGGCCCTGCAGTCGCCGTCGCTGGCCAAGGTGCAGCGCCTCACCATGTTCATCGATGTCTCCGACCACTGGGCGCTGCCCTTCCTGGTCATCCTGCTCGGCGTGGCCGTCGCCCTGCTGGCCAACCTGATCGTCACCGTGTGGCGCCCCGGCGCCGAGGCCCGCCTGCGCATGCACCAGCTCACCGGCGATGCGCGCGCGCTGCTCGCCGTGGTCAGCGCGCCGAAGAAGCGTGACGAGCTGGAGCGCATCACGGCGCTGCTCGACAAGGCCGACGTCGCGCTGGCGCTGGGTGACAGCGCCGGCGCCAAGACCGCCCTCGACGGCGCCGACACCGCGCTGGCCGCGATGCACAAGACCGAGGCCGAGCAGAAGGCCGCGCAGTGGGAGCTCGCCGACAAGCTGCGCGCCGCGCTGGCGGTGCTCGACGGGCGTCGCGCCACCCTGGCGGCCGACGAGCTGGCCAAGCTCGGCGAGCTGCACACCGGCCACGCCCAGGCCGAGCGGCTGCTGACCACCGGCCACGTCGACGACGCCGTGGCACGGCTGGTCGAGCTCGAGGCCGCACGCAAGGAGCTCGCCGACAGCCTGCCTCCGCCGCCCGAGCGCCAGGGCGCGCGGCCCGCCACCACGCGCCGGCAGACCGCGGCGGGCGACGACGGCGCCTGGCTGCGCGTCGACGCCCCCATCGACGCGCGCGTCGCCGGCACCGCGATCACCTTCTTCCTGCACGATCCCGACGCGCGCTTCGCCAAGGCCGACGCCCGGGTGTGGAACTTCGGCGATGACAGCCCCGACGTGCCCGGCGGCGAGCGCGTCTCGCACCGCTTCGCCGACCCCGGCGTCTACGTCATCTCGCTGACCCTGCGCGAGGCCGACAAGGAGCTCGACAAGCTGTTCGTGCGCGTGGTGGTCACCGCCACCCGCGCCGTGCGCGAGCGCAAGCGCCTGCGTCGCAACGCCTTCTGGATCCAGCTGCTGCCGTCGCTGCTGGCGCTGCCCATCGCCGCCGGCGTCGGCCTGTGGACGCAGTGGTCCGGCAAGGTCTTCGGCACCCCGACCGACTACCTGGCGGTCTTCTTCTGGGGCCTCGGCATCGACAGCAGCGTGCGTGGCTTCGCCGCAGTGCTGGCCAAGCTCAAGCCGTCGGGCGGCGCCGGCGGCTGACGGTCAGTTCGGTCCGGGGTCGGCCGCGCCGCCGGGTCCGGCGCTGGAGCCAGGCTTCCAGCCCCGGCACTGGGGCGAGATGGCGAAGCGGCTGCCGTCCTGTGGCATCCGTCGTGCCTGGCGCGCTCGCTCGCAGGGCGCCGGCGTCGTGTAGCAGGTCTGCCTGGTGACCTTGCCGTCGGCCGCCGGATCGAAGAGGAAGCAGTACAGCAGCGAGACCTCCTGACAGACCAGCTTCCCGGGCACCGGCACGCAGGCGCTGGCATTGCGCGAGCAGCTGATGACGGCCTTGGTCCCGGCGTCGAGGCTGCAGAAGCGCCCGGGCAAGGTGCTCGCCATGCTGGCGTCGAGCGCGGCCGCCGCGATGGGGACCTCCCGGTCGGGAGATACCGTGGGTCCCGGCCCGGTGACCTCGACCGCCGGGAGCTGGTGCTTGCTGCACCTGGTCGACAGCTGGACGGTGATGGGGCGCTTGCTGGTCGCGAACTTGACCAGCAGGTCGGCGCGAATGGCGTCCCGCTGGCGCGTGCGCTCTGCCTCGCACGCGGCGCTCCTGAGCGCACAGGTCGACTGCCGCTTCGCGCCCGGCTCCAGCTGGAAGCCGAAACACTCGACCTGACGCTGCTCCTTGCAGCGCTCGCCGGGCGCGCAGGCGGCGCGACAGCTGGCGACCAGGCCATTGCTCTCGCTGCAGAACGGACCCGGGAAGCGACCACCGAGATCCGACTCCAGACTGGCTGACGGCAGCGCAGCGAAGACGATCGTGGTCACCTGAGGTGGTTCCTCTCCCGCCCGAGCATCACAGACGTCGCCGATCTTGTCGCCGTCGGTGTCGGCCTGGTCGCGATTGGGTTTGTCAGGGCAGTTGTCGACGGTGTTCAGGATGCCGTCGCCGTCGCGATCGCGACCCTTGCTGTTGGTGATGTTGACGTCGTCGATGGGCTCGTACGTGATGGCGGAGGGACCGTCGAAGTGCTGGCCGAGGAAGCGGTAGGTGCCGACCTGGTTGCAGCACACCGCGGCGGCCACCGCGAAGCGCTTCAGGCGGGCCGGTTGGCCTGCGCTGCGGGGCAGCTCGGCCTTGGCATTGAAGCTGCCGACGAGGTTGCCGTCGCGCTCGATGCGACCGCTGGCGAAGCTGTACTTCAGGTCCCAGGCGTCGATCACGATGTCGTCGCCGACGTCGACGGTGGTGATCGGGATGCGGAACTGCTCGCGCACCGGATAGCCCAGCCGATCGGTCCAGGCGGCCAGCTTGCCGGTGCCGCCGAGGAAGCCCAGGCCGCTGACCAGCAAGCTGGTCAGCAGATACTCGGGGTAGCTCCAGGTCAGGCGGGTGCGGCGCAGCTTCCAGGCGCTCTGCTCGGCGGCGGTGGTGTGCGCCAGCGCCAGGCCGGGCACCCGCTTGCTGACGCGGGCGGCGCCGCCGGTGCCGGGGCGCCCGGAGGCGCGGGCGAGCTTGTCGCGATAGATCAGGCCGATCTCGTGCGCCAGCGACGCGTCCTCGTCACCCGACGCGTCGACCAGGCGCTGGTCGAGCCAGGCCGCCACGCGCTCGGCCAGCCCGGGGTCGCGCGTGCGCAGGTCGGCGTGCAGCGCCTCCAGCACCTCGGGCTCCACCGCCAGCCGGCCACCGCCGAGCACGCTGACGCCGGGCAGCGTCCAGATGCGCTCCAGCTCCGCGCGTGGGCCGGTGAGCACTCCCTCGGCGCGCAGGGTCCACCAGTGCCGGGCGTCCCACGCCCGCGCGGTGGCCAGCAGCGACCCGGCCGCGAAGGCGCGGTACCCGGCCTCACCCAGCGCCAGCTGCCACAGCATCAGCAGCGACGCGGGATCATCGTCGAACGGCTCGGGCGCGGGCCAGCGCGGTGGCAGCGTGACCTCGTCATGCAGGTGGCGGCGCTGCCGGGTCCAGCCCGCCTCCTCGATCCCGAGCACGTGCAGCTGCAGGGCCAGCCTGCGCAGGCGCGGGGACCACAGCTCGGCGGGCTGCGGGTGCAGCCAGGTCAGCTGCCAGCGCGTCGCCAGCTCGACCGCCGCGCGCTGCCCCGCCTCGTCGAGCTCGGCGCCGTCCGACAGCACGATGATCGAGGTCTCGTCGCGGCCACCGAGGAGCTCCTCCATGACCACGGGCTCGCGGCATGCGCGGTCCGCATACAGCGCCTGCAGGTCGCCCGCCGCGTACAGGCGGCGCACCCCGGGCGCGACCCGGTCCAGCGCCGCGGCGATCTGGTCGCCGTGGCCTGGCCAGCGCGCCATCGACGCGCCCACGTCCTCGATGAAGACCAGCGTGCTGGGGGCGCGGACCTGCTGGTGCACCAGCTCCATGCGGCCGGCGTTGCGGGCCACGGTCGCCACGGTGGCGGGCGCATCGACGTCGCCGTCGGTCCAGATCGTCGGCGCCGCCAGGTGAAACGCCGCCTCGGCGAGCTGGCGCGGGTCGAGCGGCTCGGGCGTCAGCGTGGGCAACACCAGGGCGCGCGGGCCGCGCGAGCGCGCCAGCTTCCCGATGTGCTTGCGATCGCCCTCCTGCACGACCAGCCCGCTCGCGAGCAATCCCAGGGCGACGGCGAGGGCGCCAAAGGCCGCCGTCCAGCCCAGCCAGCGCGTGTGCACCAGCCAGCGCAGCGCCGAGATGCCGAAGATCTTCACCGTCTCGATGTGGTGGGGGGCCGGGGGCCGGGGCCACACCACCGGGGCCGGCACATCGGGGATGCCGTCGCCGTCGCCGTCGTGGTGGTGGCAGTCGACCTTGGGATCGGGGCAGGGCGGCTCCTCGGTGATGACGACGTGGCGCCGCGACACGATGGTCGGCTGCAGCAGCGCCACCACGCCCACCAGCACGAGCAGCCCGAGGTCGACCAGCCCGAGCAGCCAGCGCCGCGAGCGCGACCGCGCCTGCCGCGTGGTGCCACCCGCCGGCTGTAGCGCCGGCCCCGGCGGCGCCGCGCCGAACCAGGCCGTCGCGGTCTCGACGATGATGGCTCGCTCGGCCTCGGTGCGCCCGAGCAGGGCCTCCAGCGCGCGCACCTTGCGGGCGGCGTCCCAGCCCTCGGCGCCGGCGAACACCGCCGCGATGCGCGGGCCGTCGTCGATGCCGATGCTCAGGCCCAGCGCGCGCAGCGTGACCAGGAGCTGCGCGACTGCGCGCGCGTCGCCGTCAGCACCACCCGGCGGCGGTCGCTGCGCTGGCGCGGACTGCGTCATGTCGCCCGGACGAGCTCCCGATCACGGGCGTCCTTGAGCAAGAGCTGCCACGCCGGCAGCTTGGCCAGCGAGGTGCCGCGTGCGCCCAGGTCGCCGACCTTCTTGCCCTGCGCGTGCAGGACCTGGATCCAGGCCAGGAGCTCGCTGGTGGCGGGGCGCTTGCTCATGCCGTCGAGCTTGCGCAGCTCCTGGAAGCGCGCGACCGCGATCTTCACCAGCTCGGGGTCGAGCTTCAGGCCGCCGCCGAGGCGCTGCTCGATGATGGCGACCAGGGTCTCGAAGTCGGGGAAGGCGATGTGGTGGTACACGCAGCGGCGCAGGAAGGGCAGCGGCAGCTGACGCTCGCTGTTGGAGGTCACGATGACGATGGGGCGCTGCTGCGAGGTGAACTCCAGCGTGGCGAGGTCGCGGCCCGGGAAGCGCGCGGCGTCGAGGCCGCGGAACTCGTCGGCGTCCAGCTCGGGCACGCGGAAGCGCATGCGATCGAGCTCGTGCAGGAGGTCGTTGGGGAAGTCGCGCGGCGCCTTGTCGATCTCGTCGATCAGGACCACGCGGCGCGCGCTGCCGCAGATGGCCTGGCCCAGCGCCTCCCACGACAGGTAGGGCAGCGCCAGCTTGGCGTCCTTGCCGCCGCTCTGGATGTCCTGGAAGCGGCGCACGGCGTCGTAGCGATACAGGAGGTCCTGCGCGCGCGACGCCGAGCGGGTGGAAAACTGCAGCGGCTCGCCCAGGCCCAGCTCGCTGGCGACGCTCCAGGCCAGGCGGGTCTTGCCGCAGCCCGGCTCGCCGGTGACCAGCAGCGGCTGCCCGACGGTGAGCGCGATGTTGACCGCCTCGGCCAGCTCGGGCGCGGCCAGGTAGCGTCCGCGCTCGCTGGCCAGCACCGGCTGCGCGGGCAGCTCCTCGAGCGCCTTGCCGTGTGCTCCGCCGTCCCCGACATAGATGTCGAACTTGGTCATGGCAGCCCCTCCATGCGGGCCAGACAGTGCTCCAGCGCGTCGATCAGCATCTTGTTGTTGTCGGCCTTGGTCAGGCTGCTGGCCTGGCTCCTGGCGGCGGCGTCGTCGAGCCGGGTCACCACCTGCAGGAAGCGCTGCACGTAGCTCTTCTCGATGGGGCCGAGCTCGTCGAGCACCTCGATCCACAGGTCGTCCGAGGGGCGCGGCTCCTTGGCCAGCCGCTTGACGACGTCGCGACTCCAGCGCGCGCGGTCGCGCGCCAGCGGGTGCACGATGGGCAGCAGCAGGAACGCGGTCACCGGCGCCAGGCCCGCCACGATCTTGGCCCACACCTCGTGCACCAGCTCGCACAGCGCGACCGACTCGGCGCGCGTGCTGGGCAGACACATCTCGTTGACGTCGACCACGAGGGCGCGGCCGTGGCCCTGGGCGCGCACATGCTCGATGATGCGCGCGCGCAGCTGGGCGTGGCTGCCGCTGCTGGGCAGCTCGAGCGCGGCCGCGATGGCCCCCAGCATGCTCTCCTGATCGAGCGCGGCCTCGCCGGTCAGGCCCCAGTCGAGGTTGCGGATCGGCGCCCAGATGTCGTGCTTGTCCTCGATCTCGTGGTGCACCTGCTCGACCAGGTGGCGATGGCCGCTGCCGTAGACGCCGGGGATGACGATGACCAGCGAGCGCTTGCCCAGCAAGAGCTGGCGCAGCTGGGCGCGCTGCTCGTCGAAGCCGAACCCGAGGATGCGCCTGCGCACGTCGGACTCGCTGGCGCGCAGGGCCGGGCCCAGCAGCGCCGCCGGGGCGCCGCGCACCACCAGCTGGACGAAGGCCCAGCCCAGCTTGCCGGCGTTGAACAGCTCCTCGCGCGCCTGCTGCAGCGCCAGGTCGACGCTGTCACCGCTGGCCAGACGACCGTACAGGCGCCGCGCCAGCATGCGGCCGTCGTCGTCGGGCAGCGGCGCGGGTGACGCGATCACGGCCGGCACCCCCAGCGTGCTCAGGCGCTGCGCCAGGCCGCCGAAGGGGCGCAGGGTGCGGTCGGGCGCGGCGGCCGTGGTGCACGCGTTGAGGACCGCGAGCCGGCAGCCGCCCGCCCCGGCCAGCAGGTTCGCGATGCGCCCCGCGTTGACTTCCGCGTCGGAGAAGCACAGCCCTTCGCCGTCGTCGAGGCCATGGCCGGCGAAGTGCAGGATGTCCGCCCCCAGCTTGGCGAAGCGCTCGCTGAAGCGATCCCAGCGCGCCACGGCATCGAGCTTGACGTCCACGGCGGGGTTGGCGGCGACCAGCTTGCGCACCTCCTCGGCCTCGCGGGCGACGCTGGGCAGGCCGCCACCGGCCGCGACCAGCACCATGCGCAGCTGGCTGGGCAGCGCGGCCGCCGGGGTCGCCAGCGCAGGCCCGGCGCGAAACACGCTGAGGGCACCCGAGACCCCGAGCGGGCCGCCCAGCTCCGGCACCAGCGCGGCCTCCCAGGGAAAGTCACTCAGCCAGTCCGGCACGTGCAGCGCCAGGGTGCGCCGCTGGCCGTCCGCGCTCTTACCTGCCGCCAGCGTGGCCAGCGCGGCGCGTGCGGGCGCGTCGAACAGCCAGTCGGCCAGCTCGGCGCCGACCACCTCCAGCGTGCGTGCGCCGTCCTCCCAGTCGTCCACCAGGCGCTGCCACAGCGCCGCGGCGCGCCAGCGGTCGGACGGCGCAGCGCAGGCGCGACGTAGCTCGTCGCCACCCGGCAACTCGACCTCCACCTCGCCTCCCGGCTGCTCGGGCAGCCGGATCCGCATCCCCGTCGACACGAGCCCCCTGAGGTAGCCCCGCGGTCAGGTTACACCGACGCCGGCCCACCGGGAAGCCGACCATCTCGCCGCAGACGCATCCGTTCAGCGTGCGCGCGGCTGTTCGTGGTGGATCCGCGCTGCTAGAGTGGGACGGGGCTGCCAAGGGGAGCGGGAGATGGCGCTGAAGGCGGTGGTCGTGCACTTCATGCACGAGGACGAGGCTGCGCGCGGCAAGCAGCTGCTGGGTGGCCAGCTCGAGGACGAGACGGCGTCGTTCCTGCTCGGCCACGCCAGCGACGCGACGATCAAGAAGCTGAAGGCCGATGGGCTGTTCGTGCGCGTGGTCGACGAGGCCGGCGAGCTGCGTGGCGTCAAGCCGCTGAACCCGTGGGGCGTGCCGCAGGTGCGCGGGGCGCGCGGCGAGGCCAAGCCGAAGAACTTCACCAGCGGCGTGGTGCTGGTGCAGCTGCGCGGGCCGCTGACGCCGGCGCGGGTGCGCGCGCTGGGCGACATCGGGGTCACGCTCGGCGATCGCGTGTACGGCGACGACGGCACCTCGGGTCACCGGGTCGAGCTGGACCGCAAGCAGCAGCTGCTCGATCTGCGCGCGCTGCCCTTCGTGGCCGCGGTGCTGACGCATGACGAGAAGCGCGCGGCGGCACCGCAGGTGCGCAGCGCGGGTCGCAAGGGGCCCAAGGCTGGCATCCCGGTGGCGGGCAACGGTCCCAAGCATGGCGCCAAGGGCGGGGTCGCCGCCGGGGCGGGGGCAGGGCCGGATGCAGGGCCCGGACCGGCGCCGTCGCCGGGGCCGGGACCGGTGCGCGGGCCGCGCGGAGACAGGCCGAAACCAGCGGTGTTCGAGATCCCGGTGCGTGACGGCACCGACGACGCCGACGTAACCGCGTGGCTGAAGGCCAGCGGCGGCACGCTGGTCAAGCGCAGCGCGCGCAAGCTGCGCGTGCGGGTCCTGCCTGACAAGGTCGAGGACGACGCCGCGCTGCCCGACTGGGCCGGCGTGGTCGAGCGCTTCGAGCCCAAGCTGAGCAACGACGTGGCGCGGCGCCTCATCGGTCTGCCCGAGCCCAAGGCGCCCGCGGCCGGGGCCGGCCCTGCGGGGCTCGAGGGGGACGGCCAGCTCATCGGCGTGGCCGACACCGGCCTCGACAAGGCGCACCCCGACTTCGCCGGCCGCATCAGCAAGCTGGTGGCGCTGGGCCGCAAGAACGACCCCAGCGATCCGCACGGCCATGGCACCCACGTCGCCGGCACCGTGCTGGGCGATGGCAAGGCCTCGGGCGGCGCGCTGCGCGGCATGGCCCCGCGCGCGCAGCTGTACTTCCAGTCGCTGCTCGACGACGAGGGCGGCCTCAACGGCCTGCCGGTCGAGCTCGGCGAGCTGTTCCAGCCTGCCTACGACGCCGGGGTGCGCGTGCACAACAACAGCTGGGGCACCGCGGTGGCCTCGAAGTACACCGTCAACTCGCGCGAGGTCGACGACTTCGTGGCCGCGCACCGCGACATGGTCATCGTCATCTCGGCGGGCAACGAGGGCACCGCCGCGGCGCCACGCAACACCGGCAAGGGTCAGGTCGACTGGCTGTCACTGGGCTCGCCGGCCACCGCCAAGAACGCCATCACGGTGGGCGCCAGCCGCAGCGATCGCAAGGCCGGCGGCTATGCCAGGCGGACCTATGGCGAGGTCTGGGGCGACGACTTCCCGAAGCCCAAGATCGCCAGCGAGAAGATCTCGGGCGATCCCGAGTGTCTGGCGGCGTTCTCCAGCCGCGGGCCGTGCCGCGGCGACCGGCGCATCAAGCCCGACCTGGTGGCGCCGGGCACCGACATCCTGTCGACGCGCTCCAGCAAGGCGCAGCCGTCGGAGTACTGGGGCCTGCACGCGCCGTTCGACAACCGCTATGCGTTCATGGGCGGCACCAGCATGGCGGCGCCGGTGGTCACGGGCGCGGCGGCGCTGGTGCGCGAGTACTACCTGCGCGAGAAGAAGCACAGCCCGAGCGCGGCGCTGGTCAAGGCCACGCTGTGCAACGGCACGCGCCAGCTCAGCGGCTGGGACGCCAACGCCGATCACAAGGGGCTGCCCAACGTGCACCAGGGCTTCGGCTGCGTGCACCTGCCGACCACGCTGCCGGGACCGTTCAAGCTGGAGTTCTCCGACGACTGGGGTGCCAAGCCCAAGCGCGTGTTCCAGCAGTCGGGCGATCGCTTCCGCTTCAGCGTGACCGCCGAGGCGGGGACGCCGATGCGGATCTGCCTGGCCTATGTGGATGCGCCGGCCATCGGGCTGCAGAACGACCTCGAGCTGATGGTGGAGTGTGACGTGAAGGGCAAGCGCCAGAAGTTCCGCGGCAACGACGGCGGGCAGGGCTCGCTGGGTGACGGTGACGACCTCAACAACGTCGAGATCGTGCGCCTCGACGACCCACCCGCGGGGACCTGGCGCATCATGGTGTCGGCGTCGAACCTGCTCATGCCCGGGCAGGACTTCGCGCTGGTGGTCACCGGCGCGCTGACCTCGGCGCTGGTGCTGATCTGATGCTGACCCTGCGCGTGGTGCAGGCCGAGGAGGGCGACTGCCTGATCTTGCGCCATGGCACCAAGCAGAAGCCGCGCTTCGTGCTGATCGACGGCGGGCCGCGGGGCAACTACGCGGCCAACCTGCGCCCCGAGCTCCTGGCGCTGGCCAAGGCCGGCCACCGCGTCGAGCTGATGATGCTGTCGCACGTCGACAATGATCATGTGCTCGGGCTGCTCGACTTCCTGGTCGAGCAGGCGGCCACGCCGGTGATCGACGTCGGCGAGCTGTGGCACAACGCCTTCTCGAGCACGGTGGGCGCCGGCAGCGGCGGCGACATCGAGCCACGGGTGCGCGCGCTGGCCAGCGCCGGCAGCCACGCCAGGGTCGCCGCGGCCACCGTGCTGGGCATCGGCGAGGGCCACCGCCTGGTCACCGAGGCGCGCGCGCAGGGCATCCCGGTCAACGCCGCGTTTGGCGGCAAGCCCATCCTGGCCCGCGCCGGCCAGGCGCCGGTCACGCTGGGCGGCCTGAAGCTCACGGTGATCGGCCCGACCAAGGCCAACCTGGAGGCGCTGCGCAAGAAGTGGCACGCCTGGCTGGACGAGCGCGAGGACGCCAGGCCCGAGGTCGCCGCCATGAGCGACCGCAGCATCCCCAACCTGTCGAGCCTGATGCTGCTGGCCGAGAGCGGCGGCAAGCGCCTGCTCCTGACCGGCGACGGGCGCGGCGATCACCTGGTGCAGGGCCTCGAGGAGACCGGCCTGCTCGAGGGCGGCCGCCTGCACGTCGACGTCTTCAAGCTGGCGCACCACGGCAGCGACCGCAACACCACGCGCGAGCTGTTCGAGCGCATCACCGCCGACGTCTACGTCGCCTCCGCCAACGGCAAGGACGGCAACCCCGACATCGCCACGCTGGAGTGGATCGTCGAGGCCGCCCAGGCCGGCAAGCGCAAGGTCAAGCTGATGCTGACCAACACCACGCCCGACGTGAAGGCGTTCGTGAAGCGCTTCCCGCCCGCGAAGTCGGGCTACACCATCAGCGTGATGCCGCGGACGCAGCGCGCCTTCGAGGTCGTCGTCGCACCATAGCGGCGCGCCTACAGGCCGCCGCGGTCGACGACGTCGAGGTCGTCCACCGTGGTGGTCGTCGCGGTCCTCAGCCAGCGCGCCAGGGCGGCGCCGGCGGCGGGGATGCGGTCGGGGATCCAGCGCAGCTCCTTGCCGAGAAAGCCGCTGAAGTAGGCCAGTTCGCCGTCGGGTCCGAAGCCCTCGCCGCTGGAGTGCACGTCGCTGTCGAGCGCGTTGCAGGCGGCGCGGTCGCACAGCAGCAGGCGGTCGGTCGAGCGCACGGCGTCGCGCACCAGCAGCAGCGCGCGGCGACCATCGTGCGACGGGGTCAGGCGCACGATCTCGCCGGCGACGTCGAAGCTGCTGGGGCTGGCGCCGCCGCCCGCGAGATCCCAGCGCGACACGATGCCGTCGGCGCCCGCGGACCACAGGGTCTGCGCGTCGGGCGAGAAGCCGAGGCCGCGGCTGCGCGGCACCCCGCGCGCCAGCTCGCGCATGGCGGCGCCGGGGCGCTGCACGAGCAGGCGCACCGTGGGCTCCTCGGTCAGCGCGGCCAGCGAGCCGTCGGGGGCGAAGGCCAGCTGGTGCGCCGCGAAGCCGAGGTCGGTGACGGTGCCGCTTTCGTCGCACTGCCAGGCCTGGGCGCCGGCGTCGCCCAGGAACGGATAGGCCGCCACGCGGCGGCCGTCGGGCGACAGTACGGCGCGCAGCGCGATGGGATCGCCGGGCGGCGCCACGCAGCGGGTGATCTGGCCCGACAGGACGTCGTGGACCTCGACGCCGTCGGAGTAGACCACTGCCAGGCGCGCGCCGTCGGCGCTCAGCCCCAGGGTGACGGTCAGCTGCGGCCCGGGTCGCAGCGCGACCTCGCGGGTGTCGCCGGACGCCAGCCGGCGCACGTCGACGTGGTCGTCGCCGGGCATCGCCAGCACCTGACCGTCGGCCGACAGCACGGGCACGGCGCCGGTGCCCGGGTAGGCGCCCGCCTTGTGCTCGGCGCCGCTGGCGAGATCGAGCACCACCACCTCGTGGCCGAAGCCGCAGTCGAGCAGCGCCACGCGCCCGCCTGCCGCGAACTGCACGCGCTGGGTCGCGCCGCAGCCCTCCAGGTGGCGCAGCGTGCTGCCCGGCAGGCGCCAGCGTCGCAGTACGCCGCCGGCATCGAGGCTGGCCAGCCGCGACGCGCCGACGAACACCGGGCGCGACACGCTGCGCCGGTGCGTGCTCATGGTCACCAGGGGCTCGCCGGGCACGTCGAAGACCTCGACCTCGGGGCGCTGCCCGAACAGCGCGAAGCGGCGCCCGTCCAGGGCCATCTCCACGCCAGCAAGCATGCCCTCGCCGCCCAGGTTGCGGCTGTCGCCCGAGGCCGAGATGCTGGCGGCGCGGCCGTCGCGCACCACCACCATGAGGCCGGCGTCGCCGAAGCCGAGATCGTTCGACCACTCGTTGGCGGTCAGCGACGGCAGGTCACCCGCCGGCGGAGTGCTGGGGCCGGGGCCCGTCGGGCCCAGCGGGATGCGCTCCCAGTCGGCCCCCGAGCGGGTGATGGCGAAGCTGCCGTCGGGCGCCAGCCAGGCGTCGCGGCCCATGATGTTGCGCGGGAAGGGCAGCCGGTACTGCGGGCTGCCATCGGGTGCGAACAGCGCCAGCTCGTCGCCGGCGATGACCACCAGGCGGCCATTGCGCGCGAAGCTGGCCATCGTCAGCCGCTCGGACGACAGCACGACGTCCTTGCCGGTCGCGAGGTCGAGGCGGCGCAGCGGGGCATCGAGGACCAGGGGGCCCGCGGCGGCGCCCCCGGGTACGGTCTCGAAGTACAGCACCGCATCCCCGAGCGGCGACGGCTCCAGCGCGCTGGGGCCGCTGGCAGGAAAGCTGCGCGGTGGCGCGCCATCCAGCCCCAGCAAGAGGATGGCGTCGGCGCGTGTCGCCGCCAGTCTGGCGTCACCCACGCGCACCAGCCGCGACAGTTTCGGCCCGCGCCCCAGCAGCACGCTTGGCTCGCGCACGTCACCGCGCCACAGCAGGACGCGGCCATCGTCATAGCCCGCGGCCAGCCAGCTGCCGTCCGCGGCCGCCGCCAGGCCCGCCCACGGCGCCGCGCCGGTCAGCAGCAGGTCGGCGAGCCCGCGCTGCGAGGCCACCAGCGCCAGCACGCGGGCCTCCTCGCCCAGCCCCTCGACGCTGATCTGCTCGAGC
Organism: Polyangia bacterium; assembly: GCA_044229835.1. GTDB lineage: Bacteria > Myxococcota_A > Polyangia > Haliangiales > JADYYK01 > JADYYK01. Next base: position 11,971 of record JBGASF010000015.1, on the reverse strand, counting down.
CAGGCCAGCGTGCGGGTGGCGTCGCCGGCCGCCAGCGCCTGGCGGGCCTGCACCAGCGCCAGCCCGTCGGCGCGCCGCTGCGCGACCCGGCGCGCGTCCTCGGCGACCACCAGCGCGCGCTCCTTCTGGCGCTGCTCGCGCAGGATCCGCGTCAGGCTGATCCATCCCACCGCCACCAGCGCGACCACCGCGACGGTGCCGACCGCGAAGGCCAGCCGGTGCCGGCGCACCAGGCGCGCCACGCGCTGCCAGGCGGTGTAGCGATGTGCGCCCACCAGCTGCCCGGTCTGGAAGCGGCGCAGATCGGCGGCCAGCTCGACGGCGCTGGCGTAGCGGTCCTCGCGCCGACGCGCCATCGCGCGCGCCACGATGGCCGCCAGCTCGGGCGGCACCTCGGGCGCACGCTCGGCCAGCGCCGGTGGCGGGCCGCGCAGCACGGTCTCCAGCACGGTGTCGACGCTGCGCCCGCTGTAGGGCGGCGCGCCGGCCAGCACCTGGTACAGCAGCGCGCCCAGCGCATACACGTCGGCGGTGCCATCGAGCGGCTCGCCCGCGGCCTGCTCGGGCGGCATGTACGCGGGCGTGCCCATCACCGCGCCGGCCACGGTGGCGCCCTCGCCCGAGGCCGAGGTCGGGCGCGACGCCGCGGCCGGGCGCGCCGCCGGTGCTGCGCTGCTGTCCGCCCCGTGACGCCGGCCCGGGGCCAGGCTGGGCTCGGCGGCGTCGGCCCCGACCTCTTTGGCCAGGCCCCAGTCGATGACCACGGTCTCGCCATAGGCGCCGACCAGCACGTTCTGCGGCTTGAGATCGCGGTGGATCACGCCGTGGCTGTGCGCGAAGGCCAGCGCCTCCACCGCGGCGATCACGCTGGGCAGCAGCGTCAGCCGCTCGCGCAGCGTGCGCAGCGGCCGCGCCGCCACGTCGAGCGGCTGACCCTCGACCAGCTTCATGGCGAAGAACGGCGACCCGTCGGGCCAGCGTCCGGCCTCCAGCAGCGGCACGATGGCGGGGTGCATCAGCCGCGCGGTGATGCGGGCCTCGCGCTCGAAGCGCTCGCGCACGCCGGGCTCGTCGACCAGGATCTCCTTCAGGGCCACCGCGCGCCCCAGGCGGCGATCGCGCGCCGCCGAGATGCGCCCCATGCCGCCGCGCGCCAGTTCGCGCTCGATGGTGTAGTGCTCGCGCGGGACCACCGGCAGCTCGGGGTAGTCGGGGCGCGGGCCCATGCGCACCACCGGCGCCGGGGTCGCCGCCGCCTGCGTCGCCGTCGGCGCCAGGGTGTCGTCGCCGTCCGCCGACGTCGGGGGCAGGGTGTCGTCGGCGCCCGCCGCACCCGCACCCGCAGCCGCGGGCGGGGTCGGGGTCAGCGTCGGCTCCAGCCCCGACGGCGGCTTGTCGCGCGGCCCGGCCACGTCAGTCGGGGAAGCCCGGCGTCAGCATGGCGACCAGGCGGCGCGGATTGGTCACCTTCTGCTCACCGAGATAGCCATCGCAGCTCGCGATCAGCGCCGCGCCCTCGTCACCACCGACGATCTCGCCCAGCCGGCGTCGCGCCGCCGCCGCGTGCAGCGCCATGGCCGCGCCGTCGAGCGCCGCGATGGCCGCGCCCAGCGCCGGCCGCGCATCGCGCCCGCGCGCCGCCTGCGCCCCCGCCCGCACCAGCTCGGTCATGCCGCGCCCATAGCCGGTGCCGCGCGCCGCGGCGCGGTCGGCGTCACGCTCCGCGCTGCTGATCAGCGCCTCGCGCGCGCTGCCGGCCGGGGTCGCGGTGGCCGCCGCCAGCGCCGCGCGCCCGCGCACCGTCCAGGCCTCGATGCCGAGCACGCGGATGCGCGGGAAGAACGACTGCTCGAACGCCGGCCAGCGCTCCATCCAGCGCTTGTACGCCCCGGCGCCGTCACCGACGTAGAGGTCGATGTGCATCTGCGCCAGCATGTTCCAGTAGTGCTGGAAGTGGAAGCCCGCGTGTGACCAGGCGCGCGCCGCGTCGCGCAGCTGGTGGCGCGCCCCGGCGACGTCGTTGCTCATCAGCCACGCCGCGTTGGCCAGGCCGGTGCGATAGCCGGTCGCGGCATACAGGTCACCGCGCCCCTCTGACTCGCGCAGCAGCGCGAACACCCGCCGTGACATCTCGCGCAGCTCGCCCAGGAAGAACAGCGTCCACAGCCGGAACAGCTCGGCGCTGGCGATCTCCCACGAGGTGCCCACGGTGCGACTGCGCAGCATCTCGGTCGCGCGCCCGCACATGTCGCGCGCCGGCGCCCACGCCGTGTTCAGGAACTGCACCGCGCCCGTGGTCATCAGCACGATCGCCGTGGTGTGCGGATCGCGCAGCCGCTGCGCCAGCTCGCTGGCCCGCGCCAGCAGCGCCAGCACGCGCCTGGAGTCCGGCGCCGAGCTGGCCAGGAAGCTGGCCTCCATGGCCAGCGCGCGCGCGATCCGCTTCGGCTCGCCGGCCCGCAGCGCCAGCAGCAGGTTGCGGGTCTGGAAGTCGGCCCCGCGCACGGTGTCGACCATGGCCAGCCCCGACGCCGCCGACCAGCACACGTCGACCCGGGTCAGCTCCTCGGCCGCGATCTGCGTCGGATCGCGCTCCTTGAAGCCGAGGCCGCGCAGGCGCAGCTGCGCACGCCTGAGCACCAGCGCCACCAGCGCGCTGCGCGTGCTGCGCGGCAGCTGCATGCCGACCGCGCCCAGCACGCTCTCCAGGGCCGCCACGCCGCGGTCGACGTGACCCGAGCGCAAGAGCTGCTCGGCCGCGCGCCGGCGCAGATCCAGCGCCTGGGCCGCGGTGGCCCCCTGCGCCGCCGCCAGCAGCACGTCGGCCGCCTTGACCCCGCGCCCGGCGCTGACCCAGGCGTCGCCGAGCGCCAGCCGCAGCCGGCGCACCACGCCCTCGTCGCCGCCGCCGCCGCCGTCGCCGCCGCCGGCCAGCTCCAGCTCCAGCGCCGAGGCCAGCCAGCGCGCCGCGCGCTCGAACGCCAGCGCCTCCGCCGCGCGCCGCCCCGCGACCTCGGCGTGCACGGCCGCGCGCCCGGGCTCGCGGGCGCCCAGCCAGTGCACCGCCAGCCCCTCGGCGTCCTGGGTGCGCTCCAGCGCCAGCGCCAGCCGGCGATGGCAGTCGCTGCGCGCCTCGGGTGACAGCCGCGCCAGCGTCGCGTCACGCACCCGGTCGTGGTAGGTCTCGACCAGATCCTGCTCGCGGGTGCCGCCGGAGCGCGCCAGGTTGGCCGCGCGCAGGACGCCGAGCTGCTGCGGGAAGTCGCTGTCGCCGTGCGCCGCCGCGATCACGCCCTGCGGCTGCGGCAGCCCGGCCACCGAGATCAGCTCGAGGATGCGGCGCGCCGGCTCGGCCAGCCGCCCGATGCGCTCGCCCAGGGCATCCTCCAGGCGCAGGCCGATGGCGTGGCCGGCCTCGCCGGCGTGGCGCACCAGCTCGTCGATGAACAGCGCATGGCCGGCCGCCTCAGCCGCGATGCGCGGAGCCAGCGTGGGCGGCAGCCCCGCCTTGCGCAGCAGCGACGACGCCAGCTCGCGCGCCTCGTCGTCCGCCAGCGGCCCCACCGTCAGCTGGCGCACCTCGCCGGGCAGGCGCGCCACCGTGGCCGCGGCCTGCGCGCCGCGCAGCGTGGCGACCAGCAGGAGCTGCGGCGCGTCGGGCGGCTCCAGCAGCGCGCCCAGCAGCGCCAGGCTGTCGGCGTCGGCCCACTGCAGATCGTCGATGACCACGCACAGCGGCCGGCGCTCGCCCAGGCGCGCCAGCAGCTCGCGCAGCGCCACGAAGACGCGGCGCCGGTGCTCCTGCGGATCGAGCTGCTCGTCACGCTGGCTGCCGGGCGCCTGCGCCACCGCCTCGGCGCGCAGCAGCACCGGGAAGACCTGCGCCAGCAGGCCGACATGGCGCGGCAGCACCGCGGCGGCGTCCAGCTTGGCGGTCTTGCCGAGGTGGCTGGCCAGCGCGTCGACCACCCCGTCGATGCCCTTGTAGGGCACCGACTCGCGCTCGTAGCAGCGCCCGCTCAGGCTGACCACGCGGGCGTCCTCGGCCAGCGCCAGCTCGACGAAGCGCTTGACCAGCGCGCTCTTGCCGACGCCCGACTCGCCGTGCACGCACACCGCCAGGCAGGCCCCGCGCGAGACCTGCTCGAAGGCCTCGCGCAGCTCGCGCAGCTCGCGCGCGCGGCCGACATACAGGGGACTCTGCGAGCTGATGGTGCGCGGCCGCGCCGGCTGCCCACCCAGGCCGAGCCGCCGCGACAGCTCGCGCGGGCGCAGGCGCGCCGCCGGATCCGGCACCAGCAGCTCCATGCACGCGGCGGCCAGATCGGCCGGCGCGCCCGGCGCCAGCTGGGTCGGCGGCGGCGGTGTCTCGACCTGCTTGCGCTGCAGCACGGCCAGCGGCGGCCCGTCGAACGGCAGCACCCCGGTCAGCGCCTCGTACAGCATGACGCCGACCGCGTACCAGTCGGCCTCCGGCCCCAGCGGGCGCGACGCCGCCTGCTCGGGCGCCATGTAGTCGGTGGTGCCGACCACCTGGGTCGAGTGCTCGCGCTCCAGCAGATCGCGCACCAGGCCGAAATCGAGCACCTTCAGCGTGCCGTCGGGCGTGATGAGGATGTTCGACGGCTTGATGTCGCGGTGCACCTTGCCCGCGGTGTGCAGCGCGTTCAGCGCCTCGGTCAGCTGCGCCAGCGCCGCCCGCAGGCGGCCCTCGTCGAGGCGGCCACCCAGCGGTGGCGCCGGTCGCCAGCCCTCGCCGTCCTTGCCGCGCCCGCCGCGCACGGTCTCCGACCACGGCGACGGGTTGCCCGGATCGCGGGTGCAGCCAGGGCGCACCCAGGCCACGAAGTCCTGCCCGTCGCCGAGCAGCTCCATGGTGAAGAACCACTGCCCGGCGGCCTCGTGCAGCTCGCCCAGGGTGATGAGGTTGGGGTGGTGCAGATCGGCCAGGGCGCGGAACTCGCGCTTGAAGCGCATCAGCGCGTCGCCGCCCAGCGTGCGCAGCGTCTTCAGCGCCACCCGCACACCCTGCTGACGATCGAGCGCCTCGAACACGGTGCCCATGCCACCGGCACCCAGCCGGCTCTTCAGCTCGAAGCGCTCGGTGCCCGCGAACTCGGAAGCACCCACCACCGTGAACCCCCCCGGCGGAATTGTCGCGAATGCGCCGCGGAATGTCGACCGCCGCGTGCGACCGGGTCAGCTCATGCGAAGGCCTGGGCGTTGTCGCGCACCCACGCCTCCAGCGCGCGCGGCGCCTGCCCGGTCACCAGCCGCACATCGTCGCTGACGGCGGCGGCGTCGCCGGCGGCGAAGAAGCGCACATAGACGTCGGCCAGCACCTCGGCGAACCAGCGCGGCAGCCCGGCCTGCACGCAGCCGGCCACGAAGTCGGCCTCGGACACGTTGACGAACTGCACCGGGCGCCCCAGCACCTTGGTGAAGGTGGCGGCGGCGTCGCCGTGCGACAGCGCGGCGGGCCCGGTGATCTGGTAGCGCTTGCCCTGGTGCTGGCTGGAGGCGTCCAGGATGCTGACCGCGCAGCGCACGATGTCGGCGGCGTCGACCAGCCCGGCGCGCGCCTCGCCGGTGGGCATCGGCAGGACGCCGCTCTTGATGGCGCCGGCCATGCCGAAGAAGTTCTGCATGAAGAAGTTGCAGCCCAGGATGGTGTGCTTGCCGGGCAGGTTGGCGCGCACATAGTCCTCGAGCTGGCCGTGCACCTTCTGGATCACGCTGGGGCGATCGACGCCGACGGTGACGCCCGACGACTTGACGTAGTGCGTGACACCGGCGGCGCGCGCGGCGTCGACCACGTGCTGCTCGAGCTCGACCAGGTTGGCGGCGCGGCCCAGGCCGCAGTAGACGTGGCTGACGCCGTCGAGCGCGGCGCGCAGCGCGGCGGCGTCATCGAGCTCGGCGGCCACGATGTCGACGCCGGCGCCGAACTGCTTGGCTGCGGCGGTCTGCGCCGCCTTGCGCACCACCGCGCGCACCGGCTTGCCCTGCGCCGCCATCGTCCTGACCACCCCCGAACCCGTGGTTCCCGTCGCTCCGAACACAGCAATCATGTGCAGGCCCCCCGTAGATGCTGCCGGTACGAAGCACCCTGCTGGACCGGATCGGACCGACAGGTGGTGGACCAGGGACGGCGAAGGTTCGACAACCAGGCGGCTGGGCACACGCAAGCGATGGAAATCACTGCGGCTCTGGATTGGCCCGACCTTTGTAATACCCCGCGTCATGAGACCGCTCGTCAGCATCTTCACCATCACCGTCGTGGCCGCAGCCAGCACCGGCTGCATGCCCACGGGCCGGCAGGTGGTTGCGCATCGCAACCTGGGTCGGGCCGAGCGGCGCGAGGGCACCTGCGTATCGCGCGGCCGCGCCCGCACCGGGGTCGAGGTCCTGGGCGACGGCAGCATCCGCCTGGCCGTCAGCGTGCCGTGCCGCCAGATCTACGCCACCACCGAGAGGACCGAGGACCACATCGTCACGCACGCGGGCAACAACGGCACCGCCAACACGCTGATGGGGGTCGGCACCGCCGTGGTCGGCCTCGGCGGCGTCATCGGCCTGGGCAGCGCGATGAGCGACCTCGGCCGCGGTTTTGGCAGCACCGGAGAGGGCTGCATCGATCACGGCTGCGACTCCGGCGGCGGCGAGTCGCACGCCGGCTCGATCACCGCGCTGCTCGGCGCTGGCATGATCGTCACCGGCATGGTCATCGCCGCGACCTCGAGCGACAGCCACGAGAAGGTCGCCCGCAGCCAGGTCATCGACCGTCGCATCGTCACCGAGTCGCACCCGGGCACCCAGCCAGTCGTGGTGCGCGCGCCCGTCGGACCCGCGCTGCGCGTGGAGCTCGACGATGCCGGCCTGGGCGTGGTGCGCCTGCCCGCCAGCGTCCTGGCCGAGACCGACCGTGTGCTGCTGGCGTCGATCCTGGCCCAGCCCTGGACCCTGGTCATCGAGGGCCGCGCCGGGACCTGGACGCCGACCGCGGCCCAGGTGCAGCGCCTGCTCGGTGCCACCCCCGTCGCGACCGCGAGGGCGTTCTGATGCGTGGCCTGGTCGCCACCCTGGGTACGCTCGCCCTGCTGTGCGCGGGGTGCGGTACCACCAGCCGCCGCGTGGTGGCCCGGCGCGAGCTGGGCCAGGTCGAGCAGCGCTCGGGCGCCTGCGTCTCACGCGGCCGCGCGCGCACCAAGGTCGAGGTCCTGGGCGGCGGCGCGCTGCGACTGGACGTCCAGGTGCTGTGCGGCCAGCAGTATGTGACCCGCACCCGCAGCGAGGTCGACATCGCCGAGCCCTCGAGCGGTCAGTCCGTCGGCGGTGGCCTGCAGGCCGCGGGCGTCCTCGGCGTCCTGGCCGGTGGCGCCATCGGCATGAGCGGCTTCAGCGAGTTCGGCAAGGGCATCGGCGGCGGCTGCGACACCGGCTGCCCCGATGACGGCAGCGACGACTCCAGCGCCGGCAGCATCACGGCGCTGGTGGGCGCCGGCCTGCTGTTGACCGGGGTCGTGGTCACGGTGGCAGCGGGCGAGGAGCGGCGGACGGTGAGCCGCGAGCGCCTGGTCAGCCGCCGCGTCGCGCTGGAGACCAGACCGGCGACGCAGCCCTTCCTGGTCCGCGCGCCGAGCGCCGGTACGCTGCGCGCGACCCCCGACGAGCATGGCCGTGCCGTGGTGCGGCTGCCCGCCGAGCTGCTGGTCGCGACCGATCGCGACGCCCTGGCGATGGCCCTGGCGCAGCCGTGGACGCTGGTCATCGAGGGCCGCATCGAGTCATGGACCCCGACCGCGATCGAGGTGCAGCAGCTGCTCGCCGCCGAGCCGTTCGGGTCGTCGAGCGCCGCCGGTGCCACGTCGATCACGCCGGGGGCTGCGGCGAACTGATATCCTGGGGCCATGGGGAAACTGCGTGGTCTCGGGGTGGCGCTGGCGCTGGTGGTGGCCGGGTGTGGGGGCGAGGACTCGCCGTTCACGCGGGTCGACACCAAGGTGCCGGCGGCGGCCAGCGGCTTCCTGATCTGGAGTGACATCTGGGCCGCGGCGCCCAACGATGTCTGGGCCATCGGCAACGGCACCGTGTATCACCACGACGGCGCGACCTGGACCGCGCAGACCATCACCGGGGCGCAGTCGCTGCAGTCGATCTGGGGCGCCTCGCCGACCGCGATCTGGGCGGTGGGCGGCGACGACATCGCGTTCTGGAACGGCACCACCTGGACCGCCAGCAAGGCGCCCAGCACCGGCGGCGGGCTGGCCGACGTGCACGGCAGCTCGGCCACCGATGTGTGGGCGGTCGGCGACAACGGCGCCTCGGTGCACTGGGACGGCGCGAACTGGATCCGGCGCGGCATCGCGGGCTCGTTCTCGAGCAGCGTGTTCGCCGCCGGCACCGGGGCCAAGCAGGCCTGGGTGTGCGGCGTCACCGACTTCAAGGAGTGGAGCGGCACCGCCTGGGTCGATATCCGCGATCAGACCGACCACTACAACTGCGAGGGGCTGTTCGGCTTCTCGCCCACGGACGTGTGGGCGGTCGGCGAGGACGAGTGGATGCTGCACTGGGACGGCAGCGCGTGGACGCGCATCAGCATCGGCGATGGCTTCGACGACTTCGTGCGCGCCTGGGGCGCGGCGCCGAACGACGTCTGGGCGGTGGGCCAGCGCGGCGCCATCAAGCACTGGAACGGCAAGTCGTGGTCGGACGTCGCCAGCGGCACCGAGCAGCCGCTGGTCGCGGTGCATGGCTCCAGCGCCGGCGATGTGTGGATCGGCGGCAACAAGGTCATGCTGCACCTGACGAAGTGAGCAAACAGTTGTAGAAAGAGTGCTGTGAGCGGGGGCATCGCACTGGTCGGGCGCGACGAGGCGCTGGCGACACTTCGTGGCGCGCTGGCCCAGGCCGAGGCGCGCCATGGCCAGCTGGTGCTGCTGACCGGCGAGCCCGGCGTCGGCAAGAGCGCGCTGGCCGAGCTGCTCGGGCGCGAGGCCGAGGCGCGGGGTGCCGCGGTGGTCTACGGGCGCGCGTGGGAGCTGGCCGAGGCGCCGCCCTATTTTCCGGTGTGGCCGTGCCTGCGCGCGCTGGGGCTGGAGCCGCCCAGCGGCACCGCGCCCGAGGCGGCCTTCCACCTGTGGGAGCGCGTGCTGGAGGCGCTGGGGCGCGCGGCGGCGCAGCGCACCGTGGTGTGGATCCTGGACGACTTGCACGCCGCCGATCTGCTGACGCTGGATCTGCTGAGCTTCCTGGCCCGGCCGTTGCGCGCGCTGGGCGTGCTGCTGCTGGTGACGCAGCGTGATCGCGATGCCCGGCTGGCCGGGCCCACGGCGGCGCGGCTGGCCCGCATGGCGCGCGATGGGCGCGAGGTGCGCCTGGAGGTGCTGCCGGCGGCGGAGGTGGCGGCGCTGGCGTCGGCGGTGGCGGGGCGGACGCTGGCGCCGGCCTTCGTCAGCGAGCTGTGCGAGCTGACCGGGGGCAATCCGCTGTTCGTGATCGAGTGTGCGCGGGTGTCGCGCGGCGCGGCGCCGGTGCGGCTGCCGGCCAGCGTGCGCGAGCTGACCGGCGAGCGCGTGGCGCAGCTGCCGGCATCGACGCGTGAGGTGCTGGCGTGCGCGGCGGTGCTGGGGCGCGACTTCAGCGCCGGGGTGGTGGCGCGCATGCAGGACGGGCTGCCGGCGCAGGTCATCGAGCGGCTCACGCCGGCGCTGCGCGCGGGGCTGGTGCTCGAGCTGCGCCCCGGGCAGTACCGCTTCAGCCACATCCTGGTGCGCGACGCCATCGAGCAGGGGCTGGAGCCGGCGCCGCGCGCCGAGCTGCACGCGCGCGCGGGGCAGGCGCTGGCCCAGTCCGGGGATGGCGCCGACGTGGTCATCGAGCGCGCGCGCCATGCCCTGGCGGCGCTGCGGCCCGACGGTGATCCGATCGGGCTGGCGCTGCGCGCCGCGCGCGAGCTGGAGGCGCAGGGGGCGCATGATCGCGCCTTCGCGCTGTACCTCAGGCTGGAGGACGCGGTGGCGGCCGGCTTGCCGGCGCCGCCGACCAGCGCCGACGAGGCGCTGCACCGGGCGGTGGTGGCGCGCGCGGCCGGGCGTCATGCCGAGGCGCGGCGGCGCTGCGAGGCCGTGCTGGCCGAGGCGCGCGCGCGGCGTGACGGCGAGCTCATGGCGCGGGCCGCGCTGGCGCTGGGCGGCGAGCTGCGCCCGGGGACGGTCGACGCCGGGCTGGTCGCGGCGCTGCGCGAGGCGCAGGCGCTGCTCGCGAGCACGAGCACGAGCGCGATCGCCTGCCGGGTGCAGGCGCGGCTGGCGGCGGCGCTGCAGCCTGCCGACGATCCGTCGGGGCCGATGGCGATGGCCGAGCAGGCCATCGCGAGTGCGCGCGCGCTGGCTGACCCGGCGCTGCTGCGCGAGGTGCTGCACATGGCCGGCTCGGCGCTGGTCGACTATGCCCCGCCGCGCGCGCGCATCGCGCTCGGCGAGGAGCTGCGCGAGCTCGCGCTGGCCGCAGGCGACACCCCGCGCGCGCTGCAGGCGCACGCCCGGCTGGCGCTGGATCACGCCGTGCTGGGCGACATCCCGGCGTTCGAGGCCGACGTCGAGCGCCTGCTCGAGCTGTCTCTCGAGGCCGGCCACCCGCGCCTGCGCTGGCGCGCCCTGCTGCTGGAGTCGATGCGCGCGCTGGCCCGCGGCGACTGCGAGCGCTCCGATCGCTGTGTGGTCGAGGTGCAGCAGCACGCCAGCGTCAGCGACGATCCAGCGCTGGCGATGTCCCTGGCCGCGCACCTGGTCAGCCGCGCCGTCCTGCTGCATCGCGACGGCGACATCCGCGGCGCGCTCGACAGCGTGGTCGCGATGATGGGCGACGTTCCCCACGCCGACATCCTGGCCGCCTGCATCCGCATGGCGGCCTTCGCGCGCATGGAGGATCGCGACGCCGCCCAGCGCGAGCTGGCCCGGGTGCGCGGGCGCATGCCGCTGGCGTGCACCGATCTGCGCCACCTCACCATGGAGGCCTGCGCCCAGATCGCCACCCGCGCCGAGCTGGAGGCCTTCCGCGCCGAGCTGCTGCCCGACGCCGCCCTGCACATGGTGTCGGGCCACGTCCCGATGACCTACGAGGGGCCAGTCAGCCGCCTCATCGCGCTGCTCGAGTCCGGCCTCGGCGAGCACGCCAGCGCCCTCGCGCGCCTCCAGGCCGCGCGCGCCGAGGCCCAGGCCGCCCACCTGGCCGCCTGGGTCGCGCAGCTCGACTACGATCTCGGCTGCGCCTTCATCGCCGCCGGCCGCACCAGCGAGGCCCAGACCGCCTTCACCCGCGCGCTCTCCGCCGCCGAAACCCTCGATCTCCCAGGCATGATCCAGCGCGCCCGCAACCACCTCGCCTCCGCCTCCGCCTCCACCTCCGCCTCCACCTCCACCGCGGCCGGCTGCACCAGCTCCGCCCCCTCGTTCCGCGCATCATTCACCTTCATGCCCACCCGCCGCGCCACCAGCGCCTCGGCCCCGCGCACATCCTCCAGCACCGCCAGCGCCGCCTCCGGCTCCAGCCGCCCCGGCGTCAACCACACCTCGCGCGCCTCCGCCCCGGCGTCACCCGGCGGCAAGATCACCGGCATGCGCTCGTGGATCCTGGCCACCACCCCCAGCGCCGGCCGCGTGATGATGGCGCAGGTGCGCTGCTCGCCACCCTCGGGCCCGCGCGCCACGTCCCACAGCCCCGCCATCATGAACGGCGCCCCATCGGGCATCGTCATCAGCCAGGGCCGGCTGACGCCATCCTCGCGCCGCCACTCGTAGAAGCCGTCGGCGGGAATGAGGCAGCGCCGACGACGAAACGCCTGCCGGTAGGCCGGCTTGTCCGCCACGGTCTCGGCGCGGGCGTTGAACGTGCTGTAGGCGGTGCGTGGTTCCGGTGACCACGCGGGCACCAAACCCCAGCGCAGGGCGACGAACTCCCGATGGCCAGC